>NZ_JBFAQX010000023.1:0-135144 GCF_040678995.1 Amycolatopsis sp. NPDC049253 | reverse complement strand
ATACGACCGCTACGCCAACCACTTCTGCGCCTTCCTCACCCTCGCCGCCACCCTCACCTGCTACAAGAAACTCACCTACTGAGACATGGTCTTAGCTCGCGATGAGGTTTTCCGGAAAGCGACTTGGCACTTCTTTGTTGCGGTTGCTGTCGATTTGGAGATTCCTCCGGTTGGCTTCGCCGCGAAGCCAACCGGGGAAATTCCGCTTGTTGGCCGAGTGGTTCCGGCCGGGTCGGTAACGGGCTTTGCCGAGTTGTCCACAGTGGCGCCGGATTCGGGCGCACCTGTGGATAACTCGGCTGCGCCAAGGGTTTTGTCGGTGGGGGCCGGTAGACTGGGCATGGGGACGCCCCCCTGGGAGGGCGGGGCTGTGTTCGGGCGGGGCTGTGTTCGGGCGGGGCTGTGTTCGGGCGGGGCTGTGTTCGGGCGGGGCGGTGTTCGGGCGGGGCGGTGTTCGGGCGGGGCGGTGGCTTGTCGACCCGAGTGGCTGGGCCCGGCGGCAGGCGGGCGGGAGCGGGGCCGCGCGCGGACGGAGGCAACGAGGCAGAACCCGCTTCCTGAAGCGGTGATCGCTCAGTCGGGTTCGGTGGGGGCGTGGTTCACTCGGCGCCGGAACTCAGGAAGCGAGTCGAACCATGGTGCGCATCACGGCGCCGGGCTGGAGTGTTGACGTCGGGGACGCCGAGGTGGTGTTCGGGCGGACGTTGCGGCCCGGCGAGGGCGAGCCGGACCTGCCGCGGGTGTGGGCCGGGCGGGGGCTCGGGCTGCGGGACGAGGACGTGCCCGCGTTCGTGGGCGCGCTGGGGGACGTGATGGCGACGTCGCAGTTCTGGCACGCGCGGCGGTCCGGCGCGGGGCGCGGCAGTGAGCAGATCTGGTCGGTTCCCCTGACGCGGAACGGCTTCACGTACGTCACCGGACCGTGTGGACGGTGGAACAACACCGCGGGCCACCGGCCGGCCGAGACGTTCTCGGTGGCGCTCGCCGACGTGCGCGGGCTGCGGATCCGGCTGGCGGCGCACCTGCACACGGGGTGAACGATCAGGTTCCGCGCTTGGTCGGGGAGTGCCTGTTTGATTCGGGCCGAGTGGTCAGGCTCGGCGCATGGTCGGGGAGATCGCACGTTTGATCCGGGTCGTGGTCAGGCTCGGCGCTTGGCCGGGGGATCGCGTGCTTGGTGCGGGCCGAGTGATCACGCCCGGCGCTTGACCAGGAAGACCGCGTGCTGGATGTGGGCCTCGAGCGGGCCGGACTGGTCGGTCAAGCGGTAGCCCGCGCGTTCGTACATGGTGATGTTGCGCTTGCTCGCGGCGCCCGTGAAGAGCTCGAAGCGGTCCGCCGACGCGGGCGCCTGGCTCTCCACGTGCTCCAGCAGCCGGCGGCCCAGGCCGTGTCCGGCGAGGTCCGGCGCGACCATCAGGCGGCCGACCTCCCAGGCGCCGTCCTCGAGCCGCCCGCGCACGGCGCCCACCAGGCGCGGACCCTGCCGCAACACCCACACGCGCCACGTGCGGATCCACTCGCGGACCTCGTCGAGCGTCTCGTGGAGCGCGGGGATCTCCAGGGTGTTGTTGAGCAGGGCTTCCTGAACCCAGCAGCACCGCTGCAGCACCATCAGTTCGGCGGCGTCGTCGGCGGTCGCTTCGAGGAGGCGGAGGTTCACGATGCCTGTTTAGCGGTCGGGAGGCCGGCAGCGCAATCGAGTTCGAGCGGCGTTCGGGAACGGTCCCCGCGGCGGATGGTGATCGGGCAGGATGGGTGCCATGGGGGACAACGATTCCGACCGCACGCCCGGGACAGCTCACGAAGACGAGGTGATGCCGGCTCTGGTCCAAGCCATCGTCCGGGAGGCGCCGCGCGTGGCGGCCGCGGTGCCGGTGACGGCCGCGGCAGCGCTCGGCCGATGGCGTGGCGGGCAGGAACACCGCGCGCGGCCCGGGGAGCCCGAAGCGATCCGGGCCTTGCGGGGGCTGCCGGTCTGGATCGTGGAACGCGTGCACGGGGCGCTGGAGCTCACCGTGCGCGCATTGCCGCCGGTGGCGGGCGCCGCGGCGGGGCTGGGCGACCGCGCTACCGGGACGTTCGCCTTCGGGTCCATGAGCACCGAGGCCGAGGCGTTGCGCGAAGCCCGATTCTTCGATACTTGCCGGCCGGGTGCGGTGGAGGTGATCGCCGGGCTGGTGTCGCGGCTGGTCGAGCACGAGGCCGTGGCCGGGTCGCTGGGTGCGGACGCAGCGGGCGACGAAGAGGCGGTCGCCGCGGCGCACGGGGCGGCGTACCTTGCGGTGGCAGTGGTGACGGCGGCCGGCGTGCTGGGCGATGCCGCGTACGACAAGGTGGCTGCGCACATCGGGCTCGGGCTGGGCGTCGCGTCGGCTCTTCTGCCGAGCCGGAGCATGCCCGTGGTGTACGAGGAGGCGGTACTTGCCAAGAAGCGCGCCGAGTACCGCTTGCCGGCCTTCGGCTCTATGCAGGTGGCCGTGCGCGACCACGTGTTCGCACTGGCCGAGGGACCGGTCGCCGAGCCAGGCGAATTCGCGGACAACGGGCTGGTCGAAGTCGTCGACGGTGGAGTGCTCGTGCGGACGGGGCGGGAAACCGGGGTGCTGGAAGTCCGGATGCGGGTGCTCGCCGAGCCACCGGCGAAGATCGACACGCAGGGCTGGCACGAGGTTGCGGAGGTCAGCTGGCCGGCTCGCCGCGGCGACGCGACCTTCGTGGGACCGAAGCACTACAACCACCGTCGGATCGCGACACCGCCGCGGCCGGGTGACCTGCGGGTGCGGGTGTATGCGTACGGCCGCGACGACGTCGAGACCGAGAACTACGAGCTGGTCGTGTGGGAAGCGCCGCCGGCACCGGCCGTGGTCCACGCGCGAGCCGACCGGCTGGGCCACCGGCTGCGCGGCGAACCGGAGCCCCCAGGGGCCGACCTACCCGAGGCGGCGTACCGGTGGGTCAGCCAGAGTGCACTGTCGGAGGGGGCGACCGTGACTGTGGTCGTGGGGCTGACGCTGCGGGAGGTCTTGCAGGCGTTCGGCGCGGACATCCGGGAGCCGGAACCGATCGAGGACCTGCTCGACTCGGACCTCGAGTTCGGCCCCTGGGTGACGGCGTCCGAAGTGGACGGAATCGTGCTGGCCATCGAGGAGAACGGGATTCGTGGCGCGCAGCGCGAGGTGCTGGCCGAACTGTCGCGAGAAGGACGCGCCGCGAGCATGTTCTGGAACGTCAACGCCGTCACCCGGCTCTCCTTCGCTCGCGACGGCGAACTCCTCGCCTCGGACGAACTCGGCCGCTCGCTCGGCGACGATCCGGAAGTGGCCGCCGCCGTCGAGGGGCTGGACTTCCACGATTGGCGGGACCGGTATGAGAAGGGCCTGGTGGCCGTCGAGCGGTTCACCGGCCGGGGGCTCACGGTGGAGGACTTCGACGAGATCCAGGAGGCCGGCATGGGTTATCCCGTGGCGGACCTGTGACGGCCGGGCGGGTCACGCCATCGGGGTGAGGTGACACTGGAGCGCATGAACTTCGAGGCACTCCGCGCCTTCGTCGCGGTCGCGGAGGAGGGGCAGTTCCGGCTCGCGGCCGGGCGGCTGGGGATCAGCCAGCAGGCCGTGTCGAAGCGGGTGGCGGGGCTGGAGGGCGAGCTCGGTGTCGTGCTGTTCGAGCGGGTGGCGGCCGGGGCGTCGCTGACGGTGGCCGGGCGGACGTTCCTGCCGCGCGCGAAGGCCGTGCTGAGAGCGGTGGCCGACGCGGTGGAGTCGGTGCAGCTGGAGCCGCGGCCGTTGCGCGTGGACGTGCTGGGGCGGCGGCTGGCGGCGGCCGAGCTGTTCCGGGAGTTCCACCGCGCGCACCGCGAGGTGCCGATGGAGATGCTCACCTCCAGTGGCGCGGCCGAGACACTGCGGGAGCTGCGCGCGGGCGCGGTCGACGTCGGGTTCACGTACCTGCGCGAGCCGCCGGAGGGGCTGAAGCACCTGTACGCGTACCTCGAGCCGTTGCAGATCGTGGTCGGGCCCGGGCACCCGCTGGCCGGACGGCGCGAGGTGCGTCTGGCCGAGGTGGCCGAGCACCGCGCGTGGGTGCCGGGGATCCGGCGCGGGAGTGAGTGGGAGGGCTTCTACGCCGAGCTGACGGCGGAGTTCGGCGTGGACGTCGACCCGACCGGGCCCAACTTCGGGCTCGAAGCGCTGCTCGACACGCTGGCGGAGTCACGCACGCTGTTCACGTTCGTCGGCGAGAAGATCCGCATCGCGTGGCCCGAGCGGCACGATCTGCAGCGCATCCCGGTGGTCGAGCCGGTGCCGTGCTACCCGTGGTCACTGGTGTGGCGCCCGGGGACCGGTCACCGCGGGCTGGCCGAGCTGGTCGCGTTCGTGCGCCGCGGGTGGGCGAGCCCGGCCGGCGCGAGCTGGGTGCCGGAGCACGTGCGCCGTGACCTGGTCAGGGGCGCGCGATCATCGTGAAGCCGGTGCCGAACGGGTCCGTGACGGACGCCATCCGCCCGTACGGCGTGCCCTCCACGGAAGCGACTTCGCCGCCTGCGTCGCGGGCCTTCGTGGCCGAAGTGTCGGCGTCGGCGACTTCGAAGGTGGTGGCCCAGGCCGAGGTCGGGGCGTCTCGGAGGGCGAAGATGCCACCGACCTCGTGGCCGTCGGGGCGGCGCAGGAAGGTGAAGTCGGCGTCGGGCAGGTCGTCGTTGCCGTCGAGTGTGAAGCCGAAGACGGTGCAGTAGAACTTGCGCGCTGCGGCCGCGGCCGGGGTGACGAGGTCGTTGCGCACCAAGGTGTCGGGCTCGTTGACCAGCCGGGAGCCGGGGAACGCGTGGCCCTCCCACAGACCGAAGCGCGCGCCGGACGGGTCCACGGCGAGGGCGGCGCGGCCGCGGTCTCCGACGTCGTGCGGTTCACGCAGTAGCGTGCCGCCGGCCGCGGCGACGGCTTCGGCGGTGCCGGCGCAGTCGTCGGTCGCGAGGTGGACCTGCCAGCCGGGCGCGGCGTCGGCCGCGTGGTGCAGGCCGGCGACGGGGAGGCCGCGCAGGAGGCAGTCGCCGCCGTCGAAGTCCCAGCCGAAGACGGCGCCGTAGAAGGCCCGCGCGCGGTCGAGGTCGGGCACGGCCAGGTCGATCCAGGTCGGCGTGCCGAGCGGCTGGTTGGTCTCGACGGTGCTCATCGGAATCCTTTCGACGTCGTGGATTCGAACGGTAGAACCCCCTCCGGCCAGTTTTCGGCCTGATTTGCCCGGTTCGCGGCTACCCTGGCGTCCTCGACGCGGAAGGGGTCCCCCCATGGCAGAGCTGGTGCGCACCGGCGGCGGGGTCGACCTCGTGCTGCGCCGCACGTTCGCGACGTCGCCCGAAGACGTGTGGGCCGACGTGACACAGCCGCACCGCACAGCGCTGTGGTTCGGGCCGTGGGAAGGCGAAGGCACGCCCGGGAAAACGGTCCGGGTGCAGATGGTGTTCGAGGAGGGCAAGCCGTGGACCGACATGCGCATCGAAGCCTGTGAGGCGCCGCGGCGGCTGGCCTTGCTGGGGATGGCGGACGCCGGCGGGTGGCCGCTGGAGCTGCTGGTGTCCGAAGTGGAGGACGGGACCGAGCTGCGCCTGGTGCACCACCTGGCGAGCACCGACGGCATCGGCGAGATCGGGCCCGGCTGGGAGTACTACCTCGACCTGCTGGTCGCCGCGCGCGACGACACCCCTCGCCCGTCGTTCGACGACTACTACCCGGCGCTGAAGGAGTCGTTCGAGGCGTTGCGCGCGTAGTGCGGCGGGCCGGGCCCCAGCATGTGGGATCGGGTGGCAGAACGCCTGGCCGCCGCCGCATTCTGGAGTGTCGCTCCGTCTACGAAATGGCAGGCAGGATGAGCTCGTCGCCGCTCGACAACCCGGTGTGGGCAGCGCTGACCGGACCGCACGCGCACTTGGCCGAGCAGAAGGGCCAGGTCCTGCGCTACCCCGCGGACGTCGCGCCCTTCGTCGCCCTGCCGGATCAGCCGGACGAGCACGTCTGGCGTGACATCGCCGACCTCGCCGGGCCCGGTGGCACGGCCGTGATCGCCGGGGCCACGGGCTCCGCGCCCGCGGGCTGGACCGTGCTCGGCGAAACGCCGGGTGTGCAGCTCGAGGGCACCGGCCTGACGGTGGCGCCCGACGCGGAAACCGTCCGCCTCACCGACGCCGACGTGCCCGAGATGCTCGACCTCGTCGCGCGCACGCAGCCCGGCCCGTTTCTGCCGCGCACCATTTCGCTGGGTACCTACCTCGGCATCCGCCGCGACGGCGCGCTCATCGCGATGGCCGGCGAACGCTTCCACCCGCCGGGCTGGACGGAGATCAGCGCGGTCTGCACCGACCCGGAGTTCCGCGGCCAGGGTTTGGCGGCGCGGCTGATCCGCGCGGTCGCGGCGGGCATTCGTGAGCGGGGCGAGCTGCCGTTCCTGCACGCCGCCGCGTCGAACGTCGGCGCGATCCGCCTGTACGAGCACCTGGGCTTCCGGCTGAACCGGACGTTGGTGTTCCTCGCGGTGCAGGTGCCCGAAGCGGACAAGCGCTAGTTTTCGGCGACTGGCGAGAATCCGGTGGAACGCGGCGATCCAGCCGGTTCCGGGCGGTGAAACGCGAGGGCTAGCGTCAGGGTCGTGAGCAAAGTCTTCCTGTCGATCCACGTGCTGGCGGCGATCCTCGCCGTCGGGCCCGTGGCCGTGGCCGCCAGTATGTTCCCCGCCGCGCTGAAGCGGGGTGATCGCTCGACGCTGGCGTTGCTGCACCGCATCTGCCGCGTGTACGCGTGGGTGTCGATCGCCGTGCCGGTGTTCGGCTTCGCCGTCGCCGGGACGATGAAGGTGACGGGCCAGACGTGGGTGCTCGTCTCGATCGCGCTGACGGCGGTGGCCGCGGTGGTGCTGCTGGTGTTCGTGCTGCCGGGCCAGCGAGCCGCGCTGGCGGGACCCTCGGGCGACGGTGCGGTGCCCGCTGAGGCCGCTGGGTCGGCTGTGGCGACCGCGCTGGACACCCGCGTCGCCGGGCGGCTGGCCATGACGACGGGGGTGTTCAACCTGCTGTGGGCCGTGGTCACGGTGCTGATGATCGTGCGGCCGGGTTCTTCTACCGGAGTGTGAGGCTCCCCAGCACGTCGGCGAGCTCCGCCGCGTGCACCAAGGGGCTGACGTGGCCGGCGTCGAGCGAATGGACGTCGAACGGGTTGGCAGGCGTGAGCACGTCGGCCTCCTCGATGAACCGGTCCTGCAACGCGAGCGGCAGGCTTTCGTCGCGGGTGAGCCGCACGTAGGTGTGGGGCACCCGGCCCCACGTGGCCGCGTCGGCCCGGTCGTTGCCGGCGTCGAGCGACTCGTCCGGGTCCAGGCCGGCCAGGAACGCCAGCAGCTCGGCGTCGGTCCCGTCGGCCAGCATCGCCTGTTTGAGAGCGGCGAGGTGGGCGAGGTCGGCGGAGCGCCAGTTCATGCGGATCACGCCGAGCTGTGCGGGATCACCGACCATCACCTTCGCCGCTTCGGCCAGCGCGGCCGACGCGTATGCCGGGTTCCGCAGGTAGCCGGCGGGCGTGTCGTCCACGCAACACCAGGCCGACACGTAGACGGTCCGGTGCAGCAGCTCCGGCACGGCGTTGGCGACGCTCGTGACGGTGAGCCCGCCCCGGCTGTGCCCGACGAGAATCACCGGACCGTGCCCGTGCGCCCGCCGCACGACGTCCGTCACCGCCGCCACCACGTCGGCGTGGGTGATCCCCGCGAGCGGTGACGGTTCGGTGGCGAACGTCGCCAAGTCCTGCGCTTGGTAGGCCGCCGAGAACCCGGCCGCGCCGTGGCCGGGCAGGTCGACCGCGAGCGAGCGGTGGCCGCGCAGGGCGAGCTCGCGCTGCAGCACGGAGAAGCAGCGGCTGGTCGCGTTGGAACCGTGGACGAGGACGAAGGTGGGCGCCATCTCGGCGATTCTGCCCGAATCGGTCAGGCCGCCGTAGCGGTCTTGGTCTGTCCACCGAGGATTTCAGGCCGCGGCGATGCTCCCTCCGCCGTCGACGCGCAGGATCTGGCCGGTGATGAACCCCGCGTCCTCGGAGAGCAGGAAACAGATGGCGTGGGCGATCTCCGCCGGACGCCCGAGCCGGCCGACCGGCAGCTTCTCCAGGAACCGGGCTTCGGCCTCGGACCCGGCGGGGGTGCCGCGGCGGAACAGCTCGGTCTCCGTCGGCCCGGGCGCCACGGCGTTCACGGTGATGCCGCTGGTCCCGAGCTCCCCGGCCCAGATGGCGGTGGCGGTCTCGAGCGCCGCCTTCGAACCCGCGTAGGTGGTGCGATTCGCGGTGCCGAGCGTGACCATGCTGGTGACGTTGACGATGCGCCCTCGCCCGGCGGCGAGCATCCCGGGCAGCACGGCCTGGGTCACCTGCACCGCGGTGCGGAAATTGAGGTCGTAGGCGTGGGCGACGTCGTCGAGGTCGATCGACCCGAGCGGTGCGAGCTTGGCGAAGCCGACGTTGTTCACCACCGCGTCGACGGGACCTTCCGCGAGGACCTTCTCGAGCGTCGCGGCGGTGGCGGCGCGGTCGCCGAGGTCGACGGCGTGGAAGCTGCCGGGGAACTCGGCCGGCGCGGTGCGCGCCAGGCCGATCGGGTGGTGGCCCTCGGCGGCCAGCCGGTCGACGACCGTCCGGCCGATGCCCTTCGACGCTCCGGTGATCAGCACTCGCATGACTGGTGACTCCTCGTTGTCTTCCTCGGTTGCACCATGACGCTAATGTTCTGGATGAGCCGTGGGAAATGTCCTTCGTGTTATGTCGGCATGCCGCGGCGAACATGGCGGGAGGTCCTCGTGACGACGATGCAGCAGCTCAAGGTGCTTCTGGCCGTGGCCGACCACGGCGGCTTCACGGCCGCGGGCGAGCGCCTCGGCATGGCTCAGCCCGCGGTGAGCCGCTCGGTCGCCGCGCTCGAAGCCGAGCTCGGTGCCCCGCTGCTCACCCGGCAACGCACGGGCGTCACCCTCACCGAAGCCGGTGAACGCGCCGTCCGGCGAGCGCGCGAGGCTGTGCGGCAGGTCGATCTGCTGCGCGCGGAGGTCGCCGAGGTGGCCGGCCAGATCACCGGGACGCTGCGGATCGCCAGCCTGCCCACCGCCACGGGGACGCGGCTGCCCGCCGAGCTGCGGGCGTTCACCGAACGCCACCCGCTCGTTGCGGTGCGCCTGATCGAGGGCAGTGACCAGGAGGTGCGCGACTGGCTCGACCTGGGTGTCGCCGACGCCGCCGTGGTCACGCTGCCCGCACCCGGCCTGCGGACGGTGCTGCTCGACAGCCACGAGATGTGCGCCGTGCTGCCCGCCGGTCATCGGCTGGCGGAGCGCGAGGCCGTGTCCTACGCGGATCTCGGCGAGGAGCCGTTCGTCCGCCCGACCGGCGGCTGCGCGCAGGTGTTCGCGGCGGCCGCGGAGCAAGCCGGGGTGCACCTGGAGGCGACGTTCGAGGCCCGCGAGATGTCGGCCGTGCTGGAGATGGTGCGAGCGCGGCTGGGTGTGAGCATCCTGCCTTCCGTCGGCGTGCCGCGGCTCGACGGCACGGTGCTGCGCCCGTTGGTGCCGCGGACGCTGCGGACCGTCGCGGTGGCCGTGAGCGCGAGCGCGTCGCCGGCCGCACGAGCGTTTCTGGAGCAGCTCGAAGGCGGTGCCGACCAGGGCTGAGGTCCATTGTGGACGGTCTCCTTTCAGGCCGCCTTTAGGGGCGCTTAGGGGTCGTTGGGCGGCTGCCGGGCGGGCTAGCTTGGTGCGTCGGGGGACCCGGGTCGGCGTGACCTCGTCCCGTTGTGACAGACGGAAAGGCGGTGGGACGACATGGTCGCCCACGCGGAAGACGCCTGGTTTCGGCGGTTCCACGCGGCGCCGGAGGCCCGGGCGCGGCTGGTGTGCCTGCCCCACGCGGGCGGGTCTGCCAGCTTCTACTTCCCGGTTTCGCGGGCGCTGGCGCCGGACGTCGAGGTGCTCGCCGTGCAGTACCCCGGGCGGCAGGACCGGCGGCACGAGCCGTTCCTGACCACGATCGACGCCATGGCCGACGCGGTCGCCGGGCTCCTGGCGGACAAGACGGACCGGCCGTTGGCGTTGTTCGGCCACAGCATGGGCGCGATGGTCGCCTACGAGGTCGCGCGGCGGCTGGAATCGGCGGGCGGCTCGGTCGACACGCTGTTCGTGTCCGGGCGGCGTGCACCGTCACGGCAGCGGGACGAGAGCGTGCACACCCGCACCGACGAAGGCGTGCTCGACGAGCTGCGCCGCCTGAGCGGGACCGAGATGGACCTGCTCGGCGACGAGGACGTCGTGCGCATGATCCTTCCCGTGGTGCGCAACGACTACCGCGCCGTGGAGACCTATCTTCACGTGCCGGGCACTCCGCTCGCCGCACCGGTGGTCGCGTTCACCGGCACCGACGACCCGGTCGCGTCCGTGGCCGAGGTCCGCTCGTGGGCCGACCACACCTCGGCGGGCTTCGAGCTGGTGACGCTGCAGGGCGGGCACTTCTTCCTGACCCGCCACCAAGACGTGATTCTCCGCTATCTGGCTGATCGGCTCGTCGACAAGGGGCGTGTACATGTCTGAGGCACTGGCCGTAGAGGGAGCGTTCGGCAACCGGCTCGTGGAGCTGCGCGAGATCAAGGAGGCGGCGCGGCGTGGTCCCGACGACGCGGCCACCGTCCGGCAGCACGAGCGCGGCAAGCTGACCGCCCACGAGCGCATCGAGCTGCTGCTCGACCCCGGCAGCTTCACCGAGCTGGAGGCCCTGCGGCGCCATCGCGCGACGGGCTTCGGGCTCGAACACCGCCGCCCGTACTCGGACGGCGTGGTGTGTGGGTGGGGGACCGTGCACGGGCGCACGGTTTTCGTGTACGCGCACGACTTCCGCATCTTCGGTGGCGCGCTCGGCGAGGCGCACGCGCAGAAGATCCACAAGGTGATGGACCTCGCCGCGGCCGCGGGCGCGCCGCTCGTGTCGCTGAACGACGGCGCGGGCGCCCGGATCCAGGAAGGCGTGACCGCGCTCGCCGGCTACGGCGGCATCTTCCAGCGCAACACCCGTTGTTCGGGTGTGATCCCGCAGATCTCCGTGATGCTCGGCCCGTGTGCCGGTGGCGCGGCGTACTCGCCGGCCTTGACGGACTTCGTGTTCATGGTCCGCGAGACGTCGCAGATGTTCATCACCGGCCCCGACGTGGTGCAGGCCGTGACGGGCGAGGAGATCACGCAGAACGGCCTCGGCGGCGCCGACGTGCACGCCGGGACCTCGGGCGTGGCCGCGTTCGTGTACGACGACGAGCAGTCGTGCCTCGAGGACGTGCGGTACCTGCTGTCCTTGCTGCCCGCCAACAACAACGAAGCCCCGCCGGTCGAGCCCACCACCGACCCGGTCGACCGCCGGACGGACCGGCTCCTCGACCTCGTGCCGACCGACTCGGCGCGCGCCTACGACATGTGCGCCGTGATCGAGGAGATCGTGGACGACGGCGAGTTCCTCCAGGTGCACGCCGGCTGGGCGACGAACGTGGTGTGCGCGTTCGCGCGGCTCGACGGGCACGTGGTCGGCATCGTGGCCAACCAGCCGGCGACGCTCGCGGGCGTGCTCGACATCGAGGCCAGCGAGAAGGCCGCGCGGTTCGTGCAGACGTGCGACGCGTTCAACATCCCGCTCGTGACGCTGGTCGACGTGCCCGGCTTCCTGCCCGGCGTGGACCAGGAGCACGGCGGCATCATCCGGCACGGCGCGAAGCTGCTCTACGCCTACTGCAACGCCACAGTGCCGCGCGTGCAGCTGATCCTGCGCAAGGCCTACGGCGGCGCGTACATCGTGATGGACTCGCGCTCGATCGGCACCGACGTGTCGCTGGCGTGGCCGACGAACGAGATCGCCGTGATGGGCGCCGAGGGCGCGGCCAACGTGATCTTCCGTCGCGAGATCAAGGCGGCCGACGACCCGGAGACCGTCCGGCGGCTCAAGATCAAGGAGTACCGGACCGAGCTCATGCACCCCTACTACGCCGCCGAGCGCGGCCTGGTCGACGACGTCATCGAGCCCGCCCGGACGCGCGAGGTGCTGATCCGCGCGCTGACCATGCTGCGCACCAAGCACGCCGACATCCCGGCGCGCAAGCACGGAAACCCGCCGGTGTGATGGGCGCGCCGACGGTGCCCGTGGTGCGGGTCGTGCGGGGCAACCCGACGGACGAGGAGCTCGCGGCGCTGGTGGCGGTGCTGGCCGCGGTGCGGGCGTCGACTGAGCCGGTGGCCGAGGTGACGGTGCCGCGGCCGCGCCGGCCGGTGCGGTTCGTCCCGGCGACGAGCTGGCAAGGGGCGCGCTGAAGGCGATCCTGGGAGCCGTATCCGTGCCACAAGTTGGTGGCGCGGATGCGGCTCTTTTCTGTGCATCGGGCGGGTAAGCGGGCTCAGGTGAACCGCCGTGGCGCGAACGGACCGCGTGACCCTCTGGCGATACGGCTGTCGTCCGCGAAATGGACGGCTGAGCGCTCACGGTGGTCCGGTCGAGACGCGCGGGATCACGACCTGGCGAGGGCGTGCCCAAGAAGCCTCGCGGATCGGGAGAAGGCGGCAGCGCGGGTTTGCGGCTCAGTACAGCAAAAGCAGCACTGAGCCGCACCCGTCTTCGAGGGCGCGCTGAAGCGAGGTGTGCTCTCCACAGTGTGGCGAGCACACCGTCCACAATGGTCGAGATCCGAACAGGGCCGGCAGGCGAAAGATCCATACCCCCAAGCTACCCACCCCACTCGAACATCCGCACGATCTCGATCGAGTGAATCAAGCACGCACGGCGGTACTGTCCAAATAGGTCAGCACCGCGCGGATCCGGCGGTTCTCGTCGCGGCTGGCTTCCAGGCCCAGCTTCGCGAAGATGTTGCTGATGTGGTTCTCCACTGCCCCCTGGGTCACCACCAGGGTCTTCGCGATGGCGGCGTTCGAGAGTCCTTGCGCCATCAAACCGAGGACCTCGGTCTCGCGTGCGGTCAAGCCCTCCAGGGGATCGCGGCTGCGGGAGAGCATCTGTGCGACCACGTCGGGGTCGATGGCGGAGCCGCCGCCGGCCACGCGGCGGACGGCTTCCAGGAAGTCGGCGACGTCGGCGACGCGTTCCTTCAGCAGGTAGCCCACGCCGGAGGTGCCCTCCGCGATGAGGTCGACCGCGTAGCTGCCCTCGACGTATTGCGAGACCACCAGTACCGGCAGGCCCGGAATCTCCTTGCGGGCGGCGATCGCCGCGCGGATGCCCTCGTCGGTGAAGGTCGGGGGCATGCGGACGTCGGCGATGACGAGGTCGGGGCGGTGCTCGCGGACGGCGACGAGCATGGCGTCCGGGTTGTCGACGGCGGCGGCCGTGGTGATGCCGACGTCGGCGAGCAGGCTTTGCACGCCCGCGCGCAGGAGCACGGAATCCTCGGCGATCACGACACGCATGAAACGGCTCCTTGACAGCATCACCAGCGGACGGGGAGATCGGCGCGCACGACGGTCGGGCCGCCCAGGGGACTGACCACCGTGAGCACACCGTCGATCGTGGCGGCGCGGTCGGCGAGGCCGGCCAGGCCGCCGCCGGGGCGCATCGAGGCGCCGCCGCGGCCGTTGTCCATGATTTCGACGACCACGGTGTCGTCGTCGCGGGTCACCCGCACCGAGGCGCGGTCGGCGCCGGCGTGCTTGGTGATGTTCGTGAGCACCTCGCTCACGATGAAGTACGTCGTGGTCTCCACCGGTGCCGGCGGGCGCGGGTCCGCGGAGACCTCGACGTCGACCGGGATCGGCATGCGGGCGGTCAGTGACGACAGCGCGGCGTCGAGACCACGGTCCTGCAGCACCGGCGGGTAGATCCCGCGGGCGAGGTCGCGCAGCTCGGACACGGCCAGCTTGGCGTCGGCGTGCGCGGCGCCGATGAGCTCGCGCACGGCCGCGGGATCGTCGGAATCGAGTTTCAGCTGTGCGCGCCCCAGGCTCATCGCGACGGCCACGAGCCGCTGCTGCGCGCCGTCGTGCAGGTCGCGTTCGATGCGTTTGCGCTCGGCCTCCACGGCGTCGACGCCGCGCGCCCGCGAGTGCTGCAGGTGCTGCGTGCGCTCCTCCAGCTGCGCCGTGCGGTCCGGCCCCAGCAGCGACAGCGTGAACTCCGCGTGCAGCGCCCCGATCCGCGGCGCCACGAAGATCCCGAACGGCGGCACCGCCACCGAGACGATCCCCGCCACGAACTCGACGATCCCCAGCGGCATCGCCACGAGCACGAACACGAGCTCGCGCCACGTCACCGGGTCGACCAGCCGCGCCTGCCACGCGGCCAGCAGGCCGTTGCCGTGGGGCTGTTTGCGCCGCGGCTGGGCCACGTCGACGCCCAGCAAGGTCCGCACCGATCGTCGTTCCAGGTCCGCGAAGCCGCGCATCACGCCCGTCGCGATCAGCGACAGGGGGATGCCCACCCACAGCATCGTCGTGGCGACCCCGACGATCATCGACACGAGGACGACCACGAACGCGAAGATCCGGATCGGGAAGTTCACGATGAGGAACCCGATCGTGCGGATCGCGTGGGGCCGCCGTGTCACCGGCATCGCGCGATCCGTTCGAGCTCGGGCACGAGGTCGTCGAGCGTCGGCGTCGCGAGCATCTCGTCGCGGACTTCCCTGGCGCAGCTGTGGAACGACGGTTCTTCCAGGAGTCTCAGCAGTCCTGTTCGGACACTCGCCGACGTGACGTCCGCCAGGTCCACCAGCAACCCGTTGCCCCGCTTCACCTGCGCGACGGCCGAGCCCCGCTCGCTCCACGTGGTGCCGGGGATCACGAGCTGCGGCACCCCGTTGACCACGGCGTTGCCGATCGTGGCCCCGCCACCCTGGTGGATGATGGCCGAACAGCTCGCGAGCAGCTCGTTCATGGGCACGAAGTCGACCGCGCGCACGTTGTCCGGCACCTTCCGCACGGACGCCAGCTGGCCGGCGTTGAGCGTCGCGATCACTTCGACGTCGAGGTCCTCGAGGCCGTCGAGCAGGTCGGAAACCGAGGTCTCCTCGACGCCGAGCACCTGCCGGTTGGAGATCCCCAGCGTCAGCATCACCCGCGGGCGCGCCGGCTCTTCGAGCACCCAGCGCGGGATCGCCATCGGCTTGTTCTGCGGGATGAACCGCGCCGGCAGGTAGTCGACGTCGACGCCGTCGTAGCGCAGGTAGGACGGGTGGCAGTCGATGGTCTTCACGCCGTGGCGCAGGGTTTCGTCGTAGACCGCGCCGAAGCGCGCCACCGCGCCCGACATCCACTCCACGAAGGGATCCGGCGCGGCGGACCGCAGGTCGCGGTACTGCGCGTTGATGCGGGCCGTCTGGTCCATCGCGTACATCATCCGCAGGTGCGGCACCCCGATGGCGTGCGCGACGATCGGCGCGGCGTAGATCATCGGGTCCCACACCACGAGGTCCGGCTGCCACTGCCGCGCGAAGCGCACGAGCTCGTCGAGCAACGAATCCGGCGTGGTCCAGCGGAATACGTCCACCCAGTGCTCGTAGACGTTGCGCACGTACTCGCCGGTGTACCGCTCGGGCCGGCTCTCGGAGATGCGGAACTCGCCCTGCATGGCGTTGTTTCCCTCGACCTGCAGCTGCCGGTGGCGTGCGATGTCGAGCTCGGCGCCGAACCACATCGCGTCGAGGCCGGTCTCGGCGAACGAGGCCACCTCGCGCGGGTTGCACTGGCCCACGAACCGCACCTCGTGGCCCGCGGCCGCGAGCGCCCAGCCGACCGGCGCCATGCTGTAGACGTGCGTCCTCGTCGGGAAGACCATCAACATGACTCGCATGGGACGCACTCTCCGAACTGGCTCGACCTGCTGGCGGGAAAAACGTTAGTGCGGACGACGCGCGCGGCCGACCCGGCAACGCGCCGCTAGGGGTCGCGCACCCCTAGTGCCCTTCCCTCGAAAAGCCCGCCCGGCTAAAGAGAACGGGGCGGACTTAGGCCGGCTTTAGACGCCCCTTAGGGGCTGGTGACGACGGCGCCCCGGCGGCTAGACATGAACGTGGGTCCGGCGGCAACCACCCGCCGGCCGAGGGATACGAACGAGGTGATGAGCATGGCCGTGGCGCCCACCGCGAAGGGCTGGGTTCCCTTCGGCGAGCACCGCACGTGGTACCGGGTCACCGGCGTCGTCGGCGGCGAGCTGCCCGCCGTCGTCGTGGTCCACGGGGGACCGGGCAGCACGCACGACTACCTGCTGAACCTCTGCTCGCTCGCCGAGCACGGGTTTCCGGTGGTGCACTACGACCAGCTCGGCAGCGGTGGTTCCACCCGGCTGCCGGACAAGGGCGCGGACTTCTGGACACCCGAGCTGTTCGGCGACGAGCTCGACAACCTGGTGCACCGGCTCGGCATCGACGACAACTACGTCCTGTATGGACAGTCGTGGGGCGGCCTGGTCGTCGCGCGCCACGCGGCGCAGCGGCCCGACGGGTTGCGCGGGCTCGTGATCGCCAACTCGCCCGCTTCGTACGAGCTCTGGCGCTGCGAGATGGACGTGCTCCGGGCACAGCTCCCGCCCGGCGTCGACGAGCAGCTGCGGGCGCACGAAGCGGCCGGCACCACGGACACGCAGGAGTACTTCGACGCCATGCGCGTGTTCTACGACCGCCACGTCTGCCGCGTGCTGCCGTGGCCGGGTGACTACCTGGCCTCGTTCATGGAGATGGCGGACAACAACACCGTCTACTCCGTGATGAACGGGCCGAGCGAGTTCACCGTCACCGGCACGCTCAAGGACTACTCGGTGGTCGACGACCTCGACGACATCGAGGTGCCGGCGTTGCTCATCTCCGGCCGGCACGACGAAGCCACTCCCAAGACCGTCCAGCCCTACTTCGACCGGATCCACGACGTGCGCTGGGAGGTCTTCGAGGACTCCAGCCACGTTCCCCACCTCGAAGAACCCGACCGGTTCCGCGAGGTCCTGCTGAGCTTCCTGCGGGAAGTCCACCCCACCGCCAACGCCGAAAGTGAGGCAACCAGCCATGGATGAGGCCAGAGGATCGGCGGTGGTCTTCCCCGGGATGAGCCCCTGCCGCTTCGCCGACTTCGGCAAGTTCCTGCTCATCAACCCGTTCGCCCGCCGCCTGATCGGGGAGGCCAACGACCGGCTCGGCTACTCGCTGGTCGACCGTTTCCGCGAGACGGAGGGGGACTACTCCGAGTACGCGCAGGTCGGGTTCATGCTCACGTGCCTCGCGCTCGCCGAATGGGCCGAGCAGGAGTACGACATCAGCCCCGACTACTGCACCGGCCCGAGCTTCGGCGAGAAGCCGGCCAGTGTGTACGCCGGCGCGCTGACGTTCCCCGACGCCGTGTGGATGACGGCGGAGCTCGCGCGCTGTCTCACCGAGTTCTTCGCCACGGAGTACACCGACGTGGTCACGCACTCGTTCGTCCGCACGCCCGAGGAGAAGCTCCTGGACGCGCTGAACGACCTCGACGGACGCGGCGAGTGGTCCGACATCTCGTGCTACATCGACCACGACTTCTACATGGTCTCGTTGCGCGAGCGGAACCTCGACTGGCTCAAGCAGACGGTGCGCAGCATGGGCGGGTTGTCGTTGTACACCATGCGTCCGCCCCTGCACTCTCGCGCTTTCGCCGCGCTGCGCCGGAAAGCGGAGGACGAGGTCATCGGCGGCCTGGACTTCCACGATCCGCTGCTCCCGATCGTCGCCGACCAGGACGGGTCGATCCTGCGGTCCGGGGAGCAGGTGCGCACGATGCTGCTGGACAGCATCGTCAAGCCGCTGAGGTGGCCGCACGTCGTCTCCTCCCTGGAACAGCTGGGTGTGCGCAAACTCTGGGTGGCCGGTCCGGACACGCTGTTCGGCCGCGTCCGCGCGACCACCAGCCGCTTCGAGGTGGTGACGGTCAACCCGCGCCTGGCCCTGCAGCCCCGGAGGCGGGGCGCAGGACCTTCGCGGGTCAGCTAGCCGGCTGCAGCTCGGCCAGCGTGGCCCAGAGCCGCCCCGGGTTCTCGAAGGTCTCGAGGTTGAGGGCGTCGTCCTCGAAGCGCACGTTGTAGTTCTGCTCCAGCACGGCGAGCAGTTCCACGGTCGCGAGCGAGTCGAGGCCGTACTCCCGCAGCGGGGTCTCGGCGGTGAGCGCCTCCTCGGCGGGCAGGAACGGGAGGAACGTGCGAAGGGTCTCGTCGAAAGAGCTGTCCCACATGACTACTCCGGATGGCTAGATCGGTATCTACCAGGCAGGAAAACCGACCGCCCGGTTCGGTTTTGGACTCTACCTCGCGTCGCCGCTCCGGATCGACGCATCGGGACCCCTATTCAACGCGGAGGACGACGATGGACACGAGCTTCACCGGCGGGCTGCACTCGCGCTTCCTGCGCGGCCTGGCGCTTTCCGAGAACGGCACCGCCGTCCGGGTCGGCGACCAGGAGCTGAGCTACGGCCGGCTCCACGAGCAGGCGCTGCTCTGGGCCGGCGCGCTGGCCGACGCGGGCGCGCGCACCGTAGGGGTGCTGGCAGGCAAGGGAATCAGCGCGTACGCGGGGATCCTGGCCGGGTTGTACGCGGGCGCCACCGTGGTGCCGCTGCGGCCGGACTTCCCGGCGGCCCGCACGGCGCAGATGGTCGAGGCGGCGGGGGTCGACGCGCTGGTCGTCGACGACCGCGGTCAGGCGCCGGCGGCGGACGTGCTCGGTGCGCGGCCGGTGCCCGTGCTCACGCTGGAGACGCGGGCACGGTCGTTGGCCGCGCCGCGGGAGGTGCGGCCGGAGGACTCCGCGTACATCCTGTTCACGTCCGGGTCGACCGGCCGGCCCAAGGGCGTGCGGATCGGCCACGGATCGACGGAGCACTACTTCGGCCTGCTCGACGCGCGTTACGACTTCACGCCCGACGACGTGTTCTCGCAGACCTTCGACCTGAACTTCGACTGCGCGATGTTCGACCTGTTCTGCGCGTGGGGCGCGGGGGCGCCCGCCGTGGTGCTGCCCGGCCGGGCCTACCGCGACCTGCCGGCGTTCGCCGCGGAGAGCGGTCTCACGGTGTGGTTCTCGACGCCGAGCGCGATCGACCTGGTGCGCCGCACCGGTGGGCTCACGCCGGGCGCGCTGCCGGGCCTGCGGTGGAGCTTCTTCGCGGGCGAGGCGCTCACCGTGCGCGACACCGCGGACTGGCGCGCCGCGGCGGTGAACTCGCTCGCCGAGAACCTCTACGGTCCCACCGAGCTCACCATCACCGTCGCCGGCTACCGCTGGGACGACGTGGAGACGCCGCGCGTCGCGGTCAACGGGGTGGTGCCGATCGGCGCCGTCCACGAGGGTCACGACCATCTGCTCCTCGGCGAGGGCGACGTGGAGGAGGCCGAGGAGGGTGAGCTGGCCATCGCGGGCCCGCAGCTGACGCCGGGTTACCTCGACCCGGCCGACGAGCGCGGGCGGTTCCTCGACCGCGGGGGCCGCCGCTTCTACCGCACGGGCGACCGCGTCCGGCGCCTGGCCGGCGACGACCTGGCCTACCTCGGCCGCCTCGACTCCCAGGTGCAGGTGCTCGGCTGGCGGATCGAGCTGACGGAGGTCGAACACGCGTTGCGCGCGACCGGCGTCCGCGACGCCGTGGCCCTCGGCGTCTCCGGCGACGCCGGCACGGAACTGTTCGTCTTCTTTACCGGCGGCGAGCGTCCGGTGATCGAGCTGGTGCGCGCGTTGCGCAAGGTCCTGCCGGAGGGCGTGATCCCGCGCCACTACCGCCATGTGGACGAGTTCCCGCTGAACTCCAACCGGAAGATCGACCGGAAAGCCCTGGCAGTGGAGGCCGAAGTGCTGCTCACACCGGTAGCCTGACCCGCGTGGCGAAGTACGTGATCGGGCCGGAGGTCGCGCTGCGGCTGGCCGAGGAGCAGGGCGTGGTGGGGCACCGGTTGCTGGCGCCCACGCTCATCCGTTCGCACGCGTTGTCCGCGCTCTACGCGCAGGTGCGCCGCGGTGAGCTGACGAAGAAGGACGCGGCCGTGCGGCTCGACCGCGTGCGGGCGTTGAAGATCCGGCTGCTCGGCGACCGGGTGCTGCAGGCGACGGCGTGGCAAGTCGCCGAGGAACTCGGCTGGGCGGACACGTACGTCGCCGAGTACGTGGCGTTGACGCGGTTGCACGGCGACGCGTTCGTGACCCTCGACGAGCAGCTCGCCCGTGGCCTCGACGGAGTCGTGCCGGTCGCGGGGTTCGATGCGCTGAGCTGAAGCCCGTCTGAAACGGCCTGCTGCGCCTGGGTTTCCGGGCACGGCAGGCCGTTTTCGCGCGCGTGCTTAGGGGCGGTTAGGGGTGTGGCCACGCGCGCCGCCGCGGCTAGTTTTCCCGGAGTCGAGGGGCGGATCGAGGCCCCGGTTCTCGAGTTCTGGTGGGAGCAGTCGTGAACGGTACTTCGCTCGTCCATTCCCTGCTCGACGAGGCGGTGGCCGACGCACCCGGGTCGACGGCCGTGCGCGACCGGGCCGGCGCGTGGACCTACGCCGAGCTGGCCGCGTGGAGCCACGCGGTGGAGGTGGTGCTCGCCCGGCGCGGAGTGAGGCGCGGTGACCGGGTGGTCGTGCAGCTGCCCACCACGCGTGAGCTGGTCGCGTTGTTCTTCGGCACCACCCGCCGCGGCGCGGTGTTCGTGCCGGTGAACCCGGCGATGAAGGCGTTCCACTTCGACTCGGTGGTGGGCAACGCCGAGCCGGTGCTCGTGGTCACGGCCGAAGAGTTCGCTCCACTGTGGACCGAGGTCGAAGCCGCCTACGGCGCACGCGCCGAGGTGACGGACGTCGATCCCGACGACGTCGCCGTGCTCATCTACACCTCCGGCAGCACCGCCGCGCCCAAGGGCGTGATCGGCCCGCACCGCCAGGTCACCTTCGCCGCCGGCGCGATCCAGGCCGTGCTCGGCTACCGCGGCGACGACGTCGTGTTCTGCCGCTTCCCGATGTCCTGGGACTACGGCCTCTACAAGGTCCTGCTCTCGACGCTGGGCCGCAGCGAGATCGTCCTCGCCGATGCGGAGTCCGACCTGCGGCTGCTGCAGCGGATGCGTGAGGTCGGCGCGACGATCGTGCCCATCGTGCCCTCGCTCGCCACGATGATCGCCACCCTCGCCGGGCGCGAGACCGAACCGGCCGCGCCCGTGCGCCTGTTCACCAACACCGGCGCCGCTCTCCCGGAGAGCACGATCTCGCAGCTGCGCGCCGCGTTCCCCGGTGCCCGCGTCGTGCGCCAGTTCGGCCAGACCGAGTGCAAGCGCATCACGATCATGCCGCCCGACGAGGACGACCAGCGCCCCGGCGCGTCCGGGCTGCCGCTCCCGGGCACGTCCGTGCACATCCTCGCCGCCGACGGCACCGAGCTGCCGGCCGGCGACATCGGCGAGATCGTGGCCGCCGGCCCGCACGTGATGCCGGGTTACTGGCGCGCGCCGGAGCTGTCCGCCCGTGCGTTCCGCCGCGACGAGACCACGGGCGAGCTGCGCCTGCACACCGGCGACTACGGCCGCCTCGACGCCGACGGTTACCTCTACTTCGAAGGCCGCCGCGACGACATGTTCAAGCGCAAGGGCATCCGGATGTCCACTTTGGAGATCGAGGCCGCCGCCATGGACATCCCGGGCGTGCGCGCGGCCGGCGCGATCCCGCCGAGCGACACGCGGGACCTCGCGATCTGCGTCGAGAGCGACCTGCGGCCCACCACCGTGCTGCGTGAGCTGGCGAAGCGGCTCGAACCGCAGAAGGTCCCGTCGCTGTGCCACGTCGTCGACGAGTTCCCGCTCACGGCGCACGGCAAGAACGCCACGAAGGAACTGGCCCTGCTCGTGGAAGGCGCGCGCAAATGACCGAGTCACTGGCCGAACGCTTCGGCACCCCCACCTACGTCTACGACCTCGACGTGGTCGCCCAGTCGCGCGACCAGCTCTTCGGCCTGCTGCCCGAGGGTTTCGAGGTCTTCTACGCGCTGAAAGCCAACCCGCACCCCGAGATCGCCCGCGAGCTGCGCCACGGTGGCTGCCGCGCGGAGATCAGCTCCACCGGTGAGCTGGCCAACGCACTGCAGGCCGGCTTCGCCCCGAGTGAGATCCTCTACACCGGCCCGGGCAAGACCGACGCCGAGCTGGCGCAGGCGATCGCGACCGGCGTGCGGCTGTTCTCCGTGGAGTCGCTCACCGATCTGCAGCACGTCGGCGTGGCGGCCGAGAAGCACGGCGTGGTCGCTTCGTGCCTGCTGCGCGTGAACACCACGCAGGGCAGCGCGTCGACCGGCATCCGCATGATGGGCCGGCCGTCGCAGTTCGGCATCGACGCCGAGACGCTGCCGTCGCTGATGCCCGCGTTCAAGGCCGTGCCCGGCACGCGCGTGGCCGGCGCGCACTTCTTCACCATGAGCAACGCGAAGGACGAGGACAGCCTGCTCGGCGAGTACGAATTCGTGCTGCAGTCGGCCGCGCAGCTGCACCAGGAAGCCGGTCTGCCACTGGAGCTGCTCGACATCGGCGGTGGCTTCTCCTCGCCGTACGCGGTGCCGGGCCCGCGCACCGACTACCCGAAGCTGCGGGCGGGGCTGGCCCAGCTGCTGGACCTGTACCTGCCGCAATGGCGGACGGGCGAGGTCGAGCTGGCCTGCGAGTCGGGCCGGTACCTGTCCGGCAGCTGCGGCTTGCTGCTCGCCGGGGTCGTGAACGTCAAGGAGAGCCGCGGCAGCAGGTTCGTGATCCTCGACGCGGGCATCAACGTCGTCGGCGGGCTGTCCGGCATCGGCAGGCTGCTGCCCGCGGCCGTCGGCATCGAGGACACCGATCCGAACGGCGAGACCGGCAGCCTCGTCGGTCCACTGTGTACTCCCGGTGACTCGCTCGCGAAGGCCGCGCGGCTGCCCGAGCTCGCGCCCGGCGACGTGGTGACCGTGCCGAACGTCGGCGCGTACGGCGTGACCGCCAGCCTGATCAGCTTTCTCGGCCGGCCCGCGCCGACGGAGGTCGTGGTGCGCGGCGACGAGGTCGTGTCCGTGTCGCGGCTGGACTACCAGCGTGCCTACGAGGTTTCGCCGTGAGCGAGGAGATGAACGCCTACCGCGGCGGCGTCGGCACGGAACCGCCGCGCACGGTGATCGTGAGCAGCATGGCGTCCGACTCGCACACGTGGAACCTCGTGTACCTGGAGCTGCTGGTCGGTGAGCTCGGCTTCGACGTGGTGAACCTCGGCGCGTGCGTGCCCGACGAGCTGCTGGAGTCCGAATGCCTCAGCCGGCTCCCGACGATGCTCGTGCTCAGCAGCGTCAACGGGCACGGCTACCAGGACGGCCTGCGCGTGATCCAGCGCCTGCGGTCCTTTCCCGAGCTGCGCGCGCTGCCCGTGGTGATCGGCGGCAAGCTCGGCGTCGACGGCCCGCTCACCGAAGAGGAGACGGCGCGGCTGCTGCTCGCCGGCTTCGACGCGGTGTTCGACGACCAGCAGAACAATGCGTCCTTCCGCCGGTTCGCCGCGACGTTGACCGCCGGTGCCGCTCAGCTCCCCGTGCGGGTGGAGGGGGTGTGAGCTTCGAAGAGTTCGTGGCGAGCCGGCACGCGGCCGGACAGCTGGTCGTGCAGCCCCGCATGGGGTTCGCCGACCCGGCCGCGATGCGCGCCGGGCTGGCGGCGACCAGGAACGCGGCCGCCACCACCGTCGGTACCGTCACGCTCGACAGCTACACCCGTGTGTGCGACACCGATTCCGTCGCGCACGCGCTGGCCCACGGCATCGCGCTCAACGGTTACCCCATCGTCAACCACCCGGCCGAAGTCACCCGCGCGATGCTCGACGGCCTCGAAGGCCCGGACTTTCCGGTGCAGGTGCGCCACGGTTCGGCGCGGCCCGCGGACATCTTCCGCGCGATGCTCGCCGCCGGTCTGCACGCCACCGAGGGCGGACCGGTGTCGTACTGCCTGCCCTACAGTCGCACGCCGCTCGACGAGTCCGTGCGCAACTGGTCGTCCTGCTGCGAACTGCTGGCCGACGCCGACCTGCCGGGCGGACGTGCGCACCTGGAGACGTTCGGCGGCTGCATGATGGGCCAGCTCTGCCCGCCTAGCGAGCTCGTGGCACTCAGCGCGTTGGAGGCGTTGTTCTTCTACCGCAAGGGGCTGCGCAGCATCTCGGTGAGCTACGCCCAGCAGACCAACCTGCTCCAGGACCAGGAAGCCGTCGCGGCGCTGCGCCGGCTTTGCGCCGAGCTGCTGCCCGGCGCGTCGTGGCACGTGGTGATCTATGCGTACATGGGCCTGTTCCCGCGCACGCCGGAAGGCTCGCTGAGCCTGCTCGGCACGGCGGCCGAGCTGGCGCTGAGCACCGGCTCGGAGCGGCTGATCGTGAAGACCGTCGCCGAGGCGCACCGGATCCCGACCGTCGCGGAGAACATCCAGGCGCTCGAACACGCGGGTGCCGTGCGGACCACGGAGAAGATCACCGTGGACGCCGACAACCAGGTCTACCGCGAGGCCTACGCGCTGGTCGACGCCGTGCTCAACAGCCACGAGGACCTCGGGCGCGCGATCGTGGTCGCGTTCAAGCGCGGCCTGCTCGACGTGCCGTTCTGCCTGCACCCGGACAACGCCGGGCAGGCCCGCAGCTACCTCGACCCGGCCGGCCGGCTCTGCTGGTCCGACCTGGGTTCCCTGCCGCTGCGCCGCGTGGTCGAACGCGGTCCCGGCGGTGCGATCACCTCGTCGACGTTGATGTCGGCGCTCTCGTACGTCCAGCACACCCACGACGCCCAGGCATTGGCACAGCCGATGACCGCGATTGGAGGGGATTCGCGATGAGTACGCGCCGGACCGTCCGGGCCTACCCGTTCGACATGCAGGAGATCTCCGTTTCCGAGCTGTACCACACGTTGCAGCGCGAAGAGCCGATGAGCCGGGTGCAGATGCCCTTCGGCGAACCGGCGTGGCTTGCCACCAAGTACGCCGACGTGAAGCTCGTGATGACCGACCAGCGCTTCAGCCGCGAGCTGGCGCAGGGCCTCGACCAGCCGCGGATGCGCCGCCAGCAGATGGGCGACGGCATCATGGGCATGGACCCGCCCGACCACTCGCGGCTGCGCCGCCTGGTGTCGAAGGCGTTCACCGCCCGCCGGCTGGAACAGATGCGCGAAGGCGTGCGGACGCTGGTGAACGACCTGCTCGACGGGATGGTCGCGCGCGGCGACTCCGCCGACGTCGTCGAGGAGCTGGCGCGTCCGCTGCCCGTCACGGTGATCTGCGACCTGCTGGGCGTGCCGCAGGAGGACCACAAGATCTTCCGCGAGTGGACCCAAGCGCTGGTCAGCGACGCCACGGCCAAGGGTGACGTGCTCGACGTCTACGGCGACCAGCTCGACAACTACGTCGCCGGGCTGGTGGCGCAGCGGCGCGAGGAGCCGACCGACGACCTGCTCGGCGCGCTGGTCTACGCGCGCGACGCCGGCGCCAAGCTCACCGAGAACGAGCTGATCTCCATCGCCGGCGCGGGCCTGCTCACCGGCGGTGTGGAGACGGTGTCCACGGCGCTGCCGAGCTTCCTGTTCACCCTGCTGACCCAGCCGGAGCTGCTCGCGCAGCTGCGTGCGGACCCGGAGCTGATGCCGACCGCCGTCGAGGAACTGCTGCGGTACGTGCCGATCAACACCGCCGCGATGTTCGCCCGCTACGCCACCGAAGACGTGCGCTTCGGCGATGTCGTGGTGCGCGCGGGCGACCCGGTGCTGCCGGCGCTGCACGCGGCCAACCGCGACCCGGAGGTGTTCGCGAATCCGGACACCGTCGACCTCACCCGCAGCCCCAATCCGCACGTGGCGTTCGGGCACGGCCCGCACCACTGCATCGGCGCGCAGCTCGCGCGCCTGGAACTCCAGGAAGCGCTTAAGGCGATTCTCGCGCGCTTCCCGGAAATGCGGCTCGCGGACGGTCGCGAAGGCGTGAAGTGGGAATACGGCGTGATCGTGCGGGGGCCTTCGCTCCTGCGCATCGCGTGGTGATTTCCCTGCCCCTAGCGGCTTTTTCTGGGGATCCGGGCCGGTGCCGAGCCGACTTACGATCCCTCCGACGACCAGGAATGCTGCCTTGCTACAGCGGTGGAGTGCGTTATGCGTGAGTTAGACAGGAATCCGGAATCCGGTTTCGGCCAGCGGCTGACGCACTTGCCGCCGGGCGATCGGGCGGCGTTCGTCGCGGACGTGGTGCACAGTGCCACGCGGGCCGCGCTCCGGGCCGTGCTGCCGGAGGTGCCGGCCGTCCTCGACCCGGAGAAGGCGTTCTCCGACCACGGGTTCGACTCGCTGGCGGCGGTGGAGCTGCACGCGCAGCTCACCGACGCCACCGGGCTCGACCTGCCGGTGACGCTCGCGTTCGACCACCCGACCCCGGCCGCCGTCGCGCGGTTCCTGCAGGCGCAGGTGTTCGGGGAGGAGGCCGTCGACAGTGGACTGATCGTGCGCGGTGACAACCACGACGAGCCGGTGGCCATCGTCGGCATCGGCTGCCGCTACCCGGGTGGCGCGGCTTCGCCCGAGCAGCTGTGGCAGCTGGTCGCGGACGAGGTGCACACGATCAGCGGCTTCCCGACCGACCGCGGCTGGGACCTCGGCAAGCTCTACGACCCGGACCCCGACCGGCCCGGGAGCAGCTACGTCGCCTCCGGCGGCTTCCTGCCCGACGCCGGCGAGTTCGACGCCGGCTTCTTCGGCATCGCGCCGCGCGAGGCGTCGGCGATGGACCCGCAGCAGCGGCTGGTGCTGGAGACGGCGTGGGAAGCGCTGGAGCGGGCGAAGATCGACCCGACCACGCTGCGCGGCACGCCCGCTGGCGTGTTCATCGGTGCGGAGGCCCAGGAGTACGGGCCGCGCCTGCACGAAGCTCCCGACGGCCTCGACGGCTACCTCCTCACGGGCAACGCGCCGAGCGTCGTCTCCGGGCGCGTCGCCTACTCGCTCGGTCTCGAAGGCCCGACGCTGACGGTCGACACCGCGTGCTCGGGTTCACTGGTGGCGCTGCACCTCGCGGTGCAGGCGCTGCGGCGCGGGGAGACGCACCTCGCGCTCGCCGGCGGGGTCGCCGTGATGGGTGCGCCCGGCACGTTCACCGCCTTCAGCCGCCAGCGTGGCCTGGCCGAGGACGGGCGGTGCAAGGCGTTCGCCGCGGCGGCCGACGGCACCGGGTTCGCCGAGGGCGTCGGTGTCCTCGTGCTGGAGCGGCTCTCCGACGCCGTGGCCAACGGGCACACCGTGCTCGCCGTGGTCCGCGGTTCGGCCATCAACTCCGACGGCGCGTCCAACGGGCTCACCGCGCCCAACGGCCCCTCGCAGCAGCGGGTGATCACGCGCGCGCTGGCCGACGCCGGCCTTGATCCGTCCGAAGTGGACGCGGTCGAGGCCCACGGCACCGGCACGCGGCTCGGGGACCCGATCGAGGCGCAGGCGCTGCTGGCCACCTACGGGCGGGAGCGCGAGACGCCGCTGCTGCTGGGCTCGATCAAGTCCAACATCGGACACACGCAGGCCGCCGCGGGCGTCGCCGGCGTGATCAAGATGGTCGAGGCCATGCGCCGCGGCGTGCTGCCGAAGACACTGCACGTCGATGCGCCGACCCCGCACGTCGACTGGACCGCCGGCGCCGTCGAGCTGCTGACCGAAACGCGCGAGTGGCCGCTGGTCGAGCGTCCGCGGCGCGCGGGCGTGTCGTCGTTCGGGGTCAGTGGCACCAACGCGCACGTCATCATCGAGCAGGCCCCAGCCGTCGACACCGAGGAGACGCCGGCCCAGCAGCTGCCGGTGGTGCCGCTGGTGGTGTCCGCTCGGGACGAGGACGCCCTGCGGGCCCAGGCCGCCAAGCTGGTGTCCACCGTGGATGCCGGGAACCTCGCCGACCTCGGCTTCTCCCTCGCCGCCACCCGGGCCGCGCACGACCTCCGCGCCGTGGTTGTCGCCGAGGACACCGCTGACGCCGTTCGCGGGCTCACCGCGCTGGCCGCGGGGGAGCCGGACGCCGCCGTGGTCACGGGCGAGCGCACGCCGGGCAAGCTCGCGATGCTGTTCACCGGCCAGGGTTCGCAGCGCCTCGCCATGGGCCGGGAGCTCTACCTCGCCTACCCGGTGTTCGCCGAGGTCTTCGACGAGGTCATCGACAACCTCGACGTGCAGATGGACCAGCCGCTGCGCGACGTGCTTTTCGGCGACGACGCCGACGAGCTCAATCACACGCAGTACGCGCAGTGCGCCCTGTTCGCCGTGGAGGTCGCGCTCGCCCGGCTGCTGGAGTCGTGGGGCGTCCGGCCCGACGTCCTGCTGGGCCACTCGATCGGCGAGCTCGCCGCCGCGCACCTCGCCGGGGTCTGGTCGCTGGCCGACGCGTGCCTGGTCGTCGCCGCGCGGGGCCGCCTGATGCAGGCGCTGCCGGAGGGAGGGGCGATGGTCGCGCTCGCCGCGACCGAGGACGAGGTGCAGCCGCTGCTCAACGACCGCGTGGGCATCGCGGCCGTCAACGGCCCGTCGTCCGTCGTGGTCTCCGGTGGGCGCGACGCCGTCGAGGACGTCGCCACCGTGTTCCGGCTGCAGGGCCGCAAGACGAGCGAGCTGCGCGTGTCGCACGCGTTCCACTCGCCGCTGATGGAGCCGATGCTGGCGGAGTTCCGCGAGATTCTCGAGGTCGTG
The DNA here is from genome assembly GCF_040678995.1 of Amycolatopsis sp. NPDC049253. Classification (NCBI taxonomy): domain Bacteria; kingdom Bacillati; phylum Actinomycetota; class Actinomycetes; order Pseudonocardiales; family Pseudonocardiaceae; genus Amycolatopsis; species Amycolatopsis sp. NPDC049253. The sequence goes on along the minus strand of NZ_JBFAQX010000023.1, from coordinate 106,422 downwards.
GACTACGCGCCGCCGTCGATCCCGGTGGTGTCCAACGTGACCGGCCGCCTCGCCAAGCCGGAGGAGCTGTGCTCGCCGGGCTACTGGCTGTGGCACGTGCGTCGCGCGGTGCGGTTCGCCGACGGCGTGGCGACGCTGGCCGAGGCCGGCGTGACGACCGCGATCGAAGTCGGCCCCGACGCCGTCCTGTCGGCGCTGGCCGCCACCGGTCCCTACGCCGACACCATCACCTTCACCGCCGCGCAGCGCCGCGACCACGCCGAGGTCACCACCCTCGCCGGCGCGCTCGGCAAGCTGCACACGCGCGGGGTGGCGGTCGACTGGAGCGCGTTCTTCGGCCCGGCCCGCCGCGTGGACCTGCCGACGTATGCCTTCCAGCGCAAGCACTTCTGGCTCACCGCCCCGGTTTCGCACGGTGCCGCGGCCGACCTCGGCCAGCTCGCGTCGAGCCACCCGCTGCTGGCCGCGGAGATCGGCCTCGCGGGCGACGGGCTCGTGTTCACCGGCCGCGTCGGCCTGAGGACGCATCCATGGCTGGCCGACCACACCATCGCGGGCACCGCGGTGCTGCCGGGCACGGCGTTCGTCGAGATGGCGCTGCACGCCGGCGAGCAGGCCGGCTGCGGCGTGCTCGATGAGCTGACGCTGCAGGCGCCGCTCGCGCTGCCGGAGTCCGGCGGGGTCGCGCTGCAGGCCGTGGTCGGCGCGGAGGAAGACGGGCGCCGCACGATCGAGTTCCACTCGCGTCCGGACCACGACGCCGACGCCGCCTGGACCCGCCACGCCGTGGGTGTCCTCGCGACCGGTCCGGTCGTCGAGCCGGCGAGCCTGACCGAGTGGCCGCCCGCCGGCGCCGAGGTCGTCGCCACCGCCGAGCTGTACGGCGAGCTGGCCGAGCAGGGTTACGGCTATGGCCCGTTGTTCCAGGGCCTGCGCACGGCATGGCGGCGCGACGACGTCGTCTACGCCGAGGTCGCGCTGCCCGCCGCGCAGGAAGCCGCGTTCGGGATCCACCCGGCGCTCCTCGACGCCGTGCTGCACGCCACCGACTTCGCCCCGGGTGAGGCCCGGGAGGCCGAGGAGATCCGGCTGCCGTTCGCGTGGAGCGGCGTGCGGCTGCACGCCTCCGGCGCGACCGAGGGACGGGTGCGCATCACGTCGCCCGCCACCGGTGGCGTCACGCTGGAGATCACCGACCCGGCCGGCGCGCCGGTGCTGTCGGTCGAGTCGTTCCGCTCGCGGGCCGTCCGCGGTGCCGACCTCGGCACGCAGGCGCGGGACCTGCTCTACAGCGTGGAGTGGACGCCGGTCACGTCCGGCGCCGAGCTGCCCACGCTCGCCGCGCTCGGCTCGGTCGCCGGCCTCGACGTGCCTGTGGCCGACGCGCTGGTGTCGCTCGTGGACGTTCCGCGGGCCGTGCTGCTGCCGGTTTCCGTGCGCGGCAAGAACGCCGCCACCGCCGCCAAGCAGGCCGCGCACCGCGTGCTGGCTGTGCTGCGGCAGTGGCTGGACAACGAGCGTTACGAATCTTCGCGGCTGGTCGTGCTGACGCGCGGCGAGCTGGCCGACTCCGCGGTGCGGGGCCTGGTGCGGTCGGCTCAGGCCGAGCACCCGGGCCGGGTGGTGCTGGTCGAGGGCGCGGTCACGCCCGGGGCACTGGCCACGGCGCTGGGCTCGGGGGAGCCGGAGCTGCGGATCGAGGGCGGCGCCGTGCACGCGGCCCGCCTGGTGCGGCTCACCGCCGACGCCGAGCGGCCGACGTGGTCGGCCGAAGGCACCGTCCTCATCACCGGCGGCACGGGTGGCCTGGGCGCGCAGGTCGCGCGCCACCTCGTCACGAACCACGGCGTGCGCAGCCTCCTGCTGGTCAGCCGCCGCGGTGCCGACGCTCCGGGCGCGGCCGAGCTGGTCGCGGACCTGCGGGAGCTGGGCGCGCGCGTGACGGTGGCCGCGGCCGACGTGAGCAAGAAGCGCTCGCTGTCCGTGGCGCTGAAGAAGGCTGAGCAGCCGCTGTCCGCCGTCGTCCACACCGCCGGCGTGCTGGACAACGCGATGATCGGCTCGCTGACCGAAGAGCGGCTCGACGCCGTGCTGGCCCCGAAGGTCGACGCGGCCTGGCACCTGCACGAACTCGTCGGTGACGTTTCGGCGTTCGTCCTGTTCTCGTCCTCGGCGGGCCTCGCCGACGGCGCGGGCCAGGCGAACTACGCGGCCGGCAACACCTTCCTCGACGCGCTGGCCGAGCACCGCTGCACCGAAGGCAAGATGGCCACGTCGCTGGCCTGGGGTCTGTGGGACGGCGACCTCGGCATGGGCGCCACACTGTCCGAAGTGGACCGCAGCCGCATCGCGCGGCTCGGCCTCGCGCCGTTGACCGTGGCCGAAAGCCTGGCCGCGCTCGACGCGGCACTGGCCTCGGGCGCACCGGCCGTGGTGCCGACGCGCGTCGACCGCTCCGCGCTGCGGGCCCGGGGCGAGGACGTCCCGGCGGTGCTGCGGGGCCTCGCACCTGCCGGCCGTCGCCGGGCGGCCGCCGCGGTCGGGTCCGGTGAGCTCACGCCGGAGCAGCAGTTCGCCGGCCGCTTCGCCCACCTCGGTGAGGCCGACCGCGACCGCGCCGTGCTCGACCTGGTGCGCACGCACGTCGCGGCCGTGCTCGGCCACGACAGCGCCGACGCGATCAACCCGGCGCGCCCGTTCGGCGAGATCGGGTTCGACTCACTGGCCGCGGTGGAGCTGCGCAACATCCTCGATTCCGTCACCGGCATGCGGCTGCCCGCCACGCTCGTCTTCGACTACCCGACGCCGCGCGCGCTGGCCGAGTACCTCGTGGGCCGGCTGGCCGGGCTCGCGCCGGCGCAGCCGGTCGCGCCGGTCACGACCGTGGACCCGGAAGAGCCGATCGCGATCGTCGGCATCGCCTGCCGCTACCCGGGTGGCGTGACCACGCCGGAGGACCTGTGGCGGCTGGTCGCCGACGGCGAGGAGGCGCTGACCCCGTTCCCGGCCGACCGCGGCTGGAACGTCGACGCGCTGTACGACCCGGAGCCCGGCAAGCCCGGCCACTCCTACGTCAAGCACGGCGCCTTCCTGCACGAGGCCGCCGAGTTCGACGCCGACTTCTTCGAGATCAGCCCGCGTGAGGCCGCCGCCATGGACCCGCAGCAGCGGCTGTTGCTCGAAGTGTCGTGGGAGGCGTTCGAGCGCGCGGGCATCGACCCGGTTTCCTTGCGCGGCAGCGCGACCGGCGTCTTCGCCGGCGTGATGTACCACGACTGGGGCACCCGGCTCGGCACGGTGTCCGACGACATCGCCGGCTACCTCGGCAACGGCAGTCTCGCCAGCGTCGTCTCCGGCCGCGTGTCCTACGCGCTGGGCCTGGAGGGCCCGACAGTCACGGTCGACACGGCCTGCTCGTCGTCGCTGGTCGCCCTGCACTGGGCGGCGCAGGCGCTGCGCCGCGGCGAATGCACGCTCGCCCTCGCCGGCGGGGTCACGGTGATGTCCACTCCGGACACCTTCGTCGACTTCTCCCGCCAGCGTGGCCTTTCCGCCGACGGCCGCTGCCGCTCGTTCGCCGACGCGGCCGACGGCACCGGCTGGGGCGAGGGCGCGGGCATGCTGCTCGTCGAGCGCCTGTCCGACGCCCGCCGCAACGGGCACCCCGTCCTCGCGCTGCTGCGCGGCTCCGCGGTGAACCACGACGGCGCGTCCAACGGGCTCACCGCCCCCAACGGCCCCTCGCAGCAGCGGGTGATCACCCGCGCGCTGGCCGACGCCGGCCTCACGCCGTCCGAAGTCGACGCCGTCGAGGGCCACGGCACCGGCACCACGCTGGGTGACCCGATCGAGGCGCAGGCGCTGCTGGCCACCTACGGCCAGGAGCGCGAAGAGCCGCTGTGGCTGGGTTCGATCAAGTCCAACATCGGCCACACGCAGGCCGCCGCCGGTGTCGCGGGCATCATCAAGATGGTCCTGGCGATGCAGCACGAGCAGCTGCCGCGCACACTGCACGTCGACCGTCCGTCCACAGTGGTCGACTGGGCCGCGGGTTCGGTGCGGCTGCTCACGCAGCAGCAGGAGTGGGCGGCCCACGGCCACCCGCGGCGCGCGGCCGTGTCCTCGTTCGGCATCAGCGGCACCAACGCCCACGTGATCCTGGAGCAGGCGCCCGAGATCGAGCACGAGCAGCCGGAGGAGACGCAGGTCGTCGTGCCGGTCGCGCTGTCCGGCCGGTCCGCCGCCGCGGTGCGCGGGCAGGCGGCCCGGCTGCGGACCTGGCTGGCCGAGCACGAGAACGTCGGCGTCGCGGAGATCGCGCGTTCGGTGGCCGCGACGCGGGCGTCGCTGGAGCACCGCGCGGTGGTCGTCGCCGGGACCGTGGCCGAGCTGGCCGACGGCCTCGGCGCCCTGGCCGCCGGTGAGGCCGCGTCCGACCAGGTCACGGACGGGAAGCTCGCCTTCCTGTTCTCCGGCCAGGGGGCGCAGCGTGTCGGCATGGGCCGCGAGCTGTCCGAGGCCTACCCGGTGTTCGCCGAGGCCTTCGACGCCGTCTGCGTGGCCATCGATCGGCACACCGACGTGCCGCTGCGCGACGTCGTCTTCGGTACCACCGGGCTCGCCGACCGCGGGCTGCTGGACCAGACGCAGTACACGCAGCCCGGCCTCTTCGCCGTCGAGGTCGCGCTCTTCCGGCTCGCCGAGTCGTGGGGGATCGTGCCCGATGCACTCGCCGGCCACTCCATCGGCGAGCTGGCGGCCGCGCACGTCGCCGGGGTGCTCTCGCTCGACGACGCCGCCAAGCTGGTCGCCGCCCGCGGCCGCCTGATGGGGGCGCTGGCGGAGCGGCCGGGTGCGATGGTCGCGTTCGCCGCGCCGGAGGCGACCGTGCGCGCGCTGCTGGCCGGGCACGACGACGTGAGCATCGCCGCCGTCAACGGGCCCGCCGCGGTGGTGGTCTCCGGTGACGCCGGCGTGGTCGCGGAGATCGAGCGCCTGGCCGGCGACATCCAGACGCGCCGGTTGCGCGTGAGTCACGCGTTCCACTCGCCGCTGATGGACCCGATGCTCGACGAGTTCCGCACGATCGCCGCCGGGCTCGCGTATGCGGCGCCGCGGATCCCGATCGTCTCCACCGTCACCGGCCGCGTCGCCACGGACGAGGAGCTGTGCTCGCCGGAGTACTGGGTCACGCACGTCCGCGAGACCGTGCGCTTCGGCGCGGCGGTCGAGACGCTCGCCGCCAGTGGTGTCCGGACGTTCCTCGAACTCGGGCCCGACAGCGTGCTGTCGGTGCTCGGCCCGCAGAGCGTCGAGGACAGCGACGGCAACACGGTGTTCGTCCCGTTCGGCCGGCGCGACCAGGACGAGGTCCGCACGGCACTGGCCGCCGCCGGGCGCCTGCACACGCGGGGCGCGGCGAAGCTCGGCCGGCTGCTCGGCGACGGCCCGGTGCGGCTCGACCTGCCGACGTACGCCTTCCAGCACAAGCGTTACTGGCTCGACGCCACGCCGTCCGGCGACGTCACGGCCGTCGGCCAGCAGCCGCTGGCGCACCCGATGCTGGGTGCGGTCGTGCCGCTGTCCGGTTCGGACACCACGGTGCTCACCGGCCGGCTCTCGGCCGCGTCGGTGCCGTGGCTGGCCGACCACGTGGTGAAGGGCGCGATCCTCGTGCCGGGCACCGGTCTGCTGGAGCTGGCCGTCGCGGCCGGCGACCAGGTGGGTCTGCCGGTGGTGGAGGAGTTGACGCTGCAAGCCCCGCTCGTCCTGCCGCCGGACGGTGCGGTCGCGCTGCAGGTCGTGGTCGGCCCGGCCGCCGACGACCGTCGTCCGGTCACGGTGTTCTCCCGCCCGGCCGGCACCGAGGGCGACTGGACGCAGCACGCGCTCGGCACGCTCTCGGCCGTCACGCGGCCCGAGCCCGCCGGGCTGACCGAATGGCCGCCGCCGGGGGCGAGCGTGATCCCGGTCGAGGGCGCCTACGAGCTGCTCGCCGACCGCGGGTACGGCTACGGCCTGGCGTTCCAGGGCCTCAAAGCCGCGTGGCGCCGGGGCAACGAGGTGTTCGCCGAGGTCGCGCTGCCGGAACCGGCCGCGTCCACGGCCGGCGCCTACGGCCTGCACCCCGCGCTGCTCGACACCGCCATGCACGCCGACCTGCTCGGCGACCCGAGCGGCGCGACGCTGCTGCCGTTCGTGTGGAACGGCGTGACGCTGCACGCGGTCGGCGCCGCGGTGCTGCGGGTGCGCATCGTCCGGCTGGACGGTGACGAGCTCTCGGCCATCGAGGTGGCCGACAGCGAGGGCCGGCCGGTCGCGACGATCGAGTCGCTCGTGTCGCGGCCGGTGCAGAAGGGGCTCTCGATCGCACCGGACACAGTGGACGGTTCGCTGCTGAAGATCGCCTGGCAGCCCGTTACCGCGCCGGCGACAGACATCGCCGTCGTGGCCGTCGGCCGCGGCCGGGTCGGGGTGGCCGCCACCTACGCCGGGTTCGCGGACCTGATCGGGGCCGTCGACCGTGGTGAGCCGGTGCCGGAGCTGGTGACGCTGTCGGTGCCGGAACGCGAAGGCGACGTGCCGGAGGTCTCCCGTGAGCACGCGGCCTGGCTGCTGGCGGAAATCCAGGCCTGGCTCGCGGAATCGCGGTTCGCGGGCACCAAGCTCGCGGTCGTCACGCACTCCGCGACCGCCGCCGGCGGCGCAGGAGTGGACGTCACCGAAGGCGCCCTCTGGGGTCTGGCGCGCGCCGCGCAGGCCGAGCACCCGGGGCGCGTGTTCCTCGTGGACGCCGACACCGCGACCACACCCGAGGACATCGCGGCCGCGGTCGCGTCGGGGGAGCCGGAGTCCGCGGTTCGCGCCGGTTCGGTGCTCGTGCCGCGCTACGCCCGCACAGAGACCACCGGGGTTTCGCCGTTCGGCGAAGGAACGGTGCTGGTCACCGGCGGTACCGGCGGGCTCGGCAGCCTGCTGGCGCGCTACCTCGTGGCCGAGCACGGCGTGCGTGACCTGGTGCTCACCAGCCGCCGTGGCCTCGACGCCCCGGGGGCGGCGCAGCTGGCCGACGACCTCACGGACCTCGGCGCCACGGTCACGGTCGCGGCGTGCGACGTCGCCGACCGCGCGGCCGTCGCGGAGCTGCTCGACGCGTTGCCGCGGCTGTCCGCCGTGGTCCACGCCGCGGGCACGGCCGACAGCGGGGTCTTCGACTCGCTGACCGCGGACCAGCTGCACTCCGTGCTCAAGCCCAAGGTCGACGCCGCCTGGCACCTGCACGAGCTGACCGCTTCACGCGAGCTGTCCGCGTTCGTGCTGTTCTCCTCCGCCGGAGGCCAGGTGCTGCCTGCCGGCCAGGCGAACTACGCCGCGGCGAACGCGTTCCTCGACGGTCTCGCGTTGTACCGGCGCGGGGCGGGCCTGCCCGCGACCGCGCTGGCGTGGGGTCTGTGGGCCGAGAACACCGGTCTCGGCGGCGACCTCTCCGAGGCCGACCTCGCCCGCATGGCTCGCCTCGGCCTGCCCGCGGTCACCGCCGAGCAGGGGCTGGCGCTGTTCGACGCCGCGGTCGCCACGGAAGACGCCGTGGTGGCGCCGCTGCGGATCGACGTGCCCGCGCTGAAGGCCCGCACCGACGAGCTGCCGGCTCTGCTGCGCGGCTTCGTGCCGCCGAGGGCCCGCCGCGTGGCCAAAGCCAAGACCGCGAGCGCGGACAACGCCCTGGCGCACGAACTGGCCGCCCTCGTCGAGAGTGAGCGCGACCGCGTGCTGCTGGACCTCGTCCGCACGCAGGTGGCGACCGTCCTCGGCTACGCGGACAAGTCCGAAGTGGACGGATCCCGCGCGTTCAAGGAGCTCGGGTTCGACTCCCTGGCGGCAGTGGAGCTGCGCAACCTGCTCGGCACGGCCACCGGGCTGTCGCTGCCGGCGACGCTCATCTTCGATCACCCGACCGCCAAGGCCGTCGCCGATTTCGTGAAGGGCAAGCTGCTCGGCGCGGTCGCGAAGACCCCGGCCACGACCACCCGCACCCACGCTTCGATGCAGGAGCCGATCGCGATCGTCGGCATGGCCTGCCGGTACCCCGGTGGCGTGCGGTCGCCCGAGGACCTGTGGCGGCTGCTCGTCGACGAGGTCGACGCGGTCAGCGGCTTCCCGACCAACCGCGGCTGGGACACCGAGGGCATCTACGACCCCGAACGCGGCAAGCGGGGCAAGACCTACGCCAACCAGGGCGGTTTCCTCCACGACGCCGCCGAGTTCGACCCGGCGTTCTTCGGCATCGGCCCGCGGGAGGCCATGGCGATGGACCCGCAGCAGCGCCTGCTGCTCGAGACGGCGTGGGAGGCCGTCGAACGGGCCGGCATCGACCCGACGGCGTTGCGCGGCAGCCTGACCGGCGTCTTCACCGGCGCCATGTACGACGACTACGGCAGCCGCGCTCCCGGCGCGCCCGCCGACGTCGCCGCCTACATCCCCAACGGCAGCTCGGGCGCGGTCGTCTCCGGCCGGATCTCCTACTTGCTGGGGCTCGAGGGTCCGTGCATGACGGTGGACACGGCGTGCTCGTCTTCGCTGGTCACGCTGCACCTCGCGGTGCAGGCGCTGCGGGCGGGCGAGTGCGGGCTGGCGCTGGCCGGCGGCGTGACGGTGCTGTCGCAGTCGGACCTGTTCGTCGACTCCAGCCGGCAGGGCGTGCTTTCGCCCAACGGCCGCTCGAAGTCGTTCTCGGCCGCGTCCGACGGCGTCGGCTGGGCCGAAGGCGCGGGGCTGCTCCTGCTGGAGCGGCTGTCCGACGCGCAGCGCAACGGCCACGAGGTGCTCGCCGTCGTCCGCTCGAGCGCGGTGAACCAGGACGGCGCGTCCAACGGGCTCACCGCCCCGAACGGCCCTTCGCAGGAACGCGTGATCCACGCGGCGCTCGCCGCCGGTGGGCTTCGACCGTCCGAAGTGGACGCCGTCGAGGCGCACGGTTCGGGCACGAAGCTCGGTGACCCCATCGAGGCGCAGGCCCTGCTGGCCACCTACGGCCAGGACCGGCCCGAGGGCCGGCCGCTGTATCTGGGCTCGGTGAAGTCGAACATCGGCCACGCGCAGGCCTCGGGTGGGGCGGCCGGCGTGATGAAGGTCGTGCAGGCGCTGCGGCACAACCTGCTGCCGCGGACACTGCACGTCGACGCGCCCTCGCCCGTCGTCGACTGGACGACCGGGGACATCGAGCTGCTGACCGAGGCTCGGCCGTGGCTGCCGAACGGGCGACCGCGCCGCGCCGGTGTCTCGTCCTTCGGCATCAGCGGGACCAACGCGCACATCATCATCGAGGAGGCGCCTCCGTCCACTGTGGAGACGCCCAGGGCCGGTACTCCGGCGCTGCCGGTGGTGCCGCTGCCGCTCGCCGGTTCGGTGGGCCAGGCACTGGCCGACCAGGCCGCCCGGCTGGCGGAGCACCTGCGGGCGAACCCGGAGCTGGACCTGACCGACGTCGGGTACTCGCTGGCCACCGGTCGCGCGGCGCTCGACCACCGCGCGGTCGTGCTGGCCGCCGGCCGCGAGGCCGCGCTCAAGGCACTCGACGGCCTCGCCGCCGGCGGGACCCCCGCGGGCACGGTGACCGGCACGATCAGCGCGGCCGACCTGACCGCGTTCCTGTTCACCGGTCAGGGCGCGCAGCAGCCGGGCATGGGCCGCGGGCTCTACGAGGCCTTCCCGGTGTTCGCCGGCGCGTTCGACGAGATCTGCGGTCTCTTCGAGACGGAGGTGCCGCTCAAGCAGGTCATCTGGGCCGAGAAGGGCTCCGACGAGGGGAAGCTGCTCAACCAGACCGCCTACACGCAGTGCGCGCTGTTCGCGATCGAGGTCGCGCTCTACCGCCTGGTCGAGTCGTGGGGCGCCGTGCCCGACTACGTGGCCGGGCACTCGATCGGCGAGCTCGCCGCGGCCCACGTGGCCGGGGTGCTGTCGCTGGCCGACGCCTGCACGCTGGTCGCCGCGCGCGGCCGGCTCATGCAGGCGCTGCCGAGCGGGGGTGCCATGGCCGCGATCGCCGCCACGGAGGACGAGGTGCGGGCCGCGCTGCCGTCCGACGTCGACGTCGCCGCGGTCAACGGTCCGCGCTCGGTCGTGATCTCCGGGCCGGAATCCTCGGTGCAGGAGGCCATGACCGCGTTCTCCGACGCAGGGCGGCGCACGAAGCAGCTGGCGGTGTCGCACGCGTTCCACTCGGCGCTGATGGAGCCGATGCTGGCGGAGTTCGGCGCGGTTGCCGAGGGCCTCAGCTACTCCGCGCCGGCGATTCCGGTGGTGTCCAACGTGACCGGGCAGATCGCCACGGCCGCCGAGCTGTGCTCGCCCGCCTACTGGGTGGGGCACGTCCGGGAAGCCGTGCGGTTCGCCGACGGGGTCACGACGTTGCTGGGCGCCGGCGTCACGCGGTTCGTGGAGCTGGGCCCGGACGCGGTGCTCACCGGCATGGCCCGCGAGAGCGACACGGCGGCGGCCGAACGGCCGGACCGCGTGGTGCAGGTGCCGGCGATGCGGCGCGGCCGCGACGAGGTGACCACGCTGTTCACCGCGCTCGGCACGCTGTTCTCGCGCGGCGCGAAGCTCGACTGGCGGGCGCTGTTCGCCGGGCGCGGTGCGTCCACTGTGGACCTGCCGACGTATGCGTTCCAGAACAAGTCCTACTGGCTCGACGCGACCAAGGGCACCGGCGACGTCGGTTCCCTGGGCGCCAAGTCCGCCGCGCACCCGCTGCTGGGCGCGTTCGTGGAGCTTCCCGACGGCGGCGCGGTGCTCACCGGCCGCCTGTCCGCGGCGACGCAGCCGTGGCTGGCCGACCACGTGGTGATGGGCCGCACGATGCTGCCCGGCACCGCGTACGTCGAGCTGGCCGCGCACGCCGGGGACCAGGTCGGGGCGGCGGTGCTGGAGGAGCTGACCCAGCAGGCACCGCTGCTGCTGCCCGAGGACGGCGTGGACCTGCGCGTGGTCGTCGGGGCTCCGGACGCGAGCGGGCGCCGGGAGTTCTCGGTGCACTCGCGGGCGGCCGAGCGAGGTGCTTGGTCGCAGCACGCGGCGGGCACGTTGACCACCGGAACGCCGGCCGCGGAGTTCGACCTGGCGGCCTGGCCGCCGGCGGGCGCCGCGGCCGTGGACCTCACCGGGCTCTACGACGACCTCGCCGGCCTGGGCTTCGGCTACGGCCCGACGTTCCGGAACCTGCGCGCGGTGTGGTTGCGCGACGGTGAGGTGTTCGCCGAGGTCGCGCTGCCCGACGGCACGGCGGCCGGCGAGTTCGGCCTCCACCCGGGGCTGCTCGACTCCGCGCTGGGCGCGACGGACTTCCTCGTACCGGGCGGGCCGAAGGTCCTGACCGAGACGACGATCCCGTTCGCGTGGAACACGGTCTCGCTGTTCGCGGCCGGTGCCACGGCGCTGCGAGTGCGGGTGCGCAAGACCGAGAGCGGATCCGAACTGGCGCTCGCCGACGCGGCCGGCGCGCCCGTCGCGTGGATCGAGTCCCTGGTCACGCGGCCGGTGTCGGAGGGCCAGCTCGGTGCGAAGGTGCCGGACTCGCTCTACCGCATCGACTGGCTGCCCGCGTCGGGCGTGCGGCTGGCGCCGTCGATCGACGGCTGGGCCGTGCTGGGTGCCGACGATCTCGGCCTGGGCCTGCCGGTCCACGCCGAGCCGGTGGCGGCCGACGTGCTGGTGCTGCCGGTCGCGGCCGAGGACGGCGACGTGCCGGCCCGCGTCCACACGACGGTGCGGAAGACGTTGGCGCTGCTGCAGAACTGGCTCGGCCGGTTCGACGACGGCAAGCTCCTGGTCGTCACCCGCGGCGCGGTCGAGGCGGACACACCGGACCTCGCGCAGGCGCCGGTCTGGGGTCTGGTGCGGGCCGCGCAGGCGGAGAACCCGGGCCGGATCCAGCTGGTCGACGTCGACGGCAAGGCGGAGTCCGCGCAGGCGCTGCCCGCGGTGGCGGCTTCGGGTGAGCCCGAGGCGGTCGTCCGCGCCGGTGAGGTGCGCGTGCCGCGGCTGGTGCGCGTGACCGAGATCGGCGAGCCGGTCGAATGGAACCCGGACGGCACGGTGCTCATCACCGGTGGCGCCGGTCTGCTCGGTGGGCTGCTCGCCCGGCACCTCGTCGCCCGCGGTGCCCGGGACCTCGTCCTCACGAGCCGCCGGGGCCTCGGTGCTCCGGGTGCCCGGGAGCTGGTCGAGGAACTCGCCGGGCAAGGCGCGAAGGTCACCGTGGCCGCGTGCGACGTCACCGACCGCGCCGAGCTGGCCGGGCTGCTGGAGACGCTGCCGAAGCTCACCGCCGTGGTTCACGCGGCCGGGCAGATGGACAGCGCGGTGCTGGGCGCCCTCACCCCGGAGCAGGTCGAGACCGTGCTGCGGCCGAAGGTCGACGCGGCCTGGCACCTGCACGAGCTCACGGCGTCGCGGGACCTGGCGGCTTTCGTCCTCTATTCGTCGGCAGGCGGCCTGGTGCTGGCCGCGGGGCAGGCCAACTACGCGGCGGGCAACGTGTTCCTCGACGCGCTGGCCGAGCACCGGGCGGCGCAGGGCCTGCCGGCGACCTCCCTGGCCTGGGGTCCGTGGGAAGGCACCGACGGCGAGGTAGACCTGGCGCACATCGCCCGGTACGGCGTCGCGGAGCTGACCGCGGAGGACGGGCTCGCGTTGTTCGACGCCGCGCTCGCGGCCCGGCGGCCGACGCTCGTGCCGGTGGAGCTGGCCGACCTGAAGGAAGCCGACCGCGTGGCTCCGCTCCTGCGTGGCCTGGTCGCGGCTCCGTCCCGGCGAACCGCCGCGGCCGGGGCTCCGGCCGCGGCGCCCGAGGCCGGGTTCGCGGACAAGGTCGCCGCGCTGGCGGCGAGCGAGCGGGAAGCCGCGGCGCTGCAGCTGGTGTGCGAGCACGCGGCGGCGGTCCTGGGTTACGACGAAGCTTCGGCCGTCGGGGTCGAGAAGGGCTTCACGGACCTCGGCATCGACTCGCTGGCGGCGCTGGAGCTGCGCAACCGGCTCGGGGCGGCGACGGGGCTGCGGCTGCCGGCGACGCTGATCTTCGACTACCCGAGCCCGCTCCCGCTGGCCCGGCACCTGCTGGCGGAACTGCTGCCCGAGACCGAAGAGAACGCTGAGATCGAGGAGACCGACGAAGCCGCGTCCGCAGTCGCGGCGATGGACCTGGCCGACCTGGTCCGCTCCGCGATGGGTGGCGACCAGACCGACGAACGAGGTGAGTCCCGGTGACCCAGTCCCCGTCGACCGAGCAGATCGTCGCCGCGCTGCGGCAGTCCATGACGGACAACGAGCGGCTCAAGGCGGACAACAAGAAGCTCTCCGCCCGGCTGCACGAGCCGATCGCGATCATCGGCATGGGCTGCCGCTACCCCGGCGGTGTCACGACTCCGGACGAGCTGTGGCAGCTGGTCGCGGGGGGCGTCGACGCGATCGGCGAGTTCCCCTCCGACCGCGGCTGGGACACCGCGTCGATCCACGACCCCAGCGGTTCCCGGCCCGGCACGACGTACTCGAACGAAGGCGGGTTCCTTCACGAGGCCGCCGACTTCGAGCCCGAGTTCTTCGGGATCTCGCCGCGGGAGGCGCTCACGCTCGACCCGCAGCAGCGCGTGCTGCTGGAGACGGCGTGGGAAGCGGTGGAGCGCGCCGGGATCGTGCCGGCGACGCTGCGCGGGACCAGCACCGGCGTGTTCACCGGCGTGATGTACCACGACTACGGCGCAGGCAGCAGCGACGGCAGCCTGATCTCCGGGCGCGTCTCCTACACGCTCGGGCTCGAGGGCCCGTCGGTGTCGGTGGACACGGCGTGCTCGTCTTCGCTGGTCGCCATGCACCTCGCGGCGCAGGCGCTGCGGCGCGGCGAGTGTTCGCTGGCGCTGGCCGGCGGCGTGACGGTGATGGTGACGCCGGATATGTTCGTGTACTTCAGCGAGCAGCACGGGCTGTCCTCCGACGGGCGCTGCAAGGCGTTCGGCAGCGGCGCCGACGGCGTCGGCTGCTCGGAGGGCGCCGGGATGCTGCTGCTGGAGCGGCTTTCGGACGCTCGCCGAAACGGTCACCACGTGCTGGCCGTGCTGCGCGGCAGCGCGGTGAACTCCGATGGCGCGTCGAGCGGCATCACGGTGCCCAACGGGCCCGCGCAGCAGCGCGTGATCCGGGCGGCGCTGGCCGACGGTGGTCTCGAACTGTCCGATGTGGACTTCGTCGAGGCGCACGGCACCGGCACGAAGCTGGGTGACCCGATCGAGGCGCAGGCCCTGATCGCGACCTACGGCAAGGTGACGACGCCGGACCGGCCGCTGTATGTCGGGTCGTTCAAGTCGAACGTCGGCCACACGCAGGCCGCGGCCGGGGTGGGTGGCGTGATCAAGGCGGTGGAGGCGCTGCGGCGCGGTGTCCTGCCGCGCACGCTGCACGCCGACGAGCCGTCACCGCACGTCGACTGGTCCGACGGCACGGTCGCGCTGCTCGCCGACGAGCGGGCGTGGCCGGAGACCGGGCGCGCGCGGCGGGCCGCGGTGTCGTCGTTCGGCATCAGCGGGACGAACGCGCACGTGATCGTGGAGCAGGGTGACCCGGCTCCCGAGCCTTCGGCCGAGGACGGGCCCGTGACGTGGCTGTTCTCGGCCACCGGGCCGGAGGCGCTGCGGGCGCAGGCGGGCCGGCTGGCGGAGGTCTCGGGCTCGGCCGCGGACGTCGGGCTGTCGCTGGTGACCACGCGGACGTTGGGCGAGTACCGGGCCGGTGTGGTGGCGGCCGATCGTGCCGGTGCGGCACGGGCGTTGACGGAGTACGCGGCCGGGCGCACGCCCGCCGGAGTCGTCGAAGGCGTTGCGGCGCCGGGGAAAACGGCCTTCCTGTTCACCGGGCAGGGCGCGCAGCGAGCGGGGATGGGGCTCGAGCTGGCCGCCGAGCATCCCGCGTTCGCCGCCGCGCTGGACGAGGTCGCCGCCGAGCTGGATCCGCACCTGGACACGCCGCTGCGCGAGCTGCTGGCGGACGCGGCGAAGCTCGACGAGACCGGCGCCACGCAGCCGGCGCTGTTCGCCGTCGAGGTCGCGGTCTTCCGGCTGCTGGAAGCGTGGGGGGTGCGGGCGGACCGGCTGATCGGGCATTCGATCGGCGAGCTGGCGGCCGCGCACTGCGCCGGGGTGTTCTCGCTGGCCGACGCGGCCCGGCTGGTGGCCGCGCGGGCACGGCTGATGCAGGCGCTGCCGCGTGGCGGCGCGATGGTCGCGGTGCAGGCGACGGAGGACGAGGTCCTGCCGTTGCTCACCGAGGGCGTCGGGATCGCCGCGGTCAACGGGCCCGATTCGGTCGTGCTGTCCGGGGTTGAAGACGCCGTGCTGGCGGTCGTGGAGAAGTTCGCGCGAACGTCGCGGTTGCGGGTGTCGCACGCGTTCCACTCGCCGTTGATGGAGCCGATGCTGGCCGAGTTCGCCGCGGTGGCGGAGAAGGTGAGCTACTCGGCGTCGACGATTCCGGTGGTGTCCACGGCCGGTGGCGATCTGTCCACTCCGGACTACTGGGTGCGGCAGGTGCGAGAGGCGGTGCGGTTCGCCGACGCCCTGCGCACGGCGCTGGCCGACGGCGTGACCACGTTCGTCGAGGTCGGGCCGAGCGCGGTCCTCACGGCGATGGGGCAGAGCTGCCTGTCCGGCGACGAGCGGGCGACGTTCGTGCCGGTGCTGCGCAAGGACCGGCCGGAGGCCGAAAGCGCGGCCACGGCGGTCGCGACGCTGTTCACGGCCGGGGTGCCCGTCGACTTCGAGGCGCTCTACGCCGGGGCGCACCGGGTGGAGCTGCCGACGTATGCGTTCCAGCGCAAGCGCTACTGGCTCGACAACCCGACCGGCGCCCGCGTGCGTGGCGTCGCCGAGGCCGGCCAGCGCGAGGCGGGGCACCCGTTGCTGGGCGCGGTCGTGGTCGCGGCGGACGCGGGTGGCGTGGTGCTCACGGGCAAGCTTTCGCTGAGTGCGCAGCCGTGGCTGGCCGACCACGTGGTGCAGGGTGCGGCGTTGTTCCCGGGCACGGCGTTCGTGGAGCTGGCCGTGCGGGCCGGCGACGAGGCCGGCTGCCCGCGGCTCGACGAGCTGACGTTGGCCGCGCCGCTGATCCTGCCCGAACAGGGCGGGGTGCGGCTGCAGGTCACGGTCGGCGCGGAAGACGAGGAAGGCACGCGGTCGCTGGGGATCTACTCGCAGGCCGAGGGCGCTGACGAGTGGGTTCAGCACGGCAGTGGCCGCCTCTCGTCCACTGTGGACGAAAGGCCGGAAGCCGCCGAGTGGCCGCCGGCCGGTGCGGTCGAGCTCGACGTGACCGGCCGCTACGACGACCTCGCCGCCCAGGGGTTCGACTACGGCCCGGTGTTCGCCGGGCTGAACCGCGTCTGGCAGGTGGGTGACCGGCTGGCGGCTGAGGTGGCCGTGCCGGAGCAGGCGAACGCCGAGGCCTTCGGCCTGCACCCGGCGTTGCTGGACGCGGCATTGCACACGATCGGCCTCGCCGGGCCGACGGAGGACAAGCCGGTGCTGCCGTTCGCGTGGTCGGGCGTGTCGCTGCACGCCGGTGGCGCGTCGAGCTTGCGGGTGCTGATTACCAGCGACGTCGAGAACACGGTGTCGCTGACGGCCACCGACCCGACCGGTGCGCCGGTGCTGAGCGTCGAAACGCTGGCGCTGCGGCCGATCGCCGACGACGCGTTCGCGCCCGCCGGGCGTTCGGCGGTGGACGACTCGCTGTTCCGCGTGGAATGGCCGGCGTGGTCAGGTGAGCCGGCCGCCGCCGTGACGTCGGCGGTGCTCGGCGAGGACGTCTTCGGTCTCGGTGGAAAGTCTTCGGCGGACCTCGCATCGCTGGTCGCCGGGATCGGTGGTGGCGACGCGGTGCCGGACGTGGTGTTCGTGCCGTTCGCCGAGCCCGCGGAGGCCACCCCGGCAGGCGCACGCGAAGCCGTGCACCGGCTGCTGGCGTTGGCCCAGGCATGGGTCGGGGAAGAGGTGCTGGGCGCGTCGCGGCTGGTCGTCGTCGCGCGCCGCGCGATCGGCACCCGCCCGGACGAGGCCGTGGCCGACCTGACCCACGCGGCTCTGTGGGGTGTCGTGCGGACCGCGCAGCTGGAGTACCCGGACCGCTTCATGGTCGTGGACCTGGACGACGGCCCGGTGCCGGTCGCGGAGGTTCTCGGCGCGATGTACGCGGCCGAGCCCGGCGTCGCCGTGCGCGACGGCCAGGTGCTGGTGCACCGGCTGGCCAAGTTCGTGCCGGACGAAAAGCGCGTGCACCTCGACGGAACTGTCCTGGTCACCGGCGCGACCGGCGTGCTGGGCAAGCTCATCGCGCGCCACCTCGTGACGTCGTACGGCGTGCGGGAGCTGCTCCTGACCAGCCGGCGCGGCCTCGAAGCTCCCGGTGCGCCCGAGTTCGTGGCGGCGCTGGAGGAACTGGGCGCTTCGGTCTCGCTGGTCGCGTGCGATCTGGCTGCCCGTGACGCGGTGGTTTCGCTGCTGGACGGCGTTTCCCTGTCCGCGGTGATCCACACGGCCGGGGTGGTCGACGACGGTGTGCTGCTGTCGCTGACCCCGGAGCGGATGGACGCGGTGCTGCGGCCCAAGGTCGACGCCGCGTGGCACCTGTCCGAGCTGACGGCGTCGATGGACCTGGCGGCCTTCGTGCTGTATTCGTCGGCGGGCGGGACGCTGGGCGCGGCCGGGCAGGCGAACTACTCGGCGGCGAACGTGTTCCTGGACGCGCTGGCGCAACACCGCGTCGCGGCCGGGCTGCCGGGCGTCTCGCTGGCCTGGGGGCTGTGGTCGGAGGGCGGCATGTCCGGCGAGCTCGGTGACACCGACCTCGTCCGGATGGCCCGCTCCGGCGTCTTCGGTCTGTCCTTTGCGGACGGTCTCGACCTGTTCGACGCCGTCTTCGGGACAACGGAACCGGCGTTGGTGCCGGTGCGGCTGGACCTGTCCGGGCTGCGGGCCGACGCGCACAGCGTGCCGGCGATGCTGCGGGGGCTGGTCAAACGGTCGACGCGGCGCCGGGTCGAGGTGGTCGACGACTCGTGGGGCCGGATTTCCTCCCTGCCGGCCGCAGAGCGGCCACGGGCCGTCGTGGAGCTGGTGTGCGGCACCGCCGCGGTGGTGCTCGGACACGACAACGCCGCCGCGGTCGACCCGCGCAAGGGCTTCATCGAGCTCGGCTTCGACTCCTTGACGGCGATCGAGCTGCGCAACCGCCTCGACGTGGTGACCGGGCTGCGGCTGCCGGCCACGCTGATCTTCGACTATCCCTCGGTGGAGGTGCTGGCCGGGTTCCTCGCGGAGTCCGTGGAGGACGGCCCGTCCGACGTCGAGGTGCGGGTGGAGGAGCTGGTGGCGGCGCTGCGGAGCGCGGACGCCGACGTGCGGGGCAAGGTCCTGGAACGGCTGAAGACCGTCGTCGGGGAGTTCGCCGAGAACGATGAGGTCGAAGACGCCAGTGCCGACGAGCTGTTCGCGATGCTGGACGAGGAGCTCGGCGCGCACTAGCACGAACGGGAAACGGGCCGTCCACAGTGGAAACCGTGGGCGGCCCGTCGTCATGTCCGGGGGAGCGGAGCGGGATGCGCTCGACGCTCGGGGCGGACGCGGATCGCGAACCTGGGACTGTGGCGGCCCCAGGGCGTTCTGTACGCGTCGGCGGGGTTCTCAGGCTTCGGTGAGCAGACCCAGGGAGCACAGCGAGCCGGCCAGCGCGATGATGTCGTAGCGCGCGTCCTCCTCGTCGGTGCCCCACAGGCCGGACAGGACGGCCGCGGCGCGGTCGACGTCGCCGTTCTGCTGCTTCAGCGCGATCCACATCGCCGCGGCGACGGGCTCGCACTCGATCTGGCGGCGGGTGGCGCGGCAGGTGAGCTCGAGGTGGCCGTTGGGGAGCATCCGCTGGGTGACGCCGGGAGCGGTCTGGATGGCCATCATGACTACCTCCGAGGGAAGTGGTTCCGGGGTGTTTCCTTGATGTACTCAGTTTCGCGGAACCGGGCCCACCGGACCATGGGGTCGGCACCTGAACGCCAGGTGGGGTTTACCCACCCCTACCGGGGCGCCGGATCGGGGTTGCGCGCTGCCACCGAGCCAGCGTGGTGGCGACGGTGCCCACGACACCGTCGAGCTGGCTGTTCAGGTAGAAGTGCCCGCCGCCGAACACGGCGACGTCGCAGGTCCCGGTGGTGTGGGCGCGCCAGGCGCCGGCCTCGGCGAGGTCGGTCACCGGGTCGGTGTCGCCGACGAGGACGTGGATGGGACACCGCAGCTCGGCACCGCCGTCGTGGCGGTAGGTCTCCACGGCCGTGTAGTCGCCGCGGACGGCGGGCAGCACCATGCGCAGCAGTTCGTCGTCGCCCAG
The DNA here is from genome assembly GCF_040678995.1 of Amycolatopsis sp. NPDC049253. Taxonomy (NCBI): domain Bacteria; kingdom Bacillati; phylum Actinomycetota; class Actinomycetes; order Pseudonocardiales; family Pseudonocardiaceae; genus Amycolatopsis; species Amycolatopsis sp. NPDC049253. The sequence continues at coordinate 87,000 of NZ_JBFAQX010000023.1, read as the reverse complement.
CACGGTGGTGTCGGTGCCGCTGAGCTCCTTCAACGCGGCGATGAGACCGTCGTCGTCACGCTGGTGGACGTATTCGATGCGCTGGGCCGAAGGGGCGCGGCAGGCCGAGGCGAACAGGCCGATCGGCTCCGCGCCGCGGGCCTCGAGCCGGCGGGCGACCTCGTAGCCGAGCGTCGCGCCCATGCTGTGGCCGAACAGCGCCACGGGGCGATCGAACCACGGGCCGAGGTCGTCGGCGAGCGCGTCGGCCATGGCGGCCAGGTCGTCGAAACAGCGTTCGCCGCGGCGGTCCTGACGGCCCGGGTACTGCACGGCGACGACGTCGGCGGGCAGCCCGGCCGCGAGGGCCGCGCGGGAGAACGGGAAGTAGGCGGTCGCCGAGCCGCCGGCGTGCGGCAGGCACACCAGCCGCACGCGAGCGTCCTCGACCGGGTGGAAGCGCCGGACCCAACGACTGGTTCTTTCGTTCACGGCAGTCACAGTTCAGGAAGTGTTCGGGCCGGTGTGCGCGCGAGCAACCCCTATCAGCCCGGGAAGTGGTTGGGGCACAAGGAAACCCGCAGCGACAGAACGTGACGTGATCACCCCTTCGGGTGACTTTAGGTCGGGGTTGGTTGCCCTTAGGGGGTCACTGCGAGTCTCGGAGTCGCAGGAAGATGACCAGTGGGTCGAGGAGCTTGCGATGGGCGTGAACTGGGGGCAGAACCGCCGAACCGATCCGCAGGAGGCAGTCGGGTTTCTGGAAGGCCTGCTGATCGAATGCGACGCCGGTGCGGGGGAAACCGTGCTGGTGGGCGGCGGTCCGGCCAGTGGTAAGACACAGGTGCTGAACCAGGTAGTGGCACGGGCGAAGGAGCTGGGCATCCTCACGCTCACCGCGACCGGCGCGGCCGACGAGCGTGAGGTGGACGGCGGCGTGATCGACCAGCTGCTGGCGGGTCCCGCGCTGCCGAAAGCCGTGGCACGACAGCAAGACAAGATCACCGAGCTGTGCGGCGCGCTGCACGGCGTGGCCCGCGAACGGCCGGTGCTGGTGGCCGTGGACGACCTTCACCACGTGGACGGGACGTCGGCGCGGCTGCTGCTGAGGTTGCAGCGGCGCACCCGTTCGGCCGCCCTGCTGCTGGTGCTGACGCAGCCCGACACCTGGTACGCCGACGGCGGCCTCGAGTTCGCGTCGCAGCCGCACCGGCACGTGCAGCTGACCCCGCTTTCGGTGGCGGCGATCGCGGAGCTGGTCGCCGGCGACGGGCCGGACGGGCTGCCCGAGCAGATCCACGAGCTCAGCGCCGGCAACCCGTTGCTGGTCACCGCGCTGGTCGACGCCTACCGCAGCAGCACCGACTCCGGCTCGGCCTACTCCGAGGCCGTGCAACGGCTGCTGCACCGCTACGGCTCACCGCTGCGGGAGGTGGCGACGGCGATCGCGGTGCTGGACACCGACGTCACCACCGAAGCCGTGGCGACCGTCGCCGGCGTGGACCCGCTCGACGCCGAGACGTCGGCCGGGTTGCTCGCCGAGTCGGGCCTGGTCGCCGGTGTGCGCTTCCGGCAGCAGCCGGCCGCGGCCGCCGTGGTGGGCGGGCTGCGAGGTTCGGAGAAGGTGTGGCTGCACGTCCGCGCCGCCGAGGTGAAGCACGCGCGGGGCCTGCCGGCCGCCGACGTCGCCCGTCACCTCGTGGCGGCTGATGAGGCGAAACCCGAGTGGGCTCTGCCGGTGCTGGTGGAAGCGGCGGAGCAGGTGATGCTCGGCGACGACGTCGAGTTCGCCACCCGCTGTCTCAAGCTCGCTGCCTCCGTGACCACCGCCGCGTGGGAGCAGCAGACGATTTCGCAGCTGCTCGCGAAGATCACTTGGCGCGTCAACCCGGCCGCCGCGGCGCCGCACCTGGCTTCGCTGCGGGCGGCGGGTGACTCGCTCGACCAGTCCGACCGGATCGCGCTCGCGCGGCAGTCGCTGTGGTTCGGTGAGCGGGACACGTTCGAACAAGCTTTCGCGGCGCTCCACGACGACGTCGAACCGCTCGACCCGCGCACGGCCGCCGAGCTGACGCTGGCCGGGCACTGGCACTACGGCGTCGCCCCGGCGGCCCCGAGCACCGACGACCCGTGGCTGCACACCGCGAACACGCTCGCTTCCGTGTGGCACACCGGTGCGACCGAAGCGACGTCGGCGTGCGCGGAGCAGATCCTGCAGAACTGCCGGCTTTCGGACACTTCGCTCGAAGCGCTGGGCACCGCGATCGTCGCGCTCGCCTACGCCGACAAAGCCGACCGCGCCGAAGGCTGGTGCACGTCGCTGAGCGAAGAGGCCGAATACCGCGGCGCGGTGACGTGGAAGGCGATGCTCGACGCGTTGGGCGCGAGCCTGGTGCTGCGCCGGGGTGAGGTCGCCGCGGCGACGGACCGGGCGAACCGCGCGCTGGCCCTGCTCGACGCGCCCAACTGGGGCGTGGCGATCAGCTACCCGCGCGCCACGCTGCTCGCGGCGCACACCGCGGCCGGCGCGTTCAAGGCCGCCGCGGCCGTGCTCCGGCAGCCGTTGCCGGAAGCGGTGTTCACCACGCTCGGCGGTGTGCGCTACCTGCGGGCCCGGGGCCAGTTCCACCTGGCCACCAACCGCGGTCTGGCCGCGGTCAGTGATTTCCAGCAGTGCCAGCGGATCCTGCGGGAGCAGGAGCTCGATCTGCCCACGGTCGTGCCGTGGCGCACCGATCTCGCCGAGGCCAACCTGAAGCTGGGGAACCCGACGCTCGCCGTCGAGCTGGCCAAGCAGCAGCTGGCGAGCGCGGCGCCGACCGACGCGTACTCGCGTGGCTCGGCCTTGCGAGTGCTGGCTTTCGCCGGTGACTCCGCCGGGCGGGCAGGGCTGCTCACCCGGGCCGCCGAAGCGTTCAAAGCCTCGGGCGACCGGTTGGAGCTGGCCCGCACGACGCGGGCGCTCAATCAGCTCGGCCAGCGCGCGGAACGCTCCGCGGGCCTGGTCAAGCCGGTGCACGTGCCGCGCCAGGCCACGCGCGCGGTGACGTCGAGACCCGTGCCGCCCCGGCCCGTCGCCCCGCGCACGGAGGTGACACCCGCACAGACGACGCTCAGCGAGGCCGAGCTGCGCGTGGCCGAGCTGGCGGCTCACGGGCGCACCAACCGGCAGATCGCGGAGACGCTCTACATCACCGTGAGCACGGTGGAGCAGCACCTGACCCGCGTCTACCGCAAGCTGGGCGTGGCCGGGCGCGCCGCGCTGGCCGGCGAGCTCGCCGGCGCCGACAGCGGGCAGTGAGGGAGACGGATCCGGTGGTGCTGAACGAGATCGAGCTGCGGGTGGCGGACCTTGCCGCCCACGGCACGAGTGTCCCCGCGATCGCGGAGCTGCTGGGCGTCTCCGCGAACGCGGTGGCCGACCACCTCACGGCCGTGTACCTCAAGCTCGGGCCGCGGGCGTCCTGAACTTCGCGCGGGGGTGCGCGGAGGCCCCGCCGGATAGGGTGAGGCGGTGCTGGGAGTGGTCGAGCGGCTGTGGCGCTATCCGGTCAAGTCCACGGCCGGGGAGCGGCTGGACCACGTCGTGGTCGAGGCACGGGGATTCGCGGGTGACCGCGGGTGGGCCGTGCGGGACGCCGACGGGAAGTTCGGGTCCGGCAAGAACACCCGCCGGTTCCGCCGCATGCCGGGACTGCTCCTGCTGGGTTCGCGGTTTTCGGACGAGCTTGGCGAAGCACGCCTGCTCGACCCGGCCGGACAGCCAGTGACCGACAGCGAAGCGTTTCTGCGGGCGTACCTCCGGCGCGACGACGTGGTACTGGCACGCGAGGGGGAAGTGTCGCACTTCGACGAGTTGCCGCTGAGCGTGCTGACGACGGCGACGCTCGACTGGGCCCGGCGCGCCCTGCCCTCGGTCGCCGTCGACGAGCGCAGGTTCAGGCCGAACATCCTGCTGCGCACCCCGCCCGGCACCGCGCCGTTCGTCGAGGACGGCTGGCTCGGCAAGACCGCCGTGCTCGGCGGAGGGACACTGATCGAGTTCGTCCGCTCCAGCGAACGGTGTGTCATGGTCAACGAGGCCCAACCCGGCCTGCCGCGATCCTCCCTGGTGCTCAAGACGATCGCCGCCGCGCACGACAACCGCCTCGGCGTGCTGGCCCGGGTGCTCACCTCGGGGCGGGTGGCACTCGGCACCCCTCTCGCACTCGCCTGACGTTGCGCACGTGAACAGGCCGAAGGCCACCAGGTGGGGAACCTGGTGGCCTTCAACGGGTGACGACGGGGGTCAAGCGGTGCGGTCGGCGACGACCGCGGCGATGATGTCGTCCAACGTGCGCGTGGGGACGAAACCGATCTGGTTGTACGCGCGGGTGCAGTCGGGGATGCGGCGTTGCATGTCCTCGTAGCCCTCGCCGTAGGCCTGCTCGTACGGGACCTTCGCGATGGTGCTCGGGGAACCTGTCGCCGAGATCACGCGCTCGGCCAGCTGCGCGATGGTCGTCTGCTCGTTGCTGCCGAGGTTGAACACCTTGCCGTACGCGGTTTCGTCGGCGAGCAGGTCGATGAGCGCGGGCACGACGTCGTGCACGTGGCAGAAGCAGCGGGTCTGCTGGCCGTCACCGAAGACGGTGATGGGCTCGCCGGCCAGGGCCTGCGTGACGAAGCGCGGGATGACCATGCCGTAGCGGCCGGTCTGGCGCGGGCCGACGGTGTTGAACGGGCGCACGATCACCGTGCGCAGGCCGTGCTCCTTGGCGTACAGGTAGGCGAACGTCTCGTCCAGGGCCTTGGCTTCGGCGTAGGACCAGCGGTTCTTCAACGGCGAGCCGATGATGCGGTCGTCCTCTTCGGACAGTCCGTCGGCGGTGTTCTTGCCGTAGATCTCGCTCGTGGACGCCACGAGGATCGGGACGTCGTGGCGCAGCGCGGCGTCGAGCAGGTTCTCGGTGCCGTGCAGGTTGGTGCGCAGGCTCTCGAGCGTCTTGTCGAGGATGGTGAACACGCCGACCGCGGCGGCGAGGTGGAACACCGCGTCGACGCCGGCCATGCACGACTCGACGGCCGCCGGGTCGGTCACGGAACCCCGGACGAAGCGGAAGCCGGGGTGCCCGGCCACGGCGGTGAGGTTGTCGAGGGTGCCGGTGCTGAGGTTGTCCAGCGCGACGACCTCGTCGCCGCGGGCCAGCAGGTGCTCGGTGAGGTGGGAGCCGATGAAGCCGGCGCCGCCGGTGATCAGGTAACGCACGTCAGGAGTCCTCTCAGTTCGCGAACAGCGTGCGGTCGAAGCGGTAGGTGGCGTCGATGACCGTGCCGCACTGGGCGAGCCACTCGTAGGAGTGCCCGGGCTGGATCGTGTGGATCAGGGCGACGTCCCAGTCGCCGCCGGCCGGGTCGACGACGTTGTCGAGCGAGCCGCCGGTCACGCGCACGTTAGGTACCAGCGGGTCGTGGTAGCCGACCTTGGCGCCCTTCGCGGCCAGCAGGTCCAGGATGTCGAGCGCGGACGACGAGCGCACGTCCTGCACCCCGGGCTTGTAGGTCACGCCGACGACGAGCACACGCGTGCCCGACATGCCCTTGCCGTCGCGCGAAAGCGCGTTGAGCACGCGGTCCACGACCTGCTTCGGGCGCTCGGCGATCGCGTGCATGGCCTGCGTGACGAGCGGCGCGTTGCTCTGCGTCGCGCGCAGCTGCCACAGCAGGTAGTGCGGGTCGCACGGGATGCAGTGGCCGCCGACGCCGGGGCCGGGGTGGAAGGCCATGAACCCGTACGGCTTGCTCGCGGCCGCGTCGATGACCTCGATGGGGTCGATGGCGAAGCCGTCGCTGATCTCGGCGAACTCGTTGGCCAGCGCGATGTTGACCGCGCGGAAGGTGTTCTCGAACAGCTTGGTCATCTCGGCCGTCTCCGGTGAGCTCACGCAGTGCACGGCCGGGGTCAGCACGTTGATCACGCGCTGCGCCATCGCGGTGCACACCGGCGTGACCCCGCCCAGCACGCGCGGCGTCTCCGCCTGCGTGTGCGTGACGTTGCCCGGGTCGATGCGCTCGGGGCTCGACGCCACGAAGATGTCACGACCGACGGTGAAGCCCCTGGCGGTCAACGGCTTCACCAGCAGCCGCTCCGACGTGCCGACGTAGCTGGTGGAGGTGAGGATCAGCGTCTGGCCGGGCCGCGCGTGGGTGATCAGGGCGGCGCACGCGCTCTCCAGCGGGCCCAGGTCGGGCATGAGGTACTCGTCGAGCCCGGTCGGCACGCACACCAGCACCGCGTCGGCCTCGGCCATGCGCGCCGAGTCGGTGGTGAGCTGGAAGTCCTCCTGGTGCACGGCCTTCTCGAGTCGGCGGTGGTCGGATTCGATGAGGTCGACCTCGCACGAGCGGATGGCGTCGAGGCGGTTCTGCGACAGGTCGATGCCGATCACCTCGACGCCGCCGGCGTGCAGGCCGAGCGCCGTCGGCAGGCCGACGTAACCCATGCCGATCACCGCGACCGACGTCAGTTTGGTGAGCTCGGTGGTGGTCCGGAATTCAGCGACAGTACTGGTCATTTCTCGTCACCCGTTTCTTGCAGGGCAGGGTAAAGGCAGGAAAGAAGGCCGGGGAAAACGCGCTCAATGCACGATCCGCACGATTTCGAACGCCTCGGCGAGCCCCGCCGAGACCTGCGAGCCGCGGTATTCGGCCAGGGCGCGCACGCCGCGTTCGCTGCGGGGGCTGGGCCACGGCTCGAGCTCCTTGCCGTAGGCGCGCAGCGCGTCGATCTTGCGGTCGAGGTGCGACTCGTCGAGCAGCTGCCAGTAGTTCGGGCGGAACGCGTTGGGCAGCCCCGAAGCTTCTCCGACGTCGGTGGCGGAGCGGATCTCGAACGTGCGCACCTCCTTGACCGGGCCGCGGCCGGGCCGGCCCGCGACCCGGGCCGCGCGGCTGACCAGCGCGTGGTCGGTGGACAGGTCGCACATGCTGGTGGCGAACACGGTGTCCGGCTCGAACTCCCGGACCTCCTGCTCGACGACGCGGTTGAGGTCCAGGTGCCGTTCGGTGTCGAGGCGGTTGTCGCCGAACTCGTGGACGCCCACGCGCTCGATGCCGAGCGTCTTCGCGGCCAGCTCGATCGCGGCGGTGCGGTTGACGACACCGGTGCCGCTCACCGACCGCGAACCGTCGTCGTTGGTCAGGATGCAGAGCGACACGACGACGCCCTCGTCGGCGAGGCGGGCGATGGTGCCGCCGGCGCCGAGCGTCTCGTCGTCGCCGTGGGCCCCCACGACCAGAAGCTTCCGAATCTTCCTGTGCATAACCGATCCCCAGTCTCAGTCCAGCGGGCGAACCTCGGGCGAAAACGAGCGAGAGAATTGCTGTGAACGTGGGGAAAATCTGTCACCCGGCCGCCGCGACCGACAACCCCTAAAGACCGTCTAAAGCGGACCTTGGTGGCGCTTCGAGCGGGCTGGTGCAGGGGCTCTTAGGGGTGGGTCCGGTCGCGCTCGCGCTTCTATCGTCGGCCTGTCTGGCCTTACCGATCCGGCCAGAAGTAGGCGGGGACCCGACCGGACGTTGCCCTGTCCGGCGACTGTTCCCGCCGTCACTGTGGTCGGATCGGTAACAAAACAGCGCAGTGTGACGTGGAAGGAACGAGGACACGTGGGCAACTCCGAAGAAAAACTGGTCGGTGCGCTCCGAGCCTCGGTGAAGGAAACCGAGCGGCTGCGCGAGAAGAACCGCCGGCTCACCGAGGCCGCGCGCGAGCCGATCGCGATCATCGGCATGGCCTGCCGGCTCCCGGGCGGCGCGAACACCCCGGAGGAGCTGTGGCGGTTGCTGGCCGGCGGCGTCGACGCCATCGGTGAGTTCCCGACCGACCGCGGCTGGGACCTCGACCGCCTTTACGACCCCAGCGGCGAACGCCCGGGCTCCAGTTATGTGCGCGAAGGCGGCTTCCTCCACGACGCACTGGACTTCGACGCCGACCTGTTCGGCATCAGCCCGCGCGAGGCCCTGCTGATGGACCCGCAGCAGCGGCTGCTGCTCGAGACGTCGTGGGAGGCCTTCGAGCGCGCCGGTATCGCGCCGCATTCGGTGAAGGGCAGCCCCACGGGTGTGTTCGCCGGCACGATGTACCACAACTACCAGGGCAGCTACGGCTCGTCGGGCGTGATCTCCGGGCGCCTGGCCTACACCTTCGGGCTCGAAGGACCCGCGGTCACGATCGACACCGCGTGCTCGTCCTCGCTCGTCGCGCTGCACCTCGCGGTTCAGGCCCTGCGCAGCGGCGAGTGCTCGCTCGCGCTGGCCGGCGGGGTGTCGGTGATGTCGACGCCGCGCACCTTCGTGGAGTTCTCCCTCGACGGCACCCTCGCCCGCAGTGCGCGCTGCCGCACGTTCGCCGACTCCGCCGACGGCACCGGCTGGTCCGAGGGCTGCGGCATGCTGCTCGTCGAGAGGCTCTCCGACGCGCGCCGCAACGGTCACCCCGTGCTCGCGATCGTGCGCGGCACCGCGATCAACCAGGACGGCGCCTCGAACGGCATGACCGCGCCGAACGGCCCGGCGCAGCAGCGCGTGATCCGCCAGGCGCTGGCCAACGCGCGGGTGACGCCGGACGAGGTCGACGTGGTCGAAGCGCACGGCACGGCCACCAAGCTCGGCGACCCGATCGAGGCGCAGGCCTTGCTGGCGACCTACGGCCAGGACCGCGCCGAGCCGCTGTGGCTGGGGTCGATCAAGTCGAACGTCGGGCACACGCAGGCCGCGTCCGGTGTCGCCGGGGTGCTGAAGCTGGTGCTGGCGCTGAACAACGGGGTGCTGCCGAAGACGCTGCACGTCGACAAACCGACCCGGCACGTCGACTGGAGCGCCGGGAGCGTCGAGCTGCTGACCGAGCCGCGGCCGTGGGTGCGAGGGGACCGGCCGCGTCGCGGTGCGGTGTCGTGCTTCGGACTGAGCGGCACCAACGCGCACGTGATCCTCGAAGAGGCGCCCGAGCCCGAAGCCGTGGAGGGCCCTTCGCGCGACGACGCGGCGGTGCCGTTCGTGCTGTCCGGGCGCACGCCGCAGTCGTTGCGGGAGCAGGCCGCGCGGCTGGCCGAGCACCTGGCGGAGAACCCCGCGGCGCCGCTCGACGTGGCGCGCACGCTGGCCGTCGGCCGGACGCACCTCGACCACCGCGCCGCGGTGATCGGGCACACGCCCGGTGAGCTGCTGGCGGCCTTGACCGCCTTGGCGGACGGTGAGCCCGGTGGCGTCAGCGGTCTGGCGCGGGGTGAGGCGACGCTCGGGTTCCTGTTCTCCGGCCAGGGTTCCCAGCGCGTGGGCATGGGCACTGAGCTCACCGCGAAGTTCCCGGTGTTCGCCGAGGCCTATGCCGCCGCGTGCGAGGAACTGGACCGGCACCTGCCCCGGCCGATCCACGAGGTCGTGGCCGGTGACGCGGACGCATTGGCGCAGACGGGGTACACGCAGGCCGCGCTGTTCGCGTTCGAGGTCGCGTTGTTCCGGCTGGTCGAGTCGTGGGGGCTGGCGCCGTACGCGGTGTGCGGGCACTCGATCGGCGAGCTGGCCGCCGCGCACTGCGCCGGGGTGTTCTCGCTGGCCGACGCGGCGAAGCTCGTCGCCGCACGGGGCAAGCTGATGCAGGCGCTGCCCGCGGGCGGTTCGATGGTGGCGATCGAAGGGACGGCCGACGAGGTCGCGGAGCACGATCCCCACGGGACCGTCGACGTCGCCGCCGTGAACGGGGCGCGGTCCGTGGTCATCTCCGGTGCGCAGGACGCCGTGCTCGCCGTGGCGGAGAAGTTCGCCGGGCGCCGCACCATGACGCTGAAGGTGTCGCACGCGTTCCACTCGCGGCTGATGGACCCGATGCTGGCCGAGTTCCGCGCGGTGGCGCGGAGCATCACCTACACCGAGCCCACGCTGTCGATCATCTCCAGCGTCACCGGCGGCGAGGTCTTCACCGAGCTGACGGACCCCGAGTACTGGGTGCGCAACGTGCGCCAGCCGGTGCTGTTCGCCGACGCCGTGCGCGCGCTGTCGGCCGAGGGCGTGAACCGGTTCCTGGAGCTGGGCCCGGACGCGCCGCTGACGGCCGTCGTGCCGCAGTCCTTTTCGGACGGTTCGGTCGCGGTGGCCGCGCAGCGCCGGGAGGTCGCCGAGGACGTCGCCCTGGTCACCGCGCTCGCGGCCCTGCACGTCCGCGGGATCTCGCCCGACTGGGCCGCGCACTTCACCGCTCGCGGCGCCGCCCGCGCCGACCTGCCCACCTACGTCTTCCAGCACCAGCGCTACTGGCTGGAGGTCTCGTCCGACTCCGGGGACGTGACGTCCATGGGCCTCGACCCGGTCGACCACCCGCTGCTGGGTGCGGCGACGCTGCTCGCCGACGCCGACGCCGAGGGCCTGGTCCTGTCCGGCCGGATCTCGGCGACCACACACCCGTGGCTGAACGACCACGTCGTCGGCGGCGCGATCCTGTTGCCCGGTACGGCTTTCGTGGAGCTGGCCGTGCGCGCGGGCGACGAGGCCGGCTGCGGCCGCGTCCGGGACCTCACGCTGCACGCGCCGCTCGTCCTGCCGGAGAAGGGTGCCGCGCGGATCCAGCTCCGGGTCGGCGCGCCCGCCGCCGACGGCACGCGGCCGATCAGTGTCCACTCGCGACCCGACGACCTGTCCACGGCGAGCGCGTGGACCCGCCACGCCGACGGCACGCTCGCCCCCGGTTCCGCGGGCGCCGCGTTCGACCTCAGCGCGTGGCCGCCCGCCGGCGCCGAGGTGATCGACCTCGACGGCATGTACGACCTGCTGGCCGAGCACGGCATGGCCTACGGCCCGGTCTTCCGCGGCTTGCGCGCCGCGTGGCGCAGCGGCGGCGACGTCTTCGCCGAGGTGGCGCTGCCCGAACAGGACCGGCTGAGCGCCGAGGCGTTCGGCCTGCACCCCGCGGCCTTCGACGCGACCCTGCACGCCGTGGGCCTCAGCAGCGCGGCCGGTGAAGGCACGACGTTGCCGTATGCGTGGTCCGAGGTGGAACTCCACGCCGCCGGTGCTTCGGCGTTGCGGGTGCAGGTCCACCCGACCGGCGAGCAGACCGTGGAGCTGCGGCTCGCGGACACCACCGGCGCGCCGGTCGCCCGCGTCGGCGGTCTGACGCTGCGGCGGATCAGCGAGGAGCAGCTCGCGGCCGCGCGATCGGCGCCGAACAGCACCGACTCGCTGTACGTGCTCGACTGGGTCCCGACGACGCTGCCCGAAGCGAGCACCACCGGCTACACCGTGTACGAAGCCGGCACCGGCGACGACGCGGAAAGCGCCCGAACGGCCGTCCACAATGTACTGGCGGAGCTGGGGTCGGCGGCCGACGGCAAGCTGGTCGTGATCACCCGCGGCGACCTCGCCGGTGCGGCCGTCGCCGGTCTCGTCCGCTCGGCACAGGTGGAGAACCCCGGCCGGATCGTGCTGGTCGAGGGCGAGCCCACCCCGGAGCAGCTCGCCGCGATCGCGGTGGCCGACGAGACGGCCGTGCGCGTGTCCGGCGAGGACGTGCGCGTGCCGCGGCTGGCCCGCGCGGTGCCGGAGCCGGCCGAACCCGTCGACTGGGCCGCCGGGACGGTGCTGCTCACCGGCGGCACCGGGGCGCTGGGCCGGATCGTCGCGACGCACCTGGCCCGGCAGGGTGCGAAGAAGCTCCTCCTGGTCAGCCGCCGCGGCAAGAAGGCACCGGGTGTCGCCGAGCTGGTCGCGAAGCTGGCCGAGCTGGGCGCCGAGGCCACCGTGGCCGCGTGCGACCTCGCCAACGCGGCCGCGGTGAAGCGCCTGCTGAAGAAGCACCCGGTCCACGCCGTGGTCCACGCGGCCGGCGTCCTCGACGACGGTGTGCTGCCGTCGCTCACGTCCGAGCGCATCGACGGTGTTTTCGACCCCAAGGCCCTCGCCGCCTGGCACCTGCATGAGCTGGCCGGCGATGTCGCCGCGTTCGTCACGTTCTCCTCCGCGGCCGGCGTGCTCGGCGCGCCCGGTCAGGCCAACTACGCCGCCGCCAACGCCTTCCTCGACGCCCTCGCCGCCCACCGCCGCGCCCAAGGCAAGCCGGCGCACTCGCTGGCCTGGGGCATGTGGGAGTCGGCCGCGGGCATGGCCGGCGAGACCCACGGCAAGCGCGGCCTCGGCGCGTTCACGGCGGAGGAGGGCCTCGCGCTCTTCGACGCGGCCGTCGGCTCGTCCGGCGACGTGTTCGTGCCGATCAAGCTCGACCTGCCCGCGTGGCGCGAGGCGGGCGGCGTGCCCGACCTGCTGCGCGCCCTCGTCCCCGCGGCGCGGCGCACGGTTTCCGACCGCGAGGTGGGCGCGGACTCCTTGCTGGGCAAGCTGATCCGGCTCCCGGCCGACAAGCGGCTCGACCACCTGCGTGAGCTGGTCATCGCGCACGCGGCCGCGGTGCTCGGGCACGGTTCGGCCGACGTCGTCGACGCCGATCGCGCGTTCAAGGACCTGGGGTTCGACTCGCTCACCGCGGTCGAGCTGCGCAACACGCTCAACGAGGCCACCGGCCTGAGCCTCACGGCCACGCTCGTCTTCGACCACCCGACCGCGGGCGATCTGGCCGCGCACCTGCACGAATCGCTGCTCGGCGACTTCGGGGACACGGCCGAGCCCGAGCAGACCGTGGTCGCGCTCGGCGCCGACGAACCCATCGCCATCGTCGGCATGGCCTGCCGCTTCCCCGGCGGCGTCCGCACGCCCGAGGAGTTCTGGCAGCTCGTCGTGAACGGCGGCGACGGCACGTCGCGCTTCCCCGAGGACCGCGCGTGGGACCTCGGCTACTGGCTCGGGATGTCGGCGGCCGCGGGCAAGGAGCCCAACGGCGGCTTCGTCACCGATGCCACCGACTTCGACGCCGGCTTCTTCGGCATCAGCCCCAACGAAGCGGTGATGATGGACCCGCAGCAGCGCATGCTGCTCGAGGCCGTGTGGGAGGCCTGCGAGTCGGCGGGCATCAACCCGTTGTCACTCAAGGGAACCGACACCGGCGTGTTCGCCGGCGTGATGCAGTCGGACTACGACCCGGGCCCGCTGGGCACACTCGCGCACAACGGCCTGTTCCGCGGCTCCGGCGCCCTCGGCAGTGTGGTCTCCGGCCGCGTCGCCTACACCTACGGTCTGGAAGGCCCGGCCGTCTCGGTCGACACGGCGTGCTCGTCTTCGCTGGTGGCCCTGCATCTGGCGATCCAGGCGCTGCGCCAGGGCGACTGCTCGCTCGCTCTTGCCGGCGGCGTGTCCGCGCTCGTCTCACCGGAACCGTTCGTGCACTTCGACAACAGCGGCACGGCGTCCGACGGGCGCACGAAGGCGTTCTCGGCCGCGGCCGACGGCGTGGGCTGGGCCGAGGGCGTGGGCCTGCTCGTGGTCGAGCGTCTGGCCGATGCGCGGCGCAACGGCCACGAGGTCCTCGCCGTGGTCCGCGCGAGCGCGGTCAACCAGGACGGCGCGTCCAACGGGCTCACCGCTCCCAACGGGCCTTCGCAGGAACGCGTGATCCGCAGAGCGCTCAAGCTGGCCGGGCTGACCGGCGCGGACGTCGACGTCGTGGAGGGCCACGGCACCGGCACCACACTGGGTGACCCGATCGAGGCCAACGCGCTGCTCGCCACCTACGGCCGCGAGCGCTCGGCCGACGACCCGCTGTGGCTCGGCTCGGTGAAGTCGAACATCGGGCACACGCAGGCCGCCGCGGGTGCGGCCGGGGTCATCAAGATGATCCTGGCGATGCGCCACGGCGAGCTGCCGATGACCCGCCACGGCGACGACCCGTCGCCGCACGTCGACTGGTCCCCGGGCACCGTGCGGCTGCTCGCGGAGACGATCCCGTGGCCCGAGCGCGACCGTCCGCGCCGCGCGGCCGTGTCGGCCTTCGGGTACAGCGGCACCAACGCCCACGTGATCGTCGAGCAGGCTCAGCCCGTCGCCGAACGCGAGCCGGTGCGGGCCCCGGGCGAGCGCGGCACGGCGCTGCCGCCGTGGCTGCTCACCGCCCGTACGCAGGAAGCTTTGCCGCTGCAGGCCGCCGCGCTGCTGGCGCACCTCGAAGAACGCCCGGACCTGGACCCGCTCGACATCGGGTTCTCGCTGGCCGGGCGCGAACCGGTGCTGTCCTACCGCGCGGCCGTGGCCGGCGACGACCGCGCCGAGCTGCTGGCCGGGTTGACCGCACTGGCCGCGGGGGAGGACTCGCCGGCCGTCGTGCGCGGCATCGCCCGCGGCGGCGTGACCGCGTTCCTCTTCCCCGGGCAGGGCACGCAACGGCCGGGCATGGGCCGCGAGCTGTGCGCCGCGTTCCCGGTGTTCGAACACGCCTTCAGCCAGGCGAGCGCGCTGTTCGACGAGCACCTCGGCCGCTCGCTGCGTGAGGTGATGTTCGCCGATGCCGGCTCGGTCGACGCGCAACTGCTCGACCGCACGGCGTTCACGCAGGCCGCCCTGTTCACCATGCAGGTGGCGCTCTACCGGCTGGTCGAGTCGTGGGGCCTGCGGCCGGGCGTGCTGATGGGCCACTCCGTCGGCGAGATCGCCGCCGCGCACGTGGCCGGCGTGCTGTCGCTCAAGGACGCGGCGAAGCTCGTCGCCCACCGCGGGCAGCTCATGCAGGAGCTCTCCGGCGGTGCGGTGTTCGCGGTCGAAGCCGACGAGGCCGAGGTGACGCCGCTGCTCACCCCCGCCTGTGGGATCGCCGCGATCAACGGCCCGCGCTCGCTCGTCGTGTCCGGCGCCGAGCCGGACGTGCTGGCCGTCGCCGGGCACTTCCAGGCGGAAGGCCGGCGTACCAAGCGGCTCGCGATCAGCCAGGCCATCCACTCGCCGTTGCTCGACGAGATCCTCGATGAGCTGCGCGAGATCGCCGAAGAGCTCACCTACGAACCGGCCCGGCTCCCCGTGGTGTCCACGGTGGACGGTGCGGCCGTGGACCCGCGGCGCTGGTGCGATCCCGAGTACTGGGTGGCGAACTGCCGCCAGTCCGTGCGGTTCCTCGACGGCGTGCGAGCCCTGGAGGAGTTCGGCGCCGCGCGGTACGTGGAGCTGGGCACCGACGGCACGCTCGCCGCGATGACCCAGACCTGCCTCGCCGGCGACCCGCGTGACGTCGTGGTGATCCCGCTGCGCGCCAAGGCCCAGGGTGAGCTGCGGGGTGCGCAGCTGGCCGCCGGGCGGTTCTTCGCGCACGGCCTCGGTCTCGCACCCGGCAAGTTGTTCCGCGGCGCCGAGCAGGTGCCGCTGCCGCCGTACGCCTTCTGCCGCACGCGGTTCTGGCCCGAGGTGGACATGGAGGCCCTGCACGCCACCGGCGACCTCGTGACCACCGGGCTCGACGCGACGGAACACCCGCTCGTGGCCGCCTCGCTCACGGTGGCCGGTTCCGCGCAGGTGGTGCTGACCGGCCAGGTGTCGGTGCACACGCACCCGTGGCTGGCCGACCACACCGTCGGCGGCGCGATCCTGTTCCCGGGTGCGGGTTTCGTCGAACTGGCGGTGCGAGCCGGCGACGAGGCCGGCTGCCCGCGGATCGACGAGCTCACGCTGGAAGCGCCGCTCGTGTTGCCGGAGCTGGGCAAGGTGCGCCTGCAGGTGGTCGTGGCCGAGCCGGACGGCTCGGGTCGCCGCGCCGTGTCGGTGTTCTCGCAAGCGGACGCCGCGGAACCGTGGGTGCGCCACGCCGCCGGGGTGCTTGCCCCGGACCCGGGCGCGGAGCCCGCGGGGCTGTCCGTATGGCCGCCGGTGGGTGCGCAACCCGTTGAGCTGGAAGGGTTCTACGAAGGTTTCGCGGCCGCGGGCCTGGGTTACGGGCCGGCGTTCCAGGGGCTCACGGCCGCCTGGGTGTCGGGTGACGAGGTGTTCGCGGAGGTCCTGCTGGAGGATCCCGCCGCCGAACGGTTCGGGTTGCACCCGGCCGCGCTCGATGCGTCGCTGCACGCCATCGGGCTCGCCGAGAGCGTGACTGTCGAGGGCGGCCTGCCGTTCGCGTGGACCGGGGTGCGGCTGCACGCGGTGGGCGCGAACCGGCTGCGCGTGCGGATCACGCCGCTGGGCGCGGACTCCGTGGCGATCGAGCTGGCCGACCGGACCGGGCGTCCGGTCGCGTCGGTGGACTCGCTGGTGCTGCGGGCCGGTGCCGGTGGCACGACGGCCGGCCGGGCGCCGGAGTCGTTGTTCGGCTGGGCTTGGCAGCCGGTGCCCGTGGCCGGTGGCGCGGACGTGCCCGCGCTGTTCCCGAGCCTCGACGCGGTGCTCGCCGCCGGGCCGGTGCCGGATGTCGTGGTGCTCGATCGCCGCACCCGGGCCGAGGTCGCCGACGGGTTGGCGGACGTGCAGAACTGGCTTTCCCGGCCGGAGTTCGCGGCGGCCACGCTGGTCGTGCTCACCGGCGGTGCGGTGGCGCGCGACGGTGAGGACGTCACGGATCTCGCCGGGTCCGCGCTGTGGGGTCTGGTGCGCGCGGCGCAGTCGGAGCACCCGGGCCGGTTCGTGCTCGTCGACTCCGACGAGGCTTCGCTGGCGCTACTGCCGGGTCTTCTCGCCTCCGGGGAGCCGCAGTTCGTGCTTCGCGCGGGAGCCGCGTATGCCGGGCGGCTCACTCGGCCGGCGCCGTCGGCTGAGCGTGCGGCCGCGTTCGGTCCCGCCGGGACGACGCTCGTCACCGGGGCGACCGGTGCGATCGGCTCTCAGCTCGTGCGGCACCTGGTGACCGGCCACGGCGTGCGGCGGCTGGTGCTGGTCAGCCGGCGCGGTTCGGCTCCCGGCCTGGTCGACGAGCTGACCGAGCTGGGTGCTTCGGTGACCGTCGCGGCCTGCGACGCCGCCGACGAAGCGGCGCTGGCCGACGTGCTCGCCGCGATCCCGGCCGAGCACCCGCTGATCGCGGTGGTCCACCTGGCCGCGGTGGTCGACGACGCGACCCTGCCGTCCCTGACCCGCGACCGGCTCTCGGCGGTGCTGCGGCCGAAGGCCGACGCGGCGCTGAACCTGCACCGCCTCACCGAAGGCCTGGATCTCTCGGCGTTCGTGCTCTTCTCCTCCGTCGCCGGGCTGCTCGGCAACGCGGGCCAGGGCAGCTACGCCGCGGCCAACACGTTCCTCGACGGCCTCGCGGCACATCGGCGGTTCCGCGGGCTGCCCGCGCAGTCGCTCGCGTGGGGCCTGTGGGAGGACGCGGGACTGCCCGAGGCCGACCGGGACCGGTTGATGCGAAACGGAATCTCGCCACTGTCCACAGCGGAAGGAATGACGCTGTTCGACGCGGCGGTGGCGCGGCCGGAAGCACTGCTCGTGCCGATGAAGGTGCTCGCCGGCGACTCCGAGGACGTGCCGCCGGTGTTCCGCGCGCTCGTCACGCCTTCGCGGCGCACAGCGTCGCGCACCGCGAGCGACGTGGACGGGCTGAAGCAGCGGCTGGCGTCGCTCGAACCGCTGCACCGCGAACGGGCCGTGCTGGACCTGATCCTGGACCGGACGGCGGCGCTGCTCGGGTACGCCGGCGGCACCGCGATCGACGCGTCGCGGCACTTCCTGGAGTCGGGCCTCGACTCGCTGACGGCCGTCGAACTGCGCAACGGCCTCAACGAGGTCACGGGGCTGCGCCTGCCGGCCACGGTGGTGTTCGACCACCAGACCCCGGCCGGCCTGGCCACGCACCTGCTGTCCGAACTGGACACGACGGTCGCGGCTCCGGCGGAAGACGATTCCCTGCAGGAGCTCTTCGCCGACGCAGTGCGCGCCGGCCGGGTGCAGGACGGGCTCAGCATGCTGGGCGCGGTCGCGAACCTGCGTCCCGCGTTCACCTCACCTGCCGACGTCGACCGGCTGCCCGCACCGGTGCGGCTCAAGGAGGGGTCGGCTGCCACGCAGCTGTTCTGCTTCGCGACGCCGGTCGCGACGGGCGGGGTTTACCAGTACGCGAAGCTCGCCGCCGGTTTCCCCGGCGATCAGGAGCTGCACGCGGTGCCGATGCCGGGCTTCCTGCCCGGCGAGGCGTTGCCCTCGACCCCGGAGGCGATCGTCGAGGTCCTCGCGGAAAGCCTGCGCAAGGCGGCGGGCGACCGTCCGTTCGCGCTGCTGGGCTACTCGTCGGCGGGCATCCTCGTCCACGCCGTCGCGGAAGCTCTGGAACGCACCGGCACCCCGGCCGCCGGCGCCGTTCTCCTGGACACCTACGTGATCCACGACGGCACCGGTGAAGAGGTCCGCGCCAGTGAAGAGGCCGCCGCGGATCTCGCGAAAGGCATGCTGCGCCACGAATCGCAGTACGGTTCCTTCGACCGCACGAAGCTCACGGCGATGGCCCGTTACATGGACCTGCTGCCGCGGATCACGGTCACGGACCTCACCACGCCGTCGCTGCTCGTGCGGCCCACGGACCCGTTCGACCCGGCCGCCACGACGTGGCGCACCACCTGGTCCCACGCGGGCGCCACCCGCACCGTCCCGGGCCACCACTTCACCCTCATCGACACCGACGCCCCCACCACCGCCCACGCCGTCGCGGAGTGGCTCACCGACCTCGCCTGACCCCCTGCTCCCGGCCGGGTGCCCGCGAGGCCTCGGCCGGGAGTTTTTTCGTCAGCGGGTCTCGGCGAAGCCCGACACTCCGGCGACCACGTGGTCGAGGCCGGCCTCGAGGTAGGCCTCCGCCTCCGGCTGTGTCGCCGGGTACTGGCCGTCCGCGACGAGGCCGGCCAGATGGTTCGAGCCGAGGCGCTCGAGGTGGGGCAGGAGGTGATCGCGCACGGCGGCGGCCTCCCCGGGGCCGGCCGGGGTCGCGAGACGCGCGGCGGCGGCGTGGGTGAAGCCCGTCACCATCGTCATGCAGCCGAGTAGGTGTCCGTTGTGGACACCGGCGCGCGTGAGAGCGGCCAGGAGGAGCTCCGTCCACGCCAGGCGGTTCGGCGTGATCGCGTCGCCGCTGCGAGGCAGGTCCAGCAGCCACGGGCGGGTCAGCAGCCGATCGACGACGGCGCGAGCCCAGGCCCGCACGTCGGCGCGCCAGTCGTCGGACGCGACCAGGGCCGGCGGCGGCGGGCCCCAGCCCGCGTCGGCGAGCAGCACCGTCAGCTCCTCTTTCGAGCTGACATAGCGGTACAGCGCGTTGGTCGTCACGCCGATCTCGTGCGCGATGTTCGGCAGGGAGGCGCCCGCGGCGCCCTCGGCGTCGGCGAGCTCCACGGCCGCCGCGACGATTTGCTCGACGGTGTGCGCGGGCCGCGGTCCTCGGCGCGGCGGCGGGGCGCCGCCCCAGGCGAGGGTGAGCCCCGGGGGCCGTTCGGGTGTCGTGTCCCTGTCCAGCATGGTCCGCATCTTCCCTGGCGAGTGCTCCGGCAGTAAACTGTGAGAGTCTTGCACTGATTCGGGCGGAGGGCGAGCGGACGTGATCGAGACCAAGCCGGTGGCTTCGGCCATCGGCAGGCTCCTGTGGCCGGAGCGCACGCGGGTCACCGAGCTGGACCGCAAGCTCGCGGTCACGCGGATCGAGCACGCACGCGATGAGGGGCAGTACGACGAAGCCGAGGCGGTGCGACGGCTCGCCCGTGTCGGATCGGCCGGCGACTACGCCGCGCTGACCGCCGGGGTGACCGGCCGCGCGGAGGCTGCGGTACCGGCGATCCTGCAGGCCGCGCCGCGGGTCGGTGCGGCCGTGTGGGCGGTGGCGAGCGTAGTCAACGTGCTCGTTTACCTCATCCTCGGCCTGGTCAGTGGCCACTGGGACGGCCCGTGGCCGATCTGGCCCGTGCTCGGCGGCGGCCTGATCGTGCTCGGCCTGTGGTCCACCCGTGAGCGCGACCGCCGGATGCGCCTCGCCGGCGAGTGACGCGCAACCCCTGACCTGCTGAAAAGGGTCCTGGGTTCCCCTGGGGCAACTGGTCCGCTAAACTGTGTAAGCCATACACAGTTCAACGATCGGGGGCCGGGATGGCCGAAACGACAGACAGTTCGACGGCCGGGGGGCGCACCACCGCTCTGAAGGTGGTGGCGATCGTGTGGCTGGTAGCCACCGGTGTGCACCTGCTGATCTGGCTGATCATGTGTGCCGTCACGCTGAGCCTGAACCACTCGCCGTTCTTCATCTGGCCGCTCATCGGCGGCGCCGTGATCGTGGTGCCCTGGTGGCTCGCGGTCCGCGGCCGCTCGAAGGAGAGGGTCACCCGGTCATGACGACGATGACGGCCACCGGGTCGCCCGTCCGGCTCGACTCGGTGAAGAAGACCTACGGGCGCGGGGAGAACGAGGTCGTCGCGCTCGCCGGTGTCAGCGTCGACTTCCCGCGTGGCAGCTTCACCGCGGTGATGGGCCCGTCGGGCTCCGGCAAGAGCACGCTGCTGCACTGCGCGGCGGGCCTCGACCGGCCCGACTCGGGCAGCGTCACGCTCGTCGGCGCCGACCTGAAGGGCAAGAGCGAGACGCAGCTGACGGAGCTGCGCCGTGAGCACGTGGCCTTCGTGTTCCAGTCGTTCAACCTCATGCCGGCGCTCAACGTCGAGGAGAACATCACGCTGCCGATGCTGCTCGCCGGTCGCGAACCGGACCGGGCGTGGATCGCGCAGGTCGTGGAGCGGGTCGGGCTCACGCACCGCGTGAAGCACCGTCCCGGTGAGCTCTCCGGTGGGCAACAGCAGCGCGTGGCGATCGCCCGCGCGCTCGCGGGCCGGTCGGAGGTGACCTTCACCGACGAGCCGACCGGCGCCCTCGACACGAGCACCGCGCTCGAAGTGCTCGGCCTGCTGCGTGAGCTGGCCGACGCCGGCCAGACGATCGTGATGGTCACCCACGACCCGGTCGCGGCTTCCTTCGCCGACACGGTGCTGTTCCTTGTGGACGGTCAGATCGTGACGCGCATGGCCGCCCCGGCCGTGGAGGCCGTGGCCGGCGAGCTGGCGCGCCTCGGCGCCCAGGCCAAGCTGGCGAGGGGGCAGCAGTGAGCCCGCGGCGCGTGGTGCTCCGGATGGCGCTGGCCAGCCTGCGGTTCCGCGCCGCCGCCTCGCTGGCGACGTTCGTCGCGATCCTCGTCGGCTGCTCGCTGCTCATCGCGTGCGGCGGCCTGTTCGAAACCGCGCTGACGCTCGACGCGCAGCCCCAGCGGCTCGCCGCGGCCCCCGTGGTGGTCGGCGGTTCGGCCGGGTTCAAGCTGCCCGACGAAGAGTCGCAGGTCGTGCCCTACAGCGAACGCGCCGGGGTGCCCGCCGATCAGCTGACGCGGCTGGCCGGCGTGCCCGGGGTGCGCCAGGTCGTGCCCGACGTCTCGTTCCCGGCGGTGGTCGTGACCGCGGCCGGGCCGCAAGCGGGCGGCGACACGCTCGCCGGGCACGGCTGGGAGTCGGCCGCGCTGGCCCCGTACACGCTGGTGAGCGGCACGCCGCCGCAGAACGCCGGACAGGTCGTGCTGGACGAGGCTTCCGCCGCCGGGGTCCAGGTCGGCGGCCAGGTGGCCATCGCCGTGGACGGCGCGCAGCCCCGGGACTTCGTCGTCACGGGCATCGCGCGCTCCGGCGTTCCCGGGCCCGCGCTGTTCTTCTCGGCCGGGGACGTGCAGCAGTTCGCCACGCACCCGGGCACCCTCGACCTCGCCGGGGTGTTCCCGGCGCCCGGCGTCGACGCCGACGATCTCGCCGGCCGCCTCGCCGAGCAGGTCCCGGGCCTGACGGTGCTGACCGGAGCCGACCGCGGATCCGCGGAGTTCCCCGGCATCGAAGCCGCGCAGCTGCCGCTGATCCTGCTCGCCGGGATTTTCGGCGGCATGGTGCTGGTCGTGATGGCACTCGTGGTGTCGGCGACGATCAGCCTCACCGTGCGCCAGCGCCAGCAGGAGCTCGCGCTGCTGCGGGCCACCGGCGCGACGCCGAAGCAGGTGCACCGCATGGTGCTCTCCGAGACGATGGTGGTCGCCGTGCTCGCGGCCGTCGCGGGCGTGTTCCTCGGCCGGTTCGTGGGCACGCGGATCTTCGCGATCACCACCGAGGACGGCGTGCTGCCGCCGCAGCTGGAGTTCAGCCAGGGGATCATCGCGTTCGCGGGCGGTCTGCTGCTGGCACTCGGGATCTCGTTCGCCGCCGCGTGGTTCGCCGCGCTGCCGGCCGCGCGGTCGCGTCCGCTGCAGGCGCTCGCCGAAGCGTCAATCCCGTCGGCGAAGGTCAACGACGTGCGCAAGTTCGGCGCGAAGATCTTCGCCGGCTTCACGGTCTTGCTGGCCGTCGCGACGCTGTTCCTGCCCGTGGACATCGCCTCGGCCGCGTGCGGTCCGGCGGTGCTCACCGGTTCGATCGCCGTCGCGCTGATCGGCCCGGAGCTGATGACCTACGTCGCCACCCGCTTCGGCCCGCTGATCCGGCGGGTCGGCGGGCGGGACGCGACGCTGGCCGTGATCAACTCGCGCACGCGCGCCGTGGCGTTCGCCGCGGTGCTCACGCCGATCACCCTCGCGACCGCGGTCGCGCTGGGCAACGTGTACGCGGAAACCACGCAGCAGCACGCGATTGTCGGCGCGTACGCCGAGCAGCTGCAGGCCGACGCGGTGGTGGACAGCGGCACCGGAGCGGTCTCGGCCGACCTGGTGCGCGCCGTGCGGCAGGTGCCCGGCGTGGGCACGGTGTCGCCACTGGTCACGAGCCAGGGCTGGATCGAGGAGCCCTACGACGGCAACGGCAGCGACCCGGGCCGGCTGCTCGGCGTCGACGCGGGTGACACCAGTGTGCTCGCGACGCCCGTCACCTCGGGGACGTTGCGCGACCTCACCGGCGACACCGTGGCGCTGCCCGAGGACATCGCGGACGACCTGGACCTCAAGCTCGGCGACACCATCACCCTGCGCCTCGGTGACGGTGGCCAGGCGCACGTGCGGATCGTCGCGCTGCTCGACAGCCCGTCGGGGTACCCGAGCATCGTGCTGCCGGCGGCTCTGCTCGCCCAGCACACGACGTCCGGGGTCGCGAGCCGGCTGCTGGTGCGCGCGGCGGACGGGCAGGACGCTTCGGCGGTCGTCGCGGCCGTCACCGCGGCGACGCACAACTGGCCCGGGGTCGTGGTCGGCGACTCGGACACCCTGACGGAGAGCTTCGCCGCGAGCGCCGACGTCGAGGCGATGATTCACTACCTGCTGGCCGTGCTGGCCATCGCGTACGCGGCCATCGCGGCGGTGAACACCCTTGCGGTGGCGGTGCTTTCGCGACGGCGGGAGTTCGGCGTGCAGCGGCTGGCGGGCGCGGGGAGGCGTCAGGTCCGGTCGATGCTCATGATCGAGGGCGGGATCCTGGCGGTGCTCGGGATCGTCCTCGGCACGGTGATCTCGCTGTTCACGATGGTGCCCATGGCGATCTCGTCGGGGACCATCGTGCCGGTCGGGCCGGTCTGGGTGTTCTTCGCGGTCATCGCGGCGGTGTTCGTGATCGTGTGGCCGGTCACCGCGCTTTCGGCTCGGCTGGCCATGCGGCGCAGCCCGATCGAGGCGGTGACGCTGCCCGGGCAGTGAGCTTTCTAGGGGTACGCGGGCCGGTTCCGGGTGGCTAGTCTCGACTTCGACTATCCGCACCGGGCCGGCCCGGTTTCCCTTTTCTGGAGTGGATTTCCATGCGAGTACTCCTGGCCGCGCCGTCGTCGCCCACCCGCGTGCGCACGCTCGTCCCGCTCGCGTGGGCGCTGCGGACCGCCGGCCACGACGTGAAGATCGCCGGACGGCCCTCGTTCGTCGAGGAGATCCTCAGCACCGGCTGCGTCGCCGTGGACCTCGAAGAAGGAGACGGGGCACCGCTCGCCGAATCGGCCGCGCTGGTCGAGTTCGCGAAGCTCTGGCAGCCCGAGGTCGTGGTCTCCGACGCGCTGGCGCCCGCCGGCACGGCCGCCGCCCGTGCGGTCGAGGCCGTGGCGGTGCGGCTGCTGGGCGCCGGTGACGAACCGTCTGCTTCCGACGCTGACGCCACGTTCGACGTCGTCCCGCCGTCGTTGCGGGACAAGGGTTCGGCCGTGCGGGCGGTTCGGCATGTGCCCCACTTCGGCCCCGTGGTGGTGCCGAACTGGTTGCGCCGCAGGGCGCGGCGGACCCGGATCCTGCTTGCCCTCGCCGACACTTCGCTGTTCGGTCCCGTCTTCGACGCCGTGGCCGGCGTGGACGCCGAGCTGCTGTGCGCGGCCGGCGCCGACGCGTTCCCGCCCGGGACCACGGTGCCCGCCAACGTGAAGCTCGTCGACGCGGCCCCGCCCGCGGCCGTGCTGCCCACGTGCGCCGCGGTCGTCCACGACGGCGATCCGGCACTCGCGCTCGCCGCGGTGGCCCACGGCCTGCCGCAGCTTTCCCTGACCGGCACGGCTTTCGCGGCTCGCGTGGCCGAGGCGGGCGCGGGGTTCGTCGGGGCCGTCGACCAGCTCGCCGACGTGGTGGCCGACGACGCTGTGCGGGCCCAAGCCGTGGCACTGCGCGAAGAAATCGCCGCATTGCCGGCTGCGCACACTGCGCTGGCCGAGCTGACGCGGTGATTGTGGGGCCGCCCCGGCCCCGTTAGGGGTGGGGCGGCCACCAGGGCCTCGGTAGCGTTTTCGACGTGGCACCTTCCACCCCTTTCCGCGGTTAGGTGGGTCGAATCCGTGAGCACCGAAAGCCCGTCCGGTGAGAACGAGCGAAAACTGCTCGGTTATCTCAAACGCGCGACGACGGAACTGCGCGAGACCAAACGCGCCCTGCAGGAATCGCGCGACCGCGACAGCGAACCCCTGGCGATCGTCGGCACGGCCTGCCGCTACCCGGGCGGGGTCCGCACGCCCGAAGACCTGTGGCAGCTGGTCGCCACCGGCACCGACGCGATCGGCGAGTTCCCGGCGGACCGCGGCTGGCCGCTCGGCACACTGCACGACCCGGCCGGCGAACGTCCCGGCACCACGAATACGCGCGAAGCCGGTTTTCTCTACGACGCGGCCGAATTCGACCCGGAATTCTTCGGCATTTCCCCGCGTGAGGCGCTTTCCATGGACGCGCAGCAGCGGCTCATGCTCGAAACGGCGTGGGAAGCGCTGGAACGCGCCGGAATCGTGCCGGAAACCCTGCGGGGCAGCAGCACCGGCGTGTTCGCCGGGGTGATGTACCACGACTACGCGGGCCACGCGGCCGCCGGCAGCGTGGTGTCCGGCCGCGTCGCCTACGCGCTCGGGCTGGAAGGTCCCGCGCTCAGCGTGGACACCGCGTGTTCCTCCTCGCTCGTCGCCCTGCACTGGGCCGGCCAGGCGCTGCGCCGCGGTGACTGCTCGCTCGCGCTCGTCGGCGGCGTCACGGTGATGGCCACGCCCGAGACGTTCGTGTACTTCACCGAACAGCGCGGGCTGTCCGACGACGGGCGCTGCAAGGCGTTCGCCGCCGCGGCCGACGGCACGGGCTGGGGCGAGGGTGCGGGCATGCTCGTGCTGGAACGCCTTTCCGACGCTCGGCGGCTGGGCCACCCCGTGCTCGCCGTCGTGCGTGGCAGCGCCGTGAACTCCGATGGCGCGTCGAGTGGCTTGACTGTCCCCAATGGACCCGCGCAGCAACGGGTGATCCGGAGCGCGCTCGCGTCGGCCGGCCTCACTCCCGCCGACATCGACCTCGTCGAGGGACACGGCACCGGCACGAAGCTCGGCGACCCGATCGAGGCGCAGGCCCTGCTGGCCACCTACGGTCAGGACCGCACGGAACCGCTGTGGCTGGGTTCGCTCAAGTCCAACATCGGCCACACCCAGGCCGCGGCGGGCGTCGGCGGCATTATCAAGGTCGTCGAGGCGATCCGCCACGGCATCCTGCCGAAGACGCTGCACGTGGACGCTCCTTCGCCCCACGTCGACTGGGCGTCGGGCGCGGTCGGGCTGCTCACCGAAGCGCGCGAGTGGCCCGAGGTCGGGCGGCCGCGGCGGGCGGCGGTGTCGTCGTTCGGGATCAGCGGCACCAACGCACACGTGATCATCGAGCAGGCGGAAGAGCCTTCCCCGGAGCCGGAAGCGACGGTGCCGGTGGTGGCGTGGCCGCTGTCGGCGGACTCGGCGGATGCGCTGGACGCCCAGGTGCGGAACCTCGCCCAGCGCCTCGATCCCGCGTTGCCGATCACGGACGTCGGGTTTTCGCTGGCCACGACTCGGTCGTCCCTCGACCACCGCGCGGTGGTCGTCGGCACGAACCGCGAAGAGCTGCTGGCGGGGCTGGCCGAGGGTGGTCTCCGCGGCGTCCGCGGCTCGGGCGGCACGGCGTTCGTCTTCATCGGCCAGGGCGCGCAGCACGCGGGCATGGGCCGGGCCCTCGCGGCCGCGTACCCGGTGTTCGCCGAGGTCTTCGACCAGGTGTGCGCGCTGCTCGACCCCGGTTTGAAGGCGGCGCTGGACGACGCCGAACTGCTGGAGCGGACCGGGTACACGCAGCCGGCGCTGTTCGCGTTCGAGGTGGCGTTGTGCCGGCTGGTCGAGTCGTGGGGCGTGACGCCGGACCACGTGCTCGGGCACTCGATCGGCGAGCTGGCCGCGGCCCACGTCGCCGGGATCCTGTCGCTGGAGGACGCCGCCACGCTGGTCTCGGCGCGCGCGAAGCTGATGCAGGCGCTGCCGGCCGGCGGTGCGATGGTGGCAGTTCAGGCGACCGAGGAAGAGGTGACGCCGCACCTCACCGCGTCGGTGAGCGTCGCCGCCGTCAACGGCCCGGACTCGGTGGTGCTCTCCGGCGCCGAGGACGCCGTCGCCGCGGTGGTCGAGCGGTTCGAGGGGCGCAAGTCCACGAGGCTGAAGGTGTCGCACGCGTTCCACTCGCCGCTGATGGAGCCGATGCTCGCCGAGTTCGCCGCCGTGGCCGAGAAGCTGACCTACGCGCAGCCGAAGATTCCTTTCGTCTCGACGGCCGGCGGCGATCCGTCCACTCCGGGCTACTGGGTGCACCAGGTCCGTGCGGCCGTGCGGTTCCACGCCGGCGTGCAGACGCTGATCGGCCACGGCGTCACCACGTTCCTCGAGGTCGGACCGGCCGCGGTCCTCAGCGCCACGGCGGCCGAGACCGGCGCTTTCGTCCCCGCGCAGCGCAAGGGCCGGCCCGAGGCACACGCGCTGGTGACCGCCCTGGCGACCCTTCACACCCGCGGTGTCGAGGTGGACTGGCGCGCGTTCTACGCCGGCGCCCGGCGCGTGGACCTGCCGACCTACGCCTTCCGCCGCACCCGCTACTGGCTGCCCGCCACCACGGCGTCGGGCGACCCGGCCGAGCACGGCCAGGAACCCGCCGCGCACCCGATGCTCAGCTCGGTCGTCCGCCTCGCCGGCAGCGGCACGGTCGTGCTCACCGGCCGGCTGTCGGCCACCGGCTGGATCGCCGACCACGTCGTGCTCGGCACGGTCCTGCTGCCCGGCACCGCGTTCGTCGAGCTGGTGCAGCGCGCCGCCGACGAGGTCGGCTGCGCGCACCTCGAAGAACTCACGCTCGAAGCCCCGCTCACCCTGTCCGAGGGGGCCGCGATCCAGGTGCGGGTGGAGGCGGCCGACGCCGAGGGCCGCCGGGCCGTGACCGTCCACTCGCGCCGCGACGAGGCCGACGGGTGGGTGCGCCACGCGAGTGGTTTCGTGACACCCGAGGCCGAAGCGCCGTCGTGGCAGCTCGCCGAATGGCCGCCCGCCGGCGCCACCGAGGTCGCGCCGGCCGACCCCTACGAGACGCTCGCCGCCCTCGGCTACGACTACGGCCCCGCGTTCCGGGGCCTGCGGGCGATGTGGCGGGCCGGCGACGACGTCTACGCCGAGGTCGCGCTGCCCGCCGGCGCGCAGGCCCGCGACTACGGCCTCCACCCCGCTCTGCTCGACGCCGCCCTGCACGCCCAGCTGCTCGGCCCGGCGCCCGCGGACGGAGCGGCACCGATGCTCCCGTTCTCCTTCTCCGGCACGACGTTGCACTCCGCCGGCGCTTCGGCACTCCGGGTGCGAGTGACGCCGGCCGGGCCGGACACCATCACGGTGCGGATCGCCGATGCGACCGGCAGCCCCGTGCTGACGGTCGCCGCCCTCGCCGCCCGCGCCGTCTCGCTCGACAAGCTCGGCGGTGCCACGGACTCGCTGTTCCGGACGTCATGGGAGCCGGTGAACGAAACCGTTCCCGTGGAGGACGCGCGCGTTCTCGAACTGTCCACTCCGGACGGACCGGAACCCGCCGCGGCCCGCGCGGTCACCCGCGAGGTGCTGGCCGCCATCCGCGAGACGCTCGACGGGACCGGCCGCTTGGCCGTCGTCACCCGCGGCGCCGTGTCGGTGGCGGGGGAAGACGTCCACCCCGCGTTGGCGACGGCCTGGGGCCTGGTCCGCGCGGCCGAGGCCGAGCACCCGGGCCGGTTCTTCCTTGTCGACGGCGATCCCGCGCCGGCGTTGGCCACGGGCGAGCCCGAAGTCGCCGTCCGCGACGGACAGGCCTTCGTGCCCCGCTTCACCACCGCCGCACCCGACGCGAAAGACCTGGGCTGGGATCCCGAGGGCACCGTCCTCGTCACCGGCGGCACGGGGGGCCTCGGCGCCGTCGTGGCCCGCCACCTCGTGACCACCCACCGCGTGCGCAACCTGCTCCTCACCAGCCGCCGCGGCGCGGACACACCCGGCGCCGCCGAGCTGCGCGACGAACTCACCACCCTCGGCGCGCACATCACCATCGAGAGCTGCGACGTCACCGACCCGGACTCCGTGCGGTCCCTCCTGGAGAGCACGCGGGTGACCGCCGTCGTGCACGCCGCCGGTGTCCCGTCGGCCGGCCGTGTCGAAACCCTCACCGCGGAAGAAGCCGACCGCGTCTTCGCCCCCAAGGTCGACGGCGCCTGGAATCTCCACGAGCTGACCGGAGACCTCGACGCCTTCGTCCTGTTCTCCTCCGCGGCGAGCTCCGTCCTCGCCGCCGGCCAGGCCGGGTATGCGGCCGCCAACGCCTTCCTCGACCAGCTCGCCGAACACCGCCGTGCGCAAGGCAAACCCGCGACCTCCCTCGCGTGGGGCGCGTGGGCCGAGGACGGTGGCATGGCCGGCGAGCTCGACGCCGCGGACCTGCGCCGCCTCCGTCGCCTGGGCACCCCGCCGATGGCGACCGGTGAAGCGCTGGCCCTGCTCGACGCCGGCCTCACCGCCGGCGACGCCGTGCTCGCGCCCGTGCGCCTCGATCGCGCGGCGCTGAGGGCTCGCCGAGACGCGCTCCCGCCCGTGTTGCGAAGCCTGGTCCGCCCGGCCGCACCCCAGCGAGCCACCCGTTCCGACGGCGCCGTCGCCGCCCGCCTGGCCACGGTGCCGGAAGGCGAACGCGAGGTGTACTTGCTGGAGGTCGTGTCGGAGCAGGTCGCCGCGGTTCTCGGCTTCACGAGCGCGGCCGCGGTCGAGCCGCAGCGCGCGTTCCAGGAGATGGGGTTCGACTCCCTCACCTCTGTCGAGCTGCGCAACCAGCTCGGCGCGCTGACCGGTCTCAAGCTCACGGCCACGGTCGTGTTCGACCACCCGACGCCGGCGGCGCTCGCGCGCCGGCTGCACGACCTGCTGGGCGAGGGCCGGGGCCCGGCCGACCCGGTGCTGGCCGAGATCGACCGGCTCGAGGCTCTGCTCTCGGGCGCCGCCGGCTCGCTCAACGGCTCGACCGGCAAGGTCACCGCCCGCCTCGACGCGCTCGTGCGCAAGTGGGCCGACGCGCACATGGACCGCGAAACGGCCGCCGACCTCGGCGAAGCCACCGACGACGAGCTCTTTGCCGTGCTGGACGACGAATTGGGCATCGGATGAACAGGCAGACCATGAGCAACGAGGACAAGCTCCGCGACTACCTGAAGCGCGCCACCGCGGACCTGCAGCAGGCCCGCCGGCGGGTGCACGAGCTGGAGGCCCGGGACACCGAGCCCATCGCGATCATCGGCATGAGCTGCCGCTACCCCGGCGGCGTGCGGACGCCGGACGACCTGTGGGCCGTCGTCGACGAAGGCCGCGACGTGATCGGCGAGTTCCCCGCCGACCGCGGCTGGGACATCGAGGGTGTGTACGACCCGACGCCGGAGCGGCCGGGCAAGACGTACACGCGCCACGGTGGTTTCCTCTACGACGCCCCGGATTTCGACGCCGACTTCTTCGGCATCAGCCCGCGCGACGCCCGCCGCGCCGACCCGCAGCAGCGCATCCTGCTGGAAGCGTCGTGGGAGGCGTTCGAGCGCGCCGGGCTCGACCCGCATTCGCTCAAGGGCAGCCCCACCGGCGTCTACGCGGGCGTGATGTACCACGACTACAGCGGTGGCAGCCCCGACGGCAGCCTCGTGTCCGGTCAGGTGTCGTACACGCTCGGGCTCGAAGGCCCGTCGGTGTCGGTGGACACGGCGTGCTCGTCTTCGCTCGTCGCGCTGCACCTGGCGGCGCAGGGGCTGCGGCGCGGCGACTGCACGCTGGCGCTGGCCGGCGGTGTCGCCGTGATGGGCACGCCGGAGATGTTCGTGGACTTCTGCAGCCGCCGCGGCCTGGCCGCCGACGGGCGCAGCAAGTCGTTCTCCGACGACGCCGACGGCACGTCGTGGGCCGAGGGCGTGGGGGTCCTCGTGCTGGAGCGGCTGTCGGACGCGCAGCGCAACGGCCACCGCGTGCTCGCCCTCGTGCGCGGCTCGGCGGTGAACCAGGACGGGGCCAGCAACGGTTTCTCCGCACCCAACGGCCCTTCGCAGGTCCGCGTGATCGAGGCGGCACTGGCCGACGCCGGGCTGTCGGTGTCCGATGTGGACGCCGTCGAGGCGCACGGCACGGGCACCGCGCTCGGCGACCCGATCGAGGCGCAGTCGCTGCTGGAGACCTACGGGCGGCGCACGTCGGGTGAGCCACTGCAGCTCGGGTCGATCAAGTCGAACATGGGGCACCCGCAGGCCGCGGCCGGTGTCGCCGGGGTGATCAAGATGGTGCAGGCGCTGCGGCGCGGCAAGCTGCCGCGCACGATCCACCTGGGCACGCCGTCGAAGCACGTCGACTGGACGTCCGGCGCCGTGGAGCTGCTCGCCGAGCCACGCGACTGGCCCGAAGTGGCGCGGGCGCGCCGCGGAGCGGTGTCGTCGTTCGGGGTCAGCGGCACCAACGCGCACGTGATCCTGGAGCAGGCCCCGGAGACCGAAGCCGCCGAGCCGGCCGAGGCGCGGGTGTACCCGCTCGTGCTGTCGGCGAAGAACCCGGCCGCGCTGGCCGACGCGGCCGGCCGTCTGGCGTCCCATGTGGACGCCGGACTCGCCGGGGTGGCGCACACGCTGGCGACCGGCCGGGCCCGGCTGGACCAGCGGGCCGTGGTCCTGGCACACGATCCGGAGCAGGCCGCGGAAGCGCTGCGGGAGTTCACCTCCAGGCCCGACGTCGTCACCGGCACCGCCGACGTCCGCGGCAAGACGGTGTTCGTCTTCCCCGGCCAGGGTTCGCAGTGGACCGGGATGGCGACGCGGCTGCTGGAGCAGTCGCCGGTGTTCGCCGAGCGCATGGCCGAGTGCGACGCCGAGCTGGGCAAACTCACCGGCTGGTCGATGCTCGCCGTCCTCCACGGCGAGCCGGGCACGCCGCCCGCGGACCGCGTGGACGTGGTGCAGCCGATGCTGTGGGCCGTGATGGTGTCGCTGGCCGCGGTGTGGCGCGCGCACGGCGTGGAGCCGGACATGGTCATCGGCCACTCGCAGGGCGAGATCGCCGCCGCGAGCGTCGCGGGTGCACTGTCGCTTGAAGACGGTGCTCGGGTGGTCGCGCTGCGCAGCAAGGCCATCGGCGAGATCCTCGGTGGCCGCGGCGGCGGGATGCTCGCCGCCGGCCTGGCCGCGACCGACCTCGAAGCCCGCCTCGGCGCGTGGGACGGCCGCATCTCCGTGGCCGCCGACAACGGCGCCACCTCCGCCGTGCTCTCCGGTGACGGCGACGCGCTCGACCAGCTGCGCGACCAGCTCGTCGCCGAGGGCCTGCGCGCCAAGCGCGTGCCGGTGGACTACGCGTCGCACTCCGCGCACGTCGAGCACCTGTCCGATCGGCTGCTGGCCGCCCTCGCCCCGATCAGCCCCCGCCGCGGCGAGGTCGCCATGACCTCCACGGTGACACTCGAAGCCGTCGGCGATTCCACGGTCGACGCCGCGTACTGGTTCGCCAACCTGCGCCGGACGGTCCGGTTCGCGCCGGTCGTCGCGCAGCTCGCCGCCGCCGGCTACACGCGGTTCGTCGAGATCAGCCCGCACCCGGTGCTGACCATGAGCATCCAGGAGACCCTCGACGAGGCCGGCCACGCCGGTGCCGTCACCGGGACCTTGCGTCGCGACGAAGGAGACCTGACGCGGTTCGCGACCTCGCTCGCCGAGTACTGGGTCCGCGGCGGTTCGGTCGGCTGGCCGTCGTTGCTCCCGGCTGCCGGGCTCGTCGACCTGCCGACCTACCCGTTCCAGCACAAGCGCTTCTGGCACGAGGAAGAGCCGGCAACTCAGCCGACGACGATGCCGGTCGCCGATCAGGAGTTCTGGCACGACGTCGCCGGGGGTGACGTCGACGCGCTCGCCGCTCGGCTGGGTCTCGAGGCGCAGCCCCTCGCCGAGGTCGTGCCGGCGCTGGCCGCGTGGCACGGCCGCCGCACCGAACTGTCCACCGTGGACTCCTGGCGCTACCGTGTGGCGTGGACGCCGCTCGGCGGCGTCACCGGCAGGCTGACCGGCACGTGGCTGGTCGTCGCCCCGGCGGGCACCACCGAGCTGGCCGACGCCCTGGCGGAGCAGGGTGACGTCGTCCGCCTGTTCGTCGAGAGCACCGACGACCTCGCGACCCTGATCACCGAGGCGACGGCGGTCCGGCCGTTCGACGGCGTGCTCTCGCTGCTCGCCGTCGGCGCGGACAACCCCGCGCTCACCACGATCGAGCTGCTGCAGGCCCTCGGCGACCTCGATGCGCCGATCTGGGTCGTCACGCAGGGCGCCGTTGCCGTGGACGCGTTCTCCGACGCCGACCCGGCCGCCGCCATGGTGTGGGGCCTCGGCACGGTCGCCGCGCTCGACCGCCCCGGCACCTGGGGTGGCCTGGTGGACCTCACCGGCCCCGGCGACGCGGCGAAGCTGGCGGCCGTCGTGTCCGGAGTGGACGATGAAGATCAGGTCGCGATCCGCCCGTCCGGCGTCTTCGCCAAGCGCATGGTCCACGCGCCGCTCACCGGCGACGCTCCCGAGCGGACCCCGCGCGGCACCGTGCTCATCACCGGCGGCACCGGCGCGGTCGGCGCGCACGTCGCGCGTTGGCTCGCCGCGCAGGGCGCCGAGCACCTCGTGCTCACCAGCCGCCGCGGCCTCGACGCCGACGGCGCGCGCGAGCTGGTCGAGGAGCTGTCCGGCACCCGCGTCACGGTCGCCGCGTGCGACGTCACGGACGCGCAAGCGCTTGCGGCCCTGCTCGAAGAACACCCGCCGACGGCCGTCGTCCACGCCGCCGGGGTGCTCACCCGCGAGCCTTCCCTCGACGACGTCACGCCCGAGCAGTTCACCGCCGCCCTCCACGCGAAGGTCTCCGGCGCCGCCCTGCTCGACGAGCTGCTCGGCGACACCGAGCTCGACGCCTTCGTGCTGATGTCCTCGGGCGCGGCCGTCTGGGGCACCTCAGGCCAGCCCGCCTACGCCGCCGGCAACGCCTACCTCGACGCCCTCGCCCGGCGCCGCCGCGCGAACGGCCGCACCGCCACCGCCGTCGCCTGGGGTTCCTGGGGCGGCGGGGGCATGGTCGACGCCGAGGCGAGTGACCTGCTGCGCCGCATGGGCCTGGCCGAGATGGCACCCAACCTCGCGGTCGAAGCACTGGGCCAGGCCCTCGCCCACGACGAGACGCACCTGGTCGTCGCGGACATCGACTGGGCCGCGTTCGCACCCGTCTACCAGCTCGCCCGGCCGCGGCCGCTGCTGCGCGCCCTGCCCGAGGTCACCGCCGACGAAGCTCCGGTCGAGTCCACCGGTGACCTCGCCGGGAAGCTCGCCGGCCTGACCGGCCCCGAACAGCGCCGCATGCTGCTGGAGCTGGTGCGCGGCGAGGTCTCGGCCGTCGCCGGCTACGACGGTGCCGGTTCGGTCGAGCCGGCCCGCGCGTTCAAGGAGCTCGGCTTCGACTCGGTGACGGCGGTCGACCTGCGCAACCGGCTCGGCGCCACCACGGGGCTGAAGCTGCCCGCGACCGTCGCGTTCGACCACGTGAACCCGCAGGCGCTCGCCGAGCACCTGTGGACGCAGCTGTGTGAAGGCGACGCCGAAGTGCCGCTCGAAGTGGAGCTCGACCGCCTGGAGGCCGTCGCCGCTTCGCTCGACGCCGCGGAGATCGACCGGTCGCGCATCGTCGCGCGGCTGCAGGCGATGGTCACCACCCTGCACAAGACGCTGGCCGGCACCGGCGGTGGCGCGGAAGCCGCGCTGGAGGCCGCGACCACCGACGAGCTGTTCGCCCTCATCGACAACGAGCTCGGCGCCTGACACCCGCCCACTGCAGCGACAAGAGGAATCTGGCGATGACTGACGAAAACAAGCTGGTCGACTACCTCAAGCGGGTGACCGCCAACCTCCAGGAGACGCGCGAGCGGCTGCGTGAGGTCGAGGCCGCGGGCGCCGAGCCGATCGCGATCGTCGCGATGGGCTGCCGCTACCCGGGCGACGTCCGGTCGCCCGAGGACCTGTGGCGCCTGGTGGCCGAGGGCCGCGACGCCATCGGCGGGTTCCCGGCCGACCGCGGCTGGAACCTGGACACGCTCTTCGACGCCGACCCCGACAGCCCCGGCACGAGCTACGTCAGCGAGGGCGGCTTCGTCACCGACGCGGGCGAGTTCGACGCGCCGTTCTTCGGCGTTTCCCCGCGCGAGGCCCTGGCGATGGACCCGCAGCAGCGGATCGTGCTGGAGTTGGCGTGGGAGACGTTCGAACGCGCCGGCATCGCGCCGCACTCGCTCGCGAAGCAGCAGGTCGGCGTGTTCGTCGGCAGCGGCGGGCAGGACTACTACGACGAGCTGCCGGCCGCGGTGCTCGCCGGTGAGGTCGAGGACTACCTGAGCACGGGCAACGCCGGCTCGGTCATCTCCGGCCGCATCGCCTACGCGCTGGGCCTGGAGGGCCCGGCCGTCACGATCGACTCGGCCTGTTCGTCTTCGCTCGTCGCGCTGCACCTCGCGGTGCAGTCGCTGCGGCAGCGCGACTGCTCGCTGGCGCTGGCCGGGGGCGTGATGGTGATGTCGCGACCCGGTCCGTTCCTCGCGTTCAGCCGGCAGCGCGGCCTCGCCGCCGACGGCCGCTGCAAGGCCTTCTCCGACAGCGCCGACGGCACCGGCTGGGCCGAGGGCGCGGGAACCCTGTTGCTGGAACGGCTTTCCGACGCCCGCCGCAACGGCCACCCCGTGCTCGCCGTCGTGCGCGGCTCCGCCGTGAACTCCGATGGCGCGTCCAACGGCCTCACCGCACCCAACGGTCCCTCGCAGCAGCGCGTGATCCGGCAAGCGCTGGCCAACGCGCAGCTGTCGGCGTCCGACGTGGATGCGGTGGAGGGCCACGGCACCGGCACCACGCTGGGCGACCCGATCGAGGCGCAGGCCGTGCTGGCCACCTACGGGCAGGACCGCCCGGCGGGCAAGCCGCTGTGGCTGGGCTCGATCAAGTCGAACATCGGCCACGCGCAGGCCGCGGCCGGCGTCGGTGGCGTGATCAAGGTCGTGCAGGCGTTGCGGCACGGGCTGTTGCCGAAGACGCTGCACGTCACCGAGCCGTCGACCGAGGTCGACTGGTCTTCCGGCGATGTGGAGCTGCTGCGGGAGGCGCGTCCGTGGGCCGCGGGCGGACGCCCGCGCCGGGCCGGGATTTCGTCGTTCGGGGTGAGTGGCACCAACGCGCACGTGATCGTCGAGGAGGCGCCGGCTGCGGAAGCCGCCGAGGTCGTGGCGCCGAGCTGGCCCGAGGGTGTGGCCGTGCCGATGCCGCTGGCCGGGCACGGGTCGGCCGCGTTGTCGGCACAGGCGGCTCGGCTGTCCGGAGTGGACGGTGTGTCGGCGCTGGATCTCGGGTTCTCGCTGGCTACGTCTCGGTCGCCGTTGTCGCACCGGGCCGTGGTGCTGTCCGAAGACCCGGCGACGGCGATCGCCGCGCTGGCCGCGGGGGAGACCGCGCCGGGGCTGATCACCGGCTCGCAGGCGGAGGGGCAGACCGCGTTCCTGTTCTCGGGCCAGGGTGCGCAGCGCGCGGGGATGGGCTTCTCGCTGGCGGCCGCGTTCCCCGTGTTCGCGTCGGCCTTCGACGAGGTGTGCGCCGAGCTGGACCGGCACCTGGACCGTCCACTCAAGACGGTGGTCGCCGAGAAGCCGCGCCTGATCAACCAGACCGGGTACACGCAGCCGGCGTTGTTCGCCGTCGAGGTCGCGCTGTTCCGGCTGCTGCGGTCGTGGGGTATCAAGCCCGACTACCTGCTGGGCCACTCCATCGGTGAGCTGGCCGCCGCGCACGTCTCCGGCATCCTGTCGCTGGCAGACGCCGCCACGCTCGTGGCGGCTCGCGCGAAGCTGATGCAGGCGCTGCCGGGCGGTGGAGCGATGGTCGCGCTTCAGGCGGCCGAGGACGAGGTCACGCCACACCTGACCGATTCCGTGAGCATCGCGGCGATCAACGGCCCCGGCTCCGTGGTGCTGTCGGGCACCGAGGACGCCGTCGCCGCCGTGGTCGCGCGGTTCGACGGGTGCAAGTCCACGAAGCTCAAGGTCTCCCACGCGTTCCACTCGCCGCTGATGGAGCCGATGCTCGCCGAGTTCGCCGCGGTCGCCCGGCAGCTCACCTACGGCCCGCCGGCGATCCCGATCGTCTCCACCGTCGGCCCGGGTGTCGACATGTCCACTCCGGGCTACTGGGTCGGCCAGGTGCGTGCCGCTGTCCGCTTCCACGACGGCATCAGCACGCTCACCGGCCACGGCGTCGGCCGGTTCGTCGAGGTCGGACCCGACAGCGTGCTGTCCGCGCTCGTCCGGCAGACCACTCAGGCCGGTGCCGCGACCGTCGTGCCCGTACTGCGCAAGGACCGCGCCGAGCCGCAGGCCGCGCTCACGGCGCTGGCCGAGCTGTTCGTCAGCGGTCTGGAGCCCGACTGGGCCGAGGTCTTCGCCGGCCGGGGCGCGAAGCGGGTCGACCTGCCGCCGTACGCGTTCCAGCGCAAACGTTACTGGCTCGCCGCCCGCGCCAACCGTGACGAGCTCACCGGCGCCGGTCTCACCGCGGCCGGTCACCCGCTGCTCGGCGCGGCCGTCGCGCTCGCCGACAGCGATGGGGTCGTGCTCACCGGGCGGCTGTCGGTCGAGACGCACGCGTGGCTGGCCGAGCACCGGCTCGGCGACGTCGTGGCCGTGCCCGGCACCGCGTTCCTGGAGCTGGTCGTGCGCGCCGGCGACCAGGTCGGTACCGGCCGCATCGAAGAGCTGACGCTGGGCAGCCCGCTCGTGCTGCCCGCTCGCGGTGGCGTTCAGGTGCAGGTCACCGTCGGTCCCGCGGGGGAGCACGACGTCCGCACGGTCACCGTCCACTCGCGACCCGAGGAGGGCGACCAGTGGACGCTGCACGCGTCCGGCACCGTCGCCCCGCAGTCGCCGCGCGGCGGAACCGAGCTGACCGAGTGGCCGCCCGCCGGCGCCGAGCCCGTCGCGATCGACGGGATCTACGAGGACTTCACCGGCACCGGCCTCACCTACGGCCCGCTGTTCCGCTCGCTGCGCGCGGTGTGGCAGCGCGGCCGCGAGGTGTTCGCCGAGGTCACGCTGCCCGAGGACAGCGACGCCGAGCGCTTCGGCCTGCACCCGGCCGCGCTCGACGCCTGCACCCACGCCCTGCGCGTCGCCGGCGGCGGTGACGGCGGCGTCGGCCGCGTTCCGTTCTGCTGGACCGGCGTCGAGCTGCACGCCACCGGCGCGTCCGCGCTGCGCGTCCGCTTCACCCCGACCACGGACGACGGCTTCGAGGTCGTCCTGGCCGACCCCACCGGTGCGCCCGTGGCGACGGTCGCCGAGACCGTGTTCCGCGCGTTCACCACTCCCGTCGCGGCGGAGCAGGCCGCGCCGTTGTACCGCGTGGAATGGCAGCGGGCGGCGGTTCCCGAGTCCGCCATGGACACAGTGGACACCTCGGGCCTCGAGGTGTTCGACTGCACCGCCACCACCGGTGATCTGCACGAACCGACCCACCGCGTGCTCGCCGCGCTGCAGAGCTGGCTTGCCGAAGCTCATCAGGAGCACGAACGCCTGGTCATCGTGACCCGCGGCGCCGTCACGGCCGGTGGCGATGTCACCGACCTCGCCGCGTCCGCCGTGTGGGGGCTCGTGCGCTCGGCGCAGGAGGAGAACCCCGAGTCGTTCCTG
Organism: Amycolatopsis sp. NPDC049253; assembly: GCF_040678995.1. Classification (NCBI taxonomy): domain Bacteria; kingdom Bacillati; phylum Actinomycetota; class Actinomycetes; order Pseudonocardiales; family Pseudonocardiaceae; genus Amycolatopsis; species Amycolatopsis sp. NPDC049253. Next base: position 48,662 of record NZ_JBFAQX010000023.1, on the reverse strand, counting down.
CTGCTCGACCTCGACCCCGAAACCCAGGCCGAAGACGTCGTGGCGCAGGTCCTGGCCTCGGGTGAGACCCAGGCCGCCGTCCGCCTCGGGGTGGTCCTCGCGCCGCGCCTCGTGCGCACGGCACCCGAGCTGGAGCGCCCGTACTTCTGCCCCCACGGCACGGTGCTGGTCACCGGCGCGTCCGGCGCGCTCGGCGGCAAGCTCGCCCGGCACCTGGCCGCCGAGCACGGCGTGCGCCGGCTGCTGCTGGTCAGCCGCCGGACCACACCGGAGCTGGAGCAGCTGGCCGCCGACCTGCGTGAGCTCGACGTCGACGTGCGGCTCGCGCGCTGCGACGTCGCCGACCGCGCCGCGCTGGCCGAGGTCCTCGCGGACATCCCGGCCGAGAACCCGCTGACCGCCGTGGTCCACGCGGCCGGCGTGCTCGACGACGGTGTCGTCACCGCGCTGACCCCCGGCCGCGTCGACACGGTGCTCGCGCCCAAGGTCGACGGCGCCGTGAACCTGCACGAGCTGACCCGCGACACCGCGCTCTCGGCGTTCGTCCTGTTCTCCTCGGTCTCCGGCGTGCTCGGCGCGCCCGGCCAGGGCAGCTACGCCGCCGCCAACGCGTTCCTCGACGCCTTGGCCGCCCACCGCGTCGCCCACGGCTTGCCGGGCCTCTCGCTCGGCTGGGGCCTGTGGGGCGAGGTCGGCGGCATGGGCGGCACGCTCACCGCGGAAGAGGTGACGCGGCTCGCGTCGAGCGGCATCGTGCCCCTGTCCACGGCGGACGGTCTCGCGCTGTTCGACCGCGCGCTCGCGGTCCGGCAGCCGACCGTGGTCCCGGCGAAGCTCGACCTGCCGGTGCTGCGCAAGCTCGACCGGATCCCGCGCACGCTGGAGCAGCTCGTCGGCCGCGCGGCCCGGCGCGTCGCGGCCCACGCCGAGGCGGCCGAGGACTCGTTCGCCGGACGCCTGCTGCGGCTGCCCGAGGAGGACCGGCGCGACGCCGTGCTGGAGCTGGTGCGCGGCCACGCCGCCACCGTGCTCGGGTACGGCGGCGCGCACGAGATCGAGCCGGTGGCCCAGTTCCAGTCGCTCGGCTTCGACTCCCTGACCGCGATCGAGCTGCGCAACGGCCTCACCTCCGCCACCGGCCGGCGCTTGCCGGCGACGCTCATCTTCGACCACCCGACCCCGTCCGCGCTGGCCACGCACCTGCTGGCCGAGCTGGCCGGCACCACCGAAGACATCGGCACGGTCGCGTCGGGGAGCTCCGACGAACCCATCGCCATCGTCGGCATGGCCTGCCGCCTGCCCGGCGGCGTGACCTCGCCCGAGCAGCTGTGGGAGCTCGTGGCCGAGGGCCGCGACGCCATCGGCGACTTCCCGGCCGACCGCGGCTGGGACGTCGCGGGCCTGCTCGACCCGACCGGCCGCCGCCCGGGCACGACGTATGTCGCGCGTGGCGGGTTCGTCTACGACGCGGGTGACTTCGACCCGGCGTTCTTCGGTATCTCACCCAAGGAAGCGCCGATGATCGACCCGCAGCAGCGGCTGCTGCTCGAAGCGTCGTGGGAGGCGCTGGAACGCGCGGGCATCGACCCGGTGTCCCTCAAGGGCAGTCCGACCGGCGTGTACGCGGGTGTGCAGTACCACGACTACGTGGGCGCGAACAGCGCCGGCTCGATCGTCACCGGGCGGGTGTCCTACACACTCGGGCTGGAAGGGCCGTCGGTCAGCATCGACACCGCGTGCTCGTCTTCGCTGGTCGCGATGCACATGGCGGCCCAGGCCCTGCGTGGCGGCGACTGCTCGCTGGCGCTGGCCGGCGGTGTGACGGTGATGGCGACGCCGGAGACGTTCGTCGAGTTCAGCCGTCAGCAGGGACTCGCCGCCGATGGCCGGTGCAAGGTCTTCTCCGACGACGCCGACGGCACGACCTGGTCCGAAGGCGTCGGCGTGCTCGTGCTGGAACGGCTCGCCGACGCGCGGGCCAACGGGCACCCGGTGCTCGCGGTCCTCAAGGGCAGCGCGGTCAACCAGGACGGTACTTCCAACGGCCTCACCGCGCCCAACGGTCCCGCGCAGCAGCGCGTGATCCGCGCCGCGCTGGCCGATGCCGGCCTCGAACCGTCCGAAGTGGACGCGGTCGAGGCGCACGGGACGGGCACGAAGCTCGGCGACCCCATCGAGGTCCAGGCACTGCTCGCGACCTACGGCACGCAGACCTCCGCCGACCGTCCCTTGTGGATCGGCTCGGTGAAGTCGAACATCGGCCACACGCAGGCGGCGGCCGGTGCGGCGGGCGTCATCAAGATGGTCCTGGCGATGCAGCACGGAGAGCTGCCCGCGACGCTGCACGTCGGCCGTCCGTCGACCGAGATCGACTGGTCCACCGGCGCGGTCCGGGCGCTGGTCGAGCCGGTGAAGTGGCTGCCGAACGGGCACACGCGCCGGGCCGGCGTCTCGTCTTTCGGCGTCAGCGGCACCAACGCGCACGTGATCCTGGAGGAAGGGGACCGGCGCGAGGTGGTCTCCGGCGGCGGGGTGCCCGAGTACGACGGACCGGTCGCGTGGCCGGTGTCCGGTCGTGGTGCCGCGGCGCTGCGGGCGCAAGCCGAGCAGCTCATGTCCTACGTGGACGAAGAGCCCGAGGGCAGTCTCGCCGACATCGGCCTGTCGCTGGCCACTGCCCGCAGCGCGTTCGACCGCCGGGCGGTGCTGATCGGCAGCCGGTCGCCGCAGTTCGTGCGCGGCCTCGCGGCGCTGGTCGACGAAGAGGAGGCTCGCGGCGTCGTCAGCGGTGTCACCACCTCGGGCCGGACGGCATTCCTCTTCGCCGGCCAGGGTTCGCAGCGCGTCGGCATGGGAAAGCGGCTCGCCGAGCAGCAGCCCGCGTTCGCCGCCGCGTACGACGAGGTCTGCGCGGAGCTGGACAAGCACCTGGACCGCCCGATCCGCGAGGTCATCGACAGCGGCGAAGGCCTCGACGAGACGCGTTACACGCAGCCCGCGCTGTTCGCGCTGGAGGTCGCGCTGTTCCGCCTGGCCCGGTCGTGGGGCGTGAAGCCCGACGTGCTGGCCGGGCACTCGATCGGCGAGCTCGCGGCGGCACAGTGCGCCGGTGTGCTCTCGTTGGCCGACGCGGCGAAACTCGTCGTCGCTCGTGGCGCGCTGATGCAGGCGCTGCCCGACGGAGGCGCGATGGTCGCGATCGATGCCACCCCGGACGCGGTGCGCGAAGCCGCGGACGGCACGGTGGACCTCGCCGCGGTCAACGGCCCGAGTTCGGTGGTCATCTCGGGTGCGGCCGACGCCGTGGCCGCGGTCGCGGCGAAGTTCGAGCGCACCAAGCAGCTGCGCGTGTCGCACGCGTTCCACTCGCGGCTCATGGAGCCGATGCTCGCCGAGTTCCGTGCGGTCGCCGAGAACTTGACCTACGCCGAGCCGCGGATCCCGGTGATCTCGACCGTGACCGGCGGGCCGGCGGACCTCACGTCGCCGGACTACTGGGTGCGCCAGGTCCGTGAGGGCGTCCGGTTCCGCGACGCCGTCACCCGCGCCGCGGCCGATGGGGCCACGCGGTTCCTGGAGCTCGGCCCGGACACCACGCTCACGGCGATGGCCACCGCGTGCCTCGACGACCGGCCGGAAGGGCTGGTGCAGGCCGCCTTGCTGCACCGGGACCAGGACGAGGCGGTCACCGCGCTGACCGGGCTCGCCCGGCTGCACGTCAGCGGCCTTGACGTCGACTGGACCGCGGTGTACGAACCGACCGGCGCGCGCAAGGTCGCGCTGCCGACCTACCCGTTCCAGCGGCAGCGTTACTGGCTGGAGAGCACCGCGTCGGCACCCGGTCAGGAGGACCACCCGCTGCTCGGCTCGGCGCTCGAACTGGCCGACGCCGGCGGGCTCCTGTTCTCGGGCCGCGTCTCGGTCGGCACGCACCCGTGGCTGGCCGACCACGTCGTCGGCGGCTCGATCCTCTTCCCCGGCACCGGGTTCGTCGAGATGGCGATTCGCGCGGGAGACGAGGCCGGCTGCCCGCGGCTGGACGAGCTGACGCTGGAGTACCCGCTCGTGGTACCCGAGCGCACCGGCGTGCGGGTGCAGTTCGCGCTCACCGCGCCCGACGGCAGTGGCACGCGGACGTTCGCCGTCCACTCGCGACCGGACGGCGACGGGACCGCCTGGACCCGCCACGCCACCGGCCGGCTCGCCAAGGCGGACAGGGCCGGCGGGTTCGAGCCCGGCCCGTGGCCGCCGGCCGAAGCCGAGCAGGTGCGGCTCGAGGGCACGTACGAGGAGCTGGCGGAAGACGGCCTGGCGTACGGTCCGGCGTTCCGCGGGCTTGTCGCCGCCTGGAAGCACGACGGCGAGGCGTACGCCGAGATCCGGCTGCCCGCGTCCGTGTCCGAAGTGGACCGCTATGGCATCCACCCCGCGGTGCTGGACGCGGCCCTGCACACCATCGGCGTCTCCGGTGCGCTCGGCAAGGAGCCGGTGCTGCCGTTCGCCTGGGAGGGTGTCCGGTTGCACGCGGTCGGCGCGACGACGCTGCGGGTGCACGTGAAGCCGGTCGGCACCGGGGCCGTCGCCCTGAACATCGCCGACGGCACGGGTGCGCCGGTCGTCTCGGTCGAGTCGCTGCTGCTGCGCCCGATGTCGGCGGTGCCGCAGGCGGCCGAGCCGAGCGGCGGGGACGCGCTGTTCCGCGTGGCGTGGGAGCCGGCGGAGCTCGACGCCGTCGCCGAGGTCACCGACTGGACGGTGGTGGGTGCCGACCCGTTCGGCCTCGCCGGTGAGCTCGGCGCGGAGACCACCGCGGACTTCGCCGACGCGTCGGGCCTGCGCGTGGTGTCGGCCGGCGGGGACGACGTCCACGCCGAGCTGCACCGCGTCCTCGGGCTCCTGCAGGAGTTCCTGGCCCGTCCGGACGGTTCGCTGCTCGTGGTGACCCGTGGCGCGGTCGCCACGGAGTCCGGGGAGAACCCGGATCCCGTCGGGGCGGCCGTGGCCGGGCTGGTGCGGTCGGCACAGGCCGAGCACCCGGACCGCGTCACGCTCGTCGACCTCGGCACCGGCACGCCGACCGGCCGCACGCTGGCCGCGGTGTCCGCTTCGGCCGAGCCACAGGTCGCATTGCGTACCGGTGCCGTGCTCGTGCCGCGGCTGCGACGGGCGACCGACGCGGCGGCACCACCGGTCTGGAAGACCGACGGCACCGTGCTCATCACCGGCGCGACCGGCGCGCTGGGCAGTGCGGTGGCTCGGCACCTGGTCGCCGAACACGGAGTGCGGAGCCTGCTGCTCGTCAGCCGCCGGGGTGCGGAGGCACCGGGCGCGGCTGACCTGCGCGACGAACTGGGCGGCCTCGGCGCCGAAGTCACGCTCGCCGCGTGCGACGTCGCCGACCGCGCCGCGGTTTCCGCGCTGCTGGAGGGAGTCCGGCTGCAGGCCGTGGTCCACGCGGCGGGTGTGCTCGACGACGGTGTGCTCACCTCGCTCACCCCCGAGCGGCTCGACTCGGTGCTGCGGCCCAAGGTCGACGCCGCCGTGACGCTGCACGAGCTGACCCGCGACGCGGACCTCTCGGCGTTCGTCCTGTTCTCCTCGGCCGCCGGCGTGCTCGGCGCACCGGGCCAGGGCAGCTACGCCGCGGCGAACGCCTACCTCGACGCGCTGGCGGCCCGCCGCCGCGCCGAAGGGCTCGTCGGCACCTCGCTCGCGTGGGGCCTGTGGGAAGGCGGCATGGGCGACGCCGTCCAGGACGCCGACGCGCACCGAATCGGGGAGACGGGCATCACCGCGTTGTCCACTGAGGACGGCCTGCGGCTGCTCGACTCGGCGGCGGGTTCCGCGGAACCGCTGCTGGTGCCGATCGCACTCGACCCGCGCGTGCTGGCGGCATCGAGCGTCGAGGACCTCCCGGCCGTGCTGCGCGAGTTCGCCGACGCACCGGGCCGGCGGGCGGCGCAGGACGCGGCCGACGACACGGAGTCATTGGCGCAGAAGCTCTCGGCGCTGCCGGTGGCCAAGCGCGTGCCGACGATGCTGACGCTGGTGCGCACCCACGCGGCCGCCCTGCTCGGCCACGCGGGGCCGGAGGCGGTGGAGGCGGACCGCTCGTTCAACGAAGTCGGCTTCGACTCGTTGTCCGCCACCGGGTTCCGCAACAAGCTGAGCCTCGTCACGGGGCTGAAGCTGCCCGTGAGCCTCATCTTCGACTACCCGACGCCGCGGATCCTGGCGGAGCACCTCGTCGGCGAGCTGGCGCCGCAAGCGGCCGAAACTCCGGTGCCCGAGGACGAGCAGCCGGCGCTGGACGCCTCGGCGATCGACGAGCTCGACGCCGACGCGCTCATCAGCATGGCGATCGGGGGAGGCGACGACGACTGACCGGCAGTCGACCCCTAACTCCGTTCCACCCGGCCATTATTGCCGCTGCGAAGGCGCCTGTGGCCCACTGGTACGGACAGTTCACCGGGCTCCCGGCCGGTGTCCGAGAAGAGAAGTTCTTCATCGATCTTGACCCGAACGAGGAGAGGTAACCGATGGTCACCGGCTACGCAATAGAAGCACGGGGGCTGCGCAAGTCCTATGGCGACGTCGACGTGCTGGAGAGCGTCGACCTCAGCGTGGAGCGGGGCACGATGTTCGCGCTCCTGGGCCCCAACGGCGCCGGCAAGACCACGACCGTGCGGATCCTCAGCACGCTCCTGGAGGCCGACGGCGGCACGGTGACCGTCAACGGCCACGACCTCAAGGGCCCCAAGCGAAAGGTGCGCGAGCAGATCGGCCTGACCGGCCAGGACACCGCAGTCGACGAGCTGCTCACCGGGCGCGAGAACCTCGAGATGATGGCCCGGCTGTTCCACCTCTCGAATGCCGACGCGAAGGCGCGCGCCACGGAGCTGCTCGCGCAGTTCGACCTCGTGGACGCGTCGACGCGGCAGGTCAAGACGTACTCCGGTGGCATGCGCCGCCGGCTGGACCTCGCGATCAGCCTCATCACGTCGCCGCCGGTGCTGTTCCTCGACGAGCCGACCACCGGGCTCGACCCGCGCAGCCGCTCGGCGATGTGGGACGCGATCCGGCAGCTGCTCGACGGCGGCACCACGATCCTGCTCACCACCCAGTACCTCGAGGAAGCCGACCAGCTCGCCGATCGCATCGCCGTGATCGACAAGGGCCGCGTGGTCGCCGAGGGCACGGCGGCCGAGCTCAAGCGCCGGGTCGGCACCGAACGCCTCAAGCTCACCTTCGCCACCCCCGTGGAGGCTGAGCGCGCGCACACCGTCGTCGAGGGCGTGCTGCTCGACACGACGGTGAGCATCGCGATCGACAACCCCGCGCAGGTCCGGCGGGTGCTCAACCAGGTCGCGGACGCGGGCCTCGAGACCACCGATCTCGAGCTCTCGGAGCCGACCCTCGACGACGTCTTCCACACCCTGACCTCGACCGCGGGAGCGAAGTGAGATGACCCAGACCCTGTCCAGGGAGACGGAGGGGACGCAGATCCCCGCCACTCCCGCCCGCTCGGCGTTGTCGCTCGCGGTGTCCGACTACCGGGTGCTGATCGGGCGCAACCTCAAGCACGTCACCCGCAACCCGGAGATGCTGATCCAGGCCGTTTCGCTGCCGATCGTGCTGCTCCTGCTGTTCCGCTTCATGTTCGGCGGCGCGATCAACCTGCCCGGCATGAACTACATCGACTATCTGGTGCCGGGCCTGATCGTGATCAGCATTGGCTTCAACTCCACGTCCACTGTGGTCGGTGTGTCCGCCGACCTCACCAACGGCCTCGTGGAGCGCTTCCGCTCCATGCCGATGGCCGGCTCGGCCGTGCTGGTCGGCCACGTGGTCTCCGGCGTGCTGCGCAGCATGCTCTCGCTCGTGGTGATGGTGGCCGTCGGGCTCGCCATCGGCTTCCGCCCCGGCGGCGGCGTCCTCGGCTGGCTCGGCGCGGTCGGCCTGCTGGTGCTCTTCGCGGCCGGCGTGTTCTGGCTGGCCACCCTGCTCGGCTCGATCGCCAAGACGGTGGAAGGCGCGAGCGGCCTGGGCATGATCCTGGTCTTCGTCCCGTACGCCACCAGCGCCTTGGTGCCGACGGCGTCGATGCCGAGCGTGCTGCGCGTCATCGTCGACAACCAGCCGGTGACGGTCCTGATCGACGCCGTCCGCCACCTGATGAACGGCTCCGCGCTGGGCGCCACGGGCTGGCTCGCGCTGGCCTGGTGGGTCCCGATCACGGTGCTCGCGGCCGTGCTGACGGTGCGCAAGTTCCACCAGCGCGCGACGGTCTGAGTTTCGCTTCCCAGAGGGCGGCCCGCCTGGTGCGGGCCGCCCTTCCGTCGTGTGCAAGGTCGACTTTAGGTGGGTCGGGCACTCTGCGTTGAGCAGCCAAGACCAGTGCGTGAAGTGAGGTGGCATGATGCCGACCCGCATCGACGAGTTGCCGGCCGACGTCCTCGACGTGTGGCTCGCCCCGCTGGCGGACGACCCGGCCGGGGCCGTGGCCTTTCTTGCCGAGGTGACTGATCGGGTCGCCCGTCGGCGTGGTGGTGGGCAAGTGCTGGTCCTCGGTGGAGGGCCGGTGGCGGATGCGTTGGCCGGGGAGGGTTACGCGGTCACGGTGGGTTCGTTTTCGCATGGGCTGCCGGTGGGGTCGCGGTTCGACGCGGTTTACGTCGGTGGGGACGCGTTGTGCCGGTTCTCCGGGCAGCGGGGGCAGGTGCGTGCGGTGCGGTCGCTGGCGCGGTTGTTGCGGCCGGGCGGGGCGCTGGTGGTGCAGGGGAGGCAGCCTGATCCGGGGCGGTGGGCTGCGGATGTCTGGGTGGGTGAGGTGGATTGTGTTCGGCAGCGGGTGGTGTTGGGCGGGTCGGTTTTGCGGTACGTGTGGCCGGCTGAGTTGGATTTGATGGCTGAGCTGGCGGAGTTGGCGTTGGATTCGCGGTGGGGTGGGTGGTACGGGGAGCCGGTCGAGTGTGGCGGGCCGGTGGTGTCGGTGTATCGGAGTTGAGGGTGGTTTGTGTGGGGTGGCGTCGGTTCCGGCTCGGCGTGCTGCGCACACCATTGCCGGGTGTCGGGTGGGGCACCCCGATTTTTGATGGTGACGACGGTAGGGATCGGCTTGTCAAGGCGGGAAAGCGTGCCTTGACAAGCCGATCCCTACCGTGTGGGGGAAAAGCATCGGGGGGCCGGCCGGGGGAAGGGTGCGGGGAGGGGGTGGTGGGGTGGTGAGTTGGGTTGCCGGCCGGCGGTTGGTGAGGTGGATTGACGGGTGGCCCGGGTGGCTGGCTTGAGGAATCGTTGGATTCGAACGGCTTTTGGCTCGTCCCACAGCGCCGCACAGGTGGCCGTATGTCTGTCCGCGCCACGATCGCCACCGTCGCCCGGCGGAGGTACTTGCGGAGGCGGGTAGGTGGGGAAAGGCTTGGCACAGCAAGAAGGCCCGGCTACTGCAGCAAAGCAGTAGCCGGGCCTTCCGTTGACCGCCGAGTCACACTGCGTCCGACATTTCCCCCACGAGGATGCTCTGGTGAAGTTTGCGCAGGGACACGCCGGGCTCGATTCCCAGTTGCTGCACCAGGTTCTGCCGTGCCGAGGCGAAGGTTTCGAGGGCCTCGGCACGGCGGTTGGAGCGCAGCAGGGCGGTCATGAGGTACTCGTAGAAGGTCTCGCGCAGGGTGTGTTCCTTGGCCAGCGCCGAGAGTTGGCCCACGACTTCGCGGTGGCGGCCGATGAGCAGCTCGGTTTCCATGAGCAGTTCGAGGCACTCCAGGCGCGTCTCTTCCAGCAGGGTGGCGTACGCCTGCACGTCGGGCGAATCGGTGAAGCCGCCGAAGGCTGGGCCGCGCCAGAGGTCCGCGGCGTGGCGCAGGACGGTGGCCGCCTGGCCGTAGCTGCGGTCCCAGTGCAGGGCGCGGCCCTCCTGGTAGAGCCGGGTGAAGCGGTCGGCGTCGAGCTCGTCGATGCCGACGTGCAGGGAGTAGCCGCGCGGGCTGGTGACCACGGGACTGTCCTCGGCGTCGGCCGGGGTGCCGCGGAGGAGCTTGCGCAGCTGGGAGACGTAGACGTACAGCGCGGCGCTCGCGCGCGCCGGCGGGTTTTCGCCCCAGATCTCGCCGATGAGGTGCTCAGTGGTGACCACCTGGTTGCTCTTGGCCAGCAGCACGGCGAGCAGCGTCTCGATCTTGCGTGCCCGGGGTGCGCTGACACCGGGCCGGCCGCTGACTCTGATCTGCCCCAGAATTTCGTAGTTCATCTTGAACGCCCTCCGGTGTCCGCGTCGTCGGGGGGCCGGCATCGGCGGCGCCCCCAGCGCCCCTGCCTGCCGGACTTGCCTGGCCCCACGTGAGCAACTTACCAAACCGGGAGGTCGGTTTTCAAGACAAAACCGGGAGGTCGGTCTGTTTTGATCAAGAAAAAGGGCCTCGTTCCAGGTAGTAGCCCCGACTTGTGCCCGAGATCCTTGTAAACCGGGCGGTTGGTATCTTACTCTGGACGGGTCGGGACGGACGTGCCGGCCGGAGCGGATGGGGACGACGGTGACGAAGCAGGCGCGCGCGGAGCAGACCCGGCTCTTGTTGCTGGACGCCGCCGCCGAGCTGCTGCACCGCGACGGCTACGCGGCTACGAGCATGGTGGACATCGCGCGCCAGGCCGGCGTCACCAAGGGCGGCCTGTACTTCCACTTCTCCTCGAAGGACGAGGTCTGCGACGAGGTCCAAGGCGCCGCGGTGGCCGTGCTCCGGGAGCACGTGGACCGCGTCGACCGCCAGCGCGGCGCACCCGCCCTGCGCAGGCTCGCCGAGCTCAGCCGCGCGCTGATGCGCTGGCTCGGTACGGATCCCAAGGTCGGCGCCAGTTTCCGGCTCACCCGCGAGAGGGGTTCGAAGGACGCCCGCTACGTCGCGTTCACGCGCGCCTGGCTCGCCCAGGTGCGGCGCTACATCGCCGAGGCGCACGGTGCGGGCGAGCTCAGCGCGGAGGTGCTGCCCGACATGGCGACACTGCTGGTGGTCGTGACCTGCGTCGGGCTCGAGTCGGTGGTCGCGAGCGGCACGATCCCGGCCGACACCGACCTCTCGCGCACGCTTTCCGAGCTCTGGCGCGTGATCGAGCTGGCCGAGCCGGTGCCGAGCACCGCGCGATGAGCCAGGTCAGGCGGGCTGCTCTTCGAGGACCCCGGCCGGGTTGAACTTGTGCAGCCGGCGCGGCGGCACGATCGAGGGCAGCAGCGTCGCCCACATGAACGTGACGCGCTCGCGCAGGTCGGTCCGGTCCGTGAGGACCTGGGAGCTCAGCTGGATCCCCGTGAACGACCCGACGGCGTACTGCGCGAGATCGTGGGTGTTGATCTCCTTGCGCACGTCACCCGAGGCCTTCGCGGCGAGCAGGCACCCGTGGACGAGGTCGATCCACTGCTTGTAGGCGTTGGCGGCCGGCGTGACGAACGAACCCTGCTCGATGACGAGCCGGATGCTGGCGCGCACGAAGACGTCGTTCTGCAACCCGGTGGCAAGGGTGTGGCACCAGTCGATCACTGTCTGCAGCCCCGGGTTCGTCAGCGCCGGCGACGAGTCCGCCACCGCAAACTGCTCCTGCATCAGCGCTTCGGCGAGATCTTCCTTCGATTTGAAGTGGAAGTACAGCGCACCCTTGGTCACGCCGGCCTCGGCCAGGATGTCGGACAGGCTCGCCCCGAGGAATCCGACCGCGTCGAACCGCGACGCCGCGGCGGCGAGGATGGTCTTACGGGTCTGCTCCGCGCGTTCCTGGCGAGCCACGCCTAACTCCTTCGTGCACAAGGGGATGAGGTCCGTCGTGGACCGGTGCAAGCGCTCAGTGTACCGGTCGGCGGGCCGAAGAGCCAGCGAAAAAAACCGGTAGGTAGGTATGGTTTTGGCTCTCGGATTCCGCTAGAAATTGAACGGGGGAGCACTGGGGAAACTGGGGAATTTCTTTCTGGGAGGTCCGACATGGTCGGCACACTGCTAGCGGAGACATTAGGAAGATCATCCACTGAAACGATCGATGAAACTCCGGCGAAGAGACCGATTGACTTCCAGCAGACGATCCCGCGCAGCCTCGTGCACCGCGCGGCTGTCTCGGAAGTCTTCGTCACCGATCTGAACATCCTGGGGCCGGGACGCTTCGAGCTCGGCGCCCAGTGGCCGCGGCGCCACGGCTTCTTCGGCCCGCGCACACCGGCTTCACACGACCCGTTGCTGTACACCGAAACCTGCCGGCAGGCCGCGATGCTCCTCGCCCACCGGGCGTACGGGGTGCCGCTCGGCTACAACTTCCTCTCCGACCACAAGGCGTACGACGTCGACGAGGCGGGGCTGGCCACCGACTCCCGTCCGGTGAACGTGGTGTTGCAGGTCAGCGCGCACGACGTGCAGTACCGCGGCAAGAACGTCGGCGGCATGCGGTACGAGTTCGACGTGTTCCGCGACGGCACGCACGTCGGCACGGCTTCGGAGCGCTGGCGGTGCGTGTCGTCGGCGGTCTACCGGCGGCTGCGCGGCGACCACTTCGCGGCGACGCCGTTCCAGGTCACGGTGCTGCCGACCGTCGAGCCGGCCGAGGTCGGGCGCAACCACGCGCAGGACGTGCTGGTGGCGGCCACTTCGGAGGCGGGCGTCTGGGTGCTGCAGTTCGACCCGGACCACGCGGTGCTGTTCGACCACACGGTGGACCACGTGCCGGGCATGGTCATGGTCGAGGCCGCGCGGCAGGCCGCGTTGCTCACGGTCGGCGACCCGCACGCGCTGCCGCTGCGGGCGGAGATCGAGTTCGACGCCTACGTGGAGTTCGAGGCCGAATGCCGGGTCGTGGCCACGGAACTGGCCCCGGCCGAGGACGACTGCCGCCTGGTGCGCGTGGAGTTCCGGCAGTACGGCAAGACCGCGGTGACGACCACGCTGGCGATGCGTCTGTCATGACTGCCGGCCTGGGGGCGGTCAGTACGACAGACATCCTGGTCACCGGCGCCACCGGCTTCATCGGCTCGGCCGTGGTGCGGGAGCTCGTCGCGAGCGGGTGCGGCCCGCGCGTGCGGGTCCTCGTGCGGCGGCCGCTGCCGGATCGGACGGCGGAGTGGCTGGCGGACGCGGGCGTGCGGTCCGTGCCGGGTGACCTCACCGACCCGGCGAGCCTGGCCGGGTCGTGCGCGGGCGTCACCACGCTCGTGCACCTCGCGGCGCAGGTCGGTGGGGACGAACAGCGGTGCGCCACCGTCAACGAGGACGGCACCCGCGCGCTGCTCGCGGAGGCGGCGCGCGCCGGCACCACGCGGGTGCTGCATCTGAGCACCTGCGCGGTCTACCGCGACGGCGACCACCGCGGTGCGTCGGAGTCCGCACTGGTCACCGCTCCGGCGTCGGCCACGAGCCGCAGCCGGCTCGCGGCCGAACGGCTCGTGCGCGCGGCCGGTGGGGTGGTCCTGCGGCCGCACCTGGTCTACGGCGTCGGCGACCGGCACGTGGCCCCCGCGCTGGTGCGGTGGCTGCGCGCCGTCCCGGCGTGGGCGGCGGGCGGCGACGCGCGGACGTCGGTGGTCTCGGTCACGGATCTCGCGGCGGTCGTCGTCGCGCTGATCCACCGGCCGGGCTCGCCGGGGGAGGTCTTCCACGTGGCCGACCCGCGGCCTGTGCGCCTGCGGCGCCTGGTGACAGCCGTGTGCGACCTTTTCGGTGAGCCGGTGCCCGCGGCCGATCTGCCGCTCGGCGAGCACCGGGAGCGGACGCGGGAAGCCTTGCCGTGGCTCAGTGATCACCAGTATTCCCTGCTCACGAGGGACCACTGGTACGAGAGCAGCCGCGTCTGGGCTCACACGGGCGTGCCGACCGGGCCCGGCCTCGTCGCGCGGCTGGCCGAGGCGGCGGAGTACTACCGGGAAACGCTCTTCGGCCGCGTCGGCGGAATATGACACGATTCGAAGATCGAATAATGCGGAAAGTGCCCGCTTGAATTCGCACAGCAATTTCGATCATGACGGCCACCCGGAATGAACCGGGTGGCCGTCGCTTTTCCTCGTGGCCGGTGATCGTCGAAGATGGCGGCATGTCACGACGTGAGCTCGTGGTGCTCGGGTCGGCGAGCCAGACGCCGACCCGGCACCGCAACCACAACGGGTACCTCCTGCGTTTCGACACCGACGGCGTGCTGTTCGACCCGGGGGAGGGCACGCAGCGGCAGATGACCCACGCCGGCGTGGCCGCCGCGGAGCTCACGCGCATCTGCATCACCCACTTCCACGGCGACCACAGCCTCGGCCTCTCCGCCGTGCTGCAGCGGCTGTCGCTCGACGCCGTGCCGCGGCCCGTGCGCTGCCACTACCCGGCCTCCGGCCAGGCGTTTTTCGAGCGCCTGCGCTACTCCACCGTCTACCACGAGCGCGCCGAGGTCGTCCCGCGGCCGGTGCTCGCCGACGGCTGGACCGACGGCCCGATGTCCGCCCACGCCCTCGACCACCGCATCGACTGTTTCGGCTACCGCTACACCGAACCCGACGGCCTTCGCATGCTCCCCGACCGCCTGGCCGCGGCCGGCGTCCGAGGTCCGGACATCAGCCGGCTGCGGCGGGAGGGTTCGCTGGAGGTCGACGGCCGCACCGTTCACCTCGCCGACGTCAGCGAGCCGAAACCCGGCCAGGTCGTCGCGTTCGTGATGGACACCCGCCCGTGCGCGGGAGCCCTGGACTGCGCGCGCGACGCCGACCTGCTGGTCGCCGAGTCGACCTTCCGCGACGCCGACGCCGACATCGCCGCCCGCTACGGCCACCTCACCAGTACCGACGCCGGCCGCCTCGCCGCCGAGGCGGGCGTGCGCAAGCTCGTGCTGACCCACTTCTCACAGCGCTACCCCTACGCGGAGGCCGACGCGTTCGGCGAGGAGGCGGCGGAGGTGTTCGACGGGGAGATCCACGTGGCGCGCGACTTCGACGTGATCCCGCTGCCCCGCCGGCGCTGACGGCTCACCGGCCGTGACCTGGGCCGTCGGCGTGTCGGTGCCCGGGGTGGGCGGGGCGCGCCGGCGGTCGTGCCAGACTTCCGGGCGATGTACACGCCGTCCGATCTCGCCGATCTGCTCGAGTGCGAGCACCGGAGCGTCCTCACGCAGGCACTGGCGGCGGGGCTGCCCGGTGCGCCGAGGCCCGGTTCGGGACCTGATCAGCTGGCGGTGAAGCACGGGCGCGCGCACGAGGAGGCGACGCTCGGGCGTTTGCGGGCCGAGCGCAAGGTCGTGGAGATCGAGGAGCGCGATCCGGTCGTCGCGGCGAAGGCGACGGAGGAGGCGCTGCGCGCGGGCGCGCCCGTGGTCTACCAGGCCGTGTTCCACGACGACGAGTTCACCGGCCGCGCCGATTTCCTGCTGCGCGACGACGAAGGCCGCTACGAGGTCTACGACACCAAGCTCGCGCGGCACGCCAAGCCGTCCGCGGTGGTCCAGCTGACCGCGTACGCCGACGCGTTGCGCCGCGCCGGGTGGTCCGCTGGTCCGGACATGCACCTGCTGCTGGGCGACGGCACCACCCGCACACTGCGCGTCGACGACTTCCTCCCGCTGCTCGACCGCTTGCGCTCGCGGCTGCGCGACCGCCCGGCCCGGCTGCCGCTGCAGCTGTGGGCCGACGAGCGGCCGGCGTGCGGAGCCTGCGGCTTCGCGCAGCACTGCTCGACGGCGCGCGAGGCCGACCGCGACCTGTCACTCGTTGCGGGCATGCGCGGTGACCAGCGGCGCAAGCTCGTGACGGCCGGCCTCGCCACGATCGACAAGCTCGCCGCCGCCGGGCCCGACGACCGCCCGCGCGACATGTCGGCGACCACCTACACCACTTTGCGTGCGCAGGCCGCGATCCAGGTGCGCCAGGACGAGACGGGCGAGCTCGCCTACGAGGTGATCGACCCCGCCGCGCTCGCCGAGCTGCCGCCGCCGAGCCCGGGCGACGTCTTCTTCGACATGGAAGGCGACCCGTACGCGCTGGCGGGCACCGGGCTCGAGTACCTCTTCGGCGCGGTGACGGACGACGCCGACGGTCAGCGGTTCACCCCGTTCTGGGCCCACTCGCGGACGCAGGAGAAGCGCGCGTTCGAGGAGTTCGTGGACTTCGCCACCGCGCGGCTGGCCGAGCACCCCGGCGCGCACGTCTACCACTACGCGCCGTATGAGGTCACCGCCATCAAGCGGCTCGCCGCCGTGCACGGCACCCGTGAGGAAGAGGTGGACGAGCTGCTGCGGGGCGGCGCGCTCGTCGACCTGTACGCGGTGGTGCGCAAGGCGTTGCGGGTCGGGCAGCGGTCGTACTCGATCAAGTACCTCGAGCCGCTCTACATGCCCGCCGCGCGCGAGGGCGACGTGAAGACGGCCGCGTCGAGCATCGAGGCGTACGAGGATTACCTCACGCTCACGGCGGCCGGCGAGCCGGAGCGGGCCGGCGAAGTGCTGCGCGGCATCGGTGAGTACAACGAGTACGACTGCGTGTCCACCCTGCGGCTGCTGGAGTTCCTGCACCGGGTGCGCGCGGACGAGGGCATCGAGCTCGTCGTGCCGGAGCCGGAGTCCGATGTGGACGCCCTGCTGCGGGAGACCGAGGAAGACGTCGCGGCGCAACGGCGGGCGGAGCGCGCGGCGGCGATGGCGGCGCTCGTCGATCCCCTGCTCGAAGGCCTGGCCGACGACCCGGCCGAGTTCACGCCCGACGATCACGCCCGTGCACTGCTGGCCGCGTCCGTCGGGTACCACCGGCGCGAGACGAACCCGGCGTGGTGGGAGTTCTTCCGCCAGTTGGCCGCGCCGCTCGGCGACCTGGAGATCGACACGACGTGCGCGGTGCCCGTTTCGGTGTCGGCCGGCGAGTGGGTGCCGCCGTCCGGCCGGCTGCGCACGGCGAAGCGGACGCTCGTCGTGGCCTGCGACCCGGACCGGCCGCACCCGTTCGCGCCGGGTGACGACGTGCGCCTGCGGTACGGCGCCGAAGCGCGCGACGCGAAGGTGGTGGCTTCCTCGGCCGTCGAGCTGACGCTGGAGGAGAGCAGCGCGCCCGACGCGACGTCGAACGACCGCCCGGCCGCGGTGCTGCCCGGCAGCCCGGTGCGGCCGTCGCCCAAGGACGAGGCCGTCGCGGACCTCGCGCGGCTCGTCGGCGAAACCCTGCCTGCGTTGCCGAAGCACCCCGGTGTGGACCTGCTGCGCCGCACGGCGCCGCGGCTGCGGAACGGCGGCCCGTTGCCTGCCGCGGGCGAGGATCTGGTCGCGACGGTGATCGAGGCCGTCGACGCGCTCGACGGCTCCGTGTTGGCCGTGCAGGGCCCGCCGGGCGCGGGGAAGACGTACCTGGCGGGCAAGCTGATCGCGCACCTCGTGCGTTCGGGCCGGACGGTCGGGGTCACGTCCAACAGCCACAAGGCCGTGGAGAACGTGCTTTCGGCCGCGCTCGGCAACGATCCTTCGCTCGCGTGCGCCAAGCGCGCGAAGCGGACGCCGGATCCCGCTGCGCCCTGGGAGCAGCCGAAGAACAACAACGCGCTGGTGCGCTGGCGCGAGGAACACGACACCGGGCACCTCGTGGGCGGCACGGCGTGGACGTTCGCCAACGCGGCCGTGCGCGCGGAGCCGTTCGACGTGCTGGTGATCGACGAGGCCGGTCAGTTCGCCCTGGCCGACGCGCTGGCCGTGTCGACGTGCGCGAAGAACGTGGTGCTGCTGGGTGATCCGCAGCAGCTGCCGCAGGTGGTGCAGGGCACGCACCCGGCGGGCGCGGAGGCGGCGGCGCTGGGGCACCTGATCGGCGACGCCGACATCATGCCGGCGCACCTGGGCTACTTCCTCGACCAGACGCGGCGCATGCACCCGGCGGTGTGCGCGCCGGTGTCGCGGCTGTCGTACGCCGGGTTGCTGCACTCGCACCCGTCGGCGGCGCGGTCGGTCGACGGGGTCGCCTCGGGGCTGTACCTGGCGTCGGTGGAGCACCGCGGGAACACGACGCGTTCGGTGGAGGAGGCGGCCGAGGTCGTCTCGGTGATCTCGGCGCTGCACGGGCGCACGTGGGAGGGCCGGCCACTGACGGAGGCCGACTTCCTCGTGGTGGCGCCCTACAACCTGCAGGCCCGCGTGGTCACGCGCGCGCTGGCCGAAGCCGGCTTCGGCGACGTGCGCGTGGGCACGGTCGACCGGTTCCAGGGCCAGGAGGCGCCGGTGGTGGTGACGACGATGACCTCGTCCTCGGCCGTCGACCTCCCGCGCGGGCTCGACTTCCTGCTCTCGCGCAACCGGCTGAACGTCGCCCTGTCGCGGGCGCAGTCGGTGGCGGTGCTGGTGTGTTCGCCGCACCTGCTGGAGGCCGACATCCGCACGGTCGAGCAGATGCGGCTGGTGTCCGGGATGCTCGGGCTGCTGCAGGACGCGCTGCCCTGGCCCGGCTCCGGATAAGGGCGTGCCCCCGGTCCCGTCGCTGCGGAGGGGGAGTTCGCGCGGGCCGGGAGCGGGGGCACTGGTTCCCGCCTCGGGCGCCGCGCCGATGGGGGGATCGGTGGGTGCGGGCGGGAGCTTTCTCTTTGCGGGCTCAAGCCGGTACGGGGGGTCGCCTCTCGGCGAGTGGCGCGACCCGGCGTCTTGCGACGGCCCGGGAAGGCAGTGGGTGAGGCCCGGGGACACCCGCCGTACCGACATCTTGTACAACGCCTGCGCGGGGCCGGTGTTCCGGATTTCCCTTGTGACGCAGGTCGCTCAGGTGATTTTCATGATCCATTGTGGACGCTTGGATGCCCCCGCTCCCGCCGCGGCAGTGGGTCCGGCGGCAGGAGCAGGAGCACATGAGCCCACCCCGCGCTGCCTCGGGGCAAACCGCGGCGCTGCGGGGTGGGGTGGTCTGAGGGGTCGGGGCCGATGCGGGGGTCGCTTCTCGGCGAGTGGCGCGACCCGGCGTCTCGCTCCGGTCCGGGAAGGCAGTGGGTGGAGCCCGGGGACCCCTCCGTACCGGCAGTGGATGTAACCGGGGTGGCTTCGGGGGTATTCCCGATGATCCACAGTGGAGGGTGGGGCGTGCTCCCGCTCCCGGCTCCGCCGGCCGGGGGCCCGGCGGGCGAGAGCAGGAGCACTGGCGCCCGTCCCGTGCCGCGTTGGGGGAGCGCAGGGCAGCGGGGCGGGTGGTCTTGTGCCGGCACGGGGGTCGCCTCTCGGCGAGTGACGCGACCCGGGGCCGGCGAACCGGCTGTCCGGGAAGGTGAAGTGTGGAGCCCGGGGACCCCTCCGTACCGACAGTCTGTACAACGCACGCGGCCTGCGAATGTTCCACGGCCCGCGAGTGACGTGGATCGCGACCGTTCGGGTGACGGCTTCGCCCGTGCGTCGCCACTTCGCGTGGGCGGTGTCGGTCAGCGACGTGGGGAAGTCGCCGCGGTAGAGGGGGAATGAGCGCCGGCGGAACTTCGCCAGGCGGTGCGCCGGATGATTCCGGCCGGCGACGGTCGCCGGGCTGCCACGCCGCTCGGAACCTTCGCCGCGCGGCGGGTCCGCGTGGTCGCCGGCCGCGGGCGGCTTCGACGCGCGTGGTCCGGACCGCGACCGGCGGGTGGCTCACCTTGCGGCAGAAGGCCGGTGACCGCGTGTCGCAAGCGCGTTCCTCCCGGGGCGCGGTGGGTGCTGTTTGTGTGGCCCCCTGGGCGCGGAAGGGGGACTACCAGGGGGCCTGGCCCGCCGCCCGGTCGGGGGAATGTCGAGGCTGAGCGGGTTGTCGGTGACACTAGCGGTAGAAGTCGATCTAGGATCAGTCCACGAAACGGTGAATCGTTCAGGGTGATCACTTACTCCTGGTGATCATCTCTGGTGGGACGGTTTCCGGCCCCTTCGGAAGCGCCGAACCACGGCGTGCGGACTTCGCCCAGCCCGGCCGGACCGGCGGGCGAGTCGAGCGGGGCGGCCCCCGTGGGGACTCAGGGCTTCCTGACCGCGCGAAGTTCCGGACGGTCCTCGAGGAACAGCGAGGCGAGGGCTGACGGGCCGTCCTCGGAGGTCCGGGGAAGTCCGCGGCCGACGGTGTCGGCCAGGAGGTGGTCCGAACCGGTCGCCGGGTAGCGGAGGTCGGTGCCTGCTTGGCGAATCGCTGTTCCGACCGCGTTTCGGCCTCGGTGACCTGCACGGCCCGCCCTCCATCTCGCACGGCTCTCGGCAATCAGGGCGCGGCCGGACTGGTGGTCGTGACGAACATGTTCGTCACGACCTTGTTCGTAACGAACATGTTCGTTATCGTGAAGGCATGACCGCACCACGAAGCCGCCGGGAACGTCCGGCCAAGCCGGCCCTCACGCGCGCCGGGATCATCTCCGCCGCGCTCGCGATCCTGCGTGCCGAAGGCCTGCCGCGGCTGACGATGCGCCGGCTCGCGCAGGAGCTCGACACCGGTGCGGCGTCGCTGTACGTCTACGTGCGCAACACCGTGGAGCTCCACGCCGCGGTGCTCGACGAGCTGCTCGGCGAGGTCGAGCCTGCCCCGTCGGGCGGGACGTGGGCCGAGCGGCTCGAAGCCGTGCTCGGTTCGTACACGGCGGTGTTGTTCCGCTATCCCGGGCTGGCGCAGTCGGCGCTCGTGGCGCGCCCCCGCGGGGACAACTACCTGCGGCTGGTCGACACGCTGCTGGGGTTGCTCGCCGAGGGCGAGGTGCCGCGTTCGCAAGCGGCGTGGGGCGTCGACCTGCTGTTGCAGACCGCCACGGCGACCGCGGCGGAACACGCCGACGAGCGCCCCGAAGACGGCGAGGAGTGGCAGGCCCTCGCGGCCGTCCTCCGTGACGCGTCGCCACGGAAGTACCCGCACCTGGCCGCGGCCGGTACCGAGTTGCTGTCCGGGGAGCCCGGTGAGCGGTTTTCCTGGGCGTTTCGCGCGCTGATCGCCGGAATCGCCCGCACCCCGAGAACTTGAAGGAGAAGACCATGAAGATCACCGTCATCGGAGCCGGCCTCGGCGGGCTGACGCTCGCGTCCGTGCTCCGCCGCAACGGCATCGAGGCCACCGTGCTGGACCTCGACGCGTCGGCATCGGCCCGCGCCCAGGGCGGGATGCTGGACATCCACGAGGAAACGGGCCAGGCCGCGTTGCGCGCGGCCGGGCTGTACGAGGAGTTCCTGCCGCTGATCCACCGCGGCGGGGAGGCCCTGCGCGTGCTGGACCGCCACGCGGTGGTGCGACTGTCCGAAGAGGACGATGGTCAGCGTGCCCGCCCGGAGGTCGAGCGCGGTGCGTTGCGCGACCTGCTGCTCTCGTCGCTGCCCGAGGGCACCGTCCGCTGGGGTGCCAAGGTGGCTTCGGCCCGTCCGCTGGGCGATGGCCGGCACGAGGTGACGCTGGCCGACGGCTCGACGCTGGAGACGGACGTGCTCGTCGGGGCCGACGGGGCCTGGTCGCGGATCCGGCCGCTCGTCTCGGCCGAGGTGCCCGCCTACACCGGGATTTCCTTCGTGGAGCTGGATCTGCTGGACGTCGCCACCCGGCATCCCGAAAGCGCGGCGCTCATCGGCGGGGGCACGTTCTTCGCGCTCGGGCCGGCGCGGGGCATCCTGGCGCACCGCGAGCCGGACGGCAGCGTGCACCTGTACCTCGCCCTGCAGGTGCCCGAAGGCTCGGTCGATCCGGGCGACACGGCGGCGCTCGCGCGCGAGTTCGCCGGCTGGGCGCCGCAGCTGCGGGCGTTGATTGCGTCGGCGGACAGCGAGCCGGTGTCACGGCCGATCCACGCGCTGCCGGTGGGCCACGAATGGGAGCGCGTGCCCGGGGTGACCTTGATCGGCGACGCGGCGCACCTGATGTCGCCGTTCGCCGGGGAAGGCGCGAACCTGGCGATGATCGACGGTGCCGAGCTGGCCTTGGCCGTCGTCGAGTCCGGTGCGGACGTCGAGGCCGCTCTTGCCCGGTACGAGAAGGCGATGTTCCCGCGCAGCGCGGAGGCCGCGCGGGGCTCGGCGGAGAACCTGGTGACGATGTTCGCCGCGGACGCGCCCGACGGTCTGCTCGCGGTGTTCGGAGGACACCGAAATTCCGTCGACCGCCGCGGTGAAGATCGTTACGCTCTGGGCTCGTCCGACCCGGGGGGATGATCTGGCGTGCGGAGCCGTGGTGGGGCGGTGCTGCTGGCGGCCCTGGTGGTCGACTCGACGGGCAACGGGTTGTTCCAGCCGCTGTCGGTGCTGTTCTTCGCGAAGCTGACCACGGTGCCATTGGCGCTGATCGGCGTGCTGCTCAGCGCGGCGAACGCGCTGACGCTGCCGGTGCCGCTGATCGCCGGGCGGCTGGCCGACCGGATCGGTCCGTGGGTGCTGGTGGTCGCCGCGCAGGGTGCGCAGGGGATCGGGTTTCTGCTGTTCACGTGCGTCACCGGGCCCGCCGGGATCTTCCTCACCGCCGCGCTCGTGGCGGTCGGGGTGCGGTTCTTCTGGTCGTCGGTGTTCACGGCGGTGGCGGATTTCGTCGACGGCAGCGAGAAACCGCGGAGCAAGGACGTCTGGTTCGCGTGGATGAACGTGACCCGCACGGCCGGGCTGGCCGTCGGCGGCCTGATCACCGGTGTCGTGGTCACGATCGGCACCCCGGCCGCGTATCGCGCGATCGCGTACGGCTCGGCGGCGTGCTTTCTCAGCGCGGGCGTGGCGATCGCGGTGCGCGTGCGGGTGCCGCGGCGCGCCGAAGGCGACGCCGGCGGGTACCGCGGGATGCTGCGGGCGCGGCCGTTCCTGGCTTTCACCGGGCTGAACGCGGTGTTCGCGTTGACGAGCATGATGCTGGCGCTCGGGTTGCCGGTGTTCGTGACCGTGGGGCTGCACGGCCCGCCGTGGCTGGCGCCCGCGCTGCTGGTGGGCAACACCGTGCTGCTCACGGTCCTCACCGCGCCGGCGGTGCGGCTGGTGTCGCCGCTGCGCAGGACGCGAGTGCTGATGGCCTCGGCGGTGCTGTGGGCGGCGTGGTGCCTGGCGTTCGCGCTGCTGGTGCCGGGACGGCTCGGGTGGGTGGTACCGGTGCTGCTCGGCGCGACGTTCCTGTTCACCGCGGCCGAGACCGTCCACGGTCCGGTGTCGCAGTCGCTGGCCACGGAGCTGTCGCCGCCCGGCGCGCGAGGGCGTTACCTGGCGGTGTTCCAGTACTCGTTCACGGTCGCGAGCCTGGTGGCGCCGGCGTTCTTCACCACGCTGTTCGAGGTCGGGTACTGGCTGCCCTGGCTGGTCCTGGGCGTGGTGAACGTGTTCGCGGCGCTGGCCATACGGTTGCTGGAGCGGGTGATCCCCGTCGCCGCTACTACTTAAGGATTACGCGAGACGAGCCGTCGAGCCGATTCGGGCCGGCGGCGCGCGCTCTCATACTGGACCCATCGCGTCCGATGTGGACCGACGAGAAACCAGGGAGAGGACCGATGACCATCCCCACCGCGCTGGCCGCCGCCGCTCAGGACGGCCCGCACGCCGCGAACATCGCCGTCGCCGTCGGGATCATCGCGGTGATCCTGATCCCGGTGGTGTTCTTCCTCGCCGCGCTCTTCAGCGTGCTCGGAAGCCCGCTGGGCGGCGGGATGAAGCTGGTGTGGGTCGTGTTCGCGTTCTGCGCGCCGTTCCTCGGACCGCTGCTGTGGTTCCTGGTGGGGCGGCGCAGCGCCGAGGCCGGGGCGTACCGCTGAGTCTGTTGTGGACTGAAGCGGCGGACGGGTTTCCGGACCCGTCCGCCGCTTTCGTCAGCTCACCTGCAGGTCGACGCAGGAGTAGAACGCGTTGGCGGTGTCGGCGATGTTCCAGATGGCCAGCACGGTCTGGTGGCCCGTGCGGTTGCCCAGGTTCACCGAGTGCGACACGGTGGCCGGCGGCACCTGGTTGTTGCCGCTGAAGCTCGCGATGCGCGTGGTGCCGATGTAGTACTCGTAGGTGCTGGTCTTGTGCCGTGCGGTGAACGTCCAGTTGAACGTGACCGTGCGGCCGGTCGCGGTGGCGCGCCAGGGCTTGTTGTTGTCGTTGAGCTCGGCGAAGCGCGCGACGCCGCCGTTGCAGGTGCGCTGGCCCTTCGCACCTTCCACGCTCTGCGGTTCCCACTTGATGTCGCCGCAGGACACGATGTTCTGCGCGCATTGCGCCTGCCGGCTCGCCGGCGCGTTGACGTAGCCGTGGGCGCTGGCCGTGCCCACGGGGCCGACCAGCACGATCACGGGGGCGATCGCCGCACCGGCGAGGGCGGCCACGAGCTTGCGGTTCGTTTTCATACCGGGCTCCTTCGACAGCGGTGCCCGCTCCCACGGATGGCCTTGGACGGGCGCGATCGAGCCGCCGCGTGGGAAGTGCGCGGGCGGGAAGAGGGGGAATGTGGTCTAGACCATAATGAGAACCGGGCGTTTCGGTCAAGAGGTAGCAAACTTCTGGAGTAGTCGGACGACCTTCGCCGGGCTAGTGCATACTGTATGCAGTTTGGTAGCCTGAGTGCGTCCGACCGCTCGTTTCGTCGAACACGGAGGCTCTCGCCGCGATGTACACCGTCACCGACCCGGCCACGGGTGAACTGATCGAGCAGATCGAGAACGCCACCGACGACCAGGTGCGCGACGCGATCGCCCGCGTCCACCGCGGCTACCTGTCCTGGCGGGAACGGCCGGTCGCCGAGCGCGCCGAGATCGTCGCGCGCGCGGGCGAGCTGTTCGCCGAACGGTCCGACGAACTCGCCGCCATCATGACCCTCGAGATGGGCAAGCGCATCAACGAGGGCCGCGGCGAGGTGGGCATCGTCGTGGACATCTTCTCCTACTACGCCGAACACGGCCCGTCCCTCATCGCCGACGAGCCGCTGAAAATTCGCGGCGGCGACGCCGTCATCCGGAAAGAGCCCATCGGCGCTCTGCTCGGCGTGATGCCGTGGAACTTCCCCATGTACCAGGTCGCGCGGTTCGTCGCGCCGAACCTGGTGCTGGGCAACACCATCCTGCTCAAGCACGCGTCCATCTGCCCGCGCTCGGCCGTCGCGATCGAGCAGGTCCTGCGCGACGCCGGCGTGCCGGAGGACGCGTACGTCAACGTGTTCGCCTCGTCGCGCCAGGTCCCGTCGATCCTCGCGGACCCGCGCATCGTCGGGGTTTCGCTGACGGGCAGCGAACAGGCCGGCATCTCGGTGGCCGCCGAGGCGGGACGGAACCTGAAGCGCTGCGTCCTCGAACTGGGCGGCTCGGACCCACTGATCGTCCTGGACACGGACGACCTGGACGAGACGGTGAACGCCGTGGCCACGGCCCGCATGCGCAACTGCGGCCAGTCCTGCAACGCGCCCAAGCGCATCATCGTGGTGGGGGCGCTGTACGACGCGTTCGTGGAGAAGCTGACCGCGCGCGTGGCCTCGTTCTACCTCCCCGGCGACCCTTCGGACCCTTCGACGAAGCTCCCGCCCCTGGCCTCGGTCTCCGCCGCCGACGAGGTCTTCGACCAGGTGTCGACGGCCGTTCGCCAGGGCGCCGTCCTGCGCACGGGCGGACACCGCGTGGAGGGCCCGGGCGCGTACCTGGAGGCCACCGTTCTGACCGACGTGACCCCCGACATGGACGCCTACCGCGACGAGATCTTCGGGCCGGTGTTCCTGCTCTTCCCGGCTTCTTCCGACGACGAGGCCATCTCCATCGCCAACGACTCGCCGTTCGGCCTGGGCGCCAGCGTCTTCGGCACCGACCCGGCCCGCATGCGCGCGGTCGCGAACCGGATCGAGTCGGGAATGGTGTACTTCAACAAATCGGGCGGCTCGCAGGCGGATCTGCCCTTCGGCGGCATCAAGCGCTCGGGGATGGGCCGGGAGCTCGGGCCGTTGGGGATTGAGGAGTTCATGAACAAGAAATCGATCCGGTTGTGAGCTGCCGGGTTGTGATCCTCGGCCCGGTCAGGCCGTCGTCAAGCCGCCGCGGATTCGTCCGTGGCGGCTTGGTCGGCGGTGTGTGCTTGCTGGTTTTTCTGGTGTGGGTGCTCGGGTGATCGAGTCCGCTGACGAGCTCGTTCGGCTGTGGTTGATCCCGGATCCGGAGCGGCCGGACCTTCAGGAAGCAGAGGTGCGGCTTCCTGAAGGCCACCAGTCCGACATACGGCAGGCCCGGCGAGCGCTCCACGAGCTCAGCTGTTTCACCCAGGCACCCGACGAGTGCTACTCCGACCTGAAGTGACGTCGATCCGCACTGGGCGGGGATCGGGGCGACGAGGCGAGCCGTCGAGACCCGAGGAGCGGCAACCGTTCACGTGCTGATCAACCGAAAACCGACGTCCAGGGAGTCCAGCGCCAGCAGGTCGGCATGCCGCCGCTGCCAGGTGCCGGAAGCCAAGTCGGCGCGTAAGGAAGTGATGGCGCGGGCCACGGCGGCGGGTGGGGTTTGCGCGAGGGCCGAGCAGGAACGGCGGACGCGTTCGTCCAGGTACGCGGCGGGGCGGCGCCAGTGGGCGGGGTAGACGCCGTCCTGGAAGTCCCACGGAACGGGCAGCACCTCGACCGCGGAGGCGCCCAGTTCGGTGGCGATGTCGGTGGCGGAGGGGCGGGAGCGTTCCAGCGAAGCGACTTCCGGGAGGTACTCGCGCGTAAGCCAGAAGTCGGCGTGGAGCGACGTGTCGTAGGCCAGGACGACTTGGCGCGAGGCGACGCGGCGGAGTTCGGTGAGGCCGCGGCGCCAGTCGGGCCAGTGGTGGACCGTGAGGACGGCCAAGGCGACGTCGGCGGAGGCTGAGCGCAAAGGCAGGTGTTCGGCGACGGCTCGCACCGCAGGAGCCGCCGCGGGAGGGCGCTGAGCGAGCATGCGGCGGGAAGGCTCGATGGCCGCCACGGTCGCGGGTGGTTCGTAGGAACCCGTGCCGGCGCCGATGTTGACGACCGAAACCGCGGGGCCGACCGCCGCGAGGATGCGGGCCATCCACCGAGGGTCCGTGCGGCGGCCGAGGGAGTAGTCCTTGCCGATGCTGTCGTAGACGGTCATGAGCGCAGCAGAGAACCCAGCCAGCCCGCGAAAACCGCCTGCGTCTCGGCCAGCACGGCAGCCTGATCCGAAGCCGAAGCGATCATCCGCGCCGCCTCCATCACCGCGCTCAGGATGAGCTGCGCCAAAGTCCCGATGGGCAGGTCCACGATCAAGCCCGCCGCGTGGGCCTGAGTGAGCGCCGAGACCAGCAACCCCAACCCGTACTCGCCCTCGATCTCGCGCCAGACGTCCCAGCCCAGCACCGCCGGGGCGTCCGTCAGGGAGATGCGCTGGACCTCCGGGCGAAGACAGGCCTCCAGGAACGTCCCCAGCGCCGTCGTCATCCCCACCAGAGGATCGGCGGCCGAAGCCATCACCGCCGACACCTCCGCCGTCAGCTCGCGTTCCAGTTCTTCCACCACCGCGCGGAACAGGCCCAGCTTGTCGCCGAAGTGGTGGTAGAGCGCGCCGCGCGTGACGCCGGCCGTGCGGGTGATCTCTTCGGCCGGTACGTCGTGGTAGCCGCGCGTGCCGATGAGCTCGCGGGCGGCGCTGACGAGGGCCGCGCGCGTGCTGTCGGAACGTTCCTGCTGAGTGCGTCTCACCCGGCCTAATCTGCCATGACGCTCGCGAACTCGACGATGTGCCCGGCGAGCACGTCGGGCTGGTCCTCCGGGACGAAGGTGTACGAGTCGGCGATCTCCACGACGCGAGCGTCCGGCAGCAGTTCCGCCAGCCGGTACGCGAAGCGCACGGGGAACAGCTTGTCCTCCGAAGCCCAGGCCAGGAGCACGGGCCGCGAAAACGACCGCAGCCGCTCCGCCGCAGCCAAGGTCAGCCGCGGATCCACCGAGCGCAGGAGCTTCCGCAGGTCCCGCCGGACACCGCGGGATCGGCGCAGGCGAAGCAGGTACTCCGAGGCCACCGCCGGATCCAGCGGCTTCTTCGTCACCCACCCGAACAACAGCGGCAACGGCCACAACGCCCGAACCCGCAACAGCTGACCCAGCACGGCCATCGACCCCGGCACCTTCGCCAAAGTCGGCAGCGGCTTGAAGATCGGCGGGAAGAAGTACTCGAAGCTGTCCGACGGCGTCAGCACCACCCGGCCGACGCGCGCCGGATGACGCGCGAGCAGCAACTGCGTGATGGCGCCGCCGGTGTCGTTGGCCACCAGGGTCACGTCGCGCAGGTCGAGGGCCTCGAGGAAGTCGCCGAGCAGGGTCGCCATGCCCGGGGCGCTCAGATCGGCGTCGGCGCGCATGGGGATCTCGTGGGCGCCCAGGGGCAGATCCGGGGCCAGGCAACGGAATCCGGCCTCGGCGACGGCAGGCACGACCTTGCGCCACAGCAGCGCGTTGGTGAGCACCCCGTGCACGAAGACGACCGGATGCCCGGCCCCGCGTTCGTAGTAGCGCACCTCGCCCTGCGGCAGGCGGATGCGGTGGTCCTGTCCGAGTGAGGAAGTCATGCGCCCAAGATACATACATACAGTCTGTATGTAAATGCGACGGCGGACAGAACTGTGCCCGCCACACCCGGAGGTGCGGCGGGCACAGGGGGATGGGTCAGGAAAGTTCGGCGGCCAGCTGCGAAACGCCCCAGCGCAGGTCCTCTTCGGACACCACGAGCGGCGGCGCCAGCCGGATCGTGCTGCCGTGCGCGTCCTTGGCCAGCACGCCGCGGCGAAGCAGGCCTTCGCAGACGTCCCGGCCCGTGCGGCCGCGCACGTCGATGCCGGCCCACAGACCGCGCACCCGCACCGCGTCGACCGCAGACGAAGGCAGCGCGGAGAGCAGAGAAGCGAACACCCGGCCCAGCTCGTCGGCCCGGCGCTGCGGCTCACCCGTCTTCAGCTTCCGCACCACCGCCGTCCCGACAGCGCACGCGAGCGGGTTGCCGCCGAACGTGCTGCCGTGCTCGCCCGGCCGGAACACGCCCAGCACGTCACGGCGCGACACCACGGCCGACACCGGCATGATCCCGCCGCCCAAAGCCTTGCCCAGCACGTACATGTCGGGCACGACATCCTCGTGGTCGCACGCGAACGTCCGCCCGGTCCGCCCGAGGCCCGACTGGATCTCGTCGGCCACGAACAGCACCCCGGCTTCGGTGCAAAGTGAGCGAACCTCACGCAGATAACCCGCCGGCGGCAGCACCACACCGCCCTCGCCCTGGATCGGCTCGATCAGCACCGCCACGGTGTCCTCGTCCACCGCGGCCCGCAACGCCTCCGCGTCGCCGAAGGGCACGGTCACGAACCCCGGCGTGAACGGCCCGTGGTCGGCGGTGGCCTCGGGGTCGTCCGAGAACCCGACGATCGTCACCGTCCGGCCGTGGAAGTTGCCGCCCGCCACCACGATCTTCGCGCGCCCGGCCGGCACGCCCTTCACGCGGTAGCCCCACTTGCGGGCCGTCTTGATGGCCGTCTCCACGGCCTCGGCGCCGGTGTTCATCGGCAGCACCATCTCCATGCCGCACAGCTCGGCGAGCTCGGAGGCGAAAGTGCCCAGCTGGTTGTGGTGGAAGGCGCGGCTGGTCAGGGTCAGCCGGTCGAGCTGGGCGTGGGCGACGGCCAGCAGCTCGTCGTCACCGTGACCGAAGTTGAGGGCGCTGTAGCCCGCGAGCAGGTCGAGGTAGCGCCGGCCTTCGACGTCGGTGACCCACGCGCCCTTGCCTTCCGTGAGCACCACGGGCAGCGGGTGGTAGTTGTGGGCCAGTGCGGCTTCGGCGCGTTCGATCTCTTCGCCGGTGATGGACATTTCTCTCCGCTTCGAAAAAATCAGACGAGGGTTCCGGCCGGCTGCGAGGCCGCCGGCTCGGGATCGGGCTCCGGCGCCGGCCGGTCCGGGCGGCGCCGGACCTTCTTCGGCCGGTCGAGCAGCTCGGCGACGCGGGACAGCCCGAAGTTGATGACGATGTAGATGACCGCGGTGAAGGCATAGGTTTGCACGAAGTTGGCGTTGTACTCGCCGATCACCTGACCGTCGCGCAGCAGCTCGGGGTAGCCGACGACGTAACCGAGGCTCGATTCCTTCAACGTGCGGATCACCTGCGTGACCAGCGCCGGCCGCAGCGACCGGAACACCTGGGGCAGCACCACGAGCACCATCGTCTGCCCGCGGCGCAGGCCGATCGCCGCGGCGGCGTCGAACTGGCCGCGGTCCAGCGAGTTGACGCCGGCGCGGACGATCTCGGCGAAGACCGCCCCGGCGTGCAGCACGATCGGGATGGTCAGCACCCAGAACGGCGGGAGGTTCCAGCCGAACATGGGCAGGCCGATGAGGAAGAAGTACACGAGCAGGATCAGCGGGATCGCGCGGAAGAGCTCGATCAGGCCGGCGCACGGGATCGAGACCCACTTGTGCGTGGACAGCCGGCCGAGGCCCATCAGCGTGCCGAACACCAGCGAGATCGCGGCGCCGGTGAGGCCGACCTCCAACGTGGTCAGCAGGCCCTGCAGGAGGTACCGGATGTTCGACCA
Source organism: Amycolatopsis sp. NPDC049253 (assembly GCF_040678995.1). Taxonomy (NCBI): domain Bacteria; kingdom Bacillati; phylum Actinomycetota; class Actinomycetes; order Pseudonocardiales; family Pseudonocardiaceae; genus Amycolatopsis; species Amycolatopsis sp. NPDC049253. The sequence goes on along the minus strand of NZ_JBFAQX010000023.1, from coordinate 18,245 downwards.
CTCGATGAGCGGTGCCCACAGGCGCGCGGTGAGCTGCTGCACGTGGGCGAGCTGGGCGATGGCGCCGCCGACGATGCCGATCAGCGCGATGACGGCCACGACGGTGGCGACCTTCAGCCGCTTCTGACCTCGGGGCCCGAGTTCGTCGAAAAGGGCGGGGGAGCTCGACTTCATCGTCGGATGCGAACCTTCCGTTCGACGACGCCGGTCAGCTGGCCGATCGTCAGGGTGATCAGGAGGTAGCCGATGACCGCGGCGATGAAGGTCGGGATCGGCTGGGCGAAGTCGAGGTTGAACTGACGCGCCGAACCGGTGAGCTCCTGCACGCCGACCGCCGCGCCGAGTGCCGAACCGAGGCACACGTTGATCAGGATGTTGCCCAGCGGCTGCACCATCGACCGGAACGCCTGCGGCAGCACGACCTGCCGCAGGACGCCCGAGAATGTGAGGCCGATGGCGCGCGCCGCCTCGATCTGGCCGAGTGGCACGCCGGCGATGCCGGAGCGCACCGTTTCGCAGATGTAGGCGCCGAAGTACAGCCCCAGCCCCAGCACGACCGACCCGAACAACGGGACGGTCGCGCCGAGGTAGGGCAGGCCGAAGACCACCATGACCATCACCAGCAGCATCGGCGAGTTGCGCAGGCAGTGCACGTAGAACCCGGCGGCCGCCCGCAGCGGCCCGATCGGGCTGACGCGGCAGACACCCAGCAGGGTGCCGATCACCAGCGCCAGCGGAAACGCGATCGCGGCCAGCTCGAGGGTCGTCAGCAGACCGGTCAGCAGCTCACCGAGGTGCGCGAAGAGCACGGACATGGGGTCTCCGATTTCGGGGTTCGGCTCAGACGCCGGGGACGGAGCCGAGCTTCGGCGGGGCGGGCGGCGGGGTCTTCAGCAGCTTGCCGACGGTGCCCTGCCAGAGCTTGGTCCAGGTGCCGTCGGCCTCGATCTTCTGCAGGAACTCGTCGACGACCTGCTTGAACACCGGGTCGTCCTTGGGCTCGCCGATGCCGAAGGGGTTGGAGCCGAACGTCGCGTCGAGCAGCTTCACGTCCGAGCGCGTCTGGATCGCGCCGAGCAGCGAAGCGTTGTTCAGCGTCACGGCGTCGGCGCGGCCCTGCTCCACCGCGGCGATGCACTGCGCGGTGGTGTCGAACAGCACCGGCTGCGCGGTCGGCACCTCGGTGACCAGGGCGGTCTTCGCCGCACCGGACTCGGTGGCCACCTTCTTGCCGGCGAGGTCCTTGGCGCTCTTGATCGTGGTGTCCGTGGACTTCACGATGATGCCGCTGGCGGCCATGTAGTACGGGCCGGAGAAGTTCACGAGCTTGGCGCGCTCCGGCGTCATCGTGTACGTCTGGATCGCGACGTCGATCGTGTGGTTGCCGAGCAGGCCCTCACGGGTGTCGGACCCGCCGCTCTGCATCTTCGCCGACGGCTTGCCCAGCAGGTACTTCGCGAGCAGGTCGGCCATGCCGGCGTCGAAGCCGGAGATCTTGCCGGTGGCCGGGTCGAGCTGCGAGAAGCCCAGCGTGTTGCGGCTGCCGGCCCAGACCAGCTCGCCACGCTGGCGGATCTTGTCCAGCACCGGCGAGTGCGGCAGGTTCTGGCCCACCGGCGCGCCCGCGACGGCGTCGTCCTGGCTGATCATCTTGGCGACGTCGGCGGCGGCCGGCTTCGCGGCAGCGCCGCCGGGGGCCGTGGCCGGGGCGCTGCCGCACGCGGCGAGCAGCGCGCCCGCGACGACCACCGCGCCCACGGCGGCGGTCATTCTGGTGAGCTTCATTGCTTTCTCCTTGTCACGGTGGGGAAATTCAGTGCTGGAGGGACTAGTGCTGGAGGACTTTGGACAGGAAGTCCCGCGCCCGGGCGGTGCCGGTGCGGTCGAAGAACTCTTCGGGGGTGCCCTGCTCGGCGATGCGGCCTTCGCTCATGAAGACCACGCGGTGGGCGGCGCGGCGGGCGAAGCCCATCTCGTGCGTGACCACGACCATCGTGGTGCCCTCCGCGGCCAGCGAGGTCATCACGTCGAGGACCTCGCTCACCATCTCCGGGTCGAGCGCGCTGGTCGGTTCGTCGAACAGCACGATCTTGGGGTTCATCGCGAGCGCCCTGGCGATGGCCACGCGCTGCTGCTGGCCGCCGGAGAGCTCGGCGGGCAGCTTGTCGGCCTGGTCGGCCACCCCGACGCGGTCGAGCAGCCGTCGTGCGGTTGCTTCGGCCTCACGCTTGGGAATCCCGCGGACGCGGATCGGCCCGAGCGTCACGTTCTCGAGCACACTGCGGTGCGCGAAGAGGTTGAACGACTGGAAGACCATGCCGACGTCGGCCCGCAGCCGCGCCAGCTCGCGGCCCTCGGCGGGCAGCGGCTTGCCGTCGAGCGTGATGGTGCCGGAGTTGATCTTCTCCAGGCGGTTGATGCAGCGGCACAGCGTCGACTTGCCCGACCCGGACGGGCCGAGGATCACCACGACCTCGCCCTGGTGGATGTCGAGGTCGACGTCGTGCAGCACCTGCACCTCGCCGTAGCTCTTGTTCACACCGCGCAGACTGGCGAGCACGGGTCCGGGCATCAGTGACCTCCGGGGCCGTCGTAGAGCTGCCAGGGCAGCAGTTCGTAGTCGTTCTCACAGGGGTTGCCGATCGCCACGCGGTACTCACCGCTGGTCAGGTCGACCAGGCTCGAGGCGATCGTCTTGTAGCGCTTGAGATCGGGGGCCCGGTCGTCCGGGTGGGCGCACACGCCGTCGGGGTGCCCGGTGTGGTCGCTCATCGTCGCGGCGACGACCTTGCGCACCTCGGCGGAGCTGGTGGCCGTGCGCGCGGACGCGAGCGCGCGTTCGATCACCTGCACGCGGTAGAGCGAGTCCACAGGGGACACGCGGTGGGTGGCGGCGATCCGGTCGGGCACACCGTACTGGTAGTGGTTGCCGTGCACCAGCATTCCGTGGGACGGCAGGCCCCAGCGGTGCACGACGGGGGTGGTCTCGTAGTCCACCGCGACGCCGCCGCGGTGGGTCACCAGCAGGTTGGTGGCGATGTGCTGGTGGACGTCGAAGGGCACCTGCAGGGCGCTCTTGAGGTAGTCGTGGTCGAGGATCATCCGGCGCAGCACCGGCTGCGGGATGCCGATCGGTGTGCCGAAGGCGCCGTTGAGCCCGTTGGCGTTGAGCGCGATGCCCGCCGAGTTGGCGCCGTGACGGCCGATCTGACCGGCCTCGACCTGCATGATGAGGGTGGGCTTGGGCGGCTGGACCACGCGCAGGAGCACCACGGTGTCCTGCGTGCCTTCACGCCAGTCCCAGTTCTGTCCACAGTAGACGTGGCCGTCTCCGGTCGCCTCGGGCAGCAGGGCGAAGGAGGAACAGCCGTCGGCCGGCTCTTCGTCCTCGGCGACTCCCGGGTTGAAGGCGCTGTCGTTGTTGCGGACGATCTCGCCGCGCGCGTTGAGCGCGAGGATCTCGTCCTGGTGCACGCCCGCGCCGTCGGCGATCGCGTCCATCTCTTCGAGCAGGTGCGGTGCGACGGCGGCGATCGGTGCGCGCCAGCGCCGGGCCGAGGCCTGCACGTCCGTCCACTCCAGACCCGAGGAGAGCCGGAAAGCCTCGCGGTAGTAGGCGATCGACGTGCGGATCTCCGCCCTGGCGGCCTCTCCGTAGGCGAGCCCCCGCTCACGGGGGCCACCTTCGATCTGGACCAACCGGACTGCCATGAATACCTCTTTCCCGGTGCTGGCGATTCGTTGAAGGTTTGCGCTACATTCATCAGGAACTTGTAGTGGCAGCTACGGATAAGATAGACCGTGCTACGAAGTTGTCAACACCTGTCGTCGTTACTACATGGTTACGACGGTGCAGGACGGTCCCACGCCATGCCAAGGAGATCCGCTCCATGACGAGCCCCCAAGCGACGCCCGACTCCGCCCGAGTCCTCGACCCGACGGAGTTCTACTACGGCGGGCCGACGCCGTTTTTCGCGCTGCAGAGCGACCAGCGCTTTTCCTACTGCCTCTACGTGCCCAGCGCCCACCGCACCTCCGAGACGCCGCTGCCGCTACTCGTCCTGATGCACGGCACCCAGCGCACCGCGGAGCGTTACCGCAACGACTACCGTGAGTTCGCGGAGCAGAACGACACCATCGTGCTCGCGCCGCTGTTCCCGGCGGGCATCGCGCAGCCCGGCGACCTGCACGGCTTCAAGCGCCTGAGCTTCGAAGGCATCCGCTACGACCTGATCCTGCTCGACATGATCGCCGAGGTCGGAGCGCGCTTCCGCGTGGACGTCGACCGCTTCTACCTGCACGGCTTCTCCGGCGGCGGGCAGTTCGCGCACCGCTTCGCCTACCTGCACGCCGACCGGCTGGCCGCGTTGTCCATCGGTGCCCCGGGCCGCGTCACGCGGATCGACCCGGACGTCCCGTGGTGGCTGGGCACCGCCGACGTGCGCGAGCTGTTCGGCACCGACGTGCAGGTGGAGGCGCTGCGCAAGCTGCCCGTGCAGATGATCGTGGGCGGCGAGGACAAGGACACCTGGGAGATCGCGGAGCCGGGGATCGACGCCGGCGGTGACACGCGGATCGAGCGGCTGACCACGTTGCGCAAGAATTTCGAGAGCAACGGGATCGACGTGCAGTTCGACGTGGTGCCGGGGGTCGCGCACCGGGGGTTGTTGATCCAGCCGGTGGTGAAGGCCTTCATCGCCGGGGAGCTGACGCGCCGGCCGTAGCGGGTGGCGGGTTCACGGGGTACGGCCGCACCGTGGCGGCCTTCCCGTGGGCACGCGGATCGGGAAACGAGGGTGGGATGGAGAACGAGGAAGAGTCGCTGCGCGCACGGATCGCGCGGTGCCTGCCGAAGATGTCGCGGGCCGAGCGGACCGTCGCGGAGTACCTGCGCGACCACGGCCGCTACGCCATATTCGCGACGGCCGAGCAGATCGGCGGCGCGACGGCGACCAGCGACGCGACCGTGGTGCGCACCGCGAAGTCCCTGGGGTTCGCGGGCCTGATGGACCTGCGCCGCAGCCTGGCGCGCGAGGTCGCGCTGGAGACCAGCCCGTCGCACCGGCTGCTGACCGAGCTGCCCGACGGCGCCACCGCGGGCGATGCCGTGGTGGACAAGGTCTTCACCGACGCGACCGAGCGGCTGGCCGCCACCTGGCGGCTCGTGCAGTCCGACGAGTTCCTGCACGCGGTCGACCTGCTGGACGACGCGCGCGAGGTCCTCAGCTTCGGCCTGGGGGCCTCGGGCCTGGTCGCGCGGTACCTGACCATGCGCCTGGTCCGGATGGGCCGCCGCGCGCGGTCCACGGGCGCCACGGGCTTCCAGCTGGCCGACGACCTGCTCGGCCTCGGCCCGGACGACGTCGTCGTGCTCTACATCCCCGGCCGGATCCTCGGCGAGATCGAGGTGCTGCTCGATCACGCCGAGGAGGTCGGCGCCCGGGTGGTGCTCGTGTCCAGCTCGCTGGGGCCGTTGTTCGGCTCCCGCGTGGACGTGGCGCTCACGGCCCCGCAGAGCGCCAGCAACTTCACCGGGGAGATGCTGAGCGCGGAGGTGCTCACCGACGCGTTGGTGCTGCGCCTGGCCTCCCGCGACGAAAACCGCGCCACGAAGACGTCGGAACTGCTCACTTCCTTGCGTTCCGACCTGATCAACGGCGATCTGCGCGCACCGCGCCTGCCGCGCGGCGACGGGGTCGCTTAACCGGAACTGGCCGTTTTCTCCACGCTGACGGTGCTCAGGTGGCGCCGCAGGTACTCCGCCGCGTCCGCGGTGCGTCCGGCCAGCAGCAGGTCCGCGATGTCGACGTGCTCGCGGCAGCGCACCGCGGCCCGGTCGCGCGGCAGCGTCCGCCGGTACTCGATGAGGCGGCGCAGGTTGTCCACGCGGCGCAGCGAGTCGATGAAGAACGTGTTGTGGCTGCACGCCACCACTGCCTCGTGGAAGGCGCGGTTGCGGGCGAACAGCTCGGTGTTGCTCACGGTGTGCGCGGCACCCTCGGCGAGCTCGAGCTGTTGCGCGCGAACGAATTCGATGGCCGCGTGGTCCACGGCGAAGCCGGGTTCCAGCAGTGCGGCGGGTTCGAGCGCGAGGCGGAAGCGGTAGCTGTCCTCATAGGACTCCTGCGACGTCAGCATCGGCTGGAACTCCCAGCCGTAGCCGGGCAGGCGCTCGATCCAGCCCTCGCCGGAGATGCGGCGCAGCACGGCCGTGACCTGGGCCGGCGTGAGGGCGTAGCGGCGTGCCAGCTCGCTCTCGCTCACGCGGTCGGGCAGTTCGCCGTCGAGCCGGTCCGACGCGATGCGCAGGTACTGCTCCTCGTCCTCGTCACCGGTCTCGACGGTGAGCTCGGTGACCGGGCGGGCCACGGTGTGGCCGCCGCCGGGCTCGGCGACGGCCACCACCCCCTCGTCCGCCAGCAGGCGCAGCGCCGCCCGCACGGGCGAGCGCGAAACACGCAGGTGCGCGGCCAGGGTGCGCTCCACCAGCCGCGTGCCCGGCTCGGCCGCGGTCTCGCGGATGTAGCCCACGATGCGCGCCGCGACCTGCCGGGTGAGCGGGGTCGGGGTCTGTTCCACTTACCCAGGCTAGCGCCGGTGCTCGGCATCCACCCGGGTGGTGGTGCCGGTCGCGACGATCGTGCGGGTGGCCTCCACCGAGGCGTAGGTCCAGAGGATCCGCATCGGCGCTGTGGGCGAGGCGTTGCGGAACCGGTGCGGCACGCCCGCGTCGACGTAGGTGGTGTCCCAAGTGGACAGGTGGTGCTCGGCGCCGTCGATCTCCACGATCGCCTCGCCCTCCAGGATCACCACGCTCTCGGGGCAGTTGTGCGTGTGCAGCGGGATGCCCGCGCCGCCGTCGAAGAGCGTCTGGCCGTTGAGGAACACCTCGGCGCCCAGCGCCTTGCTGACCAGCGGGATCGTGCGCGCGCCGCCGCCGCGGTCGGCCGCGGCCAGCTCGGCCGGCCGCAGCACCACGGACGGGAACGGCTTCGATTCGGTCATCGGGTCCCTCCGAACCACACGGTCTTCACGTTCACGAACTCGCGGATCCCGTCCGCGCCCAGCTCCCGGCCGTAGCCGGACTTCTTGATCCCGCCGAACGGCAGCCGGGGGTCGGAGGCGACCATGCTGTTCACGAACACCGCGCCGGCCTGCAGGCCCTTGGCGAAGCGCCGGGCGCGTTCCGAAGACCGCGTCCACACGGCGGCGCCGAGGCCGAACTCGGTGTCGTTGGCCAGCGCCAGGGCCTCGTCGTCGCCCGAGACGCGCACGATGGCCGCGACCGGCCCGAACGTCTCCTCGTCGAACGCCGCCATGCCCGGCTTCACGCGGTCGAGCACCGTCGGCGCGTAGAAGTACCCCGGGCCGGCCACGGGCTCGCCGCCCGTCCGCAGCACGCCGCCGGCGGCGACGGTGCGGCGCACCTGGTCGTCGAGCCCGTCGCGCAGGTCCTCGCGCGCGAGCGGGCCGACGGTGGTGCCCGCCTCGGCCGGATCGCCCACCCGCAGCCGTTCGACCGCCGCGGTGAAGGCCTCGGCGAACTCGTCGGCCACGGCTTCGTCCACGATGAACCGCTTGGCGTTGACGCAGCTCTGGCCGTTGTTGAGGAACCGCGCGCGCACGGCCGTCTCGGCGGCGGCCGGCACGTCGGCGTCGGCGAGGACCACGAACGGGTCCGAGCCGCCGAGCTCCAGCACCTGCTTCTTGAGCGCGGCGCCGGCCTGGCTCGCCACGAGCGCGCCGACCCGGGTCGACCCGGTCAGCGTGACAGCGGCGATGCGGTCGTCGGCGATGAGCTTCGCGACCTCACCGACGTCGACGAGCAGCGCCCGCACCAGCCCGGCGGGCGCCGCGGCCTTGCGGAACACGTCCTCGATCGCGAGCGCGCAGCCCGGCACGTTGGTGGCGTGCTTGAGGATCGCGCCGTTGCCCGCGGCCAGCGCCGGGGCGGCGAAGCGGAAGAACTGCCAGAACGGGTAGTTCCACGGCATCACGGCGAGCACCACGCCGAGCGGTTCGGCCACCACGGACGCCTCGGCCAGCACCGGGCGCTCGGCCAGGTACTCCGCGGCGTGCTCGGCGTAGTGCACGCAGTTGAGCGCGCACTTCTCGATCTCGGCCTCGGCCTCGGCGAGCGGCTTGCCCATCTCCTCGGTGATCAGCCGCGCGTATCCGGCCTTGCCCGCGCGCAGGACCGCCGCCAGCTCGCGCAGCAGCTCGACGCGTCCGGAAAGCGATTTCTCGCACCACTCGGCCTGCGTGGCCACGGCCGCATCCAGTGCGGCGTCGACCTCTTCGGCCGTGTGCAAGTCGTAAGTGGACAGTGGCTTGCCCGTCGCCGGGTTCACGGACCGGATCATCGCGCACCCACCGGGAGGCCGGTGACGGACTCGGAAACCGCGCCGGCGAACGCTTCGGTGCCGAGTGTGCCGCCGACGTCCGCGGTGCGCGTCGCCGGGTTGTCGAGCACGGAGTCCACCGCGCGGGTCACGAGCTGCGCGCCCGCCACGAGCGCGTCGTTGCCGTCGCGGCGCCCGCGCCAGTCGAGCAGCATCGCCGCGGACAGGATGAGCGACGCCGGGTTGGCCACGCCCCGGCCCGCGATGTCCGGGGCCGAACCGTGCTGCGCCTGGCCGACGCAGACGTCGTGCCCGGCGTTGATCGAGCCGCCGAGGCCGAGGCTGCCGGACAGCTCCGAGGCTTCGTCGGACAGGATGTCGCCGAACATGTTGGTGGTCACCAGCACGTCGAAGCGCGCCGGGTCGCGCACGAGCAGCGCCGCCGCCGCGTCGACGATCAGCTCTTCCAGCTCCACGTCGGGGAACTCCTGGGCGACCGCGCGCACCTCGCGCAGGAACAGGCCGTCGGACAGCTTGAGCACGTTGGCCTTGTGCACCGCCGTGACCTTGCCGCGGCGGCCGCGGGCGAGCTCGAACGCCGCTCGCGCGACGCGGGCGGAACCGCGCGCGCTGACCTTGCGCACGGACAGCGCGAGATCGGGGTCGGGCATGAACTCGCCGGTGCCGGCGAACATGTTGCGGTCGGAGTAGAAGCCCTCGGTGTTCTCGCGCACGATCACGAGGTCCATGGGCTTGCGCAGGATGCTCAGGCCCTCGCGCGAACGGCACGGGCGCACGTTGGCGAACAGCTCGAACGTGGTCCGCAGCGCGGCGGACGGGTTGATCCCGCCCTCCTCGCGCGGCGGGTACTCGTAGTGCGACACCGGGCCGAGGAGCGTGCCGTCGACCTCGGGCACGCGCTCGAGGACCGACGACGGCAGTGTGGTGCCGTCGGTGGCGAGTGAGGCCAGGCCGATGTCGCGTACCTCGAAGCTCAGGCCGAGCCCGAGCCGCCGGTCCGCGGCGCCGAGCACGTCCAGGGTCGCCGCCGTGATCTCCGGGCCGATTCCGTCGCCGGGCAGGACGAGGACTTTCACGGACACTCCTTCCAACTGCGGATTTTTCGACTCTGGTTTTTCACTCTAGCAATATACCATCAATGTAGTGGACGCTTCAGTCTTCACAATCGTTGTAGGATCAGCTACCTTTCACCGCCAAGAGCCTCCCCACCTGTCCGGCTCAAGTCCCCCCGCTCGAGGAGATGGCTGCCGATGTCGCTGCTGCTCACCCAGGCCGTGTCCGCGGCCGAAGCGAACCCGACCCCCGAGGTTTGGCGGGTCATCACGAAAATGGCTTACTTCGCCGGCCTGATCGGGTCGATCGGCGGCTGCATGCTGTACCTGATCGTGCTGCGGCCCGTCTTGAGACGGCCGTCGGTCGACCCGGCCGACCGTGCGGTGCTGCAACGCCGCGCCGGCCTCTACTACGCGCTCGTCGGCACGTGGTTCCTGGTGGCGCTGTACTTCCAGATCGCCGGCAAGGGCGCCCGCGTGAAGGGCAAGGAAATCCCGTTCGGCGACGCGCTGTCACCGGCGGCGGTCTGGCGCTTCATCTCGGTGCCGGGCAAGAAGGGCGACTGGATCTCCAGCGGCGCCGAGGCATTGATCCAGTACTCGCTGTGGGGTCTCGCGGCGATCGTGCTGATGCTGGCGTTCTCGCCGCGGCTGCGGGAAAAGCTCGGCGTGCTCACGCTGACGTCGCTCGTCATCAACTTCGTGGCCTACCAGGTCACGCTGCTGCCGACGAACTTCGCCAAGGCGACCGGCGACACCATCGCCAACTCGCTGCTCGACCACCTGCACGTCTTCTCGATCTCGACGTGGGTCGGCGGCATCGCGGGCCTGGTGATCCTGGCCTTCTCTCGGCGCAAGCTCACCCGCGGTGCCGGCGACACGTTCGCCCAGATCTGGACGCGGTTCTCGACGCTGGCCATGGTCGCCGTCGGCTGCATCCTGATCACCGGCCTGTACCTGGCCTACACGCTGATCGGCAGCCCGTCGGAGCTGTTCACCACGAGCTTCGGGCGCTTCCTCGTCATCAAGGTGTCTCTGGTCCTCACGATGATCTGCATCGGTGCGGCCAACGAGTTCGTGATGATGCCGCGCATCGCCCGCGCCCGAGCGGCCGGCGCGGAGGGCTCGGTGTTCAAGCTGGCGCTGCGCACGTTCCCCGTGCTGGTGACCGTGGAAGTCGTCCTGGCCATCGGAGTGCTGTTCGTGCTCTCGTTCCTGACGGGCTCGGCGCGCGCCGAGGCCGGCGACCTCGCCGACCCGACGCTGAGCGGCAGCGTGATCGGCATCGGTGTGGTGCTGGCGATCCTGATCGCGGTCTCCTTCGTGACCACCGCGAAGGTGTCCGACCGCCTGTCTCGTTCGGCGGTGCGCGCCGACGAGGTCCAGCAGCGTGAGGCCGTGGCCGCCGAGAGCTGAGCGTCAAGGGCTCGTCAGGGAAGTGCGTTGGCGAGTCAAGCCTTCGTCGGGCCCATGCCCGCCCCACCGCCGTTCGGGAGACCGTGAGGGTCCAGAACGAGAAGGTGGTGGCGGGCATGGGCACGGTGGTTTCCGCGGTGGCGCTGGTGGCTCTTTCGGCGGTGCTGGCGCTGGCGTTGCGCGTGTCTTCGCGGAGGTGAGCGGTTCCCGTCGTGACGGCGCGGTCTAGTTCTGCGTGTCCTCGGTGACCTCCGTGGCGCAGGAGACGTCTTTCCCGGTGTGCTGATCGACCTGCTTCCGCTCCACGGTGATCCGGCAGGTCGCCGGGCCGTCCTGGGCCTCGACGCGCATGGTCACCTTCCCGAGCCCCTCGGGGATGCGCCCGATCTCGGTCGGCAGTGTCGCGGTGGTGACGTCAGGCTGCTTCACGCCCGGATAGGTCAGCGTGATCTTCGCGGGGCCTTTGCCGTCCACGGCGAACTTGGTGTCGTAGGTGTGGCTCTTGGCGCCACACGCCGCGAGCGGCAGCACCAGGGCGGGAAGCAACAGGGCGACAACGGCTTTGTTCATGCGCTCAGCGTCGTGCGCGTCCGGCGCGATCACTTCGGCTGAACGGCCGGGCCGCCTCCTCCTTTCGGCCGGATCGTGCGGCGGATGAAGTCGCACATGGCAGGGAACGCGGGCTTGGGCGAGTAGTCGTCCCGGAGCAGGCCGAAGCCGCTGGTCCACCCGGCGTCCGAGCGGGTGTCGCGCAGGCCGAAGAGTTCGTAGGCCGCGACGCCGGCGTCCGAGTCCACTATGGACTGGGCGACGGTTTCCAGGACCACGCGCTGGGTGGCTTCGGCGCGGTCGTCGCCGGTGGGCCAGCCCGTTTCGGTGATGTGGATGGGCGTGGTCGCGGGGACGCCGGCGGCGGTGGTGACCGAGCGGAATCCCGTGAGCAGGAAGGTCACGGCCGCGGCGAGCCGGTCGTGCGGGATGCGGCGGAAGACGTCGGGGAAGAGGTCGAGGCCGACGAAGTCCAGTCGCGCCAGGTGGTCCGGGCCGATCGCCGAGGCCAGGCGTCCCCAGAACGCGGGGTCGGCGGGGCCGGCGGAGTTCACGCCGATCCGGACGTCGGCGCCGAGGCGCTCGCGTTCGGCGAAGGCGGCGGCGACGCCGGCGCCGACGGCTTCGAAGCAGCCCGGGCTGCCGCCGTCGAGCGGGGCCGGCACGTTGAGCTCTTCGCCGACCTGCACCTTGCCGCCGCCCCAGGCGGCGACGTCGCGGACGGCCTGGCGGACGAAGCCGGCGAAGCCGTCCGGGTCGGGTTCGCGGCTTTGGTAGCACGCGACCAGGTCGATCAGCCGGCCCTCGCCCGCGTACAGCTCGGGCCGTTCGGGTGTCCGGGACCACTCGTTCCCGAAGTGCCGGTAGCTGCGGACGTAGAAGTGCGGCGCGTCCCCCTGGAGTTCCTTCAAGGCCGCCAACGTCGCGCCGGGGTCCTCCGGCGGGCAGGGCAGCGGCTTCAGCTCGACCAGGTCGGCGTCGACGACACCGGGCCAGATCCCGAAGATCACAGGTACCTCCTCATAGCCGTATACGGCTAACCGTATACGGGCAATGGGATACTGTTCAAGCGTGCCCAAGAACGCGCTCGACAACCCGCTGGTGCTGCCGATCCTCGGCTTGCTCGTGGAGCAGCCGCGCCACGCGTACGCGGTGTTCAGCGAGGTCCGCAGCCGCTACGGCTACCTCGAAGTGCGCAACGCGACCGTCTACACACTGCTGGACCGGCTCACCGCCGAAGGGTGGGTCGCCACCACGGGCGGGGCCGAGCGCGACGTGCTCGCGGTGACCGACGACGGCGTCGCCGCGCTGGCCGAGCGCGTGCGCAAGCAGCTCGGCGCGGATCTGACCGGCGGGCCGCCGTTCGTGACGGCGTTGGCGTACCTCGGGATTCTGCCGCCGTCAGAAGCGCAAGCCGTGCTGCGCGAGCGGATCGAGCTCGTGCGAGGGGAGATCGAAGGGCTCGAAACCGCCACGCGCGAAGCGGCCACGCTCGAGGTCCACATGATCGAGGCGTACTACCTGCTCTCGCGGCTGCGCCACGACATCGAGTGGCTGGGGCGCACGGCGGACCGCATCGGCGACGGCGAGCTCGCCTGGCCTCAGTGAGCGGCGCCCGTCAACGCGATCGTGCGGTCGGTGTGCGCGGCCAGCAGGGGGTCGTGACTGGCGACGAGCACGGCGGCGCCCGCGTCGGCGGCGGTGCGCAGGCGGGCGAGGACGACCTCGGCGTGGGTGCGGTCCTGGTGTGACGTCGGTTCGTCGGCGAGCACGAGGGTGGGCGCGGTGGCCAGCGCGCGGCCGACGGCGGCGCGTTGTTGTTCCCCGCGGCTGATTTCGGTGGGGAGACGGTCGGCGAACTTGGCGAGGTCGAGGGTTTCCAGCAGCTTGGCGAGATCGGCGTTGCCGCCGGTGCGGGCGGCGAAGGCGAGGTTGTCGGCGACGGTGAGCTCGTCGAACAAGCCGATGGACTGCGGCACGAAACCCAGGTGCTGCCAAGGCATTCGCGCCATCGGGACGTCCGGCAGCACCGAACCCGGTGTGACGCTGCCGGTGTCCGGGGTTTCCCAGCCACCGGCGATCATCAGCAGCGTGCTTTTGCCGGAACCCGACGGGCCGGTCAACGCGACGAGCTCGCCGGGGTGCAGCGCGAAGCTGATCGGGCGCAGGACCTGGGTGCTGCGGTAGCTCTTCGAGACGTCGGTGAGGGTGAGCACGGTCATCGGATGCGTCCGTCCACGAGTTCGATCACGTCATCGGCCGCGGTGACCAGTTCGGGGTCGTGGGTGGCGACCACGACGGCGTGCCCGAGCACCGCCAGCCGGCGAACGGCGTCGCCGACGAGGTGGGCCGACGCGCGGTCGAGCTGGGCCGTCGGCTCGTCGGCGAGCAGCGCGGCGGGATCGCCGGCAGCGGCGAAGGCGAGGGCGACGCGTTGCTGTTCGCCGCCGGAGAGGCCGCTGGGTCTGCTGTCGCCGCGGTGCCCGAGCCCGAGGGTGGTGAGCAGTTCGCTCGACGGGGTGCCGGTACCGCGCAGGCGGGTGGCGAGTTCGAGGTGCTCGTCGACGGTGAGGTAGCCGAGGAGGTTGTCGACGGGGTTCTGGAAGACGTAGCCGAGCCGTTTCCGGCGCAACCCCCGGCGGCCCCGAGCCGACAACGCCGTCGCGTCGACGCCGTCGACCTCGACGCGGCCGCGGACGGGGCGTTCGAGGCACGCGAGGATCCGCAGCAGGGTGGACTTGCCGGAGCCGGACGGCCCGACTAGCGCGGTGACCCGGCCGCGGGCGGCGGACACGGAAACCTCTTGCAGGGCGACGACATCGTGGGTCGCGGTCCGGTAGGTCTGGTACACGTCTTCGCACCGGAGCGCGTCAGTTCGTGTCACGCAGCACCTCCGACGGGCGGGCGCGCGAGACGGCGCGCTGGGCGGCCAGCGTGGCGAGCACGGCGGCCAGCAGGGTCGCCGCGGCGAGGCGGGCGGTGAGCGACCACGGTGCGGCGATCAGGGTGCCGGGTGCGGCGGCCGGGTCGAGGTCGTAGCCCGCGCTGGTGATCGCGACGGCGATGGCGGCGAAGCCGAGACCGGCCACGAAGCCCGTGGCCAGCAGGCCGCCGACTTCGTAGAGCAGGGCGCGCCAGTGTGCGCGGGGCCCGATGTCCATGCGCCGCAACAACAAGTACGCGCTGCGCCTCGCCCGCGCCCGGGAATTCAGGTACAGCAACAGCCCCACGAGCACGATCGCGCCGGCGAGCACGGACACCGCGGTCAGGAACAGGAACGTGTAGGTGATCGCCGCGTAGACCCCGTTGGCGGTCACGTCCTGGGCCTGGCTCAGCGTGCCGACGGGGACGTGAGCGGCCGACAGCGCGGGGACGATCCGCGCGGGGTCGCCGCGCAGCCACAGCTCGTGGTGCAGGTTCTCCCCGGCGAGCTGCGTCAGCACGTCGCGGCGGACGATCATCAGGGGGAACCCGGCGCTCTTGCCGGGCAGCTGGGGGACGCTGGTGACGGAGAACTCGACGGTGTGACCGTTGATCTCCACCGGCGTCGGCCCGGACGTGCCGGGGATCCCGGCCAGCACACCGGCGGGTGCGCCGGGTGCGGTCAGCCCGGCGATCAGATCGTCGAGGGCCGGGCCGGGCAGGAGGTTGTCCCAGAAGGCGGTGTTCGTGAACGTCGCCGGGTCGACGCCGAGGACGTTGACGGTGGTGTGGCCGATCGTGCCGGAGTCGTAGCGCTCGACGAAGCCGGCCGCGAACCCGGGTGGCGCCTGCGCGGGCCCGGTCAGGTCGACGACGACGTCGGTGCCGACCACGAGCTGGCCCTCGGCGTGCAGCGTGCGCTGGACCGAGCCGGTGACCGTGGTCGCGTACACCGACAGCGCGATCGGGATCGCCGTCGCGCCGATCAGCACGGCCGCGGCGGCCGGTGCGGAGGCGAGCCGCCGCCAGGACAGGAAGGCGACGGCCCGCGACAGGGCCACCGGCCGCAGGCGGACCACGGAGAACCGGACGATGCGCGCGGCCAGCAGCGCCAGGCCGATCACCAGCAGCAGCGGCACCACGATCAGCCGCGGGGGAATCCGCGCGACGGTCCCCGCCGCACCGACGCCCGCTTCCGGATCGTCACCGAGCACGAAATAACAGACAACCGCGGCGCCCAGCGGCAGCAGTTCCCACGGCCAGTCGCGGCGGCGGGTGGTACGCGCGTCGAACAATGCGGTGATCCGGCGTCCGCTGGAAACGGCGATCGCCCCCAGAGTCACCAGCAGGGCGGCCGCGGCGCCGAGCACCGAGCCGGCGAGCGCGCCGGGTGTGACGAGCGGACTCGGCCCCAGCGCCGCCACGAGGTAACGCGCGAGGAACCAGCCCACGACGCTGCCGAGCACCACGACTGTGCCGACCTCCAGCACCGCCTTGCCCACCAACGCGAACGGCCCCACCCCGCGCGAGGACAACACCGCCAGCTCGGCGCGGCGCCGGTCCACCCAGAAGGAGCCCGCCGCCGCGGCGATCACGAGCCCGGCCAGCGCGCCCACCGCGCCCATCGGCACGACGGTGGTCGCCAGCTGCGTGGTGACCTGGTCGGCGCGGACCACCATCCCGCCCAGCGAAGACGTGTACTCCGTGCCACCGAACCGGTGGAACGCTTGCCCGAGCGGGTCGCCGGGGTTTTCGGTGCGGGCGCGGACGTGCTCCAGCCCGGCCACCACGGGCGGGGCGCTCGCCGTGGTCATCCCGGTGGTGTCGACGGAGCTCTCCACCAGGTTCTGCACGCCGGAGTCCGGGGTGACGATGTGGAAGAAGTCGTCCGGAGACACGAGCGCGACCGGGTACGTGCCGGTGTTGGACAGCGGGCTGCCGCGGTAGAGGCCGACGAGGCTGCACCAGTACTGCTGGTCCGGCAGGGAACGCAGGTCGCGGTAGATCCCGGCGACGCGCATCGTCGACGTGCTGCCGCCTGCCGGGGCGGTGGCTTTGCCGGTGGGCTTGAGGTCGTTGCGGGAGCCGCCGCGGACGGTCACGAGGTCGCCGGCGTGGAGGTTCTTGAGCGCGGCGAACTGGTCCGGCAGCCAGATTCCCGGCCCGGTCCCGCGCTGGACCACCTGGATGTGGTTCTGGAAATCCGTGCGCGAGATGAGGTTGACGACCGTCTGTTCCGGGTTCGTCGGCGTGCCCGTCGCCGTTTCCACCGACGCGCCGGACACCACGGTCGACACCGGCGCCGAAGCCCGGGGTACCTCGGCCGTGGCCTGTCCGGCGAGCCTCGCGCGCGTGTCGTAGAGGTTCCTGCCGACCTGCTCGGCCACAGCGGGGTCGCGCTGCCGCATGGGCAGGCCGCCCTGCCACTGCGCGCCGACCGCCCACCCACACGCCAGCGACGTCTGCTGCTGCAGCGTCGCGTTGCCCGCCGCCGAGAGGAACAACGCGACGGCCGTGGCGGGCAGTGCCACCAGAACCGCGGCCGCCGCGACGGCGATCACCACCGCCGGATTGCGCCACCCCGTCCGCACGGCCCGCGACCACGGCGTGGGCAACCCCCTCCTCGGCATGCCGAGGAGTTTCACACAAGCGGTTGCCGGTCAGTGCGCGCCGAGATCGTTTCGAGACGCCCGCGTCGGCCGGCCACACTCGCGCGACGACGGACTGTGGCGAAATCCCGCTCAGCGGGCCGGTTCGGGGTGTGCGTGCCCGTCTGGAGCGCAGTGCGAGCAAACGCCGGTGAGGATCGGCGCGCTGGTGGCTTCGGCCGTGCCGACGGAGTCGAGGCGGCCGCAGTTCGTGCACAGCAGGTGGCCGTGTTCGGGGCCGGTCAGCTCGTAGCGCTGGGCGACGCCGACGGTGTCGAAGCGGCGGACGAGCCCGGCGGACACACCGGTGGCGAGGACGTCGTGGATCGCCCGCGTGGAAGCGAAGCGGAGGCGGCGGCGGACGTGGGGGAGCAGTTCGGCGACGGTGGTGTGCGGCTGCTCGGCGAGGGTTTCGAGCACGACCTGGCGGGCGGTGGTCACGCGCAGGCCGGCGCGGCGCAGGCGGGCCCCGGCGTCGATGTGGCCGGGCGGCGGCTGCGGAAGCGTGGGAGTCGGGGGCACACGACCTTTCTAGTGCCTAGAGTTGATGCAGTCAATTGTCTGATGGAGTCAAGTATGCGTTACTCGGCGGCGTAACGGCAGGTGGGCAGGCGTTCGGCGGGGCACCTGTGAGCTTCTCCACGGCAGACTTGATGCAGTCCATTCTGGGGTACGCTGCGGCCATGGACGGGTTCGGGGTGCGGTTGCGCCGGGTAGGACTGCGCAACACGCCGCAGCGGCGAGCGGTGCTGGCCGCGGTCGAGCGGCACCCGCACTCGACGGCGGCCGAGCTCGCCGTGGACCTCGAAGCCGACGGCGTGGCCGGCGGGCTCTCCCGTCAGGGCCTGTACAACGTGCTCGAAGACCTCGTCTCGGCCGACCTGCTGCGCTCGCTGGAACCCGCTGGCTCACCCGCGCGCTTCGAACCGCAGCGCCACGACAACCACCACCACCTCGTGTGCCGCGGCTGCGGCGCGATCCAGGACGTGCCGTGCGCCGTCGGTGCCCCGCCGTGCCTCGACCCGATCACCGCGCCGGGCTTCCGCGTCGAAGCGGCCGAGGTGACGTGGTGGGGCGTGTGCGATGCGTGCGCCGCTGCTGCCGGGTGACGTCCGTCCACAACGGACTGACGGCCGCCGGATCGGGTGTCCCCGGCGAGGATCGGCTCTGGCGGAGGCCGCGAAGGTCAACAGCCGGCAGCTAGCTGTTGCGGGTCGTGACGTTGGTGTCGGCTGACGGGGTCTGAGGATGGGGACGGGTCTTTCGGCGGCAGGATGAGAAGTGCGACCCACTCG
>NZ_JBFAQX010000022.1:0-157057 GCF_040678995.1 Amycolatopsis sp. NPDC049253 | reverse complement strand
TGTTGTTTGGGCCACCCACTCAATCGCCTGAGGCGAGAGCTTGGTTCGTGTCCCGGTGGCCGCCCGGTTTCCCTGGCGACTTGGAGAACTTTACACGCCCCGAAAGGGCCCGAAACAGGGGGGTACCTTAACCGCGTTCCCGCAGGTCAGAGCCCTGTTTCGGGCCGTCGGCCGCGATCAGTCGCCGAGGCTCACGCCGGCGATGTTCCGCTTGCCCTTCCGCACCACGAGCCAGCGCCCGTGGAGCGCGTCGGACGCGGCCGGCTTCCACTCCTCGTCGGCGATCTTCACGTTGTTCACGTACGCCCCGCCCTCCTTCACGGTGCGGCGCGCGGCGCCCTTGCTGTCCACCAGTCCCCCGGCGAGCAGCAGGTCGACGATCGTCGACTCGTCCGGCGCCTTGCCGGTCGGGACCTCGGCCATCGCCGCGTCGAGCGTCTTCGCGTCGAGCTCGGCCAGCTCACCGCGCCCGAACAGCGCCTGGCTGGCCGCGATGACCTGCTTCGTCTGGTCCTCGCCGTGCACCAGGTCCGTGAACTCCTGCGCGAGCCGCTTCTGCGCCGAGCGCAGGTGGGGCCGCTGTTCGGTGTCCTCGGCCAGCGCGTCGATCTCCTCGCGGGTGAGGAAGGTGAACATGCGCAGGTAGCGGATGACGTCGGCGTCCCCGACGTTCACGAAGTACTGGTACCAGGCGTACGGCGAGGTCATCTCCGGGTCGAGCCACAGGTTCCCGCCGCCGGTGGACTTGCCGAACTTGCGGCCTTCGGCGTCGGTGACCAGGGGCGCCGTCAACGCGTGCGCGCTGCCGCCCTCGACCCGCCGGATGAGGTCGACCCCGCCGACGAGGTTGCCCCACTGGTCCGAGCCGCCGACCTGCAGCGTGCAGCCGTACTGCCGGTAGAGCTGCAGGTAGTCCTGCGACTGCAGCAGCAGGTAGCTGAACTCGGTGTAGGACATGCCGTCGGATTCGAGCCGGCGCTTCACCGTCTCCCGGTTGAGCATCACGTTCACCGAGAAGTGCTTGCCGACGTCGCGCAGGAACTCCAGCACGTTCTGCTGGCCGGTCCAGTTCAGGTTGTTCTCGACCACGGCGCCCGTCGGCGACTCGTCGAACTCGACGAACCGCTCCAGTTGCCCGCGGATGCGCCCGGCCCACTCCGCGACCACGTCGAGGGTGTTGAGCGTGCGCTCCCCTGTCTCGCGCGGGTCGCCGATCATGCCCGTCGCGCCGCCGGCCAGCACGATCGGCCGGTGCCCGGCGCGCTGGAAGCGCTTGAGCATCAGCAGCGGGACGAGGTTGCCGGCGTGCAGGCTGGGCGCGGTCGGGTCGAAGCCGCAATAGAGGGTGAGGGGTCCCTGGTCGAGGTCTCGCCGCAAGGCGTCGATGTCGGTGGACTGCGCGATCAGGCCGCGCCAGGACAGCTCGTCAAGGATGTGCTCACTCACACCTGTAGATCCTCCCGCACCAGGTCAAGCGACTAACCCGCGGGGCGCACCTGCCGCCGTTTGCCGCCGCGCCGGTAGGTGGACACGGCGGGTGAGCCGTCGACCCAGAACCGCCACGGCGTGTCGATTCCCGTGGCGACTCCGACCCGAGGACCGCTGCGGATCCGCTCGGGCGGTACGCGCTCCCCCACGCGCAACCGGACCGGCGAAGACGGGTCGGTGAGGTCCACGCCGTTCTGCGTGAGGTCGACGCGCAGCACGGACGTGAGGATGGCGGGTCCCTTGGCGATGTCACCGTTCCCACGGGCGTTGGGACGCCGGGCGCGCACGAGGTCGACGCCCTGGACCACTTCGCCGGCACGCAGGAGCACCCCGCCGGGCTCGTCCTCTTCCCCGCTGATGACGTTGGCACAGAAGTGCATGCCGTAGACGAAGTACACGTACAGGTACCCCGCCGGCCCCCACATCAGGGCGTTGCGCGGGGTCTTGCCGCGGAAGCTGTGCGACGCCGGATCGTCGAAGCCGCGGTAGGCCTCGACCTCCACGAGCCGCACGCCGACGGTGCCATCGGGTGCGTCGGCCTCGAGGACCGCGCCAAGCAGCAGGTGCCCCAGCTCGACCGGGTCCAGTGCCAGTTCCTCGCGCCGGAACAACCGGTCCACGCGTGCTCCCCTCGTCCCGCCCCAGCCTAACCGGCGGCTCCCGGGTGATCGGTCCGGCCGGGAAGCTCAGCTCCCCGGCCGGACCGGCGCGCTACTTCAGCCACTGCCGCACGGTCGTCACCC
Source organism: Amycolatopsis sp. NPDC049253 (assembly GCF_040678995.1). Lineage (NCBI taxonomy): Bacteria > Bacillati > Actinomycetota > Actinomycetes > Pseudonocardiales > Pseudonocardiaceae > Amycolatopsis > Amycolatopsis sp. NPDC049253. The sequence goes on along the minus strand of NZ_JBFAQX010000022.1, from coordinate 154,826 downwards.
GGTCCACGAGGCGCTCGAGCTGCTCGGCGACGCGCTCTGGCGCCGTGCCGCCGCGGGCGTTGCGCGAACGCACCGAACCCTCGACCGTGAGCACCTCGCGCACCGCCGGCGTGAGGGCCGGGTTGATGGCCTGGAACTCCTCGTCGGTCAGTTCGTCGAGCCCGACGCCACGGCTCTCGGCCACGCGCACGCTCTCCCCCGCCGCCTCGTGGGCCACGCGGAACGGCACGCCCTGGCGCACCAGCCACTCGGCGATGTCCGTGGCGAGCGTGAAGCCCGCCGGCGCCAGCTCGGCGAGCCGGTCGGTGTGGAACGTCAGCGTGGCGAGCATGCCCGCGATCGCCGGGAACAGGAGCTCCAGCTGCTCGACCGAGTCGAACACCGGTTCCTTGTCCTCCTGCAGGTCGCGGTTGTACGCGAGCGGCTGCGCCTTCAGCGTCGCCAGCAGGCCCGTCAGGTTGCCGATGAGCCGGCCCGCCTTGCCGCGCGTGAGCTCCGCGACGTCGGGGTTCTTCTTCTGCGGCATGATCGAGCTGCCGGTCGCCCACGCGTCGTCGAGGGTCACGTAGCCGAACTCGGCGGTGTTCCAGATGATCACCTCTTCGGCGATCCGCGACAGGTTCACCGCGAGCATCGCGACGGCGAAGGCGAACTCCGCCACGAAGTCGCGTGAAGCGGTGCCGTCGATGGAGTTCTCCACGCTCGTGTCGAAACCCAGCTCCGTGGCCACGGCCTCCGGGTCGAGGCCGAGCGACGAGCCGGCCAGCGCGCCCGAGCCGTAGGGGGACTCGGCGGTGCGGGCGTCCCAGTCGCGCAGGCGGGAGACGTCGCGCAGCAGCGCCTGGCCGTGGGCCAGCAGGTGGTGGGCCAGCAGGACCGGCTGCGCGTGCTGCAGGTGGGTGCGGCCGGGCAGGATGACCTCGGGGTGGCGCTGCGCCTGCGAAACGAGGGCGTCGACCACGTCGAGGGTGCCCGCGACCACGCGGCGCGCGGCGTCGCGCAGCCACATCCGGAACAGCGTGGCCACCTGGTCGTTGCGCGAGCGGCCCGCGCGCAGCTTGCCGCCCAGCTCCGTGCCCGCGCGCTCCAGCAGCCCGCGTTCGAGGGCGGTGTGCACGTCTTCGTCGGCCACGGTCGGCGTGAACGCGCCCGAGGCCACGTCCTGCGCGAGCGTGTCGAGCGCCTCGAGCATGCCCGCCAGCTCCGCGTCGGTGAGCAGCCCCGCCTTGCGCAGCACACGGGCGTGGGCCCGCGAGCCGGCGATGTCGTAGGGCGCCAGGCGCCAGTCGAAGTGGGTGGAGGCGCTCAGCGCCGCCATCGCCTCGGCCGGTCCGCTGGCGAACCGGCCGCCCCACAGGGCCACCGGCTGGTCTTTCGCGCTCACGTTCTGCCTTTCTGCCTCGGGCGTCTCACGACGCCCGGTGGGTCGGGTGGTCCGGGTGCTCCTGCCCGGTCAGGGGACGGTACCGCCGTCCGACGGGACGCAGGTGCCTGCCGCGGGTGAGGTCCTCACCGCGCCGCCCGGTCACGACCGCGGTGCCACCGTGGAGCAGCAATCGGACGTCGCCGCTCACGTACTCCTGGGTGTGCCGCACGAACGCGTCGAGTGGTTCGCGCAGCGGCGAGGACCACAGCCCGTCGTACACGAGCTCGGCCCACCGCCGGTCGACGTTCTCCTTGAACCGGGCCAGCTCACGGTCGAGCGTCACCCTCTCCAGCTCCTGGTGCGCCGTGACCAGCACGGTGGCACCCGGGGCCTCGTGGAGCTCCCGGCAGCCGGTCATCCGGTCGATCCGGCCGATGCCGTGCGCACCGGCGCGGTGGTTCAGCAGCTGCACGGCTTCGCGCACGCTCACCGTCTCCCCGTCCACCGCGACGGGAACACCGCGGTCGAAGGTGATCACGACCTCGTCCGGCGCCTCGCGGTTCACGGCAGGGTCCTCGGTGTAGGTGAACACGTCGCCCGGTGCGCACCACGGGTCCGCCGGAGCCTCCGCCGGGTGGCTCCAGAGCGTGCGGCCGGGCCGGGCTGCGGCGAACACGGGCTCGGCATGCTGCGCTTCGGCCACCGCGACGAGGTGGCGCTCCAGCACCGGCCGGGTCAGCGAGGCGTCGACGAGCAGCGCGTTGGACTGGACGGCCGGAAGGCAGAACCCGGCCGCGAACTCGTCTCGCGCGTCGACCGCGATCACCTTCGCCGCCCCGCACGCCAACGCCCGCCTCCGAATCGCCGCGGCGTCACCGCCCCCGAGATCGACCAGAACGGCGAGCACGTCGCCGGCCGCCGCGAGCCGGGAGATCACGGACCCGTTCGTGGCGGCGAGCACGGCCCGGGTGGTCACGGTTCCTCCTCGGCTGAACGCCGGGCGAGCGCGGTGAACCGTTCCGCGAGATCCCGGCCGCTCAACGGTTCGCGGGCGATGACGGCGACCGTGTCGTCGCCGGCGATGGAGCCGACGACCTCTTCGAGCGCGGCACGGTCGATGGCGCTCGCGAGGAACTGCGCGGCGCCGGGCGGCGTGCGCAGCACGGTGAGGTTGCCGGACGCGTCGGCCGAGACGAGCAGTTCCGCGAGCAGCCGGGACAACCGCGACGTACCGCCCTGCACCCCGCGCACCGGGCTGCCGTCCTCGGGGATGACGTAGACCGGCGCGCCCGAGTCGGCGCCGCGCAGCTTCACGGCGCCGAGCTCGTCGAGGTCGCGCGACAGCGTCGCCTGCGTGACCTCGATGCCCTCGGCCGCGAGCAGCTTGGCGAGCTCGGTCTGGCTGCGGATGGCCATCGTGGACACCAGCTCCGTGATGCGAGCCTGGCGCCCGACCCGGCTGCCGGTCATCGCCCGCTCTGCTCGAACAACCAGACCAGCAGTGCCTTCTGGGCGTGCAGACGGTTCTCGGCCTCGTCCCACACCGCGCTGGCCGGGCCGTCGAGCACCTCGTCGGTGATCTCCCAGCCCCGGTGCGCGGGCAGGCAGTGCAGCACGATGGCCTCGTCGGCCGCGCGCTTGAGCAGTTCGGTGTTGACCTGCAGTGCCCGGAACGGGCCGACGCGGTCGAGGCCGTCGTTCTCCTGGCCCATGGACGTCCAGGTGTCGGTGACCAGCACGTCGGCGCCGGCGACGGCGTCGTGCGGGTCGGTGAACACGGCCGCGCTGCCGCCGGTCTCGGTGCCGCGGTGCTTCGCGTCGAGCATCACCTGCTGGTCGGGCTGGAAGCCCTCGGGCGAGACGACCCGCACGTGCATGCCCGCGGTCACGCCGCCGAGCAGCAGCGAATGGGCCATGTTGTTGGCGCCGTCGCCGAGGTACACCATCGTCAGCCCGGCGAGCTTGCCCTTGCGCTCGCGGATGGTCATGAGGTCGGTGAGGACCTGGCACGGGTGGAACTCGTCGGTGAGCGCGTTGACGACCGGCACCGACGCGACCGACGCCATGGAGTCGATGCGCTTCTGCGCGAAGGTACGCCACACGATGCCGTCGACGTAGCGCGACAGCACGCGCGAGGTGTCCTCGATCGTCTCCTCGCGGCCCAGCTGCATCGACCGGCCGTCCACGATCACGGGGTGACCGCCGAGCTGGCTGATGCCGACCTCGAACGAGAAGCGCGTGCGGGTGGAGTTCTTCTCGAAGATCGCCGTGACCGTCTTGCCGGCCAGCGACTTGTTGCCGAGCGGGTCGGCCTTGAGCGCGTCGGCGAGGTCCAGGAGCGCGGCCTGCTCGGCGGGGCTGACGTCGTCGTCGCGGAGGAAGTGGCGAGGCATCAGTTCGGGTCCTTCGGGGTGGTGGAGTCGAGCGCGTCCGGGAGTGCGGTCAGGAAGCCCTGGGCCTGATCGGTCTCGAGCACGAGCGGCGGGGCGAGCCGGATGGTGTCCGGCGCGACGGGATTGACGAGGTAACCGGCGTTCTGCGCGGCCTTGGCCACCGCGGCGGACACCGGCTCGCGCAGCGTGATGCCGAGCAGCAGACCGGCGCCGCGCACGCCGGAGACGAGCGGGTGCCCGAGCGCCTCGACGCCGGTCGCGATGTCCTTGCCCAGCGAAGAGACGTGGTCGAGCAGGTTGTCGCGCGCGATGGTGCGCAGCACGGCCAGCCCGGCCGCGCAGCAGACCGGGTTCCCGCCGAACGTGGTGCCGTGCTGGCCCGGCTTCAGCAGCTCGCCCGCCGCGCCGATGCCGATCACGGCGCCGATCGGCAGCCCGCCGCCGAGGCCCTTCGCGAGCGTGATGACGTCGGGGACGATGCCCGCCTGCTGGAAGGCGAACCAGGTGCCGAGCCGGCCGATGCCGGTCTGCACCTCGTCGAGCACGAGCAGCGTGCCGGTGGCCTTGGTGATCTCGCGAGCCGCCTGCAGGTAGCCGTCGGGCGCGGGGATCACGCCCGCTTCGCCGAGCATCGGCTCGAGGAACACGGCCGCGGTGTCGGTGTCGACGGCCGCGCGCAGCGCTTCGACGTCGCCGAACGGCACGTGCGTGACGCCGGGGACCAGCGGCGCGAACGGTTCGCGCTTGGCCGGCTGGCCGGTGAGCGACAGCGACCCCATCGTGCGGCCGTGGAACGCGCCCTCGGCCGCGACGACCTTGGTGCGGCCGGTGAGGCGGCTGATCTTCAGCGCGGCCTCGTTGGCCTCGGCGCCCGAGTTCACGAACAGGACCTTGCCCTGGCCGGTCAGCCCCGCGACGTCGAGCAGCGCCTCGGCGAGCTCGACGGCGACCGGGTTCACGTACAGGTTCGACGTGTGGCCCAGCGTCGCGATCTGCTCGGAGACGGCGCGCACCACCTCGGGGTGGGCGTGGCCGAGCGCGTTGACGGCGATGCCGCCGACGAGGTCGAGGTACTCGGTGCCGTCGGCGTCCCACACCTTCGCGCCCTCACCGCGGACAAGCGTCAGCCCGGGGGTGCCGTAGTTGTCCATCAGGGCCGACTGCCAGTGCTGCCGGCTCGCCTCGTTCGAGGTCGGGGTGGTCACGGGAGCTCCGTTCCTGGGGCTGGTTGGTGGGGTTCCGGGACTGGGGTGGGCTCGGAGCCTGGGGTGGGTTCGGGGAAAACCATCGTTCCGATGCCGCGCGAGGTGAACACCTCGAGCAGCACGGAGTGGGCGAGGCGGCCGTCGATCACGTGGGCGCTGCCCACGCCGCCGCGGACCGCGCGCACGCAGGCCTCCATCTTCGGGATCATGCCGCTGGCCAGCTCGGGCAGCATTTTCTCCAGCCGGTCGACCTGGATGCGGTCGATGAGCGACGAGCGGTCCGGCCAGTTGGCGTAGAGGCCTTCGACGTCGGTGAGCACCACGAGCTTCTCCGCGCCCAGCGCCGCGGCCAGCGCGCCCGCGGCGGTGTCGGCGTTGACGTTGTGCACCACGCCGTCGATGTCGGGCGCGACCGTGGACACCACGGGGATGCGCCCGGCGTTGACGATGTCGAGCACCGCGTCGGGGTTCACCGCGGCGACCTCGCCGACGAGGCCGATGTCGACCTGTTCACCGTCCACAGTGGCCTGTTTGCGTTCGGCGGTGAACAGGCGCGCGTCCTCGCCGGAGATGCCCACGGCGTACGGGCCGTGGGCGTTGATCAGGCCGACCAGCTCGCGGCTGACCTGCCCGACCAGCACCATGCGGACGATGTCCATCGTCTCGGGTGTGGTCACGCGCAGGCCGCCCTTGAACTCGCCCTCGACGCCGAGCCGGGTGAGCATCGCGGTGATCTGCGGTCCCCCGCCGTGCACGACCACGGGGTGCAGGCCGGCGAGACGCAGGAACACCATGTCCTGCGCGAAGGCCGCCTTGAGGGTGTCGTCGATCATGGCGTTGCCGCCGTACTTCACCACCACGGTGGCGCCGTGGAACCGCTGCAGCCACGGCAGCGCCTCGATGAGCACCCCGGCCTTCTCGGCCGCCGCCTCGAGCCTTTCGTCCGCGGAAATCAGGTCCTCCGTGCCGGTCATGAGGAGTAGGCGCTGTTCTCTTCGACGTAGCCGTGGGACAGATCGGTGGTGTAGATCGTGGCCTCGGCCGAGCCGACGCCCAGGTCGACGACGACCTCGATGGCCCGCCCCGACAGGGCGGCCGCCGAGCGGTCCGCCGCGGTGGTGCCCGAGGCGAACAGCGTGACGCCGTTGATCGTGATCGACACCGTCTCCGGGTCGATGCGCGCGGGCGCGCGGCCGAGCGCCATGGCGATACGGCCCCAGTTGGGGTCGGAGCCGAACAGCGCCGTCTTCACGAGGTTGTCCTCGGCGATCGTGCGGGCGACCACCACGGCGTCGTCCTCGGACGCGGCACCGCGCACCGTGACGTCGACGTCCTTGGTCGCGCCTTCGGAGTCGGCGCGCAGTTGCAGCACGAGGTCGTGGGCGACGGTGGTGAGCTGCTCGGTGAGCTCGGCCTCCGTCGGCTCCACCCCGCTCGCGCCGGACGCGAGCACCAGCACCGTGTCGTTGGTGGACGTGCCGCCGTCGACGTCGAGCCGGTCGTAGGTGACGCGGGTCGCGGCGCGCAGCGCGCGGTCGAGAACTTCCTTGTCCGCCACGGCATCCGTGGTGAGGACCGACAGCATCGTGGCGAGGTTCGGCGCGAGCATGCCGGCACCCTTGGCGAAGCCGCCGACGCTCCAGCCCGCGGCGTGCTCGGCGAACGCCTGCTTCGGCTTGGTGTCGGTGGTCATCACGCCGGAAGCGGCGTTCAGGCTCGCCTCGGCGCTCGCATCGAGCGCCTTGACCGCACTGTCCACACCGGACAGCACCGCGGCCATCGGGAGCCGCTCGCCGATGAGGCCGGTGGAGCACACCGCGACCTCGATCGCGCCGATGTCGAGGACCTCGGCGACCTTCTCCGCGGTGGCGTGCGTGTCCTGGAACCCGCCCGGGCCGGTCGCCGCGTTGGCGCCGCCTGAGTTGAGCACGACCGCCTTGAGCTTCTGCTGCTTCAGGACTTCCTGCGACCACAGCACGGGCGCGGCCTTGATCACGTTGCGCGTGAACACGCCCGCGGCGACGTCGAGCGGGCCGTCGTTCACGACGAGCGTGAGGTCGAGCGCGCCGGAGGCCTTGATGCCGGCGGCGACGCCGGCGGCGCGGAAACCCTTCGGTCCGGTGACGGTCACGGTGCCACTCCCACGGTGGAAAGTCCGGTGGCCTCAGGGAATCCGAGTGCCAGGTTCATCGACTGGACGGCGCCGCCCGCGGTGCCCTTGGTGAGGTTGTCGAGCGAGCAGATCACGACGAGCCTGCCCGCGTCGGCGTCCACGCCCACCTGGAGCTGGACGTTGTTCGACCCGAGCGTCGACGCGGTCGCGGGCCACATCCCGGCGGGCAGCAGCTGCACGAACGGCTCGGCGTCGTAGGCCTTCTCGTACACCTCGCGCACGGCGTTCTCGTCGACGTCGCCGATCAGCGGCGCGGTCGCCGTGGTGAGGATGCCGCGCGGCATCGGGGCGAGCACGGGCGTGAAGGACACCGTCACCGGCTTTCCCGCCACGCCGGAGAGGTTCTGCGCGAACTCGGGGGTGTGCCGGTGCTTGCCCGCCACGCCGTACGCGCTGGCGGACCCCATGACCTCGGACCCGAGCAGGTTCGGCTTGAGGCTCTTGCCCGCGCCGGAGGTGCCGGTGACCGCCACGACCGTGACCTCCGGCTCGACCAGGCCCGCGGCCAGGGCCGGGGCGAGGGCGAGCGAGCCGCCGGTCGGGAAGCAGCCGGGGACGGCCACGCGCTTGGTGCCCACGAGCTTCTCGCGCGCGCCGGGGAGCTCGGGCAGGCCGTAGGGCCACTGCCCGGCGTGCTCGCCGCCGTACCAACGCTGCCAGTCGGCCGCGTTCGCCAACCGGTGGTCGGCGGCGAGGTCGACCACGAGCACGTCGGGTCCGAGCTGCGCCGCGACCTCGGCCGAGTGGCCGTGGGGCAGCGCGAGGAACACGACGTCGTGGCCGGCCAGCGTCTCCGCCGACGTCTCCGCCAGCACGCGCCCGGCCAGGGGCGCGAGGTGCGGCTGGTGCGTGCCCAGCGGCGTCCCCGCGCTGCTCGCCGCTGTCAGCGCACCGATCTCGACTTCCGGATGGGTCAGCAACAGGCGCAACAGTTCGCCGCCCGCGTAGCCGCTCGCGCCGGCCACCGCGATCTTCACTGTCATACGCATGATTATGCACGACCATGCAATCTCAAACAAACAGGATTCCGCTGGGCCAGGTGTGTTTCCTGCCATGCCGAGCCCGAGCCAGGCCTCCCATGGTGGACGTCGGCGGCGTTGTCGCAGCTCCCGGGGTCGCGGCGACCAGACTGGCCGGACTTCACCCGATCGAGTGCTGTCGCCGGGACCGTGCCCGCGGCCACGAGGGCCGCGGGCATGGCCGCTCACTCCTCCCCCTCGGCGGAGCCGCGCAGGCTCGGCGGCGCCGGCAGGTGGTGCCCCGGCCGTTCCGGGTCGCAGCCGACGCGCGGCAGGCGGGCGCGGATGCCACCGGCCGAACGCTCGAACCGGCGGGCCAGCTCGGCGACCGTGTCGCCCGCGAGCCACGCGGACTCCAGCTGCGCGTCGAGCTCGGCGCTCCACGGTTTCCCTTGCTGCGCGGGCCGTTCGCCCGATCTTCGGCGCGGCCCGCCCGCAAAGGCGTGGAGGCTGCCGGCCAGGAGGTCGGCCACCGCCGGGACCACCGCGGTGTCGAGGTCAAGCCTGCCGTGGGCGACGGACTCCCCGCCGGGCCCTTCGCCGCCCACGGTGACCGTGACGCGGCTCTGCTCGGCCGTCTCGCCCGGACGGGTGACGACGGCGATCTGGTACTGGACGTTTCCGGCCCGGACCTCGGTCCGGTGCTCTTCGATGATCGTCATGGCGGCGAAGGTAGCGCCCACCCCCGACAGAATCCGCTCACGGCGCGTGTCCGGGCGGATGCGCTCCGAAATTGTCGTACCCCTGTCGTAGCGTCCTCGAGCGATCACGAACAGCGACCGAGGGGGATCGGTGGAAGGGCACGGAGCAGTACCGGAGCACAGACAGAAGGTGCCGCGGTCCGGCGGACCGGACCGGGGCACCGGGAGGAAGGGATCAGTAGCGCGACATTGCGCCCGTGTTGGCCTGGGCCTGGGCTGGAGCTGGTGCCTCGCTCTTCTGGTGCGTCCCGACGGCCGCCGGGACCGGCGGTGGCACCGGGTCGCACTGCGCGTCGGAGTCGTTGCCCGAGGTGCGCTTCGGCAGCGCGCCGGTCGCGAGGTAGTCGGCGACCTTGTCGTCCACGCAGGCGACGCCGGACAGCGAGCCGGCGTGCGTGGTGCCGCCGGGGGCGCTGATCAGGCTCGACTTCGGGAACAGCTTGCGCACCGCGAGGCTGCCCGCGTACGGCGTCGCCGCGTCGAGCTCCTCGCTGATGAGCAGCACCCCGCCGACCTTGCCGCCGTCGACCTCGACCGGCTTGCCGGCTTTGGCGGGCCAGTCACGGCAAGGCGCGTTGAACCACGCGTTGCCCCAGGTCTCGAACGGAGCGCGGAAGTAGGTCGTCCAGTTGTCGAGGCGCCAGCGGTTCCAGCCGGCCGGCCACCGCACGTCGGTGCACTGGACGGCGCTGTAGACGGCGTACCCGTTGTCGTCACCGGGCGGGTTGGCGGCGTCGTAGAGCTTCTTGAGCGTCTGCCAGTCGCCGCGGTGCACCCAGCCGTCGAACGCTTTGGCCAGGTCCGCCCAGCCGAACACGTAGTAGCCGGCCTGCAGGAAGACGTCGGTCCACTCGTCGCCGCCGATCACGCCCCCGGCGGCGGAGCGGTCGAGCTTGCTCTGCTGGTCGTACCAGAGCTTCTCCACGGCGGCCTCGGTCTTGCCGAGGTGGTAGACGTCGTCGTACTTGGCGAGCCAGGCGAAGTAGATCTTGATGTTGCGGTCGAAGGCCACGTCCTGGTCGAGGTTGGCCTGGTACCAGACCTTGCCCGGGTCGACGTTGCCGTCGAGCACCATGCGGCGCACGTTTTCCGGGTACAGCGTGCTGTAGACCTGGCCGAGGTAGGTGCCGTAGGAGAAGCCGTAGTAGTTGATCTGCTTCTCCCCCAGCGCCGCGCGGAGGCTGTCCATGTCCTGCGCGACGTCGGTGGTCTTGATGTGGTCGAGGATGGCGCCGTTCTTCGCGCACGCCTCCGCGTAGCCCTTGGCCTTGGCGAGCCAGGTGCGCTCGAGCTGCGCCGTCGAAGGCACGTACGGCGGGCGGTCGTAGGAGAAGTAGCCGCCATCGCACCTCACGGCCGGTTTGCTGGAGCCGACGCCGCGCGGGTCGAAGCCGATCCAGTCGTAGCTCTCGCCGGCGCCGTCCGGCACGTACTGGCCGAGCACCGAGAGCCCGAGCCCGGAACCGCCGGGGCCGCCCGGGTTGACCAGCATCACGCCCTGGTACTGCGCGGACTTGTGCTTGATCCGCGACACGGCGACCTGCACCTTCGTGCCGGAGGGCTTCGCGTAGTCCATCGGGACCACGAGGAACCCGCACTCGGCGCCGGCGTTCTTCAGGTTCGTGGTCTGGCACGGCCCCCAGCTGATCGGCGGCGACGTGTAGCCCGGCTTCGCCCCCCGCTCTGCAGTGGCGGCCGGCGCGGCGGCCATCGTCCCGACCGCGACACCCGCGGCGGCCAGGACGGCAAGGATCTTCTTCACGGTGGCCCTCTTCGCTCGCGGGGTACCCGAATTGGTCGAAACTACCGACAACCCGGAACAATCTCCTCGCACGACACGAGTTGCGCCAGCCGTCGCCCGCCGGTGGCCGGCGCGGTGGAGGTGAGCGCGGATGGGCGTGGACAAGGCGTTGATCTCGGCTGTCCGAACCGGACTCGCCGCCCGCGCGGACCCGGAGAAAGCGCCCGCCATGCAGGCCTACATGAAGTCGGCGATGCCGTACCGCGGGGTGGCCAAACCCGGGCGCGCCGCGCTCATGAAAGAGGTCCTCGCCGCGCACGTTCTGCCCGATCGGGTGAGTTTTTCAACGACCGTGCTGGCCCTGTGGCGCGACGCGGAGTTCCGCGAGGAGCGCTACGCGGCGATCGACCTGTCGGGCCACCGCGCGTACCGGCGGTGGCAGGACCCGGATCTGCTCGGCCTCTACGAGGAGCTCATCGTAGACGGTGCGTGGTGGGACTTCGTCGACGAGGTCGCGATCCGCCGCGTCGGGCCGATCCTGCGGGAGTACCGCGCGGAGGTCACACCGGTACTGCTGCGGTGGGCCACCGCCCCCGACCGCTGGCGGCGCCGCACCGCGGTCATCTGCCAGGTGTCGGCGAAGACGGACGTCGACCGCGTCCTCCTGACGACCGCGATCGAAGCCAACAAGGACGACCCGGATTTCTTTCTGCGGAAAGGCATCGGCTGGGCGCTGCGCGACCACGCCAAAACGGACCCGGACTGGGTGCGTTCCTTTGTGCGCGATCACCCGGGGCTGTCATCACTGTCCACACGGGAGGCCCTGAAGAACCTGACCTGACCGCGAGGCACGACCTGACGAAGGGAGAAAACACGCACGGAGCCGAAGCCGCCAGGCGCGGCATCAGCAGCCGATGACGGTGCGGCGAGAACGCAGCCGAACCCGCGACCGGATCAGCCCGGAGGTGGGAGGGGTCGCAGCAGCCGTTTGTCGCCGAGCGAAGCGCAGGCCTGGATCAGGCGGGCGAGCCGGTGACGGAGGCCGGGAGGACGGCCACGAACCGAGCCGCTGGGGCCGGTTCCGGGGTCGGCACTGGGGCACGCGGACGGTCGCCACCCACGGCGGACGCCGGGCGCAGCCACCCGGGCAGGCAACCGAAGCCGGCCTGGGTAGGGACGCCGGACGCAGCCGCCCGGGCCAGGCACCCGAAGCCGGCCTGGGCCCGGGCCAGGCACCCGAAGCCGGCACCTGGGTGGGGCACCCACGGCAGGCGCGCGGGACGGGCCCAGGCGAGCGGCCGCAGCAAACGCCCGAGGCCGATACTCGGAGAACGCAGGTCACCACCCGCGGCAGACGCCCGGAGCAGCCACCCGGGCAGGCAACCGAAGCCAGTACCTGGGCGGGCACCCGCGGCAATCAGCCGCAGCCGCCGCCGGGGCAAGCACCAGCGGCGGACCGGAGCGGGCACACGGAGCGGACCCCCTCTCCGGTACTGGGGTGGGCACACGCGCCAGGCGCCGGGCAGGCACCCGCGGCGGCCACCGGGCGGTCAGTCGTGGCGAGCAGCCGCGGCAGGCATCGCGGCAGGCACCGGTCGGCCACTCGTGGCGAGCAGGCGCGACAGGCACCGCCGCAGGCACCGGGCGGCCACTCGTGGCGAGCAGCCGCGGCAGGCGCCTAAGGCCGGCGGCCGGGGCGGGCATCAGCGGCCGACCCCCGGAGCAGGCACCGGGTGGAGAGCCGGAAGTGGAGAGAAGGCAGTGGGCCGGAAACTCCGCGGTGAGGCGGTGTCTCCGGCCCACTGGACCGAGGTCGGTCAGGCGGCGCCGCGGAGGTCAGGCCCGCAGGGTCGCGCCGAAGCGGTCGCCGGCGGCGGAGACGGCGGCGTCGCGGGCCTTGGTGGCTTCGTCGACCGTCAGGGTGCGGTCCGGGGCGCGGAAGCGGAGCTTGTAGGCCAGGGACTGCTTGCCTTCGCCGATTTGGGTGCCGGTGTAGACGTCGAAGAGGGTGATGTCTTCGAGGAGCTCGCCGGCGCCCGAGCGGAGGACCTCGGCGAGGTCGGCGGACGGGACGTCGGAGCCGACGACCAGGGCGACGTCGAGCAGCACGGGCGGGTAGGCCGAGACGCTCGGCGCCGGGCGGGAGTCCGGCAGCGGGATGGCGTCGAGGTCGAGTTCCATGGCGACCGTGCGCGGCGGCAGGCCCAGGGCTTCGACGACCTTGGGGTGCAGCTCGCCCGCGTGGCCGACCGGCCAGTCGCCCACGCGCAGCTGGGCGCAGCGGCCCGGGTGCCACGGCGGGAGGTGGGCCGCCTGCACCGTGAGCTCCACGCCGGCGGCCTGGGCCACCAGGCGGGCGGCCTCGACGGCGTCGGCCCAGCCGGCCGGCTCGCCCTTGCCCCACCAGCCGGCGCGGCGGCGCAGGCCGGTGAGCACGACGGCGACGTGCACCGGCTGGGCGGGCACGGCGGCCTCCAGCACGGCGAGCTCCTCGTCGCTCGGCCGGTGCTCGACGCCGAGATCCGGCACCTTCAGCTGGTGCGGCTTCGGCAGCACGACCTGGCCGATGTGGAAGAGCGACACGTCCTTCATGCCGCGGGACACGTTGCGCTGCAGCGTGTCGAGCAGGCCGGGCAGGAGGGTCGTCGCCATGCGGTCGTGGTCGGCTTCGAGCGGGTTGCGCACGCGGACGGTCTTGCGGCGCACGTCGTCCTCGGGCAGGCCGAAGGCGTCCCACACCGAGTCGCCGACGAACGGGAAGGGCAGGACCTCGACGTAACCCGCCTCGGCCAGGGCGCGGGCGACACTGCGGCGGCGCTTCTGCTCTTCGGTGAGGCCACGGCCCGCGGGCGCCGCCGGCAGGACCGACGGGATGCTCTCGTAGCCCTCGAGCCGCAGCACCTCCTCGACGAGGTCGGCGGGCTGCACGAGATCGGCGCGCCAGCTCGGCGGGGTCGCGGTGACCGAAGAGATGCCCGCGTCGCTGGTGCTCACCTGGACCTTGCAGCCGATCTGGGTGAGCCGCCGGACGGTGACACCGCGCTCGTAGCGCACGCCCGCCACCTGGTCGGGCAGGTTGATCGGCATGGTGACCGGCGCGAGCGGGGCAACGCCGCCCTCGTCGGTGCGGCCGGGCTGGATGGCGCCCTCGCCGTACTGGCGCAGCAGCCGGGCGGCCAGCTCGACCGCGGCCGCGCACAGGCCCGGGTCGGTGAAGCGCTCGAAGCGCTTTGCCGCCTCGGAGAACAGCTTGTGGCGGCGCGCCGTGCGGCTGATCGACGCGGGGTTCCAGTGCGCCGCTTCGAGGAGCACGTCGGTGCTCTCGGGGGTGATCTCCGTGCTGGCACCACCCATGGTGCCCGCGAGCGAGATCACGCCCGAGTCGTCGGCGATCACGATGTCGTCGGCGTCGAGCGTGCGGACGACGTCGTCCAAAGTGGTCAGCTTCTCCCCCGCCTTCGCGCGCCGCACCACCAGGTCGCCCTGGATGGCGGTGGTCGCGAACGCGTGGAGCGGGTGGCCGAGCTCGAGCATCACGTAGTTGGTGACGTCGACGGCCAGCGAGATCGACCGGATCCCGGCCAGCATCAGCCGGCGGCGCATCCACCACGGCGACGGGGCCGTGGCGTCGAGGCCCTTCACGCGGCGCAGCACGAACCTCGGGCAGCCTTCGGGGTCCTCGACCCGCACCGGCCACGCGTCGCCCTCGGCCTCGGGGATGTCGAGCATCGCCGGGTCGCCGAAGGGCACGTCGAGCGCGTTGGACAGCTCGCGCGCGAGGCCGCGGATCGACAGCGCGTAGCCGCGGTCCGGGGTCGGCGTGACCTCGATGACGGTGTCGGTGAGCCCCAGCAACGCGATCGCGTCGTCGCCCGGGCTCGCGGTGCCCGGCGGCAGCACGAGGATGCCGCTGTGGTCCTCGCCGAGGCCCAGCTCCTTGGCGGAGCAGATCATGCCGTCGCTGACCTTGCCGTACGTCTTGCGCGCGGCGATCTCGAAGTCGCCCGGCAGCACGACGCCCGGCAGCGCCACCACGACGAGGTCGCCCTCGGCGAAGTTGCTCGCGCCGCAGACGATGCCGCGGGTCTTGATGCCGTGGGGGCCCTCGTTCTCGATCGGGCCTTCGTCGTCGTCCTCGTCGTCGTCCTCATCGGACGCGGCGGTGTCCTCTTCGGACTCCGGCTCCTCGCCGACCTCGACGCGGCAGAACCGCACCGGCTTCTTGAAGCCCGTCAGCTCCTCGATCTCGGCGACGCGCCCGACCACGAGCGGGCCGGTCACCGGGCCGAGCTCGCTCAGCTCGTCGACCTCGATCCCGATCCGCACGAAGGCGTCGGCCAGGTCCTGGGGCGTGACCTCGTCACCCACGTCGAGGTGCTCGGTCAGCCAGCTCACCGGGACTCGCACTACGCCTCCGTTCCGAAGGGAAGGGTGAACCGGACGTCGCCTTCGACCATGTCACGCATGTCCGGGATGCCGTTGCGGAACTGCAGGGTCCGCTCGATGCCCATGCCGAACGCGAAGCCCGAGTACACCTCGGGGTTGACGCCGCACGCACGCAGCACGTTGGGGTTGACCATGCCGCAGCCGCCCCACTCGACCCAGCCGGGGCCGCCCTTCTTCTCCTCGAACCACACATCCACCTCGGCGGACGGCTCGGTGAAGGGGAAGAAGTGCGGGCGCAGCCGCGTCTTGGAGCTCTCGCCGAACATCGCGCGCGCGAACGCGTCGAGCGTGCCCTTGAGATGGGCCATGGTGATGCCCTTGTCCACGGCCAGGCCCTCGACCTGCGTGAACACCGGCGTGTGCGTGGAGTCGAGCTCGTCGGTGCGGTAGGTGCGGCCCGGGCACACGACGTAGACCGGCAGGTCGCGGTGCAGGAGGCTGCGGGCCTGCACGGGCGAGGTGTGCGTGCGCAGCACTAGCCCGGAGTCCTCTTCGCCCACGTAGAACGTGTCCTGCAGCTGGCGCGCCGGGTGGTCCTTGCCGAAGTTCAGCGCGTCGAAGTTGAACCACTCGGCCTCGAGCTCGGGGCCTTCGGCGACCTCGTAGCCCATCGCGATGAACGCGTCGGCCACGCGCTCGGACACGGTGCTGATCGGGTGCCGGGCACCGCGCGGGATCTGGTCCCACGGCAGCGTGACGTCGACGGCCTCTTCGCGCAGCACGTGCTCGTCCCGCTCGGCCTGCAGCACCGCGCGGCGCTCGTCGAACGCGGCCTGGGCGGCCTGGCGGGCCTCGTTGACCCGCTTGCCGGCGTCGGCCTTCTCCTGCTTGGACAGCGCGCCGATAGCCCGGCGCGCGAGCAGCAGCGGCGCCTGGTCCCCGAGGTGCGCCGGCTTGACGGCGGCGAGCGCCTCCAGGTCGGTAGCACCCGCGAAGGCCTCTTCGGCCGCCTTGATCGCCGCACGCAGGGTTTCCGGTGCGAGCACGTCGACCGGCTTGTCTGTGGCTCCGGACATGACTCCTCGGCGTCCGCTGGGACGGGTTGAGCGGCAGCGCACGGGCAGGAAGCCGCACGTGCACATCGGGCAGCCCAGTCTAGGGGATCGGCCGACGGCCCCGGCCGCTCACCCTCCGCTAAGGAGCGCGCCTCCGCACCGGCCGCCATCGGCCGTGTGCGACGGCGCCGGTCAGCGGTGCGCGGCCATCGCGGCCGTGTACACGCAGACGGCGGCGGCCGTGGCCAGGTTGAGGCTTTCGGCTTTGCCGTACAACGGGATGCGGACGGCGGTGTCGGCCGCCGACAGGACCGCCGGGGACAGACCGTGGGCCTCGTTGCCGAAGATCCACGCGACCGGGTCACCGAACGTGATCTCTTCGAGCGAACGGTCGGCGTAGCCGTGGGCGGCCAGGGTGCGCAGACCGGCGGCGCTCAGCGACGACAGCACCGACGGGATGTCGCGCTCGCGGGCCAGGGGGACGTGGAAGGTGCTGCCGGCGGCGGCGCGGACGCTCTTGCCGTTGTGGGGGTCGACGGTGTCGCCCGCGAGGATCACGGCGTCGGCACCCGCGGCGTCGGCGACGCGGATCACGGTGCCGGCGTTGCCGGGCTCGGCGACGTCCACGAGGACGACCACCAGGCGAGCACCCGTCAGCACCGTCGGGAGTGGACGGTCGACCAGGGCGCACACGGCCACGAGGCCTTGGGGGGTCACGGTTTCCGACAGGCCGTCGGCGGCACGGTCGGTGATGAGCGAGACCGCCACCCCCGCCGAAGCAGCCGCGGCGATCAGCTTGGGGTGCGCCGAAGCCGCGCGTTCCGTGGCGAACAGCTCGAAAACGGTGCCGTACTCCAGCGCCGCCTCGACGGCGTTGACGCCTTCGGCCAGGAAGCGGCCGGTCTTTTCGCGTTCCGCGCGGCGCGTCAGCTTGCGCGCAGCAACGACCCGGGGGGTCCGTTCGGTGAACGGGACCGCCCCGGGTCGCGGAAAACTGCCGGTCAGGCCGACTTCGCTTCGCCGGTGTTGACGTTCGCCTTGGCGAGCTCGGCGAGCGCCGTGAAGGCGGCGGCGTCGTTGACCGCGAGGTCCGCGAGGATCTTGCGGTCGACCTCGACGCCGGCGACCTTGAGGCCCTGGATGAACCGGTTGTAGGTCACGCCGTTGGCACGAGCGGCCGCGTTGATGCGGGTGATCCACAGCTGGCGGAAGTCACCCTTGCGCGCGCGGCGGTCGCGGTAGGCGTAGTTGAGCGAGTGAAGCGTCTGCTCCTTGGCCTTGCGGTACAGCCGCGAGCGCTGGCCGCGGTAGCCGCTGGCCAGTTCGAGAGTTGACCGACGCTTCTTCTGGGCGTTGACCGCCCGCTTGACGCGTGCCACTGGTCCATCCTGTCGATTCGGGGGGCGCGGTGGCGCCCGGGGTGATCAGTACGTGTGCGGAGGGTGGCTCAGGCTCAGATGCCGAGCAGGCGCTTGACGCGGCCGGCCTCGGTCTTGGCGAGCTCCGTGGTGCCCTCGAGGCGCCGGGTGAGGCGGTTGGACTTCTTCTCCATCAGGTGGCGGCGGCCGGCCTTCTGGCGGCGCAGCTTGCCCGTGCCCGTGACGCGGATCCGCTTGGACGTACCGCTGTGCGTCTTCATCTTCGGCATGGTTGTTGTGTCCTCTTCCGTGCGGCGGCACACCGGTGCCCCGGTGTGCCGCTGACTGTGCTGGGCGCTGCGGGAGGCGTTACGCCTCGGAAACCGGCTCGGCCTTCGCGACCTTCGGCTTCACGTTCTTGTGCGGGGCCAGCACCATGATCATGTTGCGACCGTCCTGCTTGGGCGACGATTCGACGAAGCCCAGCTCGGTCACGTCATCGGCCAGCTTCTGCAGCAGCCGGAAACCGAGCTCCGGCCGGGACTGCTCGCGACCGCGGAACATGATCGTGACCTTGACCTTGTTGCCGGCCGCCAGGAACCGCGACACGTGACCCTTCTTGGTCTCGTAGTCGTGCTGGTCGATCTTCGGACGCAGCTTCTGTTCCTTGATGACGGTCAACTGCTGGTTGCGGCGGGACTCGCGGGCCTTCTGCGCGCTCTCGTACTTGAACTTGCCGAAGTCCATGAGCTTGCATACGGGCGGGCGGGCCTGAGGCGCGACCTCGACGAGGTCGAGATCGTTCTCCTGTGCCAGCCGCAGCGCATCTTCGATCCGGACGATGCCGACCTGCTCGCCGTTGGGTCCGACGAGCCGGACTTCCGGCACCCGGATACGTTCGTTGATGCGTGTCTCGGAGCTGATGGGGCCTCCTTGGTCCGAGTGACTACTTCTCTTCTCGACCTGGTGCCCACATGACTCAGGCCCCGTCTCCGGCATCCAACCGGTTCACGGGGCCCGCTCTGTCTCCGATCGCGCCCGATCACCAGGATCGAACGCTTCGCCGAGGTGACGGATGTACCGACATCCACCACTTCGGCGAGACCGGACCCGGACACCTGAAGCGGTGACACGGGTGGGAGCGGGGCTCCACTTGCCGCCCCCGATTCCTCGGGGGCTGGTCGCTCGTGGAAGGGTACCAGACGTGTCAGAACAACCTTCGCAACAGCCCCCCTATTCCCCGGACGTCCGCGACCTGGAGGACATCCCGAGCGTCGAGGTGATCAGCCGCGCGGCCGTGATGCTGATGTCGGCCGCGGCCGAGCGCCTGGGCCTGGCCGACGCCGACCCGGACACCTCGCCCCACCGCGACCTTGACGAGGCGCGCCGGCTCATCACGGCGCTGGCCGGGCTCGTCACGTCGTCCGTAGAGTACCTGGGCCTGCACGCCGGCCCGCTGCGCGACGGGTTGCAGTCGCTGCAGAAGGCGTTCCGCGAAGCCTCCGCCGTCCCCGACGCGCCGGGCCAGGGCCCGGGCGAGAAGTACACCGGCCCGGTCTACTGACCGTCGTCGCCGAGGCCCGTCCGCCACCTCGCGGACGGGCCTTCGTCGTCCCCGGGGTCTCGGCGGCCTCGCCCACACGACCTTGCCGCGCGGCCCGAAAGACATCTAACATGTTAGATGTGAGCCCGCTTCCCAAGGTCACCCGGCCGCTGCTGCGCGACGAGGCCTACGACCGCATCCGCCAGGCCATCATCGACGGCAGCCTCGCCCCCGGCACCCCGCTGCGCGACGCCGACCTGGCCGAAGAGCTCGGCCTGTCCCGCGCTCCCGTGCGCCAGGCCCTGCTGCGCCTGGCCGGCGACGGGCTCGTGGAGTCCAAGCCGCAGAGCTACACGCGCGTGGCGGCCATCGCGGGCGACGAGGTGCGCGACGCCGTTCAGCTCGTCCGCGCACTGCACGAGTTCGCCGTCCGCCAGGCCCTCCCCCGGCTCGGCGCCGAGCAGGTCGCCGCGATGCGCGCGGCCAACGAACGCTTCGCCGCCGCGGTCGGTTCGGGTGACGTGGCCGCGGCGATCGCCGCCGACGACGAGCTGCACGACGTACCCGTACGCGCGTGCGGTAACCGCGCCGTCGCCGCCACGCTGGAGCGCTACACCCCGTTGCTGCGCCGGCTCGAGTACGCGCGCTTCAGCTCCCTGCCCGCGCACCGCTCGATCCGGCGGCACACCCAGCTCGTCGACGCGATCGAAGCCGGTGACGCCGAAACCGCCGCCGCGGTCACCTCGACCATCTGGTCCGACCTCGAAGCCAGCCTGGAACCCGCCGAAACCCTGGAGACCCCGTGAGCCTCGCCGACTTCCCGCGTTTCCCCCTGATGATCGGCCCGTCGCCGATCCACCGGCTCGACCGGCTCACCGAGCACCTCGGCGGCGCGGCCGTGTGGGCCAAGCGCGAAGACCTCAACTCCGGTCTCGCCTACGGCGGCAACAAGACCCGCAAGCTCGAGTACCTCGTGGCCGACGCGCTCGCCCAGGGCGCCGACACGCTCGTCTCCATCGGCGGCGTGCAGTCCAACCACACCCGCCAGGTCGCCGCGGCCGCCGCCCGCGCGGGTCTGAAAGCCGTGCTGGTGCAGGAAAGCTGGGTCGACTGGCACGACCCGCTGCACGACAAGGTGGGCAACATCCAGCTGTCGCGGATCCTGGGCGCCGACGTGCGGCTCGTCGAGGCCGGCTTCGGCATCGGCTTCAAGGAGAGCTGGGAACAGGTCCTCGCGGAGGTCCAGGACGCCGGTGGCAAGCCGTACGCGATCCCGGCCGGCGCGTCCGACCACCGGCTCGGCGGGCTCGGCTTCGCGGGCTGGGTCGCGGAGCTGGAAGAACAGGAGCGCGAGCTCGGTGTCTTCTTCGACACCGTGGTGGTCTGCTCGGTCACCGGCAGCACCCAGGCCGGGATGGTCGCGGGTACCGCGCTGAGCGGACGTCCCCGCCGGATCGTCGGCATCGACGCGTCGGCCAAGCCCGCCGAGACGCGCGACCAGATCACCCGCATCGCGAAGAACACCGCCGAGCTCCTCGGCGCACCGGCCGTCGACGACGTGCTGCTCGACGAGCGTTACCACGCGGGTGTCTACGGCATCCCCGACGAGTCCACTCTGGACGCCATCCGCACGGCGGCGCGGCTCGAGGGCATGGTCACCGACCCCGTGTACGAGGGGAAGTCCATGGCCGGGCTCATCGATCTCGTGCGCACCGGCGAAATCCCCCGGGAGTCCAACGTGCTCTACGCGCACCTCGGCGGCCAGCCGGCGATCAACGCCTACACGAGCGTGCTCGGCTGACCCGGGCGCCTGGGCCCGCCACCCCGGCGAGCCCAGGCGAAGAACGTCAGTCGAGCACGCACATCACGTCGATCTCCACGAGGAGACCGGCGGGCAGGCCGACGTAGACAGTGGTACGAGCCGAGTGCGGGCCCTCACCGATCAGCTCGTTGTAGACCTCGTTGAACGGCGCGAAGTGGCTCGTGTCGGTGAGGTACACGCGCACCATCACCGCATCGGCCCAGCCCGAACCGGCCTCGGCGAGCAGGGCCTCGATGTTCTTGAACACCTGCCGCGTCTGCGTCGCGATGTCGTCGCCGACGATCGCGCCGGTCGCGGGGTCGAACGCGACCGTGCCTGCGACCTGCAGGATGTTGCCCTTGCGGACGGCCTGCGAGAACTTCGCCGGCGGCTTCGGCGCGTTCTCGGTCGTGATCGCCGTCTTGCCCATCATTACCCCTTTCCGTTCCCCGTCCATCCACTGTGGACGGAAGCTTCCTCGGTGGCGGCCCGCAGCTCGGGCACGAGCGCGAGCAGGCCGTCGTAGTCCAGCAGCACCTTGGGCACCGACATCGACGCCGCGGCCAGTACCTCGCCGCCCGCGCCGCGCACCGGCGCCGCGATGCAGTGGATGAAGTCCTCGTGCTCGGCGTTGTCCACGGCGTAGCCGCGTTCGGCGACCTTCTCCAGTTCCGCCAGGTACGCCCCGGGCGAGGTGATCGTGTTCGGCGTGAGCACCACGTAGTCGAGCGATCGCGCGATCTCCTCGCGCCGGGCCTGCGGCATCGCGGCCACGAGCACCTTCCCGACGGCCGTGCAGTGCAGGGGCGCGCGTTTGCCGATGCGCGAGTACATCCGCACGGAGTGGTGGCCCTCGAACTTGTCGATGTAGACGACTTCGCCGTCTTCGTAGGACGCGAGGTGCACGGTGTGGCCGGTGCGGATGTTGAGCGCCGCGAGCGAGTCGTGGGAGCTGCGGCGCACGTCGTGGTCTTCCAGCGCCTGGTTGGCGAGGTCGAACAGCGCGCTGCCGAGGCGGTAGTGGCGGGTCCCCTCGCGGCGCACGAAGTGGTGCGACTCCAGCGTGCGCAACAACCGCAGCACGGTCGTCTTGTGCACGCCGATC
This sequence comes from Amycolatopsis sp. NPDC049253, assembly GCF_040678995.1. NCBI lineage: Bacteria > Bacillati > Actinomycetota > Actinomycetes > Pseudonocardiales > Pseudonocardiaceae > Amycolatopsis > Amycolatopsis sp. NPDC049253. The sequence continues at coordinate 132,980 of NZ_JBFAQX010000022.1, read as the reverse complement.
TCCTCGGCGAGCTCGTCCAGCGTCTTCGCGCCGCGGGCGAGCCCGGACAGCACGGTCAGCGCCCGGTCCAGGCTCTGGCTCACCTCACCACCACGCCCTCTCCCGTCAGGCGGGCCGCGCCCCACGCTTCGGCGTCCGCGCGCAGCAGCGTATCCACCACGGACGCGGGCAGGGGCACGCCGACGTCGTCGTGGGTCAGCAGGGTCGCGGCGGCCTGGAGGTGCCCGCGGCGCAGCCGGGTCGACGGGTCGGCTCCGCGCAGCGTGGCGGCGAGGAACCCGGCCGCGAAGGCGTCGCCCGCCCCGACCGGCTCGACCACGTCCACACGCAGCGCGGGTTCGAACACCGGCGCCGCATCGCCTTCGACGAGCGTCGCGCCGCGCTCGCCGTGCTTGACCACGAGGGTGCGCGGCCCGGGCAGCAGCTCGCGCAACCGTGCGGGGTCGCCGGTCCCCCACACGCGTCCGGCCTCGTCGTCGCCGGTGAGGACCAGGTCGGCGCGCCCGGCCAGCTCCGCGAGCACGGAGAGGTCCTGCCCCAGCGCGGGCCGGTGGTTGACGTCGAACGACACCAGCAGGTCCCCGCGCGGGGCCTCCAGCAGGGCGCGCACGAGCGCGAGGCAACTGGCCGACAGCGCGGGCGTGATCCCGGACAGGTGCAGCACGCGCACGCCGTCGAGGTGCAGCCGGCTCACGAGGTCCGGTCCGAGCGCCGAGGCGGCCGATCCGGTGCGGTAATAACGCACCGGACTGCCCTGAGCGCCGCTTTCCTTGACGTACAAGCCCGTGGGACGCGCGGGATCGATCTCGACGCCGCTCACGTCGACGCCGGCCGACGCGATGTCCTGCACCAGCGCCCGGCCGAACGGGTCGTCGCCGACCGCGCTCACCCACGCGCTCGCGACCCCGAGCGCGGGCAGGTGGCACGCGACGTTCGACTCGGCGCCGCCGAAGGAGCGCAGCCAGCTGCGCACCCGTTCGGGCGGGCCGGGTTCGGCCGGCACGAACAGGGCCATCGACTCGCCGATGCAGAGCACCTCGGGCGGGCTGGTCACTGACTTTCTCCCTGTTCCGTCACCCCGTTGACCTGTGGCGAACCGGATGCTACACCTATGTCGCGCATTTTGCGCAACGCCCATTGCATATTACGCAACCACGTTCGGATCCCGAGGTCTGAATCGATGAACAGTTCCGAGCACGCCGCACTCACCGCCGCCGTCCGCGCGGGCCGGGAAGAGAAAATCGACTGGCGCTTCCGCTCGATCGCCCCGGCCCTCGCCGGCCTCACCCTCGACGAGGCCGCGGCCCGGCGCGCGAACCTGTTCGGCGACGGCTTCTTCGGCCCGTTCGTGGTGCTCGACGCCGCGGCGCTGGAACACAACCTCGCCACCATGGCCGCGTGGTGCGCCGGGCACGGGATCGCGCTCGCGCCGCACGGCAAGACCACGATGGCGCCCGAGCTGTTCGCGCGCCAGCTCGAGCACGGCGCGTGGGGCGTCACCGCCGCCAACGCCGGGCACCTGCGTGTCTACCGGGCGTTCGGCGTCTCGCGGATCCTGCTCGCCAACCAGCTCGTGGACCCGGCGGGCCTGCGCTGGCTCGCGGGCGAGCTGGCCGCGGACCCGGCGTTCGAGTTCGTGTGCTGGGTCGACTCCGTGCGCGGGGTCGAGCTGATGACCGAGGCGCTGGCCGGGTCCGCGCGTCCGGTCGACGTGCTCGTGGAGCTGGGCGGCGCCGGTGGCCGGACCGGTGTGCGCGACCCGGAGACGGCGCTGGCCGTGGCCGAGGCGGTCGCGAAGAGTCCCGCGCTTCGGCTGCGCGGCACCGGCGGCTACGAGGGCGCGCTGTCGCACGACACCGACGACGCCGCGCTGACCAAGATCAGTTCCTATGTGGACACCCTGCGCGACTCGGCGATCGCGTTCGCGGACCACGGTCTCCTCACCGAAGGCCAGGTCTACGTGACGGCCGGCGGCAGCGCGTACTTCGACCGCGTGGCCCAGGAGCTCGCGAAACCGTGGCCGGACGACATGGACGTGCTGCCGATCCTGCGCAGCGGCGCCTACCTCACGCACGACGACGGCTTCTACCGCGAGATCTCGCCGCTCGGCGTGCACCCGCGGCTGACCGGCGTCGAGCCGTTCCACGCCGCGCTGCACGCGTGGGCCCAGGTCACCTCGAAACCCACTCCCGAGCTGGCGCTGCTCACCGCCGGCAAGCGCGATCTGCCCTACGACGAAGGCATGCCGGAGCCGCAGCTGCTGCGCAAGAACGGCGTCAATGCCGAGCTGACCGGCCACGCCGTGACGAAGCTCAACGACCAGCACGCGTTCCTGGCGCTGCCCGCAGGCTCCCCCGTCGAGGTCGGCGACTGGGTGCGGCTCGGGCTTTCGCACCCGTGCACGACGTTCGACAAGTGGCCGCTGCTGCCGGTGGTGGACACCGACGGCGAGACCGTCGTCGACTTCGTGCGGACGTGGTTCTGATGGGCGGTTGCTGATGGACACAGTGGTCCGTGGTGCCCAGGTCGCGGACGGCACCGGTGCCCCGCTGACCCGCCGGGACGTCGGCGTAACGGGTGACCGCATCACCGAGGTCGCCGAACCGGGCTCGCTCACGGGCAAGCGCGTGCTCGACGCCGACGGCCTCGTGCTCGCACCGGGGTTCATCGACATGCACTCGCACTCCGACCTGCAGCTGCTCACGAACCCGGACCACCTCGCGAAGGTCTCCCAGGGCGTGACCACCGAGGTGCTCGGGCAGGACGGTCTCTCGTACGCGCCGGTGGACGACACCGTGCTCGAGGCCCTGCGCCAGCAGCTCGCGGGCTGGAACGACGACCCGGCCGGCTTCGACTGGAACTGGCGCTCGGTCGGCGAGTACCTCGACCGGCTCGACCGCGGCGTGGCCGTGAACGCCGCCTACCTCGTGCCGCAGGGCACCGTCCGGATGCTCGCGGTCGGCTGGGAGAACCGGCCGGCGACCGCGACCGAACTCGACCGGATGAAGGAACTCATCGCGACCGGGCTCGAAGAAGGCGCTTTCGGGCTGTCCTCGGGGCTCACCTACACGCCGGGCATGTACGCGGACACGGCCGAGCTCGTCGAGCTGTGCCGGGTGGTCGGTGAGCGCGGTGGCTACTACAGCCCCCACCACCGCAGCTACGGCAAGGGTGCGCTGGAGGCGTTCGCCGAGATGGTCGACGTCTCGCGCCGCGCGGACTGCCCGCTGCACCTCGCGCACGCCACGATGAACTTCTCCGTGAACAAGGGCAAAGCCCCGGAGCTGCTGAAGCTGCTGGACGACGCCCTCGACGCCGGCGGCGACATCACGCTCGACACCTACCCGTACCTCCCGGGCGCCACCTACCTGTCGGCCCTGCTGCCGAGCTGGGCCACCGAGGGCGGGCTCGACGCGACGCTCGCGCGGCTGTCCGATGCGGACACCCGCGAGCGGATCCGCGTCGAGATCGAGGAGACCGGCTCGGACGGCGCGCACGGCGTGCCCATCGACTGGTCCGGCATCGAGATCAACGGCGTGCGCCGCGAGAGCAACGCCGGCCTCGTGGGCCACAGCGTCGCGGAATCCGCCCGTGCCCAAGGGAAACCGCCCGCCGAGCTGTACTTCGCCACGCTGGTCGACGAGCGGCTCGGCACCTCGTGCCTGATGCACATCGGGCACGAGGAGAACGTACGGGCCATCATGCGCCACCGGACGCACACCGGCGGGTCCGACGGCCTGCTCGTCGGCGACCGGCCGCACCCGCGGGCCTGGGGCACGTTCCCCCGTTACCTCGCCCGCTACGTCCGCGAACTGGGCGTGCTCGGGCTGGCCGACTGCGTCGCGCACCTCACCGGACGCGCGGCGCGGCGGCTGCGGCTCGCCGACCGAGGCCTCGTGCGCCCCGGGTACGCGGCCGACCTGGTGTTGTTCGATCCCGCCACGATCACCGACACCGCGACGTTCGAAAACCCGAGGCAGCCCGCCGAGGGGATCTCCCACGTCTTCGTGAACGGCGTCGCCGCGATCGAGGACACCCACCCCACCGGCGCCCTCGCCGGCCATTCCCTTCGTCACCCCGGGAGGGGCCGATGATCCACTGGCTGCAGACCACGACCGGCGGTCTGCTCACGCTCGCCGCGGTTTCGATCGCCGTCCTGCTCGTGCTCATCATCAAGGTCAAGGTCGAACCGTTCATCGCGCTGATCGTGGTGGGCGTGCTCACCGCGCTGGCCGCCGGGCTGCCCGTGGGCACGCTGGTCGGCACCGCGCAGAAAACGTCGGACTCCTTGCTGGAAAAGGGGTTCGGCAGCATCCTCGGGCACATCACGGCGATCATCGGCCTCGGCACCCTGCTCGGATCGATCCTCGAACGCTCCGGTGGCGCCCGCGTGCTGACCTCGGCACTGCTGCGGGCGTTCGGCGAGAAACGCGCACCGCTCGCGATGGGCCTGTCCGGCCTGATCTTCGGCATCCCGGTGTTCTTCGACATCGGCATCTTCGTGCTGGCGCCGCTGGTCTACGCGGCGGCCAAGCAGGGCGGGCGCTCGATCGTGCTCTACGCGATGCCGCTGCTGGCGGGCCTGTCGATCACGCACGCGTTCATCCCGCCGCACCCCGGGCCGGTCGCGGCCGCCGGCCTGCTGCACGTGGACCTCGGCTGGCTCATCCTGATGGGCGCGCTCTGCGGCATCCCCGCGTGGTTCGTCGGCGGCATCCTCTACTCGACGTGGATCGGCAAGCGCGTGAACGTGCCGCTCGCCGAGGAGTTCGCGAAGCTCGCCGGTGACGACGACGAAGAGAACCCGAACCCGCCGTCGCTGAGCCTGGTCAGCGGCATCATCGCGATCCCGCTCGTGCTGATCCTCGTGGGCACCTTCGGCAGCATCGTGCTGCCCAAGAACTCCGGCGCCGCCGGGGTCGCGGCGTTCCTGGGCACCCCGGCCATCGCGCTGACGATCGCGACACTGCTCGCCTCGTGGCTGCTGGGCCACCGCCGCGGCATGACGGGCGCGGACCTGGCACAGCTGTCGGCGAACGCGCTGCGCCCGGTCGCGATGATCCTGCTGGTGGTGGGCGCGGGCTCGTTCTTCGGGGCGGTGCTCTCGGCGACCGGCATCGGCAAGGCCGTGGCCGGGTCACTCGGCGACGCGGGTCTGCCGGTGATCCTCGCGGCCTACATCATCAGCTGCGGCATGCGCATCGCGCAGGGCTCGGCGACCGTCGCGATCGTGACCACCAGCGGCATCGTCGCGCCGACGGTGGTGGAGCTGCACTACTCGCAGCCGCAGCTGGCCCTGATCGTGATCGCGATCTCCGCGGGCTCGATCATCGCCTCCCACGTGAACGACGGCGGGTTCTGGATCGTGTCGCGTTACTTCGGCCTTTCGGTGCCGCAGACGCTGAAAACGTGGACCGCCCTCGAAACAGTCCTTTCCCTCAGCGGTTTCGCCGTGGCAGCATTGATCATGGCAGTGGTCTGAACCACATTCTGGTCCCCTCACCGTTGGGAGAAACCTCGATGGCCGGACTTTCCCGTCGCACGTTCCTCGGCGCCGCCGGCGCCGCCGGACTCGGCACCGTGCTCGGCACCCAGCTCGCGAGCGCCGCACCCGCCGGGTGCCCGCGAGACGCGGGGGCGGTCGCGTACGTCGGCAGCTACACCAGCACGCCACCGGCCGGACACGGCCTCGACGTGGTGGGCCGCACGGGCACCGCGCCCGCGCTCACCCCGGTGCGCACCGTCGCCGGTGTGCCCGACGCGTCGTGGTTCGACCGCAGCCGCGACGGCCGCACCCTCTACGTGACCGACGAGGGCGACCCGAACGGCGCGATCTCCGCCCTCGACGTCACCACGGCGACCAGCCCGAAGCTGCTCAACTCCGTGTCGTCGAAGGGCAGCGCGCCCACGCACCTGTCGGTGCACAGCAGCCAGAAGTACGTGCTGGCCGCCAACTACGGTTCGGGCAGTGTGGTCGTGCTGCCGATCCTGGCGGGCGGCAAGCTCGGCCCGGCCACCGACCTGCAACAGCACCGGGGCGCCGAGCGGGACGCACACGCGCACCAGGTGGTGAACGACCCGACCGGCCAGTGGGTGCTGTCGGTGGACCTCGGCGCCGACTCGGTCTACGTGTACTCGCTCGACACCGGCAGCGGGAAGCTCGCGCTGCACCAGCAGGTCACGCTCCCCTCCGGCGCGGGGCCGCGGCACCTGGCGTTCCACCCGGACGGCCGCTTCGCCTACCTCGCGCAGGAGCTGCGGCCGGAGATCACCGTGCTGTCCTGGGACGCGGCGGCGGGCAAGCTCACGCCGCTCGCGGTCGTCCCGGCGGTGCCGGCCGGCAGCACCGGCGACCTGTTCCCCGGCGAGATCGCCGTGTCGAAGGACGCGAAGTTCGTCTACGCGACCGTGCGCGGCCCGAACACGATCGCCACGTTCTCCGTGTCCGGCGGTGGCAGCACGCTGCAGCTCGTGTCCGGTGTGGACACCGGGGGCAACTGGCCGCGCCATGTCGCGCTCTCGCCCGACGAACGCTGGTTCTACGTGTCCAACCAGCGTTCGGGCACCGTCACCTGGCTGCCGCGCGACCCGGCCACGGGCCTGCCCGGCGCGGTCGCCGGCTCGCTCGCCGTGCCTTCGGTCAACTCCGTTTTCTTCGCCTGACCCGGCGTTGCCCGGGCGGCGGCGGACCGACCGGTCCGTCGTCTCCCGAGCCCTACCCTCTGGGAGCTCAACGATGAGAGTGCGTCGTACGTTCACCGCCATCAGTGTCTCCGCGGCGCTGGCCCTGCTGGCCGGCTGCGCGCCCACCCAGTCGGCCCCGGCGGCCTCGGGCGGGGACGACCAGACCGGCACGCTGCGAGTGTGGCTGTTCGACGAGGCCAGCCGCGCGCCGAAGGAAGCGGCGGTGAAGGAGGCCATCACCGAGTTCAAGGCCGCCCACGCCGGCGTGGACGTCGACGTGCAGTGGGTGCCGGTCGAGGGCCGCGCCGACAAGTTCTCCGGCGCGTTCAACGACCCGGCGAACGCGCCCGACGTCGCCGAGTTCGGCAACACCGACGTGGCGAGCTATGCCCAGACCGGCGCGCTCAGCGACCTCACCGGCGACATCTCGTCGTGGAGCGAGGGCAAGGACCTGCTGCCCTCGGTGCTCGACACCGCGAAGTCGGGCGGCAAGACCTACGGCCTGCCCTGGTACACCGGCATCCGCGCTCTGTACTACCGCACCGACGTGTTCACCGAGCTGGGCCTCAAGCCGCCGGCCACCCTCGCCGAGCTGACCGACGACGCCCGCAAGATCCACGCCGCCAAGCCCGACCTCTACGGCATCTCGACCGGCGGCAAGTACACCTACGCACTCCTGCCGTTCGTCTGGGCCAACGGTGGCGACGTGGCCAAGCAGGACGGCGGCAAGTGGACGTCCACTGTGGAGTCCGCGCAGGCGAAGGCCGGCATCACCGCGTACGCGAACCTGCTCAAGGACGACATCTGCCCGCCCGCCGCGTGCGCGAACCTCACCGGCACGCAGAGCGTGACCGCGTTCGCCGGCGGCAAGGCCGGGATGACCATCGGCGGTGACTTCAACCGCAAGGCCGTGGAGCAGGGCGCGGTGAAGGGGAAGTACGCCGTGGTCCCGCTGCCCGGTACCACGCCGGGGTCGGTCGCGCCCGCGTTCGCCGGCGGCAACCTGCTCGGGGTGTTCGGCGCGAGCAAGCGCCACGGGCTCGCCGTGCAGTTCGCGGAGCTGCTGGCCGGGGCGAAGTACCAGGAGAAGATGTACAACGCCATGGGCAACCTGCCGACGCTGGAGAGCGTGCAGAAGAAGCTCGCGGCGAGCGACCCCACGCTCAAGCCGTTCGTGGACACCCTCGCGGCCGGCACGAAGTTCGTGCCGAGCACACCCGGCTGGTCGAAGATCGACAGCCAGAACGTGCTGCCCACCGCCGTGCAGCAGATCGCGACCGGCGGCAAGGACGTCGACGGGGCGCTCGCCGACGCCACGGCGGCGATGAACAAGAACTTCGGCTGATGGTCACCCAGCAGCTGCCCGTCGCCGTCCCGGCCCCGCCCGCGCCCCGTCGCGCGCGCCGGCGCCGGGACGGCCGGGCGGCGCTCCTCTACCTGCTGCCCGCGGGCATCCTGCTCGCGGCGCTGCTGGTGTACCCGATCTACCAGCTGGTGCTGATCTCGTTCTACGACTACGGGCAGCCCCAGGCCGCGGGCGCGGCGCCGCTGGTGTTCCTAGGGTTCGACAACTACGCCGCGCTGCTGCAGGACGTGCAGTTCTGGACCGTGCTCGCGAAGACCGTCGGGTTCGCCGCCGCGTGCGTGGTCGGCAGCCTCGTGGTCGGCACGGCGCTGGCGGTGCTGGCGTCGAGGGTGCGCGCGGTGCCGCGCACGCTGCTGTTCCTCGCCGCGCTCGGCGCGTGGTCGACGCCCGCGATCGCCGGCTCGTACGTGTGGCTGTTCCTCTTCGACACCGACTTCGGCCTGGTGAACGAAGTGCTCTCGGGCATCGGCTTCACGGGCATGGCGCACCACTCCTGGACGTTCGGCACCTTCGGCGCGTTCGGCCTCGTGGCGGCCGAGGTGATCTGGTGCTCGTTCCCGTTCGTGCTGGTCACGATGTACGCGGGGATCAAGGCGATCCCGGCGGAGGTCCTCGAGGCCGCGTCGCTGGACGGCGCGTCGATGTGGCGCAGCACGTGGGCGGTCGTGTTGCCGATGGTGCGGCCGCTGCTGATGATCGCGACGATCCAGTCGATCATCTGGGACTTCAAGGTGTTCACCCAGATCTACGTGATGACCAACGGCGGCGGCGTGGCCGGGCGCAACCTCGTGCTCAACGTCTACGCCTACCAGCAGGCCTTCGCCGGTCAGGAGTACGGCCTCGGCTCGGCGATCGGAGTCGTGATGACACTGCTGCTGCTGTCGATCACCGGGCTGTACGTCCGGTCCCAGCGCCGGAGCACGGCATGGCTGTGATCAGTGCACGGTCCACGGCGAAAAGCACGGGCCGCCGGCGAGTGCGCCGCCCCGGCCGGCTCGTCGCGGAGATCATCACGGTCGTGGTGGCCGGGATCGTCGCGTTCCCGCTGTACTGGATGGTGCTCTCGGCGTTCAAGCCGGCGGGCGAGATCCAGACGGCGAACCCGAAACCGTGGACGCTGGCCCCTTCGCTCGACAGCTTCCAGCGCGTGCTCACCGTGTCGGGCTTCGGCCGGTTCTTCGTGAACAGCCTGGTGGTCGCGCTGGCCGTGGTGGTGCTGTCGCTGCTGCTGTCGTTCCTGTCGGCCGTGGCGCTCACGCGGTTCCGCTTCCGCGGCCGCACGGTGCTGCTGGTGATGATCCTCGTGGCGCAGATGGTGCCGGTGGAAGCGCTGACCATCCCGCTGTTCTTCCTGATGCGCCAGATCGGCGCGGTCGCGCCGGCGTTCGGGCTCAACGAGCTGGGCTCCCTCGTGCTGGTGCACCTGGCGTTCAGCCTGCCGTTCGCGATCTGGATGCTGCGCGGGTTCGTCGCAGCCGTACCGGTGGAGCTGGAGGAAGCGGCGAAGCTCGACGGCGCGTCGCGGATGCGCTTCACGTGGCAGATCCTGTTCCCGCTGGTGGCGCCGGGCTTGGTCGCCGTGAGCGTGCTGGCGTTCATCCACGCGTGGAACGACTTCCTGTTCGCGAAGACGTTCATCATCTCGAAGACCGAGAACCAGACGCTGCCGCAGGCGATCCTGGTGTTCTTCAAGCCGGAGGAGACCGACTGGGGCGCGGTGATGGCGTCGTCCACCCTCATGACGATCCCGGTGCTGGTGTTCTTCGTGCTGGTGCAACGCCGGCTCGTCTCCGGGATGTCCGGCGCGGTGAAAGGCTGATCATGCCCGGGTTCGACACCCTGCTCCCCCGGCCCGTCTCCGTCGCCGAGGTGCCAGGCGCGTGCCCGTGGCCGGCGCCCGTCACCGTGCGGCCGGCGCCGGACCTGCCCGCCGAGGGCTACCGGCTGGCGATCACGCCGCGCGGCGTCACGCTGTCGGTCGCCGACGCGGCGGGCGAGGTGTACGGCCGGCAGACGCTGCGCCAGCTCGCCGGGCCGGACGCGTTCCGGGCGGCGGCGATCCGCTCGGGGCTGACGCTGCCGTGCGGCGTGGTGGAGGACCACCCGCGGTTCGGCTGGCGCGGCTGCCTGCTCGACGTGGCGCGGCACTTCCGCACGAAGGCCGAGGTGCTGCGGTTCGTCGACCTGCTGGCGGCGCACAAGCTCAACGTGCTGAACCTGCACCTCACCGACGACCAGGGCTGGCGGATCGAGGTGCCGCGGTTCCCCCGCCTGACCTCGGTCGGCGGCTGGCGGCGTTCGTCGATGGTCGGACGCCACGACGGCCCCGAGCGCGACGGCCGCCCGCACGGCGGTTTCTACTCCACCGACGACCTGCGGGAGATCGTCGCGTACGCCGCTTCGCAGGCCGTGACGGTGGTGCCGGAGATCGACGTGCCGGGCCACGCCCGCGCGGCCATCGCCGCGTACCCGAAGCTCGGCCCCGATCCCGACGCGGACTGGGATGTGTGGACCTCCTGGGGCATCAGCACTTCACTGCTGGACCCGTCGGAGTCCACTTTGGACTTCTTCCGCACGGTGTTCGACCACGTTCTCGACGTCTTCCCCTCGCCGGTCATCGGCCTCGGCGGCGACGAGGTGCCGGGCGCGACCGAGGCCCACGGCCGGTTCGTCCGCGAGATCGCCGCGCACCTGGCCTCGCGCGGCCGCCAGGCCCTCGGCTGGGACGAGGTCCTCGACATCGACGACCTCCCGCCCATGGTGATCGGCGCCTGGCAGGACGAGGCGCGCGGCGAGCTGGCCGCGTCGCGGGGTCACGACGTGGTGCTGTGCCCGGAAGACCGCGTGTACCTCGACCACCGCCAGTCCGACCACCCGGACGAGCCCATTCCCGTCGGCTACCTGCGCACGCTCGAGGACGTCTACACGTACGAGCCGGCGTTCACCGGCTCGCACCTGCGCGGCGCCCAGGCCCAGGTCTGGACCGAGCACCTCGACACCGCGCGGCGCGTGGACTACGCGGCTTTCCCCCGGCTGAGCGCGTTCGCGGAGCTCGCGTGGAGTACCGGGCCCCGCGACTTCGCCGAGTTCCTGCCGCGGCTGCGCGACCACCACCTGCCGCGGCTGGACGCGCTGGGCGTGGAGTACCGGCCGCTCGACGGGCCGCACCCGTGGCAGACCCGGCCCGACGCACCGGGCCGCCCGCGCTGAGTTCTAGCGCTGCCCGCGGTCCGGCCTGACCACGTGCGGCCCGGGCTTCCCCTCCGGCAGCGCGCGCACCGGACGGACGCCCGTGGCCCACCACCAGAACGCCGCGCCGACCACCGCCACCAGCAACCCGCCCACCATCAGGACCACGGCGAGCCACACGACCGACGCCGACAGCGCGGCCATGCCCCCGACCACGGCCAGCACTCCGGCGAAGTACACCAGCGCCCAGCCCAGCAGCGACTGCCGCACTTTCCGGGCGGCCGCGACGCGCAGCCGGAGCTCGGCGCCGCACCAGCCGCAGACGGCCGTCACCGAGCCGTAGCCGGCCTCGGGGCGCCGGACGGTGAGCGGCGAGGTGCGTCCGCCGCCTTCGGCACTCCGCTCGTGCGCGAGATGCCGCAGCAGCAGCCGTGGGCGGGGGTCTCGCTCCACCGGTTTCCCTTCGTCGCGCGGGGTCGCCGGTGACCGTAACGTCTCCCCGACGCGGGGTATAGACCGTTATACGGAAACAGTGTGCGAACGACCGTCCGGGTGAAACCGGGCGATTCGCCCGGCTCGCCGTGGCCGCGCTCGAAGCCGGGACCGGGAAGAAGCTTCAGGACCTGCCCTCGGCCGCCCCGGCGACCACCATCGCGTTCAGCTACGACAACGGTGCCACCTGGACCGCGCTGCACCGCTTCTGCACCAGCCGGCCCACCGACTGCACCAACAACTGCCGATCCGGCTGGGGCTGCGAAATCGGCTGGGCGTACCCCCACGGCACGGACAGGAGGCTCCGGACGATCCCGGGGCGGCTCGCCTGACGGCGGCGAACCTCAGGCCGGGCCGTGGCGGTACCAGACCTCGGGCCGGCCGACCTGGCCGTAGCGGGGTTCGCGGTGAGCCAGCCCGTTGTCCGCCAGGTACTCCAGGTAGCGGCGGGCCGTGACGCGCGAAGCGCCGATCGCGCTCGCCGCGCCGGCGGCGGAGAGGCCTTCGGAAGCGGCGGCGAGGGCGGCGGTGACGGCTTCGAGCGTCTCGGCGCTCATGCCCTTCGGCAGGGCGTGCTGCTCGCTTGTGCGCAGCGTGGCGAGGGCGCGGTCGATCTCGGCCTGGCCGGTGACCTCACCCGAAGCCCGGTGGAACTCGGCGTAGCGCTCGAGCTTTTCCCGCAGCGAAGCGAAAGTGAACGGTTTCAGCAGGTACTGCACCACCCCCACCGACACCGCCGCCTTCACCAGCGCGAGGTCGCGCGCCGAGGTCACCGCGATCACGTCGATGGGCAGGCCGGCCGCGCGCAGCGAGCGGCACACGGCGAGGCCGTGGGTGTCGGGCAGGTAGAAGTCGAGCAAGACCAGGTCGACGGGTTCGCGTTCACAGAAGCGCAGCGCGTCGCCGCCGGAGTGGACCACGCCGGCGACGCTGAAGCCGCCCACGCGCTCCACGTAGAGCCGATGGGCCTCGGCGGCCACGGGCTCGTCCTCCACCACCAGCACGCGGATCACCGCAGCGCCTCCTGCCTCGGCAACCGGACCGTGAACACCGCGCCGCCGTCCCGGCCGACGTCCACGCTGCCGCCGTAGCGCCGGACGGCCTGGACCACCAGCGCGAGCCCGAGCCCGTGGCCCTCGGCCGCCTTCGTGGACCAGCCGCGGCGGAACATGTCCTCCACAGCTTCCTCCGGTACGCCCGGGCCGTTGTCGGCGACCCGCAGCAGCAGCCCGTCCTCGTCGGTCCGTGCGGTGACGACCACGCCGGGCCGCCCGCCCGCCCCGTGCGCGGCGGCGTCGATGCCGTTGTCGACGAGGTTGCCGAGGATCGTCACGAGGTCCCGGCCGGCGATCTCGCCGCCGAGGTCCTCGATCACCGTGTCGGGCGTGATCGTGAACTCGACGCCGCGTTCGCTCGCCTCCGCGGCCTTGCCGAGCAGCAGGGCGGCGAGCACGGGCTCGGACACGGCGCTCATCACGCGGTCGGTGAGCTCCTGGGCCAGCGCGAGCTCGGCCGTCGCGAACTCCACCGCGTCCTCGGGCCGGCCCAGCTCCACCAGGGAAACGACGGTGTGCAGCCGGTTCGCCGCCTCGTGCGCCTGCGACCGCAGCGCCTCCGCGAGGCTGCGGGCGGTGGTGAGCTCACCCGTCAGCGTCTGCAGCTCGGTGTGGTCGCGCAGGATCACCACGGTGCCCTGCGCGCGTCCGCCGGAGCGCACGACCGTGGTGCTGACCACCAGCACACGCGTGTCGGTCAGGTGCAGCTCCTCGGTGCGCGTCTCCGCGGCCACGAACGCGGCCACCAGCTCCAGCGGCAGCCCCAGCTCGACCAGCGGCTGCCCCACGGGATCCGCGGTGAGGCCCAAAAGCGTGCGCGCACCGTCGTTGCACAGGCCGACGCGGCCGTCGCGGCCGACCAGCAGCACGCCTTCGCGGACGGAGTGCAGCACGGCTTCGTGGTACTCGAACAGGTTGCTGAGCTCACCGGGCGCGATCCCGCGCGTCTGCCGCTTGAGCCGGGCGCTCACGAGCCAGCCGCCGCACGCGCCGACTAGCAGCACCGCGGCCGCGACGCCGGCGAGCGGCCACACGCGGTCGCGCAGCTCGGCGGAGATCGCGGCGATCGTGATGCCCACCGCCACGAGCGCGACGACGCGGTGGTTCGCGTCGAACACCGGCACCACGGCGCGGACGGAAGGTCCGAGCGAACCGGTGTAGGTCTCGGTGACCACGCCCCCGCGCTGCGCGGCGGCGATGTGGCCGAGGAACGGCTGCCCGATCAACGCCGGGTTCGGATGGGTGTAGCGGATCCCCAGCGGGGACATGATCGTGACGAAGTCGACGTCGGCGTCGGTCTGCACCCGCACCGCGTAGGGCTGCAGCACGGCCGCGGGGTCCGGTGTGGACACCGCCCGGGCCACGCTCGGCGAGTCGGCGATCGCGTAGGCGACCGCCAGCGACTGGTCCCGCGCCCGGTCGGTCGTCGTGCGGCCGGCGTCGAGGTACGCGATGGTGATCCCGCCGCCCACGAGAACGAGAAGCACCGCCAGCTGGAGGACCAGCAGCTGGCGGGCGAGGCTCCAGCGGCTCGTCCGGGTCCGGGTGGGGGCAGGCACGTGCTCATACCAGCACACGCGAGCGCGGGGCAACACCCGGGTGGTGCGAGGACCCTCGCGTACCACCGTCCGAACCGGACTGGACCTCTCGTGCGAACTCAATGAACACAACGGTGACGCTGGTCATATCCTCCCCGCATAGTGACCGGCGTTCCGCCCATTCCCCCACTGGAGGCAACGGTGCCGACACCGACCCCCGAAGCGGCCGCGCCCAAGCGCGACCGCACGCGTTATCTTTACCTGGCCGTGATCGTCGCCGTGGTGCTCGGAGCCGCGCTCGGCTTGATCTGGCCTTCGGTCGGCAAGGAACTCGCGCCGCTGGGCACCGGTTTCGTCAACCTGATCAAGATGATGATCGCGCCGATCATCTTCTGCACCATCGTGCTGGGCATCGGCTCGGTCGCGAAGGCGGCGAAGGTCGGCAAGGTCGGCATCACCGCCCTGGTCTACTTCGTCGTGATGTCCACGTTCGCGCTCGCGATCGGCCTCATCGTCGGCAACATCCTGCACCCGGGCAGTGGTCTGCACCTCAACCCGGCCGATGTCACCAAGGTCCACGACCAGGCCAAGGGCGCCGAGGGCGGCGTCGACTTCGTGCTCGGGATCATCCCGACCTCGTTCGTCTCGGCGTTCACCGAGGGCCAGACCCTGCAGGCGTTGCTCATCG
This sequence comes from Amycolatopsis sp. NPDC049253, assembly GCF_040678995.1. Lineage (NCBI taxonomy): Bacteria > Bacillati > Actinomycetota > Actinomycetes > Pseudonocardiales > Pseudonocardiaceae > Amycolatopsis > Amycolatopsis sp. NPDC049253. The sequence goes on along the minus strand of NZ_JBFAQX010000022.1, from coordinate 117,968 downwards.
CGCTGCTCACCGGGTTCGCGCTGCAGAAGCTCGGCAAGCGCGGCGAGCCGATCCTGCGCGGCATCGAACACGTGCAGCGGCTGGTGTTCCGCATCCTGTCGATGATCATGTGGGCCGCCCCGGTCGGCGCGTTCGGCGCGATCGCGGCCGTGGTCGGCGCCACCGGCTGGGGCGCGCTGCGCAGCCTGCTGGTGATCATGCTCGGCTTCTACGTCACCTGCCTGATCTTCGTCTTCGGCGTCCTCGGCGCGGTGCTGTGGGTGGGCGCGCGGGTCAACATCTTCCAGCTGCTCAGGTACCTGGGCCGCGAGTTCCTGCTGATCCTGTCCACCTCGTCATCGGAATCGGCGCTGCCGCGGCTGATCGCGAAGATGGAGCACCTCGGTGTGAGCAAGCCGGTCGTCGGCATCACGGTGCCCACGGGCTACTCGTTCAACCTCGACGGCACGGCGATCTACCTGACCATGGCGACGCTGTTCATCGCCTCGGCGCAGGACGAGCCGCTGGCGCTGGGCGAGCAGATCGGGTTGCTGCTGTTCATGATCCTGGCCTCGAAGGGCGCGGCGGGCGTCAGCGGCGCCGGCATCGCGACCCTGGCGAGCGGCCTGCAGTCGCACCGGCCCGAGCTGGTCGACGGCGTCGGGTTCATCCTCGGCATCGACCGGTTCATGTCCGAGGCCCGCGCGCTGACGAACTTCGCCGGCAACGCCGTGGCGACCGTCCTCATCGGATCGTGGATGAAGGAGTTCGACCGCGACAAGTCCCGCCAGGTCTTCGCGGGGTCCGCGCCGTTCGACGAAGCCACACTGCTCGACGAAGCCCCCGCCGCGGCGGAACCGCCCGCCACCGAGCCGCCCACCGACCGGGGCGAACGCGTGGGAGCCTCCGCGGGCAACTGAGACCGTTCGCACCCCAGGGCTCCTTCCGGCCCACACTCCCCCGCCAGGGTGCGAACACCCCGTGTGCCGTGGTCGTGAGCGTCCCCCGTGCTCACGACCACGGCACACGCGTTTCTACTGCGAGTCGTAGGCCTCGCGCGCCACGGCGATCGCCTCGCGGTGGCGCTGCGCCCAGTCGACGAGCCCCGACAACGTGCCGTAGAGCTCACGCGCCATCGGCGTCGCCTCGTACTCCACGCGCGGCGGCACGGTCGGGTAGACGGTGCGCTCCAGCAGCCCGTCGCGTTCGAGGTTGCGCAGGGTCAGCGTGAGCATCCGGCGGCTGATGCCCGCCACCGAGCGTTCCAGCTCCGTGAACCGCACCGGGCCCTGCGACGCCTCCAGCAGGATGCCGATCGCCCACTTGCCACTGATCCGGTTGAGCACCTCGAGCAGCGTGCACGCCTCGAGCTTCTCCGGGTCGATCGCGCTGACCTGCTCGGTCACAGCCGTGTTCCCCTGGGACATGAAAGTGCCTCCTTCCGCGCCTCTCGATGGTCACACAAGATGGTCGCTGTAACAAGAGATGCCCTGGGCGCGACCTGGGGATTCTCTTCGGTGATCGTTCTGGAGGGACCGAAATGCCGGAAGTCCGTCGCCGGGCCGTCGCACTCGTGGTGCTGTGCGCGGCCTCGCTCATGGTGGTGCTCGACGGGAGCATCGTCGCCGTGGCGCTGCCCTCGATCCAGGCCGAGCTGGGCTTCACCTCCGCCGGGCTGGCCTGGGTCGTCAACGCCTACCTCGTCGCGTTCGGCGGGCTGCTCCTGCTCTCCGGCCGGCTCGGTGACCTGCTGGGCCGGCGACGGGTGTTCCTCGCCGGGCTCGTGGTCTTCACCGCCTCCTCGCTCGTGGCCGGGCTCTCGACCGACGCGGCGGTACTGGTGGCCGCCCGGTTCGTGCAAGGGGTCGGCGGCGCGCTCGCGTCGGCCGTGGTGCTGGGCATGATCGTGACGATGTACCCCGAGCCCCCGGCGCAGGCGCGGGCGATCGGCGTCTTCAGCTTCACGCAGGCCTCGGGCGCGTCGATCGGGCTCATCGCCGGCGGCGCGCTCACGCAGGCGCTCGACTGGCACTGGACCTTCTACGTCAACCTGCCGATCGGCGCCGCCGCGCTGGTGCTCGCTCCGCTGGTCGTGGCCGCGGACCGCGGACGCGGGTTGCTGACGGGGATCGACGCGCTGGGCGCGGTGCTCGTGACGGGCGGCGTGATGCTGCTGGTGTACGGGATCGTCGAGACCGGCGCCGCTTGTCCGTTGGCGGGCGCGGCTTTGCTGCTCGGCGCGTTCGTGGTCCGGCAGGCTCGCGCGCGGACTCCGTTGCTGCCACTGCGGCTGTTCCGCGTGCGCGCGGTCAGCGGCGCGAACGTCACGATGGTCTTCATGGTAGCCGGCATGATGGGCTTCCAGTTCGTGACGGCGCTGTACCTGCAGAAGGTGCTCGGCCTCGACGCGCTCGCCACCGGGCTCGCGTTCCTGCCGGCGCCGGTGATGATCGCGGTGTTCTCACTGGGAATCTCGGCGAGGCTCAGCGCGCGCTTCACTCCGGGCACGGTGCTCCTGGGCGGGCTCGTGGTGGTCGTGATCGCGTTCGCGTTGCTCACCACCGTGCCCACGGACGGCAGCTACTTCCTGCACGTGTTCCCGGCGCTGGTACTCATGGGTTCCGGTGCGGGCGCGGCCATCCCGGCCGTGATGGGGCTGGCGATGTCCGGGACGGACCCGGCCCACGCCGGGGTGGCGTCGGGCCTGATCACCACCACGCAGCAGGTCGGCGCGGCCATCGGCACCGCGGTGCTCGCCACGGCCGCGGCGGCGCGCACGGCGGGGCTGGCGTCGGAGGGGGCTCGCGACGCACTCGCTTCGGGCTACCGGCTCGCGTACGGGCTGAGTGCGGGCTTCGTGCTCCTCGCCGCGGTGGCGGCGGCGCTCGTGCTGGTGCGCCGCCCGCGCCCGGTGTCGAAGCCGGAGCTGTGCGTGGCGGGTCAGGCCAGGTAGGCGGACAGGCCGCGGTGGCCCCGGCGCATCATCCACGCGTGGTTGGCGCGGAAGAACGGCCGGGCCACCGTGTCCAGCTTGCGCAGCAACGGTTTGCGGGCCCGCACGTGCTGCGTGATCTCCAGCCGCGTGCTTTCGCCGACCGCGTGCAGCACACCGGCGAGGAACCCTTCGAGATCACCGCTCAGGCCGACGCGGACGTGGCCTCTGACGGCGTCCTGTTCCTCGCGGTGCATCGCGATCACCAGGCGGTAGGGCAGGCTCGAGCGGCAGACGACCTCGGCGGTGTCGTCGTCGAGTTGGCAGACCGAGCGCACGTCGGGCCACCAGCGCGGGTACGCCTCGAGGTCCACGACGGCGTCGAAGACCCGGCGGGCCGGGGCGGCGGGGAGCCACCAGGTGCTCCGAAACCGGTACTCCGCCCCCGCCACGGCCTTACACCTGGGCCGAGACCAGGTCCCGGCCGTCGAGGGTGACGATGCCGACCGAGGCCACGTCCGCCGGTGCGACCAGCGCGGAGCCGTCGAGGCCGAAGCCCTGCGTGCTCCACTTCTCCGACACGAGCCAGCTGCCGGCGTCCCACTTCGCGCCGGTCTTGTCCGTGACCACGAGCTTGCACTTCTCGCCAGCGGGGATCCCCTTCACGGCCACGTGGACCTTGACCCAGCCGGCCGCGGGGATCACCGACGCGGTGAGGCTCGCGCCCGTCGCCGCGTTGGTGGCGGCCACGTCCCGGGTGCCGGGCACGGCCACCTGCTGAGCGGGCTCGGGCGCCGTCTGGCGGCCGATGAAGACCCCGCCGCCGAGCGCCACCGCGGCGACGACCGCGGCGGCCGCGATCGCGAGCCCCCGGCGGGAACCGGTGCGGCTCGGTGCCACGGGGGATGCGGCAGGGGCGGCCTGCTCCTCCTCGGCCCGGATCCGGCGCAGGGTGCGCTGCAGCAACAGGTCGCCGCCCTCCGGCGGGCCGTCGAGGAACGCTTCGGGCGGCACCTCGTCGAGCGCGTCCCGCAGGGCGCCGAAGTCCTTGAGCTCGAAGCGGCACTGCGCGCACGTGGCCAGGTGGCGCTCGAACTCGACCGCCTCGGCCCGGTCCAGCGCGCCGAGGACGTAGGCGCCGAGCTGAGTGTGCTCCTGCTCGACCGCGCTCATCTCACTGCCTCCGTTCCGCCGCTCACCATCGCCGCGCGCAAGGCGCGCAGCGCGTAGTAGGACCGGGATTTCACGGTGCCGGGAGCGACCCCCAGCATCTCGGCTGCCTCCGCCACCGATCTCCCTCGATAGTAGATCTCCACGAGCACGTCGCGATGCTCTTGCGACAACCCTTCGAGGGCGCCCAGCACCGTCATCGAGTCGACCACTCCCTGGGCGTGGTCGCGTTGCACCGGTGCCGCGAGCGTCTCCGGGCCCTCGGCGACCTCCGGCGGCCGCGAAGCGCGAGCCCGCGCCCGGTCCGTGACGAGGTTGCGCACCACGGTGAGCAGCCAGCCGCGCACGGACCCCGGGCGGTCGCCGCTCAGGTCGTCCGCGTGTTTCCAGGCGCGCACCAGCGCCTCCTGGACCACGTCCTCCGCGGCCGCGCGGTCGCCCGTGAGCCTGGTCGCGTAAGCCAGCAGGCTCCGGCCGTGTTCCGCGTAGAGCTGCTCCACGAGCCGCTCGGCGGCGGCCCGTTTCGGCCGCCCGCGTCCGATCGCCACCCTCGACCTCCCGACGGTGTTCTGAGTAGGCGAGGACAGTACTGCAAACCGCAGCGTGAACGCCGGTCGTCGCCGTACGCCCAGCACCGTCGCCGTGTCCACCGGGAGATCACCCCCTTCCGAGGTGAGAGTGGGTCGTGCCGTCGCCGGTCAGAGCCCCCGACACCCCTCACACGGATGCCGGCGCGATGCGGTTCACCGGAAATTCAGAAAGTTCGCCGGAGGAATTCGGCACCGGCAGCCGGGCGGATGGGTGGTGCCGGTGAGCGGGACGTGGTTGTCGATCACCGGCGCGGGTTCCTAAGCTGACGCGGCACCGCCGCCGCCTGGACGTCCCGGAGGCTTCGCCGTGCCCGTGAAAACCCGCCTCACGCTGGCGGCGCTGGCCGTCCTGGTCACCGCGGGCTGCTCCGCGGCCCCGGCCGCCGCTCCGGCGCCACCGCCCCAGGGCCTCACCGCGACGCTCACGACGCCGACGGACATCGACCTGCGCTGGCCCACGGGCGACCCCGCCGCGGCCGGGCACCTGCTCGAATACGCGAACTCCGCCGACGGCCCGTGGACGGCGCTGCAGTACTTCCCGCGCTCGCAGACCACCTACCGGCACCCGGACCTGATTCCGGAGACACCGTTCTTCTACCGCGTGCGGGACTTCCTCGGTCCCGTGTCGGCGGTCGTGCAACCGGGCTCCGCCGACCGACCCGGCTCCGCGGGGCACGCCGCTCCCCCGGCCGCAGCCGTGCCGGTGCGGACGCCGGGGGACGCCGCTGCTCCGGCCGACGTGACCGTGGTGCCGGCCGAGGCCGCGTCCGTGCACTTCACCTGGGCGGACCGCTCGAGCGACGAGGCCGGGTTCCTGGTGGAGATCCGCAAGCCGGGCGCGGCGGGCTTCGTCCCGGTCGAGATCACCGACCCGAACACCACGACCTGCGCGCTCTCGCTCCTGCCGGACGAGCAGGGCTCCGCGTTCCGCGTGCGCGCGCTCTACTACGGACCGCTCTCGCCGGTGGTCGGCCGCACGACCGGCAAGGACTGACGCCCGTCGGTGCGGTGACCCGCTTTCGGGCCACCGCACCGGGACGGGGTCAGGCCGGGTTGAGGACCTGGCCGAGGAACTCGCCGGTGTAGCTCTCCGGCACCGACGCGATGTGCTCGGGCGTGCCTTCCGCGACGACCATGCCGCCGCCGGAACCACCCTCCGGACCCATGTCGATGATCCAGTCGGACGTCTTGATCACGTCGAGGTTGTGCTCGATCACGATCACCGTGTTGCCCTTGTCCACCAGCCCGTTGATCACGCCGATCAGCTTGCTGATGTCCTCGAAGTGCAGGCCCGTGGTCGGCTCGTCGAGGATGTAGACCGTCTTGCCCGTGGAGCGCTTCTGCAGCTCGCTCGCGAGCTTCACGCGCTGCGCCTCGCCACCCGAGAGGGTCGGCGCGGGCTGGCCGAGGCGCACGTAGCCGAGGCCGACGTCGACGAGCGTCTGCAGGTGCCGGTGGATCGCCTTGATCGGCTCGAAGAACTCGGCCGCCTCCTCGATCGGCATGTCCAGCACGTCGGACACCGTCTTGCCCTTGTAGTGCACCTCGAGCGTCTCGCGGTTGTAGCGGGCGCCCTTGCAGACCTCGCACGGCACGTAGACGTCGGGCAGGAAGTTCATCTCGATCTTGATCGTGCCGTCGCCGGCGCACGCCTCGCAGCGGCCGCCCTTGACGTTGAACGAGAACCGGCCCTGCTGGTAGCCGCGCACCTTGGCCTCGGTGGTGGCCGCGAACAGCTTGCGCACGTGGTCCCACACGCCGGTGTAGGTCGCCGGGTTGGACCGCGGGGTGCGGCCGATCGGCGACTGGTCGACGCGGACCAGCTTGTCGACCGTGTTCAACCCGTTGACCCGCGTGTGGCGGCCCGGCACCTGGCGCGCGCCGTTGAGCTTGTTGGCCAGCACCTGGGCGAGGATGTCGTTGACCAGCGTGGACTTGCCCGAGCCGGACACGCCGGTGACGGACACGAGGCAGCCCAGCGGGAACGACACGTCGATGCCGCGCAGGTTGTGCTCGCGCGCGCCCACGACCGTGAGCTGCCGCTTCTTGTCGACCGGGCGCCGGATCGCCGGCACCTCGATCGACCGGCGGCCCGACAGGTACGCGCCGGTGAGCGATTCCTTGCTCTTCAGCATCTTCTTGTACGGTCCACTGTGGACGATGTGCCCACCGTGCTCGCCCGCGCCCGGGCCGATGTCCACGACCCAGTCGCTCGCGCGGATCGTGTCCTCGTCGTGCTCCACGACGATCAGCGTGTTGCCGAGGTCGCGCAGGCGCGTGAGTGTCTCGATGAGGCGGTGATTGTCGCGCTGGTGCAGGCCGATCGACGGCTCGTCGAGCACGTAGAGCACACCCACCAGGCCCGAGCCGATCTGCGTGGCCAGCCGGATGCGCTGCGCCTCGCCGCCCGACAGCGTGCCCGACGCGCGGTCGAGCGAGAGGTAGGTGAGGCCGACGTCGAGCAGGAAGCGCAGGCGCGCCTGGATCTCCTTGAGCACCGCGCCGGCGATCATCGCCTCGCGCTGCCCGAGCACCAGCTCGTCGAGGAACTTCGACGCCTCGTCGATCGACAGGGCGCAGACCTCGGCGATCGAGCGCTCACCCTGCGTCGCGTGCTCGAGGGTGACGGCGAGGATCTCCGGCTTGAGCCGCGTGCCCTGGCACGTAGGGCACGGCACTTCGCGCATGTAGCCCTCGTACCGCTCGCGCATGTACTCGGACTCGGTCTGCTCCTGGCGCCGCTCGAGGAACGGGATCACGCCCTCGAAGTTGGCGTAGTACGAGCGCTGCCGGCCGTAGCGGTTGCGGTAGCGCACGTGGACCTGCTCGTCGACGCCGTGCAGCACCGCCTTCTGGACCTTCGCCGGCAGCTGGCGCCACGGCGTGTCCATGCGGAAGCCGATGGCCTCCGACAGCGATTCCAGCAGGCGGATGAAGTAGTCGGCGCTCTGCCCGCCGGCCCACGGCGCGATGGCGCCCTCGCCCAGCGACAGCTCGTCGTCCGGGACCACCAGCTCCGGGTCGACCTCCTTGCGGATGCCGATGCCGGTGCACACGGGGCACGCGCCGTAGGGCGAGTTGAACGAGAACGACCGCGGCTCGAGGTCCTCGATCGCGAGCGGGTGCCCGTTGGGGCACGCCAGGTTCTCGGAGAAGCCGCGCACGCGCCGCGGGTCGTTCTCCGGCAGGTCGACGAACTCCAGCTCGACCAGCCCGTCGGCCAGCCGCAGCGCCGTCTCGACCGAGTCGGTGAGCCGCTGGCGCGAGCTCGTCTTCACGCTCAGGCGGTCGATGACCACGCCGATCTGGTGCTTCTCCTGCTTCTTCAGCTTCGGCGGGTCGGTGAGCGGGTGCACCTTCCCGTCGACGACCACACGCGCATAGCCCTGCTGCTGCAGGTTCTGGAACAGGTCGAGGTACTCGCCCTTGCGCCCGCGCACGACCGGCGCGAGCACCTGGAAGCGCGTGCCCTCGTCCATGTCGAGCACCTGGTCCACGATCTGCTGCGGCGTCTGCTTGCTGATCAGCTCGCCGCACTGGGGGCAGTGCGCCTTGCCCGCACGGGCGTAGAGCAGCCGCAGGTAGTCGTAGACCTCGGTGATCGTGCCCACCGTGGAGCGCGGGTTGCGCGAGGTGGACTTCTGGTCGATCGACACCGCGGGCGAAAGGCCCTCGATGAAGTCGACGTCCGGCTTGTCCATCTGCCCGAGGAACTGCCGCGCGTAGGCCGAGAGCGACTCGACGTAACGGCGCTGCCCCTCGGCGAAGATCGTGTCGAAAGCGAGGCTCGACTTGCCCGACCCGGACAGGCCCGTGAACACGATCAGGCTGTCGCGGGGCAGATCGAGGTCGACACCGCGGAGGTTGTGCTCGCGGGCCCCGCGAACAACGAGGCGATCAGCCACGCCCACGTCCCTTCAACTCAAATCTCGGCTCGGAGGCCGGCCCGGTGGAAGTCCTGCACGGGCGGCCGCGTCCATGCTAGGACGCACCACCGACAGAAACGGGCTCCGGCTCTTCGACCTGGGCTTTTGCGGGTTCCTGGGCGGGTTTGCCCGCCCGCCGGGCGGTCAGGCGCCGGTGCAGCGGCCGTTCCACCCACGCGGTGAGCGCCCAGCCGGCCAGCACGGCGCCGGCCAGCACCGCGGAGAGCCGCAGCCAGCCGGGGACACCGATGTCCAGCAGGGCGCGCGCCAGGATGTAACCCAGTTCCTGGTGCACCAGGTAGAGACCATACGAGATCCCGGCGAGCCAGGTGAGCGCCGGGGCGACCCGCGCGAGACCCGGGAACCGCCAGTCGGGGCCGCGTGCCGCGAGGCAGATCACCAGCAGCAGCACGGCGAAGCCGATCGTGGAGGGCCAGCGCGCGGGGTCCTGGGGCATCGCCCGGTGGAACGGGAAGACGTGCAGGTCCTGTACCACGATACAGGCCGCGACGAGCAGTCCCAGGTGCCAGGACTTCAGCCGCTTCCGGCTCCACAGCCACAGCGCGATGCCCATGGCGAACAGGTGCGTGCGCTGCAGGCCGAGCCCGAAGAAGACGTTGACGACCTGGATCGGCGTGCGGCCCGGGTCGAAGATCAGGAACCGGCCCACCGCCGGCGCGACCATCAACACCCAGACGAGCCACATCATCACTCGATCGGTGCGCCACCGCCGCGGGAACAACCACGCGGCGGCGCAGAACGCGAACAGCTGGACCGGCAGGGTCCACCACGAGCCGTCGAGGTAGTGGAACCCGTAGTAGTCCCACGCCTGGACCATCCCCAGGTTCGTGAGCAGGTCCTGCCACGTCGGGATGTACCACGGGGACGGGTCCGCCGGCGGGCCCTGCGGCACGCCGAACAGGAAGTCGGTGAACCCGCCGGGCATGGGCAGGCCGCTGAAGCGGAGGGCGGCGTAGCGCGTGACGACGTAGGTGACGAGCACCGCCACGAGATACGCCGGCACCAGCCGCGCGACGCGGCTCCACAGCCACCGGCCGGGGTTCGCCTTACGGACGCTCACGCACACGAAGTACACGGAGATCACCATCAGCCCGGCTGCCCCGAACTGCACGGGCACGCGGAACGGGTAGCCGGTGAGCTCGCCGTGCAGCAGCGCGCCCTGGTGCGTGACGTGGCCGAGCACAACGAGACGATGGCGATGACTCTGAGGAGGTCCCAGCTGATCCGTCGGGTGGACTGGCGCGGTGACGCGCTGTTCGGCACTGGTTCCCTGGGGTCGCCCGGCTGGTCGCGCCGAGCCTACGTGCGCGGGGGTGGGACAGACCGCGTTTGCCCCGGCTACCGTGTGGACGTGAACATCGCCGACACCTACACCGGGCACGTCGAACCGGGCGGCGACGCCGCCCGCCGGACGCTGGACGCGCTGACCATCACCAAGCTCTCCGTGGGGCCGATGGACAACAACGCGTACCTGCTCGTCTGCCGCGCCGAGAACGAAGCGCTGCTGATCGACGCCGCCAACGACCCCGAGCGCATCTCCGACCTCATCGGCCACGGCCCCGACCGGCCCGCGCTGCGCACCGTCGTGACCACCCACCAGCACCAGGACCACTGGCAGGCCCTGGGCGCCGTGGCGGGCGCGAACGGCTCGAACACCGCCGCGCACCCGCTGGACGCCTCGCCGCTGCCCGTACCCCCCGACTTTTTGGTCGAACACGGCGACACCCTCCGGGTGGGCCAGGTCACGCTCGAGGTGATCCACCTGCGCGGCCACACGCCGGGCTCCATCGCCTTGCTGTACCGCGACCCGGGCGGCCACCCTCACCTGTTCACGGGCGACTCGCTGTTCCCGGGCGGAGTGGGGAAGACGTCCTCGCCGGAGGACTTCACGTCGCTGCTGGACGACGTTTCGGCGCGGATCTTCGACGAGCTGCCGGACGAGACCTGGTTCTACCCGGGACATGGGGACGATTCGACGTTGGGGGCCGAGCGGCCGAAGCTCGCGGAGTGGCGTTCGCGGGGCTGGTGAGCTGAGGATCGACCCGTCCGGACTGGGCTGCCTGGTTTTCAGGCAGCCCAGTTCTGTTTCGCCGCAACGAACCCGCCTGGCCGGGACGCGGTTGTGACCCGCTGTAACGGGCGAACGGCTCCGCACGACTATCGGGCACACCACGTCGAGGGGCCCGCCATGACCAAGCGCACCATGCTCTTCACCGCTGTAGCCGTCGCCGCGCTCGCGCTGATGACAGGCTGCGGTTCCGGCGGAAATCTGGGCGTCGCGGTTCAGCAGGCTGTGGAGACTCCGGCCTCTCCCAGCACTTCCGTGCCGTCCTACCAGCCGCAGGGATCCTGTCCCGCGCTCCAGGAAGGTCAGTCCTGTGTGAACGGCGAGCTCGTCGACACGCCGCCGCCCGCGATCGACCCCGCGAAGTTCACGATGTCGCTCAAGGTGCTGAGCAAGCATTGCTTCGGCTCGGCAGGCTGCAACGTCGAGGTGATCCCTGACGAGTCGCTCAAGTACGACGGTCCGCAGAGTGACCTGGCGTACTCCGGCGGCTGCAGCCTCACCTACGAGATCGACGGGGACGAGTCCGGCGAGGTCGTCGAGACGGCACAGTCGTCCGGGGCCGGGTCGTGGCAGGTGCACTCCACGTTGCTGGCCACGGCTTCGGCCGAGACGAAGATCGCGGCGAAGGTCACCGACGTCAGCTGCAACTCCTGATCTCGGGGGGTCTTCGGCTCGGCGTGCAGCAGGAGCCACAGGTGTGCCGACGGCGCACCGCCGAGGGAGCTTGGCCAGGGCGGCCACAGGGCCAGGATCAGGCTCGTCCGATCGAACTCCGTCTCCAGCTCCCACCCCGGCGGGCAGGAACCGGCCGAGTGACGGGAGCAGTTCGAGCGCGCTGATCGAGCGGGCGGCGGCGGTGGGATCGGCGCCGGTCACCTTCGCGCGGACGGTCGCGGCCGAGGTCAACTTCGCCCGTCGCCGGGGACGGCAACGTGGTCGAAAGGGTCGTCGCGGCGAGACGAATGGCCGGTTTTCGCTTACAGGACCTCGATGTCGCTGATGCGCCAGTGGCCGTTGTCCTCCGTGGCGGTGAGGCGGACCTGCGCGCCGCCGCTGGAGGTGTCGGGGGTGCCGGCGCGGGAGGTCGTCTGGTCGGCGAAGACGAGGACGTGGGCGGTCGTGCCGGTGATGTCCTTGATGCCGATGGTGCGGACGCGGCTGGTGAGGGTGAGGTGGTGGGGGACGGCCTGTTGCTGGACGGCCGAGAGCAACTGGCGGTATTGGGTGACGGCGTTGCCGGTGAGGTATTGGTCGGCGGCCCGTTGGGTTTTGGCGACGTCCTGGTAGTCCAGGGAGAAGACGGATTCGAAGGCGGCGCTGAGCTGGCCGGTGACGGCGGAGGTGGCGGCGCTGTCGGAGAAGGCGGTGTTGGCGGCCGGGCCGGAGGTCGTGGACCGGTGGGCCTGGAAGGCGAACCAGCCGGCCGTGGCCAGGAGGACGACGGCCAGCGCCGACAACCCGATTGTCACCGGACTGCGACGGGGTTTGCCGGGCCCGGCGGTTGCCGGTTCTTCGGTGGGTTCGGCAGAGAGTTCCTCGGCATCCGTTGTGTCGGCAGCGCGGCTGGGCGGGGCGGTGTCGGAGTTCGGCACGACCACACCGCGAGTCGTCGACACGACGTCGGAGTCCGGCCCGACCGCAGCACGGCTGCGCGGGTCAGCATCGGCGCCCGGCACGACCGCATCCCGAGGCGGCGACTCCACCGCGGTGTCCGGCCCGACCACAGCGCGGCCGCGCGGGTCAGCATCGGCGCCCCGCGCGGCCGCACCCCGAGCCGGCGACTCGACGTCGGACTCCGGCGCGGCGGCCTCGGCGGCAAGATCCGGCCCGCCGACCGGCGCCACCACGTCGACGGCCGAAGCGGCGGCCTGCGCAGCGCGCGGCTTTCCGGCCACCGCGGTGCGGCGCGGGCGGGGGGACGGCGGGCGGTGGCGGGTGAGGGCCATGGCGGGAATCCGTTCGGAGGGGTCTCAGAGGCTGACGGTGACCGGCTGGACGGCGGAGAGCTTCCAGCCGTCCGGGGTTCGCGTGACGGTCGCCTGGAAGCGGTTGCGTTTGACGGCCGCGGGGGTGGTGCCCTCGCGCGCGGTGACTTCGACGACGGCCATGAGCTGCGCGGTGCCGGCCTGGGGGTCGAGCTGGGACAGCGCGGCGTCGAGCACGCGGGCGGTGGTGGTGCTCTTGGCGGTCTGCAAGGCCGTGACGCCCTGGGCGTGGCCGGCGCGGATCTGGTCGAGCAGCGGGCCGGTGGTGACGGTCTCCCACTTGCGCAGGTCGGCGTCCGCGGTGGTGTAGTTCGCGGTCGTCAGGGTGGCGACGGCGGTTTCGCCCGCGGACTCCGCCGCCTCGCGGTCGGCGGCGATCGAGACGGGGTCGCTGTGGGCCGCCGAGGCCCACCACCAGCCGGTGCCGGCGGCAGCCAGCGCCGCGATCACCGCGAAGGTCGCGGCCAGTCGTTTTCCGGAGAAGTGCATGGGAATCCTCATTTCGCGCGAGACCCGACGGCCGAGGTAGTGATCCAGGGCAGGGACGGGCCGAGGGCGACAGCCGGGACAGGGCGCACCGGTATCCTCATTTCGCACCGGAGAGGCCGAGCAGCCCGGCCAACGACGTGGGCCCGGAAAGCGCCGGGGCACCGAGCAGGCCCGGCAACGGCGCACCGCCGGCGGGAGAGCCGCTGGAAGACACGGCAGCGGGAGGCGGCACGGCCACCGGCTTCCCGCCGTAGGGAGCGTTCTGCGAACCCCGCACCGAGGTCGGGCTCCCCTGCGGCAGAGCGCAGTAGGCCGTGGTGTTCGCCGGCGCCGGCGAAACCTGGTCGGCGGGCCGGCGGACGGTGTTCTCGTAGCCCCGCGTGCAGACGTAGGGGTCGAAGAAGTTGAGCACCAGGCCCAGGTGCGCGGTGCCGTCGCCGGGGACGACGGTATTGGCGAGGGTCATCAGCTGCGGGTACGACACCAGGATGTCCTCGATGCCGTCGCGGCGGGGCGCGATCACGTCGGCGGTGGTCAGCACATTCGCGAGCAGCACGCCGAGCTGCGGGCCGGTCTCGGTGAGCACGGCGTCGATCTGCTGCGCCGCCTGCGGGGCGGCCGTGATGAGGTGGCGGAGGTCGCCGTCGGAGGACTTCAGCTGGGCGGCCAGGACCCGCAGGTTCGCCGAGAAGTCCTTGATCTGCCCGGACTGCGCATTCTGCGTGTCGAGCACGACGCGCGCGCTCGACAGCAGCTGCCGGGTGTCGTCGAGGTGGTCGAGCGCGGCCGAGGTGAAGGTGTCCGTCGAGTCCAGCAGCTGCCGCAGGTCGGGCGCGGCGGAGCCGGAGAGCGCGTTGTCGAGCTCGTCGACGACCGTGCGCAGCTGGCCGGTCGGCACGCTGCCGGCGAGTGCCTCCACGTGGTCGAGCAGCTGCTCGGTGGGCACCGGCGTCTGGGTGTCGCCCGAGGCGATGACGGAGCCGTCGCCCAGGAACGGGCCGGAGCCGGTGCGCGGCAGCAGGTCCACGTACTGCTCGCCGACCGCGGAGCGGTTCGCCACCACGGCCTCGACGTCGGCGGGCACGGGCGGCGCATCGCGGTCGAGGACGAGGTCGGCCTCCGTGCCGCCCTGCGCGCCGAGGCGGACGGCGCCCACCTTGCCGACGGTCACACCGCGGTAGGTGACGTCGGCGTCGGGGTAGATGCCGCCGGAGTCGGCCAGCTCCAGGTGCACGGTGGCGCCCTGGCCGCCGAAGAACCGGCCCAGCCCGGCGTAGCGGACGCCGACGTAGCCGACGGTCACCAGCGACAGCACGACGAACACGAGGATCTTGAACCGGGTGCCACGCGTCAGCATCTACAGCCCTCCCAGGATCGCGCCGAGCACGCCGCCGAGACCCGGCGCGGCGGGCGGCGGCGCCGAGGGGCCCGACGGGACGGCCGTGCCCGGCAACGGCAGCACGGGTGAACCCGGCGGCAGCGACCGCGAACCCAGCACCGAGATCGGCAGCCGCGGCGCGCCCAGGATGTTCGGCAGCACCGAGTCGAGGTCCAGGTCGAGTTTCGCGGTGAAGTTCGTGTAGTCCCCGCGGATCGAGTCCAGCGACTTGGTGTTGAACGGGAACGTCAGCAGGTAGTCGAGGCTGCGCGGAATGTCCTGCCCGGTCTTGGTGAGCTGCTCCAGCGTCGGCCCGAGCGAGCGCAGGTCGGCGACGAGGTCGGCCTGGCTGCGCCGAACCGTGTCGACCGTGACGCCCGACAACGACGTCAGCGCCTGCAACATCCCGACGAGCTGCCCGCGTTGCTGCTCCAGCACCTGCAGTCCGGGCCCGAGGTCCGAGAGCGCGCGGCCGAGGTTGTCGCGCTGGCCCTCGAGCGTGGTGGCGAGCCGGTCGAGCCCGTCGAGCGCGCGCACGATCGTGCCGCGCTGGGCGTCGAGGGCGGACACGAGGGAGTCCACACTGGACAGCAGTCCGCGCAACTCGCCTTCGTTGCCCTTCAGCGCCTTGGTCACTTCCTGGCTGATGGTGCGGATCTGCTCCACTCCCCCGCCGTTGAGCAGCAGCGACAGCGCGCCGAGCACCTCCTCCACCTCGGGGTAGCGGTTGGTGCGGTCGGCGGTGATCACGGCGCCGTCGGCGAGCGTGCCGGCCGGTTGGCCCGTGGCGGGCGGGGAAAGCGCCACGTACTTCTCCCCCAGCAGGCTCGACTGCACGAGCTGCGCGTCGGCGTTGGCGGGCAGGTGCACGTCGCCGTTCACCGTCAGGCGCACCTGCACCGTCCAGCCGTCGTCGCCGAGGTCGACGGAGTCCACGCTGCCGACGGGCACGTCGTCCACCTTCACCGCGGCGTGCGGCACGAGGTCCAGCACGTCGGGGAACTGCACGGTCACGTGGTACGGGTGGTCGCCGGTGTCGGCACCGCCGGGCAACGGCGCGTCGTACAGCCCGGAGTAGTCGCCCGCGCCGCAGCCGGACACCAGCAGGCAGACCGAACCCAGGGCGAGCACGCGGAACCGGTTCATCGGGCGCCTCGGGCGGTCACGAGCGGCAGCGGCAGGTTCCCGGTCTGCAGGCCGTTGAGCACCTGCGCGCCCGACGGCAGCGGCACCACGCCGTTGAGAATGGGTGCGAGCCGGTCGCACGCGTCGGCGAGCGTGGCGGGCAGCTGCTTCGGGGTGCTCTGCCGCACGAGCTTGCACACGGTGACCAGCGGCGGCGAGGTCAGCTCGTTGATGTCGAGCCGCGCGTCGAGGGTGCCGCTGGTCTCGTTGTACGCGTTGACGAGGTTGTTCAACGCCAGCGGCGCGACGTCCAGGATCTCCGCGAGCGACGCGCGCTGGTCCGAGAGCACCTGCGTCACCGCCGCCAGGTTGTCCACATTGGACTTGATCCCCGAGCGGTTGTCCTGGATGAACCCGCGCACCCGGTCCAGCGCTCCGCTCAAAGTGGACAACGCGGCCGCGAGCTGGTCCTTCTGCCCGGCCAGGAAGCCCGACGCGTCGGACAGCCGGCCGGTCAGCTCGCGGAACTGGCCGTCGCTGCGGGCGAGCGTGGTGGTGAACTTCTGCAGGTTGTCCACGGTGCTGAACAGGTCGCCGCTGTTGTCCGACAACGTCTTGCTCAGGCTGCTGAGGTCGTGCAGCGTCTGGTTGATCGTCTCGCCGGTGCCGTCGAGGTTCTTCGCGGCGGTGTCGAGCACGTCGGTCAGCGCGCCGCCGGAGTTGGCGCCTTTCGGCCCGAGCGCGGTGCTCAGCTGGTCGAGGCTCTGGTACAGCTGGTCGATCTCGGCCGGCGTCACGGTGCGCTCCCGCGGGATCACGGCCCCGTCGGCGAGCACCGGGCCGCCCTGGTACACCGGCGTGAGCTGCACATACCGGTCCGCGACCAGGCTCGGCGCGACCACGACCGCACGCGCCCCGGACGGCACCGCCACGTCGCCGGACACCGACAGCACCACCTGCACGTCCGCCGCCCGCGGCGTCACGCTCTCGACACTGCCCACCTTCACCCCGAGCACGCGCACGTCGTTGCCCGGGTACACGCCGATGGCGCGCGCGAAGTACGCGGTGAACTGCCGGTCACCCGGCCGCGACGAGAGCCACCACAGGCCCGTCGCGGCCACCAGCCCCAGCACGACGGCGACCACGGCGTAGCGGAACGCGTGCCGACGCACCGCACCGACGAAACCCATCAGTTACCTCCCGGCACGCCGGAGTTGGTCCCCGCCGGCAGGCAGCCCTCGGGGTTCACGACGAGGAGATCGAGGTTCACGTTCGGCGGGACCACACCGCACGCGTAGGTGTCGAACCAGCGGCCGTTGCCCAGGGTGTTGGTGAAGACCCGGTAGAACGGCGCGAGGTTGCGCAGGCCCGCCGCCAGGTTGTCCTGGTTGTTCTCGAGCAGCGTGGTCACCTGGTTCAGCTGGTCGAGCGCGGGTTTCAGCTGCGCCTCGTTGTCCTGCACCAGCCCGCTCACCTGCATGGCGAGCGACTGCGCGCCCGAGAGCAGCGCCGCGATCGCCTGCTCGCGCGCCTGGATCTCGCCCAGCAGCAGGTTTCCGTCCGACAGCAGCTTCTGGAACTGCTCGTCGCGGTCGGCGAGGATGCCGCTCACCTGACGGGTGCTCGCCAGCAGCGCGGCCAGCTGCTGGTTGCGCGAGGACACCGTCTGCGACAGCGCGGACAGCCCGCCCAGCGCCTCCTTCAGCGATTCCGGTGTGCCGCGGAACGCGTCGGAGATCGTGGTGAAGCTCTGCGCCAGCTGCCGCGTGTCGATCTGCCCGACGGTGTCCGACAGGTGCTCGACCGCCGTCGTCACGTCGTAGGGCGACACCGTGCGCGAGCGGGGGATCGCCACGTCCGGGTCGAGCGGCGAGGTGCCCTCGGGGTCGAGCGCGAGGTACTTCTGGCCCAGCAGGGTCTTGATCTGGATCGACGCCGACGTCTGGTCGCCCACCCACGCGTTCTTCGCGGTGAAGGCCACGCGCACGTGGTCGTGCTCCAGCGAAACGTCCTTGACGGCACCGACCTTCACCCCGGCGATCCGCACCTCGTCACCGGAGGCCAGCCCGGCCGCCTCGGAGAACTCGGCCGAGTAGCGTGTGCCGTCGCCGATCACCGGCAGGTCCTCGTAGAAGTACGCGGCGAGGCTGCCGAGCAGGATCACGACCACCCCGACGATGCCGATCGGGACCGGGTGGCGTTCTTCGAAGGCCTTCACCGCGTGCACCTCGCCGGCTGCTGCGTGGTCGGCACCGGCAGCACCGGGACCTCCACGTCGAGGGAGCTGATGCCGACCTGGCCGGTGACCTGGCAGGCGTAGAAGTTGAACCACGACCCGTACGTCGCGGTCGGCGTGATCTTGGCGGCGTTCTCGGGCAGGTGCCGCAGGAACTGCTGCACGAGGTCCTGGCCCTGGTTGAGGTTCGCCGCGAGCGAGCCGAGGCCCGCGATGTCGCGTTTCAGCGGCTCCCGCCCCTGCGCCAGCAACCCGGACACGGAGTCGCTGACGTCGGCGAGCGCGCTGACCGAGTCGCCGATCGGCTTGCGGTCCGCGGCCAGGCCGGACACCAGCTGCTGCACGGTCGTGACCAGGCCGGAGAGCTGGTCGCCGTGGCTGGTGACGGTGTCGAGCACCGAGTTCAGGTTGTCGATCACTCGCCCGATCACCTCGTCCTTGCCCGCGATGGTCGACGCGAGCGACGCCGTGTGCTGCAGCAGCGAGGTGATCGTGCCGCCCTCGCCCTGCAGCACCTGGATCAGCTCGAAGGACAGGCTGTTCACGTCGTCGGGCGAGAGGGCCTGGAACAACGGCTTGAACCCGTTGAACAGCACGGTCAGGTTGAGCGCCGACGTCGTCTGCGCGAGCGGGATGGTCGCGTCGGCCGCCAGGACCGGGCCGGGCGCGGCGGAGTCGCGTTCCAGCGCGATGTAGCGCTGCCCCACCAGGTTGCGGTACTTGATCTCGGCGTGCACCGCGGCCGGCAGCTTGCGCCGGCTGTCCACGGTGAACTCGACGAGCGCCAGCTTCCGGTCCGTGATCCCGATCTCGGACACCGAGCCGACGCGCACGCCGTTGATGCGCACGTCGTCGCCGGTGTTGAGCGCGGTCACGTCGGAGAACACCGCGCGGTAGCTCGACTCGCTCGAGAACGTGATGTTGCCGATCGTGAATGCCAGCAGCGCCGTGGTGAGCACGGTGACGGTGACGAACACGGCGATCTTGAGCAGCGTCGGCGTGAGGCTCCTCATCGGACGGTCACCTCCGTTCCCCGGTACAGCGGGCCGACGAGCAGCGAGCTCCACGACGGCACCTCGGTCTGCGGCACGCCCAGCTGCGGCGCCAGCAGCGCCGACAGCAGCTGCTGCTCCGCCCCCGAGTTGGCCAGTGAGGCGCCGCCGCCGACGGGCGACGAGCCGTCCTGGATCGGCCGGCCCTCGGGGTACTGCGGCGCCTTCTCCCCCGGCGGCATCGAGTAGCAGCGCGGGCCGCGGTGCTCGTCGTAGGCCGGCGTGTCCTGCCCGGGCACGTACTTGCCGCGGCTGTTGGCGATCTCGATCGTCAGGTGCAGCTTGTGGTCGCCGGCAGCGCCGCCCCAGACGTCGTTGAGCTTCGGGCCGAAATCGGCGAGCTGCTTGGTCAGGCACGGGTACTCGGGCGCGTAGCGCTCCAGCAGGTGCAGCGTCGGGCGCGAATCGCTCGTGACGCGGATCAGGTTGTCCTTGTTGGCGGCGAGGAAGTCGCGCAGGTTCAGGCCCGTGGTGGTGAGGTCGGAGTACAGCGAGCGCAACGAGTCCTGTTGCTGCGCAATCGTTTTCGTGGTCGTGGTGAGGTCGCTCAGCGCCTGCAGCAGATCCGGCGCGGCCTGGGCGTAGGTGTCCGCGACGCCGGGCAGGGCGGCGAGGTCGGCCGTCAGGTCGGGCACCGACGGGTTGATCCGGTGCACGTAGTCACCGAGCCGCGTCAACGTCTGCCCGAGCTGCTCGCCGCGGCCGTCCAGCGCGTCGGACACCGCGCTGAGCGTGGTCGAGACCTTCTGCGGCTGCACGGCCTGCAGCACCGGCATCAGCTTGTCGAGGATCTGGTTGAGCTCCACGGCCTCGGCGCTGGTGTCCTGGTGGATCACCGCGCCCTCGGCCAGCCGCGCGCTCGTGGGGTGAGCCGGCTCGACGAGGTCGACGTAGCGCTCGCCGAAGAGCGTCTTCGGCAGCAGCCGCGCGGTCACGTCCGCGGGGATCAGGCCGGCCTGCGCCGGGTCCAGCGCCAGGGTGAGCGAGGTGCCGTCGCCGGAGGTGCTGATGTCGCGCACCTCCCCCACGAGAACGCCGCGCAGCTTCACGTCGGCGAGCCGGGTGAGCTGGTTGCCGATGTGTCCCGCGCGCAGCGTCACCGTGGTGACGGACGTGAACACCTTGTCGTAGGCGGCGATCGTCAGGCCCAGGAAGGCGAGGATCGCGGCGAAGTAGGCCAGCCCCATCAGGCGCCGGGGCACGGCGGGCAGGCGCCCGCGCTCGGCGGTCATCCCGCGATCCGCACGGTCGTGGTGGTGCCCCAGATGGCGAGGCTGAGGAAGAAGTTCAGCACGACCACCGTCACGATCGCGCTGCGCACGGCCTTGCCCACGGCCACGCCGACCCCGGCGGGCCCGCCGTTCGCGGTGTAACCGTGGTAGCAGTGGATGAGGATCAGCACCACCGCGAACACCAGCACCTTGCCGAAGGACCACAACACGTCCCCCGGTGGCAGGAACAGGTCGAAGTAGTGGTCGTACGTCCCAGCTGACTGTCCATTGAGGACCACCGTGATCTCGCGCGAGGCGACGTAGGAGCTCAGCAGCCCCAGCGCGTAGAGCGGGATGATCGCCACGAACCCGGCGATCATCCGCGCGGTGACGAGGAAGGGCAGGCTCGGGATGCCCATCACCTCGAGCGCGTCGATCTCCTCGGAGATCCGCATCGCGCCCAGCTGCGCGGTGAAGCCGGACCCGACCGTCGCCGAGAGCGCGATGCCCGCGACCAGTGGCGCGATCTCGCGCGTGTTGAAGTACGCGGACACGAACCCGGTGAACGCGGCGGTGCCGATCTGGTTCAGCGCCGCGTAGCCCTGCAGGCCCACGACCGTGCCGACGAACAGGCTCAGCGCCATCATCACGCCCACCGTCCCGCCGATCACGGCCAGCGCGCCGGTGCCGAAGCTGACCTCCGACAGCAGGCGCGTGATCTCGCGCGGGTAGCGGCGCAACGTGCGCGGGGTCCACAGCAGCGCGCGCAGGTAGAACCACAGCTCGTCCCCGTGCCGGTCGAGCGAGCGCACGGGGACGCCGGCCAGGCCGAGGAAGTCTTCGCGCAGGGCGCGCGTGGTGGTCGTCATCAGCTCCCCTTCGCGGGAACGACCTGCAGGTAGATCGTGGTGATCACGAAGTTGGCGAAGTACAGCAGCAGGAAGGTGATGACCACGGCCTGGTTCACCGCGTCGCCGACCCCCTTGGGCCCGCCCGAGGGGTGCAGCCCGCGGTAGCAGGCCACGATCCCGGCGGTGAACCCGAAGATGAACGCCTTGAGCTCGCTCACCCACAGGTCGGGCAGCTGTGCCAGCGCGTTGAAGCTCGCCAGGTAGGCACCGGGTGTGCCGTCCTGGAGGAAGACGTTGAAGACGTACCCGCCGGCGACGCCGACGATGCTGACCAGGCCGTTGAGGAGCACGGCGACGCCGACCATGGCCAGCACGCGCGGCACGACCAGGCGCTGGACCGGCGAGACGCCCAGCACCTTCATCGCGTCGATCTCCTCGCGGATGGTGCGCGCGCCCAGGTCCGCGCAGACAGCGCTTCCTCCGGCTCCCGCGATGATCAGCGCGGTCACGATCGGCGCGGCCTGCTGCACCGTGGCCAGCACCCCGGCGGCACCGGTGAACGACTGCGCGCCCAGCTGTTTGGTCAGCGAACCGAGCTGCAAGGCGATCACCGCGCCGAACGGGATCGCCACCAGCGCGCTCGGCAGGATCGACACACTGGCCACGAACCAGAACTGGCCCACGAACTCGCGCGTCTGGAACGGCCGGCGCGGCACGAGCCGCAGCACGTCGAGACCGAGGGCGAACATCCGGCCGGTGTGGCCGAACGCGCGCGAGCCGGGAAACGTCCACGTGGTGCTCACGAGACCTCCTCGACGCGGTGGCGGCCCTCGTCCACGCGGTCGACGCGGTCGACGCGGTCCACGCCGTCCAGACGGTCCAGGCGGGCCACGCCGTGGCGGCGCCGTTCCTCGGGGGTGAGCGACGCGAGGATCCCGTCCTGCGCCGCTTCGGGCAGCGTCGGCAGCAGGCGCAGCACGCGTTCCTTGCGCCGCACCTCACCCGGCCGCGCCGGCAGACCGGGCGCGGGCTGCATCTGCGGCGGGATGCCGGCGACCTCCTCGACACCACCGGCGTGGTGCCCGGCCGCGAACTTCGCGCGTTCCGCGGCCATGGTCGCCGAGTCCTTCTCCTCGCTCATGCCGATCGGGCCGTCCATGCGGCCGTTGAGGAACTGGCGGACCACCGGCTCCTCGCTGGTCAACAGCACTTCGCGCGGCCCGAACATCACCAGCTCGCGGCGGAAGAGCATGCCGAGGTTGTCGGGCACGGTCCGGGCGAGGTTGATGTTGTGCGTGACGATGAGGAACGTCGCGTCGCTCTGGGCGTTGACGTCGAGGAACAGCTGCGAGATGTAGGTGGTGCGCACCGGGTCCAGGCCGGAGTCGGGCTCGTCGACGAGCACGATCTCCGGGTCGAGCACGAGCGCGCGGGCCAGCCCGGCGCGTTTGCGCATGCCGCCGGAGATCTCGCCGGGCAGCTTGCGGTCGGCGCCGGCCAGGCCCGTGAGCTCCAGCTTCTCGTGCACGATCCGCCGGATCTCCGTCTCCGACTTGCGGGTGTGCTCGCGCAGCGGGAACGCGATGTTGTCGAACAAGGTCAGCGAGCCGAACAGCGCGCCGTCCTGGAACAGCACCCCGAACAGCTTGCGCACCTCGTAGAGGCGGTGCTCCGAGCAGGTGACCACGTCGACGCCGTCGACCACGCAGCGGCCGCGGTCGGGCTTGAGCAGCCCGATCAGCGACTTGAGGAACACCGACTTCCCGGTTCCCGAGGGACCCAGCAGGACGGACACCTCACCCGGGGGCAGGGTGAGGGTCACGTCCCGCCAGATCGTCTGGCGCCCGAACGACTTCGTCAGGCCCTCGACGACGACTTCCGCACCCACCGTTGTGCTCGCCCTTCCCGGCTCAGCCGACGATCAGGTCCTCGCGCCCGTCGGCGCGCAGCTTTTCGACGTACACGGGGAAAAGCTTCTTCGACAGCGGGGCGAGCTTGATCAGCTTCGACACCGGACCGTCCACCTTGACCTTGCCGCGGGCCATGGCGAACGTGAGGTTCACCTTGCCCTGCCAGTAGCCGTTGGCGACCTCGCTGTCCATCGTCATGGTCGCGTCGGCCGGGGCGTCGAACGCGTCGCCGGTCACGCGGCGGTTCTGCGTGTCGATCAGCAGCGCGGACTCGGGGTTGGTGCACACCATCTTCAGCACCAGTCCGGTGCCCGCGAGCTTGGCGGCGAGGTCGGCGTCGGCGAACGCGGTTTCGAAGATGCCGCCGATGTACTGGTAGATCTCTTCGGGCTTGCTGAACGCGGGCATGGCTGGCCTCCGGTCTGTTCGGGAACGTGGTCTCAGAAGAAGCAGGGCATGGCGCGCACGGCGTGCACGAAGTTCCCGGCCAGGTAGTCGGGCTCGCCGGCCGTGATGGCCGGCAGGGTGCGCAGCAGCTCGCCGAACAGGGCGCGCAGCTGGGCCTTGGCGACCTGGTTGCCGAGGCAGAAGTGCGCGCCGCCCCCGCCGAAGCTCACGTGCGGGTTGGGGCTGCGGCTGAGGTCGAAGCGGCCGGGCTCGTCGAACACCTCGGGGTCGAAGTTGCCGGACGCGTAGAACATCACCACCTTGTCGCCGGTGCTGATCCGCTGCCCGCCCAGCTCGAAGTCGGCGACGGCCGTGCGGCGGAACGTCATCACCGGCGAGGCCCAGCGGACGAACTCCTCGAGCGCGCTGCCGATGCGGCCGTCGAAGTCGGCCATCAGCCACTCGCGCTGCTCCGGGTGGTCGGTGAGCGCGCGCAGCGTGTGGCTGGTGGTCTGGCGGGTGGTGTCGTTGCCCGCCACCGACAGCAGCACGAAGAAGGCCGCGATCTCCTCGTCGGTGAGCCGCTCACCGTCCACTTCGGCCTGCACGAGGTTGGTCATCAGGTCCTCGGCCGGGTGGGCCCGGCGGTGCTCGGCCATCTCGAACGCCACGCCGTGCAGCGTCATCTGGGCCTCGAAGATCATGTCGATCGGGTCGCGCCCGGCGAGGTAGACCGGGTCGGCCCAGGACACCGACGCGTCCGCGGCGTGGGCCACGCTCTCGCGGTGGGACTCCGGGATGCCGACCATGTCCGACAACGTGCGGATCGGCAGCTGCCCGGAGCACTGGCGCACGAAGTCGGCGCCGCTGCCCGCTTCGGCCAGCTCGCGCACGATGTCGCGGGCGTTGGCCTTGATCTGCTCCTCGATGCGGCGCACCTGCTTCGGCGTGAACGCGGCACTGACGAGCTTGCGGATCTTCGTGTGCCGCGGCGCGTCCATCGCCAGGAACGACTGCGACGCCTCGAGCATCTCCTCGGGGATGTTCTCGAACATCACGCCCTGGCCGGACACGAACACGTCGCTGCGGCGGCTCACGTCGACGATGTCGGCGTGGCGGACCACGGCCCAGTAGCCGGGGTCCTCGGGGTCCTCCATCAGCGCGTCCTCGACCGGCCGGTGCCAGGACACCGGACGTGCCTGGCGCAGCGTGGCGAAACTGCGCTCGCGGTCGGCGGCGCGGGTCGACCAGAAGGCCCGCGACGAAAGGTCGATCTCGTCGTACTCGCGCTGCTGCGGGGTCACGATGGCGGTCATGCGGGGATCTCCTGTCCCAAGTAGACGGACTTGAGCTGCTGGTAGGCGGCCAGGCCCTCCGGGCCGAGCTCGCGGCCGACGCCACTGGCCTTCACGCCGCCGAACGGGGCGCCCAGGTCGAGGTCGTAGAAGTTCACGCCGACGCTGCCGGTCTCCACGCGGCGCGCCACGTCGAGGCCCTTCTCCACGTCGGAGGTCCAGATGGTGCCGCCGAGGCCGTAATCGGAGTCATTGGCGATAGAGACCGCTTCGTCGACATCGGTGTACGGGATCACGGTGAGCACCGGGCCGAAGATCTCCTCGCGCGCGATCCGGCTGCCGTTGTCGACGCCGCCGAACACGGTCGGCTGCACGTACCAGCCCCGGTCGCGATCGGGCCGCCCGCCGCCGGCCGCCAGCGTGGCGCCGGACTGTCGGCCCACCGCCACGTACTCCTCGACCTTGCGCCGCTGCTTGTCGCTGACGAGCGGGCCGACGTGCGTGCCGGGGTCGAGCGGGTCGCCGACGGTCAGCGCCGACGCCAGCCCCGACAGCGCGGCGACGACCTCGTCGTGGCGCGAGCGCGGGGCGAGGATGCGCGTGGAGAGGTAGCACGTCTGGCCGTTGTTGAGCAGGCTGGCGGTGGCCAGGCCCTGCACGGTGGCCGCCAGGTCGGCGTCGTCGAGCACGATCGCGGCCGACTTCCCGCCCAGCTCCAGCGTCACCGGGCGCAGCAGGCGGCCGCAGGCTTCGCCGATCTTGCGGCCCACGGGGGTGGACCCGGTGAACGCGACCTTCTGCACACCGGGGTGTGCCACGAGGTACTCGCCGATGTCGGCGCCGCCGGAGATCACGTTGAGCACGCCCGCGGGCAGGCCGGCGCGTTCGGCGGTGGCCGCCAGTTCCAGAGCGTCCAAAGTGGTCTCGGGCGACGGCTTGAGCACCACGGTGCAGCCCGCGGCCAGGGCCGGCGCGAGCTTGAACATCGTGAGCACCTGCGGGAAGTTCCACGGCACCACGAGCGCGACCACGCCGACCGGCTCCTTGCGCACCACGGTGACGCCCTGCCCGTCCAGCCGCGGCCGGCGCGCCTCGGCGGGCGCGGCCCCGAGCGCGGCGTAGTACTGCAGGATCCCGACCGGGCCGGCCCCCTCGGCCGCGGTGGCGACGGTGATCGGCATGCCGTTCTGGATCGTGGTGAGCTCGGCGCGCTGGGCCACGTTCTTGCCCAGCTCCTCGGCGAACGCCATCAGCAACCCGGACCGGGCTTCCGGCGTGAGCCCGCCCCACTCCGCGGACCGCAGCGCGCGGCCGGCCGCGGCGACGGCGGCGTCCACTTCGGGCTCCCCGGCGAGCGGCACCGTGCCGATGCGTTCCTCGGTGTCCGGCGAGACCACGGCGAGCGTGGCACCGCCGGCCGGGCGCACCCACGCGCCGTCGACGTACAGGGCTTCGTGTTCGTGCATCAGCGCACTCCTTCGGACACGGGTTCCCGCCGCCGGGCGGCGAAGTCGAGCGCGCCGGACCAGTCGGTGCGGCGTGCGATGAGGGCCCGGAACTTCATGATCTCCCGCTGCTTGTTCACCGCGAGCACGCCGGTGAGGCGGTCGCCGGAGCGGTACAGCGCGACGAACCGGCCCTCGTCCGGATCGCCCAGCACCACCCGGATCTCGTCGGCGTCGGGCACGCCGGCGAACTGGATGCGGGCGTCGTACCAGTCCGACCAGAAGTAGGGCACGGTCTCGTACGGCTTGGCCGTCCCCGGCAGCGCGGCAGCAACGCCCGCCGCGGCCCCCTGCTCCGCGGCGCTGCTCCAGTGCTCCAGGCGCATGGCCCGGCCGAACAACGGGTTGGCCCACCGGGCGACGTCACCCGCGGCGTAGACGCCCGGCAGCCCCGTCGCGAGCGTCTCGTCGCACACCACGCCGTCCTCCAGCGTGAGCCCGCTGCCCGCGAGCCAGTCCGTGGCCGGGACCGCGCCGGCACCGACCACGACGAGGCCGGCGTCGAGTGTGGTGCCGTCGGCCAGCCGCACGCGCTCGACGCGGCCGCGGCCCTCGACCCCGGTCACGGCGACACCGCAGCGCAGGTCCGTGCCGTTCGCGCGGTGCAGCGCCGAGCACGGTTCGCCCATGGCACCGATCGCGCGCAGCAACGGCGTCGGCGCCGCCTCCACCACGGTCACCGGCAGGCCGCGTTTGCGCGCCGCCGAGGCGACTTCCGAGCCGATGAACCCGGCGCCGATCACGACCGTGCGCGAGCCGGCGTCGAGGGCCGCGCGCACGGCGAGCGCGTCGTCGAGCGTGCGCAGCGTGTGCACGCCGGCCAGGTGGCTCGTGCCGGGCAGCGTGCGGGCGGTCGCGCCGGTGGCGATCACGAGGCCGTCGTAGGGGATTTCGCCCTCGCCCGCGTGCACCACGCGCCCGGCCGGATCCAGGGCGTGCGCCCGGGTGCCGAGCACCAGCTCGACCCCCAGCTCGTCACGCAGCACCTGCTCCTCGCGGAACACCGGCGCGGCGACCGGGCCGTCGAGGAACGCCTTCGACAGCGGCGGCCGGTCGTACGGCAGGTGTTCCTCGGCGCCGACGAGCGTGACGGACCCGGTGAACCCGGCCTTGCGGGCGCCCTCCACGGCCCGCAACCCGGCCAGGGAGGCACCGACCACGACGAGACGGGTCACTTCTCGAGCCCCGTCACTTTTCAAGCCTCAGCGCCTCGGTCGGGCAGCCCGTCACGGCTTGCTCCACTTCGGACTCGAGCCCGTCGGGCACGGTCTCGGACGACACCACCAGGTCACCGTTGTCGTCCACCTCGAACACCTCGGGCGCGAACGATTCGCAGATGCCCAGCCCGGTGCAGCGGGCGCGGTCCACGACGATCTTCACGTGCTCACTCCTTCCG
The DNA here is from genome assembly GCF_040678995.1 of Amycolatopsis sp. NPDC049253. Taxonomy (NCBI): domain Bacteria; kingdom Bacillati; phylum Actinomycetota; class Actinomycetes; order Pseudonocardiales; family Pseudonocardiaceae; genus Amycolatopsis; species Amycolatopsis sp. NPDC049253. Next base: position 90,462 of record NZ_JBFAQX010000022.1, on the reverse strand, counting down.
CGCGGCGGGAACCAGGACGGGCTTCACGACCTCGCCCTTCAGGCTCGCCTGCTCGGCTTCGTTGATCTCCTCGAACGGGAACGTCTCCACGAGCCGGTCGAACGGGAACCGGCCCTGGCGCCACAGCTCGATCAGCCGCGGGATCATCACCTGCGGCACGGCGTCGCCCTCGAGGATTCCCATCACGTTGCGGCCCACGGCGAGCGCCGTCGGGTCGAGCACCAGGTCGCCCTGCTGCACGCCCACGAGCCCGCAGGTGCCGGTGGGGCGCAGCACCGCGATCGCCGTGGTGATCACCGAGGGCACGCCGGTGGTGTCCAAGGTGTACTGAGCGCCGCCGGTGGCCGCCAGCAGCTGCTCGACCAGGTCGGCCGCGGCGCCGTCGACGGTGTGCGTGGCGCCGAGCTCCTTCGCCAGCTCCAGCCGGCGCGGGTTGAGGTCCACGGCGACGATCCGCGCGGCACCGGCCACCCGCGCGGCCATCACCGCGGACAGGCCCACGCCGCCGGCGCCGAACACGACGAAACTCGTGCCGGGCTCCACGCCGAGCGCGCTGAACACCGAGGCCGCGCCGGTCTGGATGCCGCAGCCGAGCGGGCCGAGCAGCTCCAGCGGCAGCTCCGGGTCGACCTTCACCGCGTTGCGCGCCGCGACCACCGAGTGCGACGCGAACGACGACTGCCCGAACCAGCGCGCCGCCACGGCCTCGCCGGCGGCGTCGAGCACGGGCTGCTCGCCGTCCGGGTCGTGGCCGGTGAGGTTGCGCGGGAAGAACGTCTCGCAGTACGACGGGTGCCCGGCGACGCAGTTGGCGCAGTGGCCGCAGAAGTCGAACGACAGCACCACGTGGTCACCCGGCGCCAGGCTCGTCACGTCGGCACCCACGGCCTCGACGATCCCCGAGCCCTCGTGGCCGGTGATGATCGGCGGCGCCGCCAGGAAACCCGGCGCGCGCGGCAGCAGGTCCGTGTGGCACAGCCCGGCGCCGGCGATGCGCACCAGCACCTGGTCCGCGCCCGGTGCGGGCAGCTCGACGTCCTCGATCCGGTAGGGCCCGTCGGCGGCGCGCAGCACCGCGGCCTTGATCTGCATGGTCTTCTCGCTCCTGGTGAGTCCGAGGTGGTCGGTCAGCGGGTGAGCTCGCCCTTGACGAGCTTTCCGGTGGGAGTGCGGGGCAGCCGGTCCACGAACGTGAACGCCCGGGGGACCTTGTAGTGCGCGATGCGCTCGCGCAGGTACTCGCGCAGCTCGTCGCCGAGCCCGGGCGCGGCCTCGCCCGCGGGTTCGACGAACGCCTGCACCGCCTCGCCCATCTCCGGGTCGGGCACGCCGACCACGGCGACGTCGAGCACCTTCGGGTGCAGCGTCAGCGCGTTCTCGATCTCCTGCGGGTAGATGTTCACCCCGCCGGAGATGATCATGAAGGCCTTGCGGTCGGTGAGGAAGAGGAAACCGTCCTCGTCGACGTACCCGACGTCACCCGTGGTGGTCCACGTCGGGTGCTCCGGGTGCTGCGCCTCGGCGGTCTTGCCCGGGTCGTTGTGGTAGGCGAACGGCAGCGCGTCGCGTTCGAAGTAGACGGTGCCGATGCCGCCCGCCGGCACCTCTTCGCCGTCCTCGCCGCAGATCCGGATCACGCCGACGCCGGCCGGCCCGACCGAGCCCGGCTTGCGCAGCCACTGCTCGCTGTCGATGAACGTGATGCCGCTGCCCTCGGTGGACGAGTAGTACTCGTGCAGGACCGGGCCCCACCAGTCGATCATGGCGCGCTTGACGTCGACCGGGCACGGCGCCGCGGCGTGGACGGCCACGCGCTGGCTCGACAGGTCGTACTTCGCGCGCGTGGCTTCGGGGAGCTTGAGCATGCGGACGAACATCGTCGGCACCCACTGGCTGTGTGTCACGCGGTGGGTCTCGATCGCGGAAAGCGCTTGCTCCGCGTCGAACCGCTCCATCAGCACCACCGTGCCGCCCAGCGCCTGCACCACACCGCCGAACCGCAGCGGCGCCGCGTGGTAGACCGGCGCGGGCGAGAGGTAGACCGTGTCGGGGCCGAAGCCGTACAGGGGACCGAAAACCGCGGTGTAGACGTCACCCGGCTCGTCGACCCGGCGCTCGGGCAGCGGCGGCTTGATGCCCTTGGGCCGGCCCGTGGTGCCGGACGAGTAGAGCATGTCCATGCCGCGCGGCTGCTCCGGCAACGGCTCGGCCGAGACGCTCGCCAGCGCGTCCTCATAGGACTCGTAGCCGGCCGCGCTCCCGCGGTAGGCCAGGCGGATGCGCACCTTCGGCGTGTCGGCGACGACAGCCTCGGCCACGTCGGCGAGCCCGGCGGACACGATCAGCGCCTCGGCGCCGCAGTCGTCGACGATGTAGGCGACCTCGGCCGGCGACAGGTGCCGGTTCACGGCCGTGATGTAGAGGCCCGAGCGCAGCGCGGCCCAGTAGACCTCGAACACTTTCGGGTCATTTCCCGAAAGGAGCGCGATGTGGTCGCCGCGGCGCAGGCCCGCTTCGTGCAAGTAGCGCGCCAGCCGCGCCGAACGCTCCTCCAGCTGCCCGTACGTGAGCACCTCGCCGCCCGCCACGACGACGGCGGGCTTGTCGGGGAACTGCTCGGCGTGGACACCGGGGTACATGGGCGCTCCTGGCAGGGGAACCGGACGGGGAGCCGACCGGTGCGCCGCGGGCGCCCGAACCGGTCGACTGTGACCTCGGGAGAGCTATCTAGCGTTCGTTAAGTTGAGCGTATGGCCCAGCTCACATGTTGTCAAGACAGTATGTCTGGATTCTCTGTCCAGTCAATTCGAGCGGCGAGCCGGTAGGGTGAGAGCGAGGACAAGGAGGCTGGATGCCGTCGGTGACCCGCAAGCCCCAGACCGCTCGCAAGCAGCAGCGCCGGGAGACCCTCGGCCGCCAGTTGCTGGAGGCCACCGAGCGCCTCATGGGCGAGGGACTCACGTTCACCGAGCTGAGCGTCGACCGCCTGGCGTCGGAGGGCGGTATCTCGCGCGCTACGTTCTACGTCTACTTCGAGGACAAGGGCCAGCTGCTGCGGCTGTTCGCCCAGCACGTGTTCGCCGACCTCACCGAGGCCGCGCAACGCTGGTGGAACAGCGCCGACGCGCGCGACCCCGAGGACCTGCGGGCGTCGATCACGGAGATCATCGCCCGCTACCGGGACCACCGTTCGGTGCTCTACGCCGTGATCGAGATGGCGGCCTACGACTCCGAGGTCGACGAGCTCTACCGCGGCATCATGGACGGCCTCGTCGATGCCATCGCGGCGATCATCGAACGCGGCCAGGCCGCCGGCACGATCGCCCCGATGCCCGTGCGCGCCACGGCTTCCGCGCTCACGTGGATGGTCGAGCGCACGTGTCACCAGACGCTGCGCTTCACCCCGGAGTCCGAGGACGGCGCGCTGGCCGACTCCATGACCGAGGTCATCTGGCGCACCCTGTACCTGGAGCCCGCACCGCGTCCGTGACGCGCCTCAGCGCTTGCGCTTCACCGCCCGCGCGCCGACGGTGCGCAGCGCCAGGTCCACGTACCGTTCGGCGAGCTCTTCGGGCTTCAGCGGCCCGCCGGGCTGGTACCAGCGCGCGATCGACTGGCACATGCCGAGCACTGCGCGCACGGTCTCCTCGGGGTGGGCCACGGTGAACACCCCCTCGCGCGCGCCGTCCTCGATGATGCCGGTCAGGACGGTCTCGATCTCCTTGCGGCGCGCGGCGTACCGCTTGCGCGAGTCCGGCGAGAGGTGCCGCAGCTCGAGGTCCAGTGCGGCCAGCCGCGTGCGGTGCGTCATGTGCAGCACCACGGCTTCGACGACGTTGACCAGCTGCGCACGCGGGCCGGACGCGTCGGCCGCCGCCGCGATGACCCGGCTGACGGCTTCGCCGGTGCCCAGGTCGAGCAACGCGACGAAGGCGCCTTCCTTGCTGTCGTGGTGGTAGTACAGCGAGGGCACGGTCTGCCCGACCCGGCGGACGATGTCGCGCACCGACGTGCCGTGGAAACCGTGCTCGTAGAACGCGTCGAGCGCGGCGGCGAGCAGGGGCGTCAGCTCCAGCTCGTCGTAGTGCCGCCAATCGGCCCCCGGCTCGACCTCGATCGAGACCGAAGCGGAGGCCACCGCCTCCCGCGCACGCACCATGTTCCACCCATCGAGTCCGGAAGCTTCCCCGCCGAGTCTAGGCTCAGCGCGGGGCCATGCGGATGGCGCCGTCGAGCCGGATGGTCTCGCCGTTGAGCATCGGGTTCTCCACGATGTGGCAGGCCAGCGCCGCGTACTCCGCCGGATCGCCCAGCCGGGACGGGTGCGGCACCTGCGCGCCGAGCGACTCGACGGCCTCGTCGGGCAGGGTGGCGAACAGCGGCGTGTGGAACAGCCCCGGCGCGATGGTCATCACGCGGATCTTGAGGCTGGCCAGGTCGCGCGCGATCGGCAGTGTCATGCCGACGATCCCGCCCTTCGACGCCGAGTACGCGGCCTGCCCGACCTGACCGTCGAACGCCGCGACGGACGCCGTGTTCACGATGACCCCGCGCTCCTCCCCCACCGGTTCGGTCTGCGCCACCCGCTCGGCGGCCAGCCGGAGCACGTTGAACGTGCCGATCAGGTTGACCGACACCACCTTCGTGAACGCCTCCAGCGGGAACGCGCCCTTCTTGCCGACGGTCTTCACCGCGTTGCCGATGCCCGCGCAGTTGACGACCACCCGCAGGTCGCCCAGCGACGCGGCGGTGTCGACGGCGGCCCGCACGTCGGCCTCGCTCGTCACGTCGGCCGGGGCGAACACGCCGGCCAGCTCCGCGGCGACCGCGGCACCGTCCGAAGTGGGCAGATCGACCACGACCACCTTCGCACCACGCCGGTGCAGCTCCTTCGCGGTGGCCAGGCCCAGCCCCGACGCCCCGCCGGTCACGAGCGCGACCGTGTTCGCGATGTCCATCCGTGTCCTCCTCAGGCCAGCACGCCGGCCAGGCGGCCGGCGATGATCTCGTGTGCCTCGGCGACGATGCGGGAGACCAGCTCCGCCACCGTCGGCACGTCGTGGACCAGTCCCTGCACGACACCGGCGGACCAGATGCCGAGGTCGGTGTCGCCGGTCTCGTACACCTTGCGCCCGCGGCTGCCCGCCACCAGGTCGCGCACGTCGTCGAAACCACCGCCGCCCGCGAGGATGTCGACCACCTCACGGCTCGTGGCGTTGGACGCCACCCGCGCGGTGTTGCGCAGCGACCGGAAGATCAGCTCCGTGTCGCGCTCGGTGGCCTCGACGAGGCGCTGCTTCACGTTGTCGTGCACCGGCGCCTCGGCCGTGGCGAGGAACCGGGTGCCCATGTTGACGCCGTCGGCGCCGAGCGCGAGGGCGGCGACGAGGCCGCGGCCGTCGGCGAACCCGCCGGAGGCGATCATCGGGATGGTGACCTGCTCGGCCGCGGCGGCGATCAGCACCAGTCCCGGGACGTCGTCCTCACCGGGGTGCCCGGCGCATTCGAACCCGTCGATGGAAACCCCGTCCACGCCGAGGGCCTGCGCCTTCACCGCGTGGCGGACGCTGGTGCACTTGTGCAGCACCTTGACCCCGGCCGCGCGGAACGCGGGCAGGTGCTCGGCGGGGTTGAACCCGGCCGTCTCGACGACGGGCACGCCGGAACCGGTGATCACGTCGCGGTACTCGGCGTACGGCGGCGGGTTGATCGACGGCAGGATCGTGAGGTTCACCCCGAACGGTTTGTCCGTGAGCTCCCGGCAGCGGACGATCTCCTTCGCCAGGTCCTCCGGCGTCGGCTGCGTGAGCGCGGTGAGGAACCCGAGCGCGCCCGCGTTCGCCACGGCGGCCACGAGCTCCGCGCGGCCCACCCACTGCATGCCGCCTTGGACGATGGGGTGCGCCACCCCGAAAACCTCGCAGAAGCGCGTGCGCAGCATCCGGACTCCCTTGTTCGGCCCACGGTTTCGGTACCGACGGTAACTTAGCGATCGTTAGATATACAGTGACCCGTGTCTCTTGACAGCGGCGGACGTGTTTAACGATCGTTAGATAACTTTCGACGACGCAGGGGGCACCCGTGCAGCGCCAGCTCTTCACCGCCGACCACGACGCCTACCGCGAACTGGTCCGCGAGTTCGTCTCGCGTGAGGTCGTGCCGAACCTCGACCGGTGGGACGCCGACCGCCTGATCGACCGCGAGGTCTGGCGCGCCGCCGGCAAGCAGGGCGTGATCGGGCTGGCCGTGCCGGAGGAGCACGGCGGCGCCGGGCAGCCCGACTACCGCTACCGCGTGGTCGTGGCGGAGGAGCTGGCGCGGGCCGGGGCGGCTTCGCTGCACTCGAGTTTCGGGCTGCAGGACGACATCGTCATCCCGTATGTGCAGGACCTCGGCACCGACGAGCAGCGGCGGAAGTGGCTGCCGGGCATGGCTTCCGGCGAGCTGATCGGCGCCATCGCGATGACCGAGCCCGGCGCGGGCAGCGATCTGCAGGGCGTGCGCACCACGGCCGTGCGCGACGGCGGCGAATGGGTCCTCAATGGACAGAAGACGTTCATCACCAGCGGCATCAACGCCGATTTCGTGATCGTGGTGGCGCGCACCGACCCGGCGGCGGGGTCGCGCGGGTTCAGCCTGATCGTGGTCGAGGACGGCACCCCCGGTTTCACGCGCGGGCGCAAGCTCGACAAGGTCGGCCTGCACGCGCAGGACACCGCGGAGCTGTTCTTCTCCGACGTTCGGGTGCCGGTGGCGAACCTTCTCGGCACCGAGGGCCGCGGGTTCGCGCACCTGATGGAACGGCTGCCGCGCGAGCGCATGTCGATCGCCGTCGGCAGCCTCGCGAGCATCGACGCGGTGTTCGCCGAAACGCGCGAATACTGCTTCAGCCGCACGGCGTTCGGCAAGCCGATCGGCGACTTCCAGAACACCCGCTTCGTGCTCGCCGAGATCGCCACCGAGCGCGACGTGACGGCCGCGTACCTCGACGCGTGCGTGCACGGGCTCAACGCCGGCACGCTCACCGCGGTCGACGCGGCGAAGGCCAAGTGGTGGGCCAGCGAGCTGCAGAAGCGCGTCGTCGACCGCTGCGTGCAGCTGCACGGCGGCTACGGCTACATGCTGGAGTACCCCGTCGCCCGGGCTTTCGTGGACTCCCGCATCCAGACGATCTACGGCGGCACCACCGAGATCATGAAGGAGATCATCGGCCGTGATCTCGCCGCAGGCAACTGACCACCCCACCGACACGGAAAGCGGACGACACATGGGTTTGCGCACGGCGAAGGAGTACCGGGACGGGCTGCGGGACGGCCGGCGCGTGTTCTACCGCGGGCAGCGGGTGACGAGCGTGGGCGACCACCCGGAGCTGACGCTCGCGGTGGACCACTCCGCGCACTGCTTCGGCATCGCGCAGTCGCACCCCGAGCTGGCCGTGGCCGACGGGTATTCGGCGTTCTACCGGGTGCCGCGTTCGGCCGAGCAGCTGCGGGCACGCGGTGAGCTGATCGAGACCGTCTCCCGATTGGGCGGCGGCATCATCGTGCTCAAGGAAGTGGGCAGCGACGCGATGTTCGCGCTGCTGCGCACACTCGAAGGTGAGGAGCTGGAGCGCGCGAAGGCGTTCCACGAGCGCGTGTGCCGCGACGACCTGGCGCTGGCCGTGGCGCAGACGGACGTGAAGGGCGACCGTTCGCTCGCGCCGCACCGGCAGGCCGACCCGGACCTGTACCTGAGGATCGTCGACGAGGACGCCGACTCGATCACCGTGCGCGGCGCGAAGTGCCACACGTCGTACTCGGCCAACGCCGACGAGCTGATCGTGCTGCCGACGCGCGCGATGGGACCCGACGACGCGGACTACGCGGTGTCGTTCGCGATCCCGGTCGACACGCCGGGCCTGAACATCTACGTCTCGCCCTACCTCGCCGGCGAGCGCAACGAGTTCGAGTTCCCGTTGTCGTCGAAGCACAAGATGCTCGAGAGCCTGACGGTGTTCGACGACGTGCGCGTGCCGAAGGAACGCGTGTTCCTGAACCGGCGCCCGGAACTGGCGGGACCGCTGGCGATCGCGTTCGTGGACTACCACCGGTTCACCGCGATCAACTACAAGCTGCCGCTGCTCGACCTGCTGGTGGGTTCGGCGTCGCTGATCGCGGAGTACAACGGCATCGCGCGCGCCGGGCACGTGAAGGACAAGATCACGCAGCTCATCGCGTACGCCGAGACCGTGCGGGGGCTCGCGGAGCTGGCGGCGCTGCGGTCTCGGCCCGGGCAGGACGGCATCCAGCAGCCCGACCCCGTCGCGGTGAACACGGCGAAGTACACCTTCGCGCACGGCTTCCACGACGCGGCGGCGAAGCTCATGGATCTCGCGGGCGGGCTGCTCGCCACCGGCCCCGGTGGTGAGGACTGGGCGAACCCGGAGATCCGCGCCGTGCTGGAGAAGTACTACGCGGCCGCCGTACCGGCCGAGCCCCGGCTGCGGTTGCTGAACCTCATCGCCGACCTCACCGCCCGCGACTACGGTGGCTACCAGGCCGTGCTCGCCACGCACGCGGAAGGTTCGCTGGAGGCGGAGAAGCTGCAGATTGCCCGTACCTACGACCCGACGCGCGCCCGGGCGTACGTCAGCCACCACGCCGGACTCGCCTGAAAGGGGCCTTCCTTGACCGCGCCAGTTGATGTGCCAGTGAAGATCGCGCAGGACGGTGCCGCGCTGCGCATCGAGTTCGACCGGCCCGACCGGCTCAACGCGGTGACCACCGCGATGCTCGTGCGCGCGGGCGACGCCGTGGCGGAGGCAGTGGCGGACGCGAGCGTGCGGGTGGTCGTGCTGACGGGCGCCGGGCGCGCCTTCTGCGCCGGCGCCGACCTGGCCGGCCGCGACATCGAGGCCGACCCGGACACCGGCACGATCGACGCCGCCAACCGGCTCACCCGCCTGTTCCGCGACATCCCGAAGCCGGTGGTGGCCGCCGTGAACGGCCCGGCCGTGGGCGTGGGCTGCTCGTTCGCGCTGGCCGCGGACCTGTGCGTGGCGCGGGAGTCGGCCTACTTCCTGCTGGCGTTCGCCAACGTCGGCCTGATGCCTGACGGCGGCTCCACCGCCCTGGTGCCCGCCGCCATCGGCCGCGCCCGGGCGGCGCGGATGGCGATGCTGGCCGAGCGCATCGCCGCTCCGCAGGCCCTGGAGTGGGGCATGATCTCCCACGTCGTGCCGGACGCCGGCTTCGACGCGGAGGTCGCCCGCCTCACCCGGCGGCTCGCCGAGGGCCCCACGGCTTCCTTCGCGCAGACGAAGCGGGCGCTGGCCGCGTCTTCCCTGGCCCAGCTCGACGGCGCGTTCGAGCTGGAGCGGGCCGGTCAGTCGTCGTTGTTCGCCACCAAGGACTTCGCCGAAGGCCTGGCCGCCTTCCGCGCCAAGCGTCGCCCCGAGTTCCGCGGCGAGTGAGGCCTACTGCCGCTCGTAGGGCAGCTTTTCCCCCGCCTCCACGGCGAACGGGAGCCGGTTGCCCTCGGGCGGCAGCGGGCAGGTCGCGAAGTCGGTGAACGCGCAGGGCAGGTTGCGGGCCCTCGTGAAGTCCACCGTGACGCGGCCATTCTCGTCCGGCTTGTCCACGGCGAGCGACCGGTTGGCGGCGTAGGTGGTCACGCCGCTGGTGGCGTCGGTGAACAGGATCGTGAAGCCGCCTTCGCGCCCGTTGAACGCGGTGAGCGTGTACTCGGTGCCTTCGTGGGTGAACCGGACCTTGCCGGGCGCGGTGTACACGTGCGACAGCCCCTCGACCACCGCCCCCACCGTGACCGGCCTCGGCTCCTCGAACGCCTCGAACCGCCCGGTGACGGACCACTTCTCGTCGGGCTCGTACGCCGGCACACCGCGGAACGTCTTCAGCACCGGCGCCTCGGGATCGTGCACGCGGATCAGGTACCCCGACCGCCTCGCGATCTCCACTTCGACGGCCCCGGCCGTCACCCGCGTCCCGGCGCCGCTGTTCACCAGCTCGATCCGCTTGACGCCGGTGATCTTCTCGCCCTCGTGCTCGAGGTCGGCACCGTCAGGGTCGACGTACGCGGCTTCCTCGTCCTGCCACCACTTCCCGGGCAGGTCCCCGTAGCTCCGCGGCTCGTCGTCCAGCCAGTCGAGGGACACCAGCGCCAGCCAGCCGTAGGGATCGGCCAGCTCCTTCTCGCGCTGGAGCTTCCAGTCCTGCCAGGCTTGGGTGAAGTCCCTGGTGCTCGCCGTCATGCCTGCCCCTTCCGTCGACCCGTGCCGGGAACAACGCGGCGCCGCGGGCGTTGTTCCACGTCCCATCATGCGGGCACGGTCCGGCACCGGTGGGCCGCCCGCGGTGTTCCTGGCCGGTGGCGGCATGTTCGGCCTCTACTACTGGACCGTGCACAACCTCGTCGCGGAGTTCACCACGAGCGTGCTCTACGACCGGCTCGGCACGGGCTGGAGCGACCTGGTGGACCTCCCCCGCAGCGGCACGCAGGTGACCGACGACCTGCGTGGGCTGTTGCGCCGCGCGGGTGTGCCCGGCCCGTACGTGCTGGTCGGGCATTCGCTCGGCGGGCTCTACGCGCGGCTGTACGCGAAGCGGTTCCCCAGTGAGGTCGCCGGCCTGGTCCTGCTCGACCCGACGCACGAGGACATCGCCGGCTACCTGCCGGAGGAGAAGGCGCGGCTGCTGCGGAACTCGAGCACCGACGACCTGTTCTCGCCCGAGCAGCTGGACGCGATGCGGAACGCGTACCGGGCCACGTTCGGCCGGGCGCTCGCTGGCCGGCCTGCCGAGATCCGCGAACCGCTGCTGGACCAGGGGTTCGGCCGCGAGCGCTACCGGCAGTCCCTGCGCGAGCCGATGAACCTGCCGCGGCTGTTCGGCGAGGTCCGCGACGCCGGGCCCGATCCCTACGTGCCGCTGATCTTCGTGTCCGCCATGGGGGTGGACCGGTTCGCCGAGGAGCTGGTGCCGCCCGAGGCGCGCGCCTCGCCGGCCGAGTCCACCCAGGCCAAGCACCGGCTGTACACCGACCTGGCCGCCGCGCTCCCCCGGGCCGAGGTGCGCCGCCTGGACGACGCCGGGCACGCGGGTCTCGCCTGGCTCCGGCCGGACGCCGTGGTCCAGGCGGTCCGCGACGTGTCGTCGCGCTGACCCGGCCGCCGAGTCTCGGGTCGGAAACGGGGGCCCTGTCGATCTCGGGGCGGCGTTACGATCCGCCTTCCGGGTGAGGGGGAGCCATGGGGGAAACCGCTTCGGAGACCGCGACGAAGACCCGGGCGCCGTTTGCGGCGGGCGGGGTCGGGATCGTGGTGCTGGTGCAGGCCGCCGTGCTCACGGTGTTGTCCGGCGGGTACGGGTTCCACCGCGACGAGTTCTACTACGTGGCCGCCGGGAACAGGCTCGCGTGGGGTTATGTGGACCAGCCGCCGTTGACGCCGGCGCTGGCGAGGCTCGCGACGAGCCTGTTCGGGGACACCGCGCCCGGGCTGAGGGTGGTCGCGACACTCGCCGGGGTGGCGACCGTGGTCGTCCTGGCGTCGCTCGCGCGGGAGTTCGGGGCCGGGTATGCGGGCCAGGTGATCACCGCCGTGGTCACGGCGCTGTCCGGCTACGTCCTCGTCGTCTCGCACATGCTGTCCACCACCACGATCGACATGCTCGTCTGGTCGGTGCTGGGGCTGTTCACCGTCAAGCTGCTCAAGACCGGCGACCACCGCTGGTGGCTCGCGATCGGTGCGGCGACGGGCGTCGGGCTGCTCAACAAGTGGCTCGTGCCCCTGCTGCTGCTCGCGCTGGGCGTCAGCGTGTTCATCACGGGGCCTCGCAAGGTGTTCCGGACGTGGTGGCTGGCCGCGGGCGCCGCGATCGCGCTCGCGGCGGTCGCGCCCGTGCTCGTCTGGGAAGCCCGCAACGGCTGGCCCATGGTCGCCTTCGCCGGCGGCATCAGCGAGAACGACGGCGCCGAGAACCGCCTGATGTTCGTCCCGCTGCAGATCGCGTACCTCTCCCCCGCACTGGTGCCCGTGTGGATCGCCGGGATCGTGCGGCTGTGGAAGACACCGCGATTGCGGTCGCTCGCCCTCGCGTACCCGGTCCTCTGCGTCGTCCTGCTCGCGCTCGGCGGCAAGGCGTACTACTCGCTGCCGCTGCTGATGCTGCTGACCGCCGCCGGCGTGCAGCCCGCGCTGGAGTGGTTCGCGCGCCGCCGCGCGAGGCGGTGGTGGCTGGCGGCCGCGGCGCTCGGGGCGGCCGTCTCCCTCGCCATCGGGCTGCCGATCGTGCCGGCGCAAGCGCTCGGCCCGGTGCTCGCGCTGAACAAGGAGCAGGGCGAACAGATCGGCTGGCCCGGGTTCGTCACGACCGTCGCCGACGCGTGGCGGCAGATTCCCGAGAAGGCCAACGCCGTCGTGTTCACCAGCAACTACGGCGAAGCGGGTGCGATCGAGCACTACGGCCCGGCCCACGACCTGCCCGCGCCGTACTCGGGTCACATGTCCTACGCGGACTGGGGCCCGCCGCCCGACCGGATAGACGGGGCCGTGGTGCTCGTCGGCTCGTTCGACCGCCCGGCCCGCGCGTTCACCGGCTGCCGCGAGGTCGCCGTGCAGGACACCGGGATCGACAACGACGAGCAGGGCACCCCTGTCGCCCTGTGCACCGGGACCACGGCCGCGTGGTCGGCACTCTGGCCGAGCCTCCGCCACTTCGGCTGACCCGCTCGGTAGGGTCGCTGCGTGAGTGAAGAGGCCGTGGAGATCTACACCGACGGAGCCTGCAGCGGCAACCCTGGCCCGGGCGGCTGGGGCGCCTTCCTGCGCTACGGCCGCCACGAGCGCGAGCTCTACGGCGGCGAGGACACCGTGACCACCAACAACCGCATGGAGCTGATGGCGCCGATCCGCGCCCTGGAAAGCCTCACGCGGCCCTCGGTCGTGCGCATCTACACCGACAGCACCTACGTGCGCAACGGCGTGATGCAGTGGATGCCGCGGTGGAAGAAGAACGGCTGGCAGACCGCGGCGAAGCAGCCCGTGAAAAACGCCGACCTGTGGCAGCGCCTCGACGCCGCGGGCGAGCGCCACGAGGTCGAGTGGCTGTGGGTCAAGGGCCACGCGGGCCTGCCCGAGAACGAGCGCGCCGACCGGCTGGCCGTGAAGGGCGCGCAGGAGTCCGCTCAGGCCGGGGTCAAGCGTGCCCGCGGCTGACCCTCGCTGTCCCTGCGGCCTGCCGCAGGCCTACGCCGAGTGCTGCGGCCGCTTCCACGACGGCCGCCAGACCGCGCCGACCGCGGAGCTGCTGATGCGCTCGCGTTACAGCGCGTTCGCCGTCGCCGATCCCGCGTACCTGCTGGCGACCTGGCACCCGGAAACCCGCCCGAAACGGCTGCGCCTCGACGACGGCCAGGAGTGGACCGGCCTCGACATCCTCGGCGGCACGGGCGGCGGGCTGCTGCAGAATGAAGGCACCGTGGAGTTCCGCGCGCACTACCGCTTCCGTGGCCACGAAGACACGCTGCACGAGAACAGCCGCTTCGTCCGCGAAGCCGGCCAGTGGTTCTACGTCAGTGCCCTCTGAAACTGCGCGCTGAACCTGCCCTGGGAAACCGCGCTCACAGGGAATCCCACAGCAGGCGCTGCTCGGCGTCCGGGTCGGACACGGTCGTGCTCACGTCGTCGAACAGCCGCGTGATCCGCGACCCGGGCTCGTACGGCGCCCAGCCGGGGTCGCCCGTCGCGACGAAGCGCACCCACACGTCGAACATCTGCGTGGCCAGCGCCTGCAGCCGCGCCGGATCCGGTTTCGCCAGCGCGAACAGGAAGCGCCAGTTCTTGTTGCCGATGTCGTCGAACATCAACGGCAGGTCGAGCCCGTGCACGGCGCCGAGCCCCTTGCCGCGCGGCGCGATCCGCCAGTCGAGCCGGTACATCCACGCGGTGCCGCCCGCGGCGTGCTGTGCCTCGGCCAGCCGGATGGCGGGCAGCCACCAGTCGCCGGCCGTCCGCACGCGGTTGCGCAGCTGGTCCTCGGGCCAGTCCGGCAGCAGCTCGCGGTAGGCGGCGACGCCCTTGGCGATCGTCTCGTCGTCGAGCATCGTCGACCCGGTGCCCAGCAGCTTCGCGCGACCGGTCTGCAGCCAGGTGAACAGGTCCTGCTCGTCGGCCGTCGTGCCGGTGAGCACCCGTACGTCGCGCGCGGCGCCGTCGGCCACGGCTTCATCCGGGTACCGCGGCAGCAGGTCGCCGTCCACGATCACGCGGTAGGTCACGAGCGTCCCCGAAGCGGCCGCGACCCGTTGCTGCGCCTCGAGGATCCGCGGCGCCGGAAGCGCGGCGAGCTCGCTCGCGGACACGCCGAGGTCGGCCAGCAACGCCGCCGCCACGGCCTCGCCCTCGGCCGGCGTGTGCACGACCGAGCCGACGCCCGTGCCGCTCTGCACGATCGCTTGGTGGACCAGGCCCCGCGTCCGCGGCACGGCCAGCAGCGTGCCCACCGTGCGCCCGCCGTTCGACTGCCCGGCGAGTGTCACCCGCTCCGGGTCGCCGCCGAACGCGGCCACGTTGTCACGCACCCACTCCAGCGCGAGCACCTGGTCGTGCAGGGAAAGATTGCCTTCGGACACGCCCGGCAGCCGCAGCATGCCCAGCACCCCGAGGCGATAGCCGACGGTCACCACGACCACGCCGCGGCGCGCATACGCCGACGCGTCGAACTGGTGCGGCGAGCCCATCACCCCGCCACCGCCGTGGATCCATACCAGCACCGGGTACGGCCCGGGCGAGGCCGGCGCGTAGACGTTGACGTGGAGGCAGTCCTCCTCGCCGGTGAACCCGCGCCCGGTCACCTCCGGCTGCGGGGCCCGTGCGGAGAACTGCGTCGCGTCGCGGACGCCGATCCAGCGGCCGACCGGCCGCGGCGGCCGGAACCGCAGCGGACCCACGGGCGGCTCGGCGTAGGGCACGCCCAGGAAATACCCGACCCCGTCGCGCACTTCGCCACGCACCGCACCGGCCCGCGTCTCCACCGTCGTCACGCGGGCCAGCCTAGTGATCGGGGTGGACACGCGGGCCGGTGGCGAGTTCCGTGTCCCGCGAGCACCCGCGGCCGCGAGCGGGTCATGATTACCCCGTGCACATCGCGGCGGAATTGGTGGCGCTGGTCGTGACGGTCCTCGTCGTCACGGTCATCGCGCGGCGTCTGGACTGGTCGGCGCCCCTGTGTCTGGTCGCGGTGGGGGTCGCGGCGTCGTTCATCCCCAGCCTGCCCGACTACCAGCTCGACCCCGAGGTCGTGCTGATCGGGCTGCTGCCCCCACTGCTGTACTCGGCGTCGATCCAGACGTCCCTGGTGGCGTTCAACAAGCTGCGCGGGCCGATCCTCGTGCTGTCGGTGGGGCTGGTCGTGTTCACCGCGTTCGGCGTCGGCGTGGTCGCCTGGGCCGTGGTGCCGGGGCTGCCGCTCGCCGCGGGGATCGCGCTCGGCGCGGTGGTCGCGCCGCCCGACGCGGTGGCGGCGAGCGTGGTCGCGCGCCGGGTCGGCATGCCGCGCAAGCTCGTGCGGCTGCTGGAGGGCGAGAGCCTGTTCAACGACGCGGCCGCGCTGGTCACCCTGCGCACCGCGATCGCGGCCATCGCCGGGTCGATCAGCCTGTGGCAGGTCGGGCTCGACTTCCTGCTCGCCGCGGTCGGCGGGATCGTGGTCGGCCTGCTGGTCGGCCTGGTCGCGACCCAGCTGCGCAAGCGCCTGGAGGAACCGGTCACGGACACGGCGCTCTCGTTCGCCGTGCCGTTCGTCGCCTACCTGCTGGCCGAGGTCGCGCACGGCTCAGGGGTGCTCGCGGTCGTCGTCTGCGGTCTCATGCTGGGCCACGAGTCGCCGCGCATCCTCTCCGGCTCCACGCGGCTCGCGTCGCGGCTCAACTGGCAGACGGTGCAGTTCCTGCTGGAGAACATGGTCTTCCTGCTGATCGGCCTGCAGCTGCGCGGGATCCTCATCGAGGTCTCCAAGACGGGCCTGTCGGTGTGGGAGCTGGTCGGCATCTGCGCCGCCGTGCTCGGCACGGTGATCCTCACGCGCGTGCTCTGGCTCGTGGGCATCGGCGTGCAGAAACGCCTCACCGCCCGCTTCGTGAAGAAGCCGAAGATCTGGCCCTGGCGCTACTCCGCGGTGATCGCGTGGGCCGGCATGCGCGGCGTCGTCACGCTCGCCGCGGCGTTCGTGCTCCCGGCCGACACGCCGCAGCGCGCCGTGCTGGTGCTGGCCGCGTTCGTGGTCGTGGCGGGCACGCTCGTGGTGCAGGGCATGACGCTGCCGACACTGATCCGCCGCCTGCGCCTGCCGCGGCCCGACCCGGCCGAGGACGCGCTGCAGGAAGCCGCGGTGGTCAACGACATGACCCGCGCCGCGCTCGCGAAGCTCGAGGAGATCAGCACCCCGGACGACCCGCCGGACATCATCGAACGGCTGCGCGACCGCCTCCAGTACCGCGCCGACTCGGCGTGGGAGCAGCTCGGCCGCCAGAGCGCGCTCGCCGAGACGCCCAGTGACGCCTACCGCCGGCTGCGCCTGCAGCTGCTGGAGGTCGACCGCGAGCAGTTCCTGCTGGCGCGAGACAACGGCACGGCCGACGACACCGTGCTGCGCCGTGTGCTGGCCCGGCTCGACATCGAGGAGTCTCTGCTCGACCGCGTCGAAGAAGAAGCGCCGGTCGTCGAACGCGAGCTGAGCACGCCGGCCGTCACGGCGCGCTCGTGCAAGCACCTGGCGCACCCGTGGCGCGACGTGGACCCGAGCTCCGCCGACGTCTGCGCCGCGTGCATCGCGGAAGGCACGACCTGGGTCCACCTGCGCATGTGCCTCAAGTGCGGCAACGTCGCGTGCTGCGACTCCTCCCCGCGCAAGCACGCGACGCTGCACTTCCACGACAGCCGCCACCCGGTGATGCGCAGCTTCGAACCGGGCGAGACGTGGCGGTGGTGTTTCGTGGACAAACAGCTGGGCTGAGGACGCCGGCTCGCAACCCGGCCCGGATAGGGTCGGGGCCATGAGCACGCCCGAGCAGGAAGTCGAATACCGCCAGCACCGGTTCAGCCCCCCGCCGGGAGCGACCGAGATCTTCCTGGTGCGCCACGGAGAATCCGCGCCCGCGCGGATCAGCGCACCGTTCGACCTCGTCGACGGCCAGGCCGACCCCGACCTCGCCCCCGAAGGCCGCGACCACGCCCTCCGCATCGGCGAACGGCTCGTGGGCGAGCGCATCGAGGCGCTCTACGTGACCACGTTGCGGCGCACGGCGCAGACCGCCGCGCCGCTGGCCGAGAAGCTGGGCCTCACGCCGGAGGTCGTGCCCGAGCTGCGCGAAATCCACCTGGGCGAGTGGGAGAACGGGCTCTTCCGCCAGTACACGACCGAGGGCCACCCGATCGTCGACCGGCTCTGGACCGAGCAGCGCTGGGCGGTGATCCCGGGCGCGGAGTCCGACGAGGCGTTCGGCCGGCGCATCCGCCGGGCGCTCACGCGGATCGCCGCGGCCAACCCCGACCGGCGCGTCGCGGTGTTCACCCACGGCGGCGTGATCGGCGAAGTCTTCGCGCAGGCGAGCCGCGCGGTCGACCGCTTCTCGTTCCTGGGCGCGGACAACGGGTCCATCTCCCACCTCGTGGTGCACGGCGACCGGTGGCTGGTGCGGCGCTTCAACGACACCGCTCACCTGGCGGCCCCGCTCGGCTGACGCCGCGGCACCCACGCGAAGGTCCACCGGCGGCGCACCGGCTCGTCGCGGCGGATGAACCCCGCCGCGACGAGCTGCACCGTCGTCAGCACGGCCACGGCTTCCGCGGCCAGCAGCCCGATCAGCACCAGCGCCTGCGCGATGCCGGCCTGGATCGGGCCCGCGCCGCCGAGCAGCAGACCGACGTACGCACCCGGCAGCGTCACCAGCCCGACCGTGCGCGTCTGGTCGAGCGCCGGGATCAGCGCCTGTCCGGCCGAGGGACGGCAGATCTCCAGCGCGGCCAGCCGGGGCAGGAAACCCAGTGCCAGCGCGGCTTCGTACTCGCCGTGGCGCTGGGCCAGCTCGTCGAGCGCGCGGCGGGCCGACTGCGAAGTGGCGGTCATCGTCCCGCCGATCACGATGCCGGCGATCGGCACGACCGTGATCGGTTCCGGCGGCACGACTCCCGAAGCGAGCACCAGGGCCAGCACCGGCGCGACGCCCGAGGCCAGCGCCAGCGCGACCCAGCCGATCCGGCGTGGCACGCCGATGCGGGACGCCGACGTGACCGCCGCGATCGCGAACATCAGCAGCACGAACAGGCCGGTGAGCCAGCCCGACCGCAGGATCAGCGCGATCACCAGGGACACGAGCGCGAGCTGCGCGACCGCGCGGACCGCCGCCACCAGCACCGCACGGCCTTGCCCCAGCCCGCCGAAGCGCACCACCGCGGCCCCCGCCAGCGTGAGCACCGCGAGGACGATCACCAGGACGGGCCCGAACCCGATCGCACCGTTCACGCCCGTGATCCTGCCCCAGGAACGGCCCGCCCGAGGCTCACCCGGAGGTTCAGGCCGTGCAGCTGAGCTGCGCGCCCTCCCCTGACACGGACTTCTCGGCGACGACAGCGCCGTCCACGGTGATGCGGCAGGTCAGCCCGCCCGGCCCGGCGCTCTGCGCGGCAAGGCTCGCGAACTCGGCTTCGCCGGCCGGCGCGGTGCGCGTGACGGTGACCGACCACGGCGTGGTGACCTCGGTCTGCTGCTCGAGGCCCGCGTCGGCCGCGACGTAGGTGAGGTTGCGGGCGCCGCCTTCGCCCTCGAGCGAGTAGACGATGGTGCGGGTGACGTTCCGGACGGCCACGGGCTCGGCCTGCGCGACCTCGGCCGGGGACGCCTGGCCGGGTTCACCGGCCGTCGGCGCCGCTTTGGGCGTGACGTACGAGGCCACGGCGATCGCGACGGCGATGACGCCGACCACGACGACCACGCTGCCGAGCGGCCTGAGCCGGCCCGGACCACCCGCACCCGGCGGCGATGCCGGAGGGGTCGCGGCAGGAACACTCATGGAGAGGTCTTCTCTCGTTCGAGCGCACTTCTTACGAGCACGTTGCCTGGTTCTCGTCCGAACGTCACTCGGCGTTAGCCAACCGCGCAAAGTTGGTGAAACTTCACCCTTACGGGTGCCCCCTGTGGACCAATCACCAGTGTGGTCACCACGGACGAGGCCAATACTGGGCTGACCGTTGCCAATCCGACCACAGTCACGGCCGAATGGCTTCGTAGCAACGGTTACCTGCCGCGTGGGGGTCGGCCTGCTTTTGGCCGGATCAGCAACACCGTCGTGACAGCCGGTCACGGAGAGTCAGTCCACAACGCCGAGCTCGGCCAGCATCCGCAGCACGCGCTGTCCGGCGGGCGGACACGCCGCGGCGTCGGCGGAGCCCAGCCACGCCGCCTCGGCGATCTCGGCCGACGGCATCGGCTCCCCCGTGTATCCGGCCGTGTAGCAGGTCATGCGCACGCGGCGGCCGTCGGCGAACCCGTCGGCCTGCTCGTCGAGCAGCGCGAAGAAGCGGAAGGTCAGCGGGTCGAGCTCCACACCCAGCTCTTCGCGGATCTCGCGGCACAGCCCCGCGACATCGCCCTCGCCCGGCTCGCGTTTGCCGCCGGGCAGGTAGAACTTCTCCTTGCCGCGCGTGCGCACCGACAGCAGCCGCCGGTCACGGACATGGACCCAGGCCAGCGCGTCGATGGGGGTCATGGGTCGCATTCTGTCGTACCGGGAGGGGATGATCGGGGGGTGTACTCGGAGACGCTCGCGCCCGAGCCGGTGCGCGCCGTGGTCCGCTGCCTGTGGCGGTCGGTCCCGGCGGGCCCGAAGCGGATCGTGCCCGACGGGTGCGTCGACCTCGTCGCCGGCGACGGCGAGGTCTTCGTCGCGGGCCCGGACACCGCGGCATGGTCGTCGACCACCTCGCCCGGCGCCACGCTCCACGGCTTGCGCTTCCACCCCGGGGCGGCGCCCGCCGTGCTCGGCGTCGCGGCCGACGAGCTGCGCGACCGCCGGCTCCCGCTGGCCGAGGTGTGGGGCCGCCGCGGGGAGCTGCTGACCGACGCGGTGCTCAGCGGCGCGCGGTGCCTCACCGACGTCGTGGCCGGCCGGGCCGCCGAACCAGACCCGGCCGTGGCCGAGCTGCTCTCGCACCTGCACACCGCGCCGGCCCGCGTGGGCACCCCGGGAACGGCCGTGGGCGAACGGCAACTGCGGCGGCGCTTCACCGTGGCCGTCGGCTACGGACCGGCGACCTACCTGCGCGTGCTGCGGTTGCAACGCGCCATCGCCCTCGCGCCGTGCGCACCCGGGCTGGCCGGCCTCGCCGCCGGTGCCGGGTACGCCGACCAGGCCCACCTGTCGCGGGAGTGCCGCGCGCTGACCGGGCTCACGCCGAGCGCCTACTTCTCCGGAACCTGAGCCGCGCGTTCCTGTTGTGCGGCAAGGAAGTGCAAGATGTCCGCCGTCGCGGGGTACAGGGCGCGGTAGCGGCGGTAGAACTCGTCGTAGACATCCGCCCGCGCGGGATCCGGCCGCACGACGGCGGCGACCGGGTTCCACGCGTCGACGTCGGGCTCCAGCCCCACGGCGAACGCGGCCAGCAGGGCGTCGCCGAAGGCCGCGCCGATCGTTTCGGTGGGCACATGCTGCTCGGCGCGCGTCACGTCGCTCACGATCTGCGTCCACACGCGACCCTGCGTGCCGCCGCCGACCGCGACGAGACGGCGGCCCTCTGCGGGGCCCATCGTCTCCAGGTTGTGCCGCACGCCGTACGCGGTGCCTTCCAGCGCGGCGCGGTAGATGTCCGCTTTCGTGTGCGACAGCGTCAGCCCGGCGAGCACCCCGCGCGCGGCCGGGTCCGGTACCGGGGTGCGTTCGCCGGCGAAGTACGGCAGCATCAGCAGCCCGCGGCTCCCGGCGGGCACGTCGCCCGCCTCGGCGACCAGGTCGGCGAACTCGCCGCCGACGAGGTCGCGCAGCCAGTCGGTGATCGCACCGGACGTGGCCATGCCGGCGGCCAGCGAGTAGGTGCCTGCGAACGCGCCGCGCGTGGTCCACAGGCCCGGTACCGGTCGCGGCTCGGCGGCGGTCTGCACGAGGAACATCGTGGTGCCGTACATGAGCATCGTGTCGCCGGGCGCCCGCACGCCGGCGCTCGCGGCCTCGGCCCACGCGTCGACCGTGCCGCACGTGACGGGCAGGCCCGCGGGCAGCCCGGTCGCCGCGGCCGCCGCCGCGGAAACCGTGCCGGCCACTTCCGTCGGCCACGCCAGCCGCGGCAGCTCCACGCCCGGCGCGACGAACCGGGCCCAGTCCTCGGCCCACGCACCGGCGCGCAGGTCGTACATCGGGTCGCACTGGCTCGCCGAGTGGTGGTCGAGCACGTACTCGCCGGTCAGCCGCAGCACGAGGTACGAGCTCGCCATGAGGAACAGCTCGGCGCGCCGCGCGACCTCGGGCTCGTGCCGGAACAGCCAGCGCCACTTGGGTCCCACGGCCTGGCTGGACAGCGCACTGCCACCACGCTCCACAATAGACTCTTCGCCCAGCTCCGCCGTGAGCTCGGCGATCTCGGCGCCCGCGCGCGTGTCGACGCCGTAGAGGATCGCCGGGCGCAGCGGGCGACCGGCGGCGTCGGCGGGCAGCAGCACCGCCCCGATGCCGCTCACGGCCAGCCCGGCGAGCGGCCGGTCGCCCGCCGCCGCGGTGAGCTCGCGCGCGAGCGCGGTGAAGTCGGCCCACCACACGGTTTCCGCGTCGTGCTCGAACCAGCCGGGCCGCGGGCGGGAGGTGGTGTGCGCGCGGCCGGCGCGCGCCAGTATCGTCCCGTCGGCACCGACGAGAACACCCTTCGAACCGGACGTGCCGATGTCGATGCCGAGCAGCAGGCCCGGATCCACCGCGACTCCCCGTATGCGGACGGTAAACGATTACCCGGGACGCTATTCTTCGGGGGACGAGGGTGTCAAGGACAGCCGGAGGAGGTCACGGTGGCCACGATCAGCGACGTCGCCGCGCGCGCCGGCGTCTCCACCGCCACGGTGTCCCGCGCCCTCAACGGCAAGTCCACAGTGGACCCGGAGCTCGCCGCGCGGGTCCTCGTGGCGGCCGAGGAGCTGGGCTACCACCCCAACGGCCTGGCCCGGAACCTGCGCCGCCAGGAGACGGCGGTGCTGGCGCTGATCATCTCCGACGTCGAGAACCCGTTCTTCACGGCGATCGCGCGCGGCGTCGAGGACCTCGCGCAGATTTCGGGCTACTCAGTGGTGCTGTGCAACTCCGACGAGAACGAGGACAAGGAGCGCCGTTACATCGACGTCGCACTGCAGGAACGCGTCGCCGGCGTCGTGCTCTCCCCCACGGGCCGCTCCACCAACGTCGACCGCCTGCGCCGGCAGGGCACGCCCGTGGTCGCGGTCGACCGGCCGCTCACCGGCCCGGACGGTGACCAGGTCCTCGTGGACACCCGCCGTGCCGCGAGCGACGCGACCCGCCACCTCGTGGCCGGTGGCTACCGACGCATCGCGTGCCTGACCGGCCCCGCCGGCGTCCGCACGGCCGACGACCGCCTCGCCGGCTACCTCGACGCCGTCGGCGAGGAGAACGCGCTCTTCCGCCGCGCCGAGTACCGCGCCGAGGGCGCGCGCGTGGCTGCCACCGAACTACTGGAGCTGGCTGAACCCCCGGACGCGCTGCTGGTGGCCAACAGCACCATGACGATCGGCGTCCTGGAGACCCTCGCGAGCCGCGGCGTGCGCCCCGGTCGCGACGTCGGCATCGTCTCCTTCGACGACGCGCCCTGGACGACCCTGATCGACCCGCCGCTGACGGTCGTCGCGCAGCCCGCCTACGAAGTCGGCCGCGTCGCCGCGCAGCTCCTGCTCGCCCGCATCACCGACGGCACCCGCCGCCCCACCACGACGACACTGGAAGCCCGGCTCATCCAACGGCAGAGCTCCCGCCGCTGACGCGCACGGGATTCACGTCGCGCAATTCCGCTCCCTCAGCTCCGAATTGCGGAAACGCCGACGCGAAACTGCGCCCGAAACCCCGGAAAGACGACGTGCCTGGTGGACCGGCCAGTACCGGTCCGCCAGGCACGTCCCACCCCCTGTCCCCCCAGCACCGGCGGCCGGAACCACCGGAGCCCGCAACAGCACGAGGCGGGAAATCGATTACCAACCGAACGTAAAGGGGCCGCGGCGGAGTGTCAAGGGCACGAAAGCCTGGACAGCACCACCACCGGCCGGGCAGACTGACGCGAAATCGCCTACGCCGCGTGTTGGGTTCCGTGCACCGCGTGTCGATCTCTGGTGAATTCACCCACAGATCCGGTGATGAACCGCACGAACCCGCACACGCGAGCTAGTCTGAGCGCATGTCAGTCGCGCTCGAGAACGTCCTCGCCAAGGCGGGGCTCAAGGCCGACGCAACGGAGTTCCTCACGCTCGTCGAGGACGCGGCGCGCAGGCTGTCGCCACCCAACCCGGACCCGTCGCACTACTTCTCGCCCGACCAGCAGGCCGCGCTGGCGGACGTGGGGCTCGACCTCACGGCGCACGGCGAGGACGAGCCCGACTTCCGCGCGCGCACCGTGGCCGCCCACGCCGTGCTCGCCGATTCGGCGCTCACCGTCACCCAGGCCGCGAAAGCGCTGAAGGTCGACGACAGCCGCATCCGCCACCGCCTCAAGGAAGGCAGGCTCACGGGCTGGAAGGACCAGGGCTGGCGGCTGCCGTCGTGGCAGTTCAACGGATCCGGCGTGCTGCCCGGCCTCGAAGTGGTGCTGCGCGCGGTCCCCGAGGACCAACCCGCGCTCGTCGTCGCCGCGTTCATGAACACGCCGCAGGACGACCTGGTGATCAGCGACCGGCCGGCCACGCCGCGCCAGTGGCTCCTCTCGGGTGGCGACCCCGAGCAGGTCGCGCGCCTCGTCGCCACGCTCGGCTCGCCGTTTTAGGCTGGCCCGACGACCAAGATCACCGACACAGGACGGACGACCCCCGACGCATGGCCCGGCTCCCCCTGCCGCCCGCGCGATCCGTGCTGGTCAAGGAGCTGGACCGCGCCCACGACGTGGTGGCGGTACAGCCCGAGACCAGGCTGGTCCGGATCTTCACCGCGCACGGCAACCACCCGCAGCAGTGGAACTCGTTCCGCTACACCGGCCCGCTCCCGCACGGCCGCTTCGACCAGCAGCCGCCCGGCCGCGGCGGCCAGCCCGTGACCGACCCGGGCAACGGCGTGCTCTACTTCGGCCTGACCGTGCGCACGAGCGTCGCCGAGGTGTTCCAGACGAGCTCGACGGTCGACCGCAAGACGCGCGGGCCGCGGCTCGTGGTCGTGCGCCCGACCCGCCCGCTGCGGCTGCTCGACCTCACCGGCCTGTGGCCCACGCGCGTGGGCGCGTCGCAGGAGATCTCCAGCGGCCCGAAGAAGATCACCCAGGCCTGGGCGCGCGCGATCCGCAGCGCGCTGCCCGACCTCGACGGTCTCTGGTACCGCTCGTCGATGGACTCCGGCGACCCGGCCGTGTGCCTGTGGGACCCGCCGGCGGGCGCCGCGCTGCCGATCGCCCCGGATGTCCTGCTGCCGCTGGACCACCCGGGGCTCGACGTCCCGCTCGGCCGGGTCTGCGAAGAGCTGAACTACACGCTCCTCAACTGAGGGCTCAGCCCAGGTGGCGCGACCACCATTCCAGCACCGCGTCGAAGCGCTGCACGCGGTGTCGCGGGCGCCCCGAGCGCGACAGCTCGTGGCCCTCGCCCGGGAACAGCAGGAACTCGGCGTCGGCACCGGCGCGGCGCAGCGCCACGAACATGCGCTGCGCCTGCTCCAGCGGGCAGCGCCAGTCCTGTTCGGAGTGGACGACCGCGAACGGGATGGTGATGTCGGCCGCGTAGGTCAGCGGGCTGCGGTCGCGCAGCACCTCCGGGTCGGTGCCGATGTAGGAGTCGACGAAGAAGTAGCCGATGTCGGAGCTGCCGACCATCGAGTCCCACGCGTTCACCGCGCGCTCGCTCCACGCCGCCTTGAACCGCTCCGGGTGGTGGGAGGCGACCCAGCTGGTCATGAACCCGCCGTAGGAACCGCCCATGATGCCGACGCGCGAGGAGTCGAGGTCGGGCCGTTCGAGCGCCTTGTCCAGCAGCGCGAGCACGTCGTCGACGTCGACCGTGCCGAAGCCGAAGGTGATCGCGCGGCCGTGGCTCTGCCCGTAGCCCGCCGAACCGCGCGGGTTGCCGAGCACCACGGCGTAGCCGGCGGCGGCGTAGACCTGGGCCTCGTCGAACACGGCCCAGTCCTGCTGCGCGAACGGCCCGCCGTGCACGACCCGCAGCACCGGGTGCGGGCCCTCGCCCTCGGGCAGCACGAGCCAGCCGTGCACGGGGTAGCCGTCGGGCGAGGTCGTGGTGAGCTCCTCGACGGGGCGCAAGCCCTTGTCCCGCAACGGCTTCGAGTAGTCGGTGAGCACGCGCGGCCCGCCGGCGCCGAGCACGACGACGTCACCCGAGGTCTCCGGCGTGGCGACCACCGCGACGATCGTGTCGCCGTCGGCCGCGAAACCGCGGACCACCACGTGGCCGTCGTGCAGCACGCGCAGGTCGGCCAGCACGGCGGCGTCGGCGGACGCCGGGACCGCGCGCAGCTCCACGGCGCCGCGGTTGCGCACCGCCATGAGCACCTCGCCGTTCACGGGAACCGCGGGGCCGGAGCCGCTCTCCACGTCGACGGTCTCGATGTCGGTCAGGCGCCGCGCCTTCACGGGGCCGCCGGTGCCGATCGTGGCCGCGTACAGACCCGTGTTGCAGGCCTCGCGGTGGCCGTCCTCGTAGGACGAACCGTAGAAGAACAGGGTGCCGTCGGGACCGAACACGGGCTGCTCCGCGTAGCCGTGGCACGCCACGAGCAGCTCGGGCTCCCCGCCCTCGGCCGGGAACGCGACCAGGTCGCGGTAGTCGGTCTCCACGCGGTCCCAGTCCTGCGGCACCGCGACGACCACGCGCTCGCCGTCGGGCGTCCACACGGGACCGTCGACGTCGTAGGTGACCGGCGAGATCGGCTCGAGCGCGGGGAGTTCGGCGGCGTCCAGAGCCGCGACGGCGTCGAGCACGAACAGCCGCTTCATCCGGTCGCGCAGGAAACCGACGTCGTCGATGCGGTAGTCGAACCGCGTGATCCGGCGCGGTGCCTCGGCGGGCGGCTCCGGCTTTTCGCCGTCGGCGTCCTCGGTGCCGTAGCGGCCGGCCTCCGGCACGCGCGCGGTGAACGCGAGCCGCCGCGAGTCCGGTGCCCACACCGGCGCGTCGGCGCCCAGGTGCACCGCCGTCAGCCGCTTGGCCTCGCCGCCCGCGGCCGGCATCACGTGCACCTGAGCGCTGCCTTCGGCGCCTTCACCGTCGCCGGCCCGCAAGAACGCGACCCAGCGCCCGTCGGGCGAGATCGCCGGGGCCGCGTCGTGCGGACCCTGCGTCCACGAGGTGTCCCCTCCCCCGAGTCCCACCCGCCGCAGCGCGCTGTGGTGGGCATTGGACTCGAGGTCGGGGTGCTTGACCGCGGTCAGGAGCAGGTCACCCCGGAGTGCGGGGCGGCCGGGGACGACGAGGGTTTCGATGTCGGCTGGTCGCATGCCGACGACCGTACCGGATCATTAGCAAAGCGAAAGACTTATTCGGCCGGTACGCTCGCCCGCTCGTCCTTTTTCGCCTTGGCGAGGCTCGCCACGGTGGTGACCGCCAGCACGACCACGATCACGCCGAGGGACACCCAGTTGTTGATGTCCAGCCAGTCGGGCGCCACGTGGTACTCGTGCAGCGCGTGCACCACCAGCTTCGCGCCGATGAACGCGAGGATCACCGCGAGACCGTAGGACAGGTACACCAGCTTCTCGACGAGCCCGCCGAGCAGGAAGTACAGCTGGCGCAGGCCCATCAGCGCGAACGCGTTGGCGGTGAACACCAGGAAGGCCTCCTGGGTGATCCCGAAGATCGCCGGGATCGAGTCCACCGCGAACAGCAGGTCGGCCGAGCCGATGGCGACGATCACCACGAGCATCGGCGTGATCATCCGCTTGCCGTTGACCCTGACCGTGTACTTGTGGCCGTGGAAGTCGTCGGTCACCGGGGCGATCTTGCGGACCCACCGGGTCACCGCGTTCTCGTGGTACTCCTCTTCCTCGTCCTTCTTGCGCAGCATGCTGATCGCGGTCCAGATCAGCACCGCGCCGAAGAGGAAGAACACCCACACGAACTGCGCGATCAGCGCCGCGCCCACCGCGATGAACACACTGCGCATCGCGAGCGCGAGCAGGATGCCCACGAGCAGCACGCGGTGCTGGTGGATCGCCGGCACCTTGAACGACGCCATGATGATCATGAAGATGAACAGGTTGTCGACACTCAGCGAGTACTCGGTGATGTACCCGGTGAAGAACTCGACTCCGGGGTCGTGCCCGGCGAAGACCCACACGCCGATGCCGAACACGACGGCGCAGGCGATGTAGAAGATCACCCACCGCGCGGCCTCGGCCGGTTTGATCGCATGGGGCTTGTGGTCGACGATCACCAGATCCAGGGCGATCAGGGCCAGCAGGCCACCGACCGTGGCGATCCACAACCACAGGGGAACAGTCATCACAGCACTTACCTCCGGATAGTGCGTAGCAGCAACTAACCGGAGGTCTCTTCCGCCGGTTCCTTTCTACCGGCCGACGGTGCCGGGGGCCACGCCACCGTGCTGACGACACCGCCGCGAAGGAATACTCCCCTCACAGCGAGTCCAGTTTGCCGGTTACGGCGCGCGAACGCCAGCGGAGGTTGCCTTCGTCACCGAACCGGTGGTGTTACCTCCGTCACCGGGACCGGAGATCACCCGTGCTCCCGTGACTGTGCCAATCGTTACTGATCCGACCACAGTCACGGCCGAATGCCTTCGTAGCAGCGTTACGTGCTGCTGGGGGTCGGCCTACTTTTGGTCGGATCAGTAAAAGAGATGTCTGATCCGTGTGAGCCCCGCGCGCGGCTCTCAGCGAAGCTCAAATAACGTCAGCACGTGCCCCGAATCCCGTTGCCGCGCACGCGCGGTTCCCGGCTGACCGCGCTGGCCGCGGTCGTGGTGGTCGTCGCCGCCGTCATGGCCGTCTGGACCACGAGCGGCTCGCAGCCGGCTCCCGTCCGGACCCAGGACGCCTTCCTGCAGATGCCGGCCGCGCCCGGCTCGGCCGAGCAGGTCCGCATCGACACGACCACCTACTACCCCGAGAAGACCCCCGCCCCCGCGGTGCTGCTGGCCCACGGCTTCGGTGGCGACAAGTCCAGCGTGGACCCGCAGGCCCGCGAGCTGGCCGAGCGCGGGTTCGTCGTGCTGACCTGGTCGGCGCGCGGGTTCGGCCGCAGCACCGGCAAGATCGGCCTCAACGATCCCGACGCGGAGGTCGCCGACGCGAGCCGGCTCATCGACCACCTCGTCGCGAGCCACGACGTCGCCACGCGCGCGGGCGGCGCGCCGGAGATCGCCGTCACCGGCGCGTCCTACGGTGGAGCGCTGTCGCTGCTGCTCGCCGGCACCGACAAGCGCGTGGCCGCCGTCGCCCCGGTGATCACCTACAACGACCTGGCGCAGGGCCTGATCCCCAACGCCGGCGCCACCGCGCCACCCGCGGCGAAGACCCCGGCGGCGGGCGAGTTCGCGCCCGACGGCGTGTTCAAGAAGAGCTGGGCGGGCATCTTCTTCTCCTCGGGTTCGGGCGCGCCGAGTGCCGGCGCGTCCTCCTCGGCCGAGGCGCCCGAGGCCGGGCAGGAGACCGACGACAACGGCGGCTCGGTCGGCGGTACCGCGGGCACGGGCGGCGGCACCGATCCGCAGGCCGCGACCGCCCCGGCCGCCGGGCAGGCCCAGCCGGGCCAGGCGCCGGCCGCGGACCCGTGCGGCCGCTTCACCGCCCAGGTCTGCCAGGCGTACACGGAGCTGGCGACCACCGGGAAGGTGAGCGCGCAGACCGTCGCATTGCTGCACCGCGTCTCGCCCGTGTCCGTGACGGACAAGATCACCGTGCCGACGCTGCTCGTTCAGGGCGAGAGCGACACGCTCTTCGGTCTCGACCAGTCCGATGCCACCGCGCGCCAGATCGCCGCGGCGGGCGGGAAGGTCCGCACCATCTGGTACACCGGCGGCCACGACGGCGGCGTCCCCGGCCCGCAGCTGCGTGCGAAGATCGGCGACTTCCTGTGGTCGGCGCTGACCGGCGACGGCGACCCGGGCACCGGCTTCAGCTACGACGTACAGGGCACCTTGCGGGCCAACGGCGCGCCGTCCGTGCGGACGGTCAGCACCGACGCGTACCCGGGGCTCGCGGGCGCGGGCACCGAACGCCGCCAGGTCGCGCTCACCGGTCCGCCGCAGCCGGCCGTGCGGCCCGCGGGCGCCAACCCCGCGGCCGTGAGCGGCATCCCCGGTCTCAACGGGCTGGCGGCGGGTTCGTCGCGGCTGGCGCCGTTGTTCAGCACCGACCCGCCGGGCCAGGCCGCGCAGTTCCGCAGCGCGCCGTTCGA
This sequence comes from Amycolatopsis sp. NPDC049253, assembly GCF_040678995.1. Taxonomy (NCBI): domain Bacteria; kingdom Bacillati; phylum Actinomycetota; class Actinomycetes; order Pseudonocardiales; family Pseudonocardiaceae; genus Amycolatopsis; species Amycolatopsis sp. NPDC049253. Next base: position 60,856 of record NZ_JBFAQX010000022.1, on the reverse strand, counting down.
CAGCCAGGTCCTGATCGCGGGGTCCAGCACCGTGCGGCTGCAGGTCGCGACCGACCCGGCACACCCGCTGCCGGAGGCGGTGCTGTTCGCCAAGCTCTACGACGTGGGTCCGGACGGCACGCGGGTGCTGCCGGCCAACGCCGTCGCGCCGTTCCGCGTGGCGAACCTGCCCGCGAACGGCACCCCGGTGGACGTGACCGTGACGCTGCCGGGCATCGTGCGCCCGATCGAGGCCGGGCACTCGCTGCGGCTCGTGGTCGGCACCACGGACCAGTCGTTCTCGACGCCGACCGCGCCGGGCGTGTTCCGCATCGCCCTGGCGTCGGGTTCTTCGCTCGCCGTGCCGGTCGTGCCCGGGACGTCGGTGGGCACGCCGGCGCCGAAGGGGCAGCTGATCGGCATCGGCGTGACGCTGCTCGTCGGCATCGTCGCGCTGGTGTTCGCCGCGATCCGCCGCCGGCGCGCGCACGACGTCGACCCGGACCTGGCGGGCACGCCGCTCGTCATCACGGGGCTGCGCAAGCAGTACGCGGGCGGGTTCGTGGCCGTGAAGGACCTGTCCTTCCGCGTGGAGCCGGGCCAGGTGCTCGGCCTGCTCGGCCCGAACGGCGCCGGCAAGACGACGACGCTGCGCATGCTGATGGGCCTGATCACGCCGACCGCGGGCGAGATCCGCGTGTTCGGCCACAAGATCTCGCCCGGCGCGCCCGTGCTCTCGCGCATCGGGTCCTTCGTGGAGGGTTCCGGGTTCCTGCCGCACCTGTCGGGCAAGGCGAACCTCGAGCTGTACTGGGCGGCGACCGGGCGGCCCGCCGAGAAGGCCCACTTCTCGGAAGCGCTCGAGATCGCGGGCCTGGGCGACGCGGTGAACCGCCGCGTGAAGAACTACAGCCAGGGCATGCGCCAGCGCCTCGCGATCGCCCAGGCGATGCTCGGCCTGCCGGAGCTCATGGTGCTCGACGAACCCACCAACGGGCTCGACCCGCCCCAGATCCACCAGATGCGCGAGGTCCTGCAGCGCTACGCCGCCACCGGGCGCACGGTCGTCGTCTCGAGCCACCTGCTGGCCGAGGTCGAGCAGACCTGTTCGCACGTGGTCGTGATGCACCGCGGGACGCTCGTGGCCTCGGGCGAGGTCGGTGAGCTGGCGGCCGCGAGCGGCGAGGCGACGTTCCGCGTCGGCGACCCGGCGGCGGCCGCGGCGGCGCTCAAGGGCTTCGGCGGCGTCACCGACATCGACGTCGAAGGTGACCTCGTGCACGCGAACCTCGACGGGATGGCGCGCGCCGACGCGGTGGCGGCACTCGTGCGCGCCGGTGTCGCGGTGGAGCAGGCCGGGCCTCGGCGCCGGCTGGAAGACGCGTTCCTGCAGCTGGTCGGAGACAACTCATGAGCAACACCAACGGTTCGGGCGGGGTCCACACCGACCCCGCCGCCCTGCGGGAGCTGAGCGAGCTGGCGACGGCCGAGCAGGCGGAGGTCGGCCCGGACGGCGCCGTCGCCGGCTACCGCGCCGAGCGCACGCTGCGCCTCGGCGTGGAGCTGAAGCGGCAGTTCAAGCGCCGGCGCACCCAGCTGGTGCTGGGCTTCGTGGCGATCCTGCCGTTCATCCTCGTGGTGGCGTTCGAGGTCGGGCAGTCGAACCCGAACCGCCGCTCGGGCGGGTTCGTGGACCTCGCGACGGCGAGCGCGCCCAACTTCGTGGTGCTCGCGCTGTTCGTGTCCGGCACATTCCTGCTGCCGATGATCGTAGCGCTGTTCTTCGGCGACACGATCGCGAGCGAGTCGTCGTGGTCGAGCCTGAAGTACCTGCTGGCGATCCCGGTGCCACGGCACCGGCTGCTGCGGCAGAAGGCGATCGTGTCGGGCCTGCTGTCCGCCGCGGCGCTGGTGCTGCTGCCGCTGGTGTCGCTGCTGGTGGGCGTGATCTGGTACGGCGCGGGCGACGCGATCAGCCCCACGGGCGACGCGGTCACCTTCGGCGACAGCATGATCGCGCTGGCGCTGTCCACTGTGTACATCATCATCCAGCTGGCGTGGGTGGCCGGGCTGGCGCTGCTGCTGAGCGTGTCCACCGACGCCCCGCTGGGCGCAGTGGGCGGCACGGTGCTGGTGGCGATCCTGTCGCAGATCCTCGACCAGATCACGGCGCTCGAGGGGCTGCGCAACTACCTGCCCACGCACTACTCGTTCGCCTGGATCGACCTGATCTCCACCGACATCGACTGGTCGAACATGGCCAGCGGCGTGCTCTCGTCGCTCATCTACACCACGGTGTTCCTGCTGCTGGCCGGGCGGCGGTTCGCGATGCGGGACATCACGAGCTGACCCACCGGCGTCCGGCCGTCCCGCACGGGCGGCCGGACGCCGGTAACGTCTCCTCGCGTGACCATCCACCTCGCAGTCGAAGACGGCGTCGCCGTGCTCACGCTCGAGCACGGCCGCGGCAACACCCTCGACACCGCCACCTGCCGGGAGCTCGTGCTCAAGCTCGAGGAGGCGGCCGACGTCGCGAAAGCCGCGGTGCTGACCGGCTCGGGAGACATGTTCTCCGCGGGCGTCGACCTGGTCAGCGTCGACGCCGGTGGATCGAGCTACGTCGGTGAGTTCCTGCCCGCGCTCTCCGACGCGCTTCTGGCGGTCTTCGGCTTCCCGCGCCCGCTCGTGGCCGCCGTCAACGGCCACGCGATCGCCGGCGGGATGGTGCTCGCCGCCGGGTGCGACCACCGCGTGGCCGCCGCCGGCCCCGGGCGCATCGGCGTGACCGAACTGCTCGTCGGCGTGCCCTTCCCGCTGGCCGCGACGGAGATCCTGCGCTGCGCCTACGGCACGAACCCACTCGCCGCGCTCATGTACAGCGGTGCCACGCTGACCATCGACGACGCCCTCGCCCGCGGCCTGGTCGACGAGGTCGCGGCGCCGGAAGAGGTGCTCGGCCGCGCGCGTGAGCTCTCCGCCCGCCTCGGCGAGCTGCCGGCCGAGGCGTTCGCCCACACCAAGGCGCAGCTGCGCCAGCCCTACCACGAGCGGATCGCGGAGAACCGCGCCGCCGACGACGTGCACGTGGACCGGATGTGGCGGTCGGCGCAGTCGCTGGCGAGCATCAAGTCCTATGTGGAGCGTGTGCTGAAGCGCTAGATCCGACCCTACGGAAGTCGGCGCCCGACCGGATGGCGCGCCTTGCCGGGCGCGGCCGGGTCTGTGAGGATCCGGAAGTTGATCTCGGGGCCGTCGAGAGGGAACCACGTGCGCAGGCTGCTCACCGTCTTGTCCGCCGCCGTGCTGGCGGCCGTGGGGCTCGCACCGGTCGCGAGCGCGGCCGGCGACGGGGACATCGCCGCCGCGCTGGCCACGATCCCGGGCCTCACGGTGGTGAAGGAGGACCCGGCGCCCGCGGGGTACCGGTTCTTCGAGTTGACGTTCACGCAGCCCGCCGACCACCGCCGCCCCGACGGGCCGAAGTTCGAGCAGCGGTACACGCTGCTGCACCGCGACTTCGCCGCGCCGACGGTCGCGTTCACCAGCGGGTACAACGTGTCCCTGTCGCCGAACCGCTCCGAGCCGACGCGGATCGTGGACGGCAACCAGCTTTCGATGGAGTACCGCTACTTCACGCCTTCGCGCCCGCAGCCGGCGAACTGGTCGCGTGACCTCACGATCTGGCAGGCCGCGGCCGACGAGCACGACGCCGTGCAGGCGTTCAAGAAGATCTACCCGGGCAAGTGGCTCGCGACCGGCGGCAGCAAGGGCGGCATGACCGCCACGTACTTCCGGCGGTTCTACCCGGACGACGTGAACGGCACGATCCCCTACGTCGCGCCCAACGACGTGATCGACCCGCTCGACAAGTACAACCACTTCCTCGCGAACGTCGGCGACCCCGCGTGCCGCGCTTCGCTCAAGGCGATCCAGCGAGACGCGCTGAAGCGGCGGGACGAGCTGGGTGCGCTGGCGGCCGACGACGCTGCTCGCAAGGGCTACACGTTCACCACGGTGGGCTCGATCGACGAGTCGCTGGAGATCTCGGTGATCGACTCGTACTTCGCGTTCTGGCAGTACCAGCCGGCGTCGGCGTGCGCGTCGATCCCGAAGCCGGGCGCGCCGACGGCCGACGTGTGGGCGTGGTTCGAGCAGGTGGAGAGCCTCAACACGTACTCCGACCAGGAGCTCGAGCCGTTCGTGCCGTACTACTACCAGGCCGCGGTGCAACTCGGCTCCCCCGAGGCGTACGACAGCTACCTGCGCGACCTGCTGCGCTACCCGGGCACGGACGTGCCTTCGACGTTCGTGCCCGCTTCGGTGAAGCTGCCGCGCTTCGACTTCCTGGCGATGCCGGACGTCGATTTCTGGGTGAAGGCGCACGGACGGCAGCTGCTGTTCGTGTACGGCTCGAACGACCCGTGGGGCGCCGAGCCCTTCGAGCTCGGGTACGGCTCGCGCGACTCCTACCGCTACTTCGTGCCGGGCGGCAACCACGGTTCCACCATCGCGCAGCTGCCGGCCGCGCAGGCGGCGGAGGCGACCGCGACGATCCGCCGCTGGGCCGGCCTGCCGGCCGCTTCCTCGCGGTCACTGGCTTCGGCCGCGGCTCCGGCGGGGTTCCCGGATTTCGACGCGAACCAGGTCATGGCGGACCGCCCGCGCCTCTGAGTCCTTTGTGGATCTTGGCGGATCCGCTCTTCGCGTGACGGCGGGCGGGGGCGCGAGGGCGTAGTGTCGGGCGCGCCCTGTCGGCCCGGTCTGAGGAGGCAGCCATGCCCCGGCCCGTCCACTTCGAAATCCACGCCGGCGACCCGCAGCGCGCGGTCGCCTTCTACACCGCCGTGTTCGGCTGGAAGATCGAGCAGTGGGGCGAGGTCCCGTACTGGGTCGTCTCCACCGGCGACGGCGAAGGCATCGACGGCGGCCTCCTCCCCCGCCGCGGCCCCGCCCCCGCCGAGGACGCCCCGGTCTCCGGCTTCGTCAACACGATCGAGGTCGCCGACGTCGACGCCACTATCGACGCAGTCGCCAAGGCCGGCGGCACCATGGCGCTCGCGAAGGACCCCGTCCCGGGCGTCGGCTGGCTCGCGTACTGCAAGGACACCGAGGGCAACATCTTCGGTGTGCTCCAGCCGGACGAGAACGCTCCCGCGCCGTCCCGCCCGTGACCGTCCGGCCCTTGCCCAGCCCGGTCGTGACCGCTCGGTTCTGACCCGCTCAACTCTGCCCGCGCGGTCCTGTTGCGCTCAGGGCCGGCGCGCCTTGGGCAGCTTCGCCCGCACAGCCGCATAGGAAGCGTCGAGCAGCTCCTTCAGCTCCTCGCCGGGCACCGCGGCTTCCGGGTGCGCGCCCAGATCCACGCGATTCCACCCGTAGCGACCGAGGTAGTCCAGCACACCCACCGACTCCGGGTAGCGCTCCCGCAGCTCGGCCGCCTCCTCACGGGTGCCACCGCACTTGAGCCCCACCGAACCCGGCCGCTCCAGCCCGATGAACGCGAAGGCCTTGCCCGAGACCTTCACCACGAGCACGTGCTCCCCGAACGGGTAAGTCTCCACGACCCCGGGCTTGCCCAGGCAGTGCTCGATCACCTCGTCGAGCCGCACCGCCGCTCACCTCCGTCCAGCCCCGCGAGACCCGGCCTGAGCCGCTGCCCCCCTGGGCCCGCGCGACCGGCCGCATCCGGAGGGCCGCGAGGGCGTCAGCGGATGCCGGCCGCGTCCATGCCGCGCAGTTCCTTCTTCAGGTCCGACACCTCGTCGCGCAGGCGGGCGGCGAGCTCGAACTGCAGGTCGCGGGCGGCCTGCATCATCTGGTCGGTCATCTGCTGGATGAGGTCGGCCAGCTCGGCGCGCGGCATGCCCGACACGTCCTTGTCCACGAGCATGCCGGAGCTGCGGACGCGGTCGCCCTGTTCGGGTTTCTTGCCGCGCGAGGTGTTGCGGCCCGAGCCGCCGACGGCGACCGCCTGGTCGGAGTCGTCGGCTTCGCTGTAGACGCGGTCGAGGATGTCGGCGATCTTCTTGCGCAGCGGCTGCGGGTCGACGCCACGTTCCTCGTTGTAGGCCACCTGCTTGGCGCGGCGGCGGTCGGTCTCGTCGATGGCGTGCTGCATCGAGTCGGTGATCTTGTCCGCGTACATGTGGACCTCACCGGACACGTTTCGCGCCGCGCGGCCGATCGTCTGGATCAGCGACGTGCCGCTGCGCAGGAAGCCTTCCTTGTCCGCGTCGAGGATCGCCACCAGCGACACCTCCGGCAGGTCGAGGCCCTCGCGCAGCAGGTTGATGCCGACCAGCACGTCGAAGTCGCCCGCGCGCAGCTGGCGCAGCAGCTCGACGCGGCGCAGCGTGTCGACCTCCGAGTGCAGGTAGCGCACGCGGATGCCGAGCTCCAGCAGGTAGTCGGTGAGGTCCTCGGCCATCTTCTTGGTGAGCGTGGTGACCAGCACCCGCTCGTCCTTCTCGGCGCGCTCGCGGATCTCGTGCACCAGGTCGTCGATCTGGCCCTCGGTGGGCTTCACGACCACCTTCGGGTCGACCAGGCCGGTCGGCCGGATCACCTGCTCGACGAACTCGCCGCCGGTCTGCCCCATCTCGTACGGCCCCGGCGTGGCCGACAGGTACACCGTCTGCCCGATGCGGTCGGAGAACTCCTCCCACGTCAGCGGCCGGTTGTCGACCGCGCTCGGCAGCCGGAAACCGTAGTCGACGAGGTTGCGCTTGCGCGACATGTCGCCCTCGAACATGCCGCCGATCTGCGGCACGGTCTGGTGCGACTCGTCGATCACGAGCAGGAAGTCGTCCGGGAAGTAGTCGATCAGCGTCGCGGGCGCCGACCCGGCCTCGCGGCCGTCGATGTGGCGCGAGTAGTTCTCGATGCCGGAGCAGAACCCAACCTGGCGCATCATCTCGATGTCGTAGGCCGTGCGCATGCGCAGCCGCTGTGCCTCCAGCAGCTTGCCCTGCTTCTCCAGCTCCGCGAGGCGCTGCTCAAGTTCCGCCTCGATGCCCTTGATCGCCTTCTCCATGCGCTCCGGCCCCGCGACGTAGTGCGTGGCCGGGAAGATCCGCACCTCGTCGACCTCGCGCACGATGTCGCCGGTCAGCGGGTGCAGGTAGTAGAGCTTCTCGATCTCGTCGCCGAAGAACTCGACCCGGATCGCCAGCTCCTCGTACGCCGGGATGATCTCCACCGTGTCACCCCGCGCGCGGAACGTGCCGCGCGCGAACGCGATGTCGTTGCGCGTGTACTGCACGTCGACCAGCGCGCGCAGCAGCACGTCGCGGTCCACCTGCGCGCCGACCGCGAGCTTGGTCGAGCGGTCGAGGTAGGACTGCGGGGTGCCCAGGCCGTAGATGCAGGACACGCTGGCCACCACGATCACGTCGCGGCGCGAGAGCAGGTTCATCGTGGCCGAGTGGCGCAGCCGCTCGACGTCGTCGTTGATCGACGAGTCCTTCTCGATGTAGGTGTCCGTCTGCGCGATGTACGCCTCGGGCTGGTAGTAGTCGTAGTAGCTGACGAAGTACTCGACCGCGTTGTTCGGGAAGAGCTCCCGCAGCTCGTTGGCCAGCTGCGCGGCCAGGGTCTTGTTCGGCGCCATGACCAGCGTGGGCCGCTGCACGCGCTCGATCAGCCACGCGGTGGTGGCCGACTTGCCCGTGCCCGTGGCGCCCAGCAGCACGACGTCCTTCTCGCCCGCCTTGATCCGGCGTTCGAGCTCGTCGATGGCCGCCGGCTGGTCGCCGGCGGGCGTGTACTCGCTGATCACTTCGAACCGGCCGCCGGAACGGGGAACGTCGGAAACCGGCCGGAAGTCGGACTGCGCGAGGACGGGGTGTTCGGTTGCGAAAGCCACGTCCACCAGAGTAGGCCGACCCCCCGACAGTTTTCAGCCGAGCGCCGCGTCGACCCCGCTGACCTGCGCCGGGACCCGGTCAGCAGCCGCCACCGCAGGCGCAGAGCAGCTCACACGGGTCGCAATCGCAGTGGTTCTGCCGCACCTTCCCGCTCCACGGCCCCGGGAACGGGTCGCGGCAGCAGAACTGGCAGCTGCAGCACAGGTAGGTCGCGACCGCGCAACCCTCGAAGAACCCGCGCGGGGCGGCACGGCGAACCTCGGCACCCAGCAGCCACCGCCGTCCCCGTCTTCGGGCCCCTCCCCGGGCTTGCGCTTCTTCTTCGGGGGCTTCGGCGGAGGCGGGGGCGGCGGCAGGGGCGCCGACGGGGGCGGCCCCCACCCCGGCCGACCGCCCGGCGGCACCCCGGCGGCACCGGTCTCGGCCCGAGCCATCCGGGCGGCGGCTCCTGCCGGTGCCCGAACGCCCGGGTCACGGCCTGGCGCAACTCGTGCACCAGCAGCGCGTGGACCAGCGCCGGCTGCGCGAACGACGCCTCGTGCACGGCCAGCTCGACCCCGAGCACCGCGTCCACGGCGAGCCGCTGCGCCTCGGCGAGCCCGGTTCCGGTGACCGTCAGCGGGTTCCAGGTCCCCGCCGCGTCGTCTGCGGGCTGGTCCTCCACCGCGTCGAGCAGGTGCGCGACCCGCCCGAACAGCCGCCCGGCCTCGGCGGGCGGTGCCACGTTGCCGGGCCGCCCCGCCAGCACGGCCGTCTGCGCGAACGCCGCCGACGCGGCCGCCTCGGCCGGCTCGGTCACCGGCAGCAGCGAGTCCCCCGCGATCACCCCGTGTTCCAGCGTGCTCTGCCGCGCCACCGCGTCCACCATCACCCTCGTGTCGAAGCCGATGGCCGCGCCGGTGCGCGCGCCCTGCGCGGCCCACCGCGCCGCGAGCCTCTTCGCCGGTGTGCGCAGCGCCGCCCGGCCGAACGCCCCGTCACCGTCGGCCACGTGATCACCCACCTTCGCCGACGCGAGCACCAGCGACACCGCCGCGGCGAGCTGCGCCCCTTCGCCCCGCGCGACGGACGCCGAACGCATCCCGCGCAACGCGCACGGCCCCGCGTTCCGGCGCCGGCCCGCGGCCTGTGCCTCCACGAGAGCGGAGATCACCAGCGAGTCGTAGTTCGTCACCACTCGCGCGAGGTGCCCGTGCTCGTCGCGCAACGCGAGGCAGAGCCCGCACAGGTGCGCGAGCCAGTCGGCGTGCAGCCGTGCGGACAGGCGGTGCCGGCATGGCCGGATGATTCCGAACACGATCCCTCCCCAGGTCCGGGTCACCGTAACGGGCGAACAGGACTTCCGGCGCTGAAGTGGCCGAGCCGTGACCACCCCGGCAACCGGGTGGATTTCGCGGACACCCGGCCGCGCGGGCCGCTCCCCGCGCCCCGCGCCCGGCAGGATGGGCGGATGACCGACGTGCACCCGCCGAAGGTGGAGAGCTTCGACCCGGCCGCCGGCGTCAACGTGGACCCCAAGGGCATCGAACGGCAGGTGGAGGAGTTCCGGACCGAGCCGTTCGGGCTGTACCTCGCGCGCCCGACGCCGGGGCGCGAGCAGTTCCGCTACCTGGAATCCTGGCTGCTGCCCGGCCTCGGCCTGCGCATCACCGACTTCTGGTTCAACCCCGGCCACGAACGCGACCAGACCTTCTACCTCGACGTGGTGCGCGTGCGCCGCGAAGGCACCCGGTGGTTCTCCACGGACCTCTACCTCGACCTCGTGCTCAAGGACAAGGTCTCCGTGCGGGTGATCGACTCCGACGAGCTGCTCGCCGCCGTCTCCGCGGGCCTGCTGCCCCAGGCCGAAGGCGAGTACGCGCTCGAAACCGCCTACGCCGCCGTGGAAGGGCTGGCCGCACACGGCTACGACCTCGCCGCCTGGCTGTCCACAAAGGACATCACCGCGACCTGGCGCCGGCACCCCTAGGGGTCCCCGGGTCCACCGATCGGTGGATGCCCGCCGCCTGGCGGTGGATGCCGGTTCTGGCCGTTCCGGCGATCCGCCGCACCCCTTCCCCGCGGGACTCTTCTTCACGACGGAAGAAGAGCTCGAGAGGGGACGGCGGACATGCCGGTGACCGAGGTCCAGCACCTCCACAAGACCTACGGGGACAAGGTGGCGGTGGACGACGTGTCGTTCGCCGTCGAGCGGGGCGAGATCTTCGGGATCCTCGGCCCGAACGGCGCGGGCAAGACCACCACGGTCGAATGCCTCGAAGGCCTGCGCACGCCCGACGGCGGCACGTTGTCGGTGCTCGGGCTCGATCCGCGGCGCGACCGGCACGAGCTGCGCCAGCGCCTCGGCGTGCAGCTGCAGGAGAGCCGGCTGCCCGACCGGCTGCGCGTGGGCGAGGCGCTGGAGCTGTACTCGTCCTTCTACCGCAAGCCGGCGGACACCGAGCGGCTGCTCGACCTGCTCGGGCTCGCGCACCAGCGCGACACCGCCTACAAGAAGCTCTCGGGCGGGCAGCAGCAGCGCCTGTCGATCGCGCTCGCGCTCGTCGGCAGCCCCGAGATCGCGGTGCTCGACGAGCTCACCACGGGCCTGGACCCGCAGGCCCGGCGCGACACCTGGGACCTGGTCGAGGCGGTGCGCGACGAGGGCGTGACGGTCGTGCTCGTCACCCACTTCATGGAGGAGGCCGAGCGCCTCTGCGACCGGATCGCCGTGATCGACACGGGCCGCGTCGTCGCCATCGACACGCCCGCCGGGCTCGTCCGCCAGGTCGGTGACGAGCAGCGCATCCGGTTCCGCCCGTCGGCGCCGGTCGACCTCGCGCAGCTCGCGGCGCTGCCCGACGTGCTCGAGGTCGAGCGCCACGGCTCGCAGCTCGTGGTCACGGGGCGCGCCACCGCGCTGCAGACCGTCACGTCGTTCCTCGCCCGCAACCAGGTGCTCGCCGGTGACCTGCGCGTGGACCAGGCGAACCTCGACGACGCCTTCGTCGCGCTGACCGGCCGGAAACTGGACTGAGGGGACTCGAAGACATGCTCACGAAGATGACCGCCGTCGAGGCGAAGCTGTTCCTGCGCGACCCGGCGGCACCCGTCACCGTGGTCGGCATCCCGCTCGCGCTGCTGCTCGTGTTCGGCCTGATGCCGGGTTCGAGCAAGCCCAGCGCCGCGTTCGGCGGCCACGCGCCGCTGCCGACGCTGATCGCGCCGATGGCCGTGGCGATCCTCATCGCGATGCTCGCGGTGATGATGTTCCCGGCCGCCGTGGCCACCTACCGCGAGAAGGGTGTGCTCAAGCGCCTTTCGGCCAGCCCGGTGCCACCCGGGCGGCTGCTCGCCGCGCAGCTGCTCGTGAACCTCGCCGCCGCCGCGGTCGCGATCCTGCTCGTCCTGGGGGTGGGCAGGATCGCGCTCGGCATGGCGTTGCCGGAGAACCTCGGCGGGTTCCTGCTCGTGATGGTGCTCGGCGCACTGGCGCTGTTCTCCGTCGGGACGCTCATCGCGGCGCTCGCGCCGACCAACCGCGCGGCCAGCGGCATCGGCGCCGCGGCGTTCTTCCCGATGCTCGCGCTCGGCGGGGTCTGGGTGCCGAAGGAGCAGCTGCCTCCGGTGCTGCAGCACGTGGCCGACGTCCTGCCCCTCGGCGCGACCATCAACGGCCTGCGCGAGGCGGCCGCCGGAAACTCGCCCGAGCTGCTGCAGCTCGGTTCGCTCGTCGCCTTCGCCGTGGTCTGCTCGGCGATCGCGGCCCGCGCCTTCCGGTGGGAGTGACCGTGTCCTTGACGACGCTGCCCGCCCCGCAGCGCGTGGCCGCCCCGTTCGCCCGCGTCCCGGTGTTCGTGCTCGCCGGCCTGCTCGGCGTGGCGTTGCTGCTCACCGCCGGCCGCTACGGCTACATGGGCGACGAGCTCTACTTCCTCGCCGCCGGCAGGCACCTGGCCTGTGGCTACGTGGACCAGCCGCCGATGCTGCCGTTGCTGGCGCGGGCCATGGACACGATCGCGCCCGGCTCGGTCTTCGTGCTGCGGCTCCCGGCGATGCTCGCGATGGTCGCGGCGGTGGTGTTCGCCGCCCTGATCGCCCGCGAGCTCGGCGGCCGCGCGAAGGCCCAGGCCCTGACCGCGGCCACGTGCGCGGTGAGCACGCAGTTCATCGCGTCGGGCCACTACCTGGCCACCTCGACGCTGGACCCGTTCCTGTGGACCGTGGTGATCTGGCTGCTGGTCCGCTGGATCCGCACCCGGAGCGACACCCTGCTGCTCTGGGCCGGGGTGGTCACGGCCGTGGCGCTGTACGGGAAGTTCCTGATCGGCGGATTCTGGGCCGTCGCGATCATCGCGCTGCTGGTCTTCGGGCCGCGGGAGCTGCTGCGGCGCCCGAAGCTGTGGGCCGGCGCCGCCATCACCGTGGCCGCGCTGGTGCCCACGCTGATCTGGCAGGCCACGCACGGCTGGCCGCAGCTCGGCATGGGCGAGGCGATCTCGGCCGAGGTGGACCAGACGTGGGGCGGGCGGCTGCTGTGGCTGCCTTCGGCGCTGCTCGTCGCCGGGTTCCCGATCGGGATCGCGCTGCTGTGTTACGGCGTGTGGCGCCTGCTGCGCTCGCAGCAGCTGCGGCCGTACCGCTTCCTGGCGTGGACCACGCTCGGCCTGGCCGCGGTGTTCATCCTCGTAGACGGCCGCTCCTACTACATCGCCGGGATGTTCGCGCCGTGCTGGGCGGCGGCCGCCGTGGAACTGGAGACCGGCCGGGCCTCGCGCTGGTGGCGCTGGCTCGCGACCTGGCCGGTGTACGTCCTCGCGGCGCTGCTGGCCCTGCCGATCTCGCTGCCGGTGTGGCCGCAGCCGTGGCTCGCCGCGAACCCGAAGCTGCCCTCGCCGACGTTCGCGTTCGCCGAGATCGGCTGGCCGGAGGCCGCGCGCTCGGTGGCGGACCAGTTCGCGAAGCTGCCCGACCCGGCGCACACGGCACTGGTCGGCGAGTCCTACTGGTCGGCCGGCGCGCTCGACCACTACGGCCGTCCCCTCGGCCTGCCGGAGCCCGCGAGCCCGAACCGCGGTTACGCGACGCTGGTCGTGCCGCCGGATTCCGACACCAGCGTGCTGTTCATCGGCGCGGACCCGCGGCCGCTGCTCGGCCACTTCGCCGATCTGCGCCGGATCGGGAAGGTCGACACCGGCACGGCCCTGCCGAGCGTCGCCGACGACACGCCGCTGTGGCTCGCCACCGGCCGCCTGCAGCCGTGGCTGCAGATCTGGCCGCACCTGGTGAACACGCACAGCTGATCCCGGGTGTGCCCGGCGCCACACACCAGCCGGTGGTGCCGGGCCCCGGGCCGTAGGGTGCCGCGCAACGGGCCCGGCCGGCGACGGTGCCCGAACGACGACAGGAGCACGATGGAAGCCGTGACCACGGCAGGCGCACCCACCAGGCCGGACACGGCCGTGGCCGGGTTCGCCCGGCGTCCGGTGGCGCTGCTCGCAGCCGGGACCGCGGCGGTCCTGCTGGCCACGGCCGGCCGTTACGGCTACTTCGGCGACGAGCTGTACTTCCTCGCCGCCGGCAAGCACCTGTCCTTCGGGTACGCCGACCAGCCCCCGGTGCTGCCGCTGCTCGCCGCGCTGATGGACGCGATCGCGCCCGGCTCGCTCGTCGTCTTCCGGCTGCCCGCGATCCTCGCCACCGCAGCCGGGGTCGTGGTGACGGCGCTGATCGCGCGGGAGCTCGGCGCCGGCCGCAAGGCCCAGACCCGAGCTGCCGCCGCGTACGCGATCTGCGGCCAGTTCGTGGGCAGCGGCCACTACCTCGCGACCTCCACCGTGGATCCGCTGCTGTGGGCGCTGGTGCTGTGGCTGCTCGTCCGCTGGCTGCGGACCCGCGACGACAACCTCCTGCTGTGGCTGGGCCTGGTCACCGCCGTCGCGCTGAACGTCAAGTTCCTCATCGGCGCGTTCTGGGCGATCACCGCCGTGACGGCACTCGTGTTCGGCCCGCGCGACCTGCTGCGCCGGCCCAAGCTCTGGGCCGGCGCGGGGATCGCCGCGCTCGCGTGCGTGCCGACGCTGCTGTGGCAGTCGCTCAACGGCTGGCCGCAGCTGGGCATGGGCGACGCGGTCTCGCGCGAAGTCACCGAAGGCGGCGGCCGCACCGAGTTCCTGCCGGGCCTGCTCGCCGGCGCCGGGCTCGTGATCGGTGCCCTCGGGGTCTGTTACGGCCTCGGCGTGCTGCTCGCCGCGCGAAGCCTGCGGCCGTACCGGTTCCTCGGCTGGACGACGATCGGCGTGGTCCTGGTGTTCCTCGCCGCCAACGGCCGCTTCTACTACGCCGCCGGCATGTTCCCGCTCCTCTGGGCTGCCGCGGCCGTGCACCTGCAGGACCACCGGCCCGCTCTCTGGTGGCGGTGGGTGCCGACGTGGCCGGTCTTCGTGCTGTCCGCGCTCTACAGCCTCCCGTACGCGCTGCCGGTGTGGCCGGCGCAGTGGCTCGTGGAGCACCCCGACGCACCGCATCCCGCCTACGCGACCGAAGAAGTCGGCTGGCCGGACCTCGCGACCTCCGTCGCGGACGTCTACCGGCTGCTGCCACCCGAGCAGCGCTCGCACACCGCGCTGGTGACCGCGGGCTACTGGCAGGCGGGCGCGCTCGACCGTTACGGGCCGGAAGCCGGCCTGCCGGAGGCCTACAGCGGCAGCCGCGGCTTCTGGTACTTCGGGAAGCCGGCCGACGACGCCGACACCGTGCTGTTCGTGGGCGCCGATCCCGCCAAGCTCGCGCCGCACTTCCGCGACGCCCGCGTCGCCGGCTCGGTGCGGAACCGCCTGGGCGTGCTCAACGCCAGCGAGCACCTGCCGATCTGGCTGCTCACCGGCCGCACCGAAAGCTGGCCCGTGATCTGGCCGCAGGTGAAAGATCTGAAGGCATGAGGCCGGAAGACGCGCGGGGCGTGAAGCTCGACTGGCGGGGCTCGCTCCTGGCGCCCCTGTCGCCGCGCGAAGGGGATCCGCCGCTGCGGTGGCACTCGTGGTTCAACCGCGCCGAGACGACCGCGCCGTTCGTGCTGCTGGCGATCCCCACCGTGCTGAGCCTGCTGCGCGTCGACCAGACGGGCGCCCACCGGCTCACCACGCTCGCGATCGCGGCCGGCGCCGCGGTGTGGCTCCTGGTGACCCACAAGCTGCCCGGCGCCCGGGTGCGCGAGAACGCCGCCTTCGCGGCGCTGAGCTTCGCCGGCGTCGTGAGCTTCGGCTCGGCGCTCGAAGCGCGCGAGACCTACTTCCTGATCTTCATGGTCCACGGCTTCTTCGCGGCCATGCGCATGCGGCCGTTGGTCGTGTCGCTCCTCGGCGTGGCCGTCACGTCGCTGCTCATCAACACCGTCGCCAACGGCGGCCCGATCGAGGCGCTGGCCACGGCCCCGGCGATCTGGGTGACGCTGGTGATCGTGCAGACGGCCGCGATCGGCGGCGGCGGCGCGGTGTTCGCGGCCGTCGGCAGGCAGAGCGCGGAACGCAAGCGGGCGCTCGACAAGCTCGCCGCCGCCGAGGCCGAAAACCGGGGCCTGCAACGGCAATTGCTCACGCAAGCGCGCGAAGCCGGCGTCCTCGACGAGCGCCAGCGGCTGAGCCAGGAGATCCACGACACGCTCGCGCAGGGCTTCACCGGGATCATCACCCAGCTCGAAGCCGCCGCCCAGGCCCGGGAGAACCCCGCCGAGTGGCAGCGGCACCTCGACACCGCGAAGGCACTCGCGCGGGAGAACCTGACGGCGGCGCGGCGGTCCGTGCACGCGTTGCGGCCGGAGCCACTGGAGTCGGCGACGCTGCCCGACGCGCTCGCCGAGGTGACCCGGCTGTGGAGCGAGCGCACCACCGTGCCCGCCACGTTCTCGACCACGGGCACGGCCGAGGCGCTGCACCCCGAGATCGAGGCGACGCTGCTGCGGATCACGCAGGAAGCACTGTCCAATGTGGCCAAACACGCCCGGGCCGGCCGTGTCGGGCTCACGCTCTCGTACATGGGCGACGAGGTCACCCTCGACGTGGTCGACGACGGCGTCGGCTTCGATCCCGAAAACCCGCCCCCGAGCGAAGGCGGCTTCGGGCTGCCAGGAATGCGAAGCCGCGTGCAGCGGCTCGCGGGCACGCTGCACGTGGAGTCGGAACCCGGTGGCGGCACGGCGATCTCGGTGAACCTGCCCGCCGTCCCGGCTGCCACACTGGGCGGGATCGAGAACGAGGGGGCGTCCGCATGACCGTCACACTGCTCATCGCCGACGACCACCCGATCGTCCGCGACGGCCTGCGCGGCATCTTCACCGGCGAACACGGCTTCGAGGTGCTCGGCGAGGCCGCGAACGGCGCCGAGGCCGTGACCCTCGCGGTGTCGCTCGAACCCGACGTGGTGCTGATGGACCTGCGCATGCCGGGCACCGACGGCGTCTCCGCCATCACCGAGCTCGCCCGCCTCGGCAACCCGGCGCGCGTGCTGGTGCTGACCACGTACGACACCGACTCCGACGTGCTGCCGGCCATCGAGGCCGGGGCCACGGGCTACCTGCTCAAGGACGCGCCGCGCGAGGAGCTGTTCCGCGCCGTGCGCGCGGCCGCCCGGGGCGAGGCCGTGCTCTCCCCCGCCGTCGCGAGCCGGCTCATGGGGCAGATGCGCGCCCCGGCGAAGGAACCGTTGTCGCAGCGCGAGATCGAGGTGCTCACGCTCGTCGCCCGCGGGTCCACGAACAAGGACGCGGCGAAGAAGCTCTTCATCAGCGAGGCGACGGTGAAGACGCACCTGATCCACGCGTACGCGAAGCTCGGCGTGAAAGACCGGGCCGCCGCCGTGGCGGTGGCGTTCGAGCGAGGCCTGCTCGGCTCCTGATTCCTGTGCGAAGCTGAGCGCATGTTCCCGGAGACGCCCGCCGCCGCGGCCGCGCTGGCCGTGGCCACGCGGTTCTGCTCGCCCGCGCTGCTCAATCACTCGGTCCGCTCCTACCTCTGGGGCGCGCACTACGCGGCGGCACACGGGATCGCGTTCGACGACGAGCTCTACTACGTGTCGGCGCTGCTGCACGACCTCGGGCTCACCGCCGAGTTCGACAACCACCGCCTCCCGTTCGAGGACGCGGGCGGGCACCTGGCGTGGGTGTTCGGGGCCGCAGCCGGGTGGCCGGCCGACCGTGCCGCGCATGTCGAGGAGATCATCGTGCTGCACATGCGCGAGGACGTCTCGGCGAGCGTCGACGCCGAATCCCACCTGCTCCAGGTGGCCACGAGCTGGGACGTCTCCGGCCGGCGCCCGGAGGAGTTCCCGCTCGAGGCGCGGGCCAAAGTCCTCACCGCCTATCCGCGGCTGGACTTCGGCACGGAGTTCCTGGCGTGCTTCGAAGACCAGGCGGCGCGCAAGCCCGACAGCGCGGCGGGCGGCGCCGTCGCGGACGGCATCGAGGGCCGGCTCGCCGCGAACCCGCTCGGCTGAGGCGTCACGGCCACAACACCGCCCCGCGCGCCGCGACCCGCTCGGCGACGGCGGCCACGAATTCCGCCACCGGCAAGGGATCCCGCCGCCGGGCGTCACGCAGCCGGAGCGCGACGAGGTCCGCCTCGGCCTCCCGGGCGCCGATCACCGCCTGGTAGGGCACGAGCCGGTGGTCGCGGATCCGGGCACCGAGGCTCCCGCGATCGGGGCCGGCGAGCTCCACCCGCAGACCGGCTTCCTGACCGCGCCGCACGAGCGCGTCCGCCTGCGGGAGCTCCGCGTCGGACACCGGCAGCACCACCACCTGCACCGGCGCGAGCCACGGCGGCAGGGCCCCGCCGTGCTCTTCGAGCAGCTGGGCCATCGCGCGTTCCAGGCTGCCGAGCAGGCTGCGGTGCACCAGCACCGGCCGGTGAACGGCGCCGTCGGGGCCGACGTATCCCAGGTCGAACCGCTCGGGCTGGTGGAAGTCCACCTGGACGGTGGAAAGGCTGGCCGAGCGCCCGGCGCTGTCGGTGACCTGGACGTCGACCTTCGGGCCGTAGAACGCCGCTTCGCCCGGCGCCACGTCGTAGTCGAAGCCCTCCAGCGCCTCGACGAGCAGCGCTTCGGCGCGCGCCCAGTGCTCGGCTGAGCCGACGTAATCCCCCGAGCCGCCGGCGAGGGAGAGCCGGTAGCGCGCCGGGCGCAGCCCCAGGTCCGCGTGGACACGGCGGATGAGTTCCAGCGCGCCGCGGGCCTCGTCGGCGACCTGGCCGAGGCGGCAGAACAGGTGGGCGTCGTTGAGCTGGATCGCGCGCACCCGGCCCAGTCCGCCGAGCACTCCCGACAGCTCCGCGCGGTACATCCCGCCCAGCTCGGCGATCCGCAGCGGCAGCTCGCGGTGGCTGCGTGACCGGGAGCGGTAGATCAGCGCGTGGTGCGGGCACAGGCTGGGCCGCAGCACGAGCTGCTCGCCGCCGAAGTCCAGCGGCGGGAACATGTCGTCGCGGTAGTGCGCCCAGTGCCCGGAAATCTCGTACAGCTCGCGTTTGCCGAGCACCGGCGAGTAGACGTGGCGGTAGCCCGCGCGGCGCTCGACGTCGCGGACGTACTCCTCCAGCTCGTGCCGGACCACGGCACCGTCGGGCAGCAGGTAGGGCAGGCCGGCGCCCATCAGCGGGTCGGTGCCGAACAGGCCGAGCTCACGGCCGATCCTGCGGTGGTCGGGCATCGGGGTCTCCTCGCGGACGGCCGAGGCGGACACCCGCGGGACACGACGAAGCCCCGGGGGTGACCACCCCGGGGCTGGGTTCGCTCAGGTTTCAGCGCGCCGGGACGGTGTCCGGCGTCGTCGTGCTGACCGAGCGCTGCATGCCGGCGACGCTAACAGCGCCGCTGCCGGTCGCGCACCCGGTTTTTCACGGCTGCCACGACGTCTGCCCGGCCCAGACCTCGGCGCGCGTGAACGCGTCGTTGACCCAGCCCTGCTTGGCGTCGGCGTAGTCCGCGACGGTGCCGTCGGCCGAGTGCTCGCGCGCGAGCTGCTCCTTCACCGCCGCGTACGCGTCACGCTCGGCCGGGTGCGCGCGGATCCAGTCGCGAAACAGCAGCGCAAGGCGCCACGCCGGGGTCTCGGGGGTGCGGACGTGGAGGTTCACCGGGCGCTTCGGGTCGGCCCCGACGTGGAGGCGCTTCGGCCACGGCGCGGCCGAGCCGTCCTGCGGGTCGTCCCACCAGTCGCCCTCCAGCCGGGGGAAACCGGCGTCGGCCAGCGGTTCGGCGAGCGCGTCGGCGTCGGCCAAGGTGGGAACGGTGAGCTGGAGGTCCAGGACGTCCTTGGCGGGCAGCCCGGGCACGGCGGTGGACCCGATGTGGTCGGCGCGCAGCAGCCGTTCCCCCGCGATCTGCCGCAGGCGCGCAAGCCGGCGCTCGGCCTGCAGCGGCCACGTCGAGTCGTAGGGCGCGATCACGGGCGACATCGGCGGGCGGGGCTTGCGCAGCCGCAGGTTGGCCTCGAACGGCACGAGCCGGTCGGCCCACAGCGCGTCGACCTCGGCGAGCACGGCGTCCTGCGCGCCGCCGTTGTCGAGCCAGACGTCGGCGACCGCGCGGCGCTGCTCGTCGCTGGCCTGCGCGCGGATCCGCGCCCGCGCGTCGGCCTCCGCCATGCCGCGCACCTCCACGAGCCGGCGCACGCGGACCTCCACGGGAGCGTCGACGATCACCACGAGGTGGTACGCCGGCGCCAGGTTGCCCTCCACGAGCAGCGGGATGTCGTGGACGATCACGGCGTCGTCGGCGGCCTCGGCCATCAGCTCGGCCGTGCGCTTGCCCACGAGCGGGTGCACGATCCCGTTGAGGCGCTTGCGCGACGCGTCGTCGGCGAACGCTTTCGCGGCCAGCGCCGGGCGGTCGAGCGAACCGTCGGCGGCGAGGATGTCCTCGCCGAACGCCTCCACCAAGGCCGCCAGCCCGGGTGTGCCCGGCTCGACGACCTCGCGCGCGATCCGGTCCGAGTCCACGAGCACGGCGCCGTGCTCCGCGAACCGGTTCGCCACCGTCGATTTCCCCGCGCCGATCCCGCCCGTCAGACCCACTCGCAGCATGACCTCACCCTAGCCAGCGCCGCCCGCCACCCGATCAGGGGACGTCAGAGCCCTGCACGTGCACTCGCACGGGTAAAGGCACACCCCAAGTCGAAAATCAAGGGCGTTGTCCGAAACTGGCTGACTGATCCGGGTGACACGCCGGGCGGCTACCCGGTTTTACCGGCGCCATTGCGTACCGTGCGCGGCGGAAGGGTCGCCCACACGGAGGAACGATGGCGGAAAAGCACGTCGGGAAGCACCGGCTCGGAACGCCGGGACTGGTGCACTGCGTCGGCTACCGCCCCGTGGCGGAAGCCCTCGCCGAATACCGGCGCACGTGGCTCAGCGCCCTCCTCGTACCCGCCCAGCACAGCTTCGCCGGCCTCCGCCGCCGCGCCCGCGCCGCGGCGCTGGAACGCATCTGGGTTCCGGTCGTCTCGACCTCGTAGCTCCACGGCGCCACAACGGTCGGGCCACGCGGTCACGGCCCGGCGCTACCGCCCGGCGCCCGCCAGCGCCGGGGCGCCCGTGCTCCGGAAGCGGGCCCGGTAGGCGCTCGGCGGCACCCCCAGCTCCCGCGTGAACACCCGGCGCAGCGTCTCCGCCGAGCCGAACCCCGTGCGGCGCGCGACCACGTCGAGCGGGTCCGTGCCCGTCTCCAGCAGCTGCCGGGCGGCCTCCAGGCGGGTGCTTTCCACGAACCGGGCGACCGAGGTGCCCATCTGGTCGCGGAACAGCCGCGTGAGGTGGCGGACGCTGACGCCCGCGTCGTCGGCGAGCAGCGACAGGCTGTGGTCGGCCGAAGGGTCCGCGGTGATGCGGTCCATGATCCTCCGCAGCAGGTCGTTGCGCGCGGGCTGGGCCGCGAGGCGGACGCTGAACTGCGACTGCCCGCCGGGCCGTTGCAGGAACACCACGAGGTGCTTCGCGACGAGCCGCGCGGCCTCGGAGCCGAGGTCCTCCTCCACGAGGGCGAGCGACAGGTCGATGCCCGAGGTGACACCGGCCGAGGAGATCACCGGACCGTCGCGCACGAAGATCGCTTCGCAGTCCACCTCGACGCCGGGGTAGCGGCGCGCGAGCTGGTCGGCGAGCTCCCAGTGCGTGGCCGCGCGGCGGCCCTCCAGCAGGCCAGCGGCCGCGAGCGTGAACGCGCCCGCGCACACCGACGCCGTGCGCCGCGCCTGCCGGGAGAGGCGGCGGACCTCGTCGAGCAGGTGCTCGTCGGTCACGGTGACCTGCCAGTTCGGGCTGCCCGGCACCACGAGCGTGCCACCCTCGACGTCGACGTCTTCGAGCGCCACGTCGGCACCCAGGCGCGTGCCGGTGGTGGTGCGCACGTCGGTGCCGCCCGGCGACGCGGTGAGCAACTCGTAGTGCGCGCCGTGCTCGTTGGCCATCCCGAACACCTCGAGCGGCCCGGTCACGTCCAGGAGCCGCACCGCGTCGTAGACGACCACGACGACCCGCTCGCTCCGCTCCATGGCGCGCACCCCGTTTCCTCAGACCAGCTTCGTCTGGACGTCGATCTCGTGCTCCAGCGTGCGGTGCACGGGGCACTTCTCCGCGATCTCCAGCAGCCGCGCGCGCTGCTCGTCGTCGAGGTCGCCTTCGAGCTCGATCTCCCGGGTGATGCGGCTGATCATGCCGACCTCGGTCTCGCAGCGCTCGCAGTCGCGCGCGTGGATGCGGTCGTGGCGCAGCCGCACGCTCACGTTCGCCAGCGGGATGTTCTTGCGGTCCGCGTACATCCGCAGCGTGATCGCCGTGCAGGAGCCGAGCGCGCCGAGGAGCAGGTCGTACGGAGTCGGGCCGCTGCCGTCGCCGCCGACCGACTTGGGCTCGTCCACGACGAGCTCGAAACCGCCCGCGGTCACGTGCTGGGTGAAGCGGCCTTCGCCTGCTTCACTGACGACAACAGTGCCCGGTTCCGGCTCAGTCATCCGGTTTGCCTCCTGCTCGGGTTCTCGACGGTGCCGCTGCACCCCTGCAGCTCACCCAACGTCGCTTGTGGACGAAGTGGTGCCCCGCCGTGGCGAGGTCCACAGGACGAAGATCCCACAGATCCGGCCGCATGGCGAAGTTCCCAAGCGAGCGTGAATATCGTATCTTCGGCAGGCGAGACGCGGACCTGTCCTGCGCGGCACGGGCGAAGGGGGTAAGGGTCGTGGCCACCCGCCATCTGTCGACGCAGCCTGTCGACCAGCACAACCGGAGCCGGTTCCTCGACGCCGCCCTCAACGTGCTCACCGACCGCGGCGTCGGCGGGCTCACCGTGCGCGGCGTGGCCGAGGCGGCCGGCGCGTCCACGATCACCGTCTACACGCGCTTCGGCGGCCGCACCGGCCTGCTCGACGCGCTGTACGAGCGCGCGTTCGACCTCCTGCGCGACGAGCTGCTCGACGTGCCGCCGGAGACCGACGACGGCGTCGCGGACCTGCTCGAGGTAGCGCTGGCCTACCGCCGCTTCGCGCTGGAGAGCCCGGCTCGCTACGCGATGATGTTCGAACGCTCGGTCCACGGTTACGACCCCGACCCCGAGTTGCGCACGGCGGTGCTGCGGACGACGTTCGCGATGTTCGTCGGCAAGATCCGCCGCGTCAGCGATCCCGGCACGGACTCGCGCGACTACGGCTATCTGCTGTGGACGGCCATGCACGGCCTGGTCAGCGTGGAGCTCACGATCCGCTCGCAGACGCCGCTGAGCGACTGGTTCATCGAGCCGACCGACGAAGCCAATGAGGACATGTACCGCACCGGCGTGCTGTCGATGATCACCGGGCTCGGCCTCCACAACTGACACCGGCCCGCGCCACCGCCGGGTTCCGCCGGCACTCCGGGCTCGGGATCGTCCACTTCGAACACTGTGAGTACTGACGAAAACACCGCGGCCCCCGTCCGGTTCGGACGGGGGCCGCGGTGTTTTGGCTCAGTGGTGCTCAGCGATCAGGCGTGACTCAGCCCTGGCCGCCCGACAGCTTCTCGCGCAGAGCCGCGAGCTGCTCGTCGCTGGCCAGCGTGCCGCCGCTCTTGGCCTCGGCCGGAGCGGAGGTGTAGGTCTGGTCGCCCCCGCTGCCACCCTCGATGCCGGTGGCGGCATCGGCAGCGGCTTCGGCGTCGGCCTCGGCAGCCTTCTTGACCTGCGCCATGTGGGCCTCGTAGCGCGTGAGGGCCTCGGCGTACTGCCGCTCCCACTCCTCGCGCTGCTTGTCGAAGCCGTCCTGCCACTCCTGGGTGTCCGGGTCGAAGCCTTCGGGGTAGATGTAGTTGCCCTCGGCGTCGTACTCGGCGGCCATGCCGTATTGGGTCGGGTCGAACTCGGTGTCCGGCGTGACGCCCTCGTTGGCCTGCTTCAGCGACAGCGAGATGCGACGACGCTCGAGGTCGATGTCGATGACCTTGACCATCACGTCGCCGTTGACCTGGACGACCTGCTCCGGGATCTCCACGTGGCGCTCGGCCAGCTCGGAGATGTGCACCAGGCCCTCGATGCCCTCCTCGACGCGCACGAACGCACCGAACGGGACGAGCTTGGTGACCTTGCCCGGCACGATCTGGCCGATCGCGTGGGTGCGGGCGAACTGGCGCCACGGGTCTTCCTGGGTCGCCTTCAGCGACAGGGACACGCGCTCGCGGTCCATGTCGACGTCGAGGACCTCGACCGTGACCTCCTGGCCGACCTCGACGACCTCGGACGGGTGGTCGATGTGCTTCCAGGACAGCTCGGAGACGTGCACCAGGCCGTCGACGCCACCCAGGTCCACGAAGGCACCGAAGTTGACGATGGAGGACACGACGCCCTTGCGGACCTGGCCCTTGGCGAGGTTGTTGAGGAACTCGCTGCGGACCTCGGACTGCGTCTGCTCGAGGTAGGCGCGGCGGGACAGGACCACGTTGTTGCGGTTCTTGTCCAGCTCGATGATCTTCGCCTCGAGCTCGCGGCCGACGTACGGCTGCAAGTCGCGCACGCGGCGCATCTCGACCAGCGAGGCGGGAAGGAAGCCGCGGAGGCCGATGTCCAGGATGAGACCACCCTTGACGACCTCGATGACGGTGCCCTTGACGGGCTCGTCCTTCTCCTTGAGCTCTTCGATCGTGCCCCAGGCGCGCTCGTACTGAGCGCGCTTCTTGGACAGGATCAGGCGGCCTTCCTTGTCCTCCTTCTGGAGAACGAGAGCTTCGACCTCATCGCCGACGGAGACAACCTCAGCCGGGTCGACATCGTGCTTGATGGAAAGCTCGCGCGAGGGGATGACACCCTCGGTCTTGTAGCCGATGTCGAGCAGGACCTCGTCGCGGTCGACCTTGACGATCGTGCCCTCGACGATGTCGCCATCGTTGAAGTACTTGATGGTCTTGTCGATAGCCGCGAGGAAGTCTTCCTCCGACCCGATGTCGTTGATGGCGACCTGCGGGGCCCCGATGGGGGCGGTCGGGGCGGTGGCGGTGTCGGTGGTCATTAGGCGGGTTGCTCCGGTGGATGGGATCGTAGGGTGTCCAGTTGGCGGCGCGATGGGGCGTGAGACGGGAACATGCGACGACCCCACGAGCAACGTCCACCAGTGAACGACCGCGGCATGACCCGCAAACGGTGCGCTCCCCCGGCAAGTGAAGACCCAGGCAGCGCGAACCCACTGCGCTAACACGTATCGTACGCGGGCCCCGGTAGGGCACACAATCAGGGTCCCCACAGCTCCCGGTACCCTTCCGGCAACGTTTCGGCCGGTGCCGGCATTCCCCGTCATTCCCGGAAGGACCCAGCATGTCCGACCACTCGGTTGCCCCCGCGGCGGACACAGCCGATCGCCACGCGCACGCCGAGCTGCAGCTCGGCACGGCCGGCGTCGCGTACCGCGCGGTCGGCGGCGGCGAGGCGGCCGCGGCGAACCTCGCCTGGTGGGACGCCGACGCCGACGACTACCAGGCCACCCACGGCGAGTTCCTCGGCGACGCCGACTTCGTCTGGTGCCCGGAGGGCGTGCGCGAGGAGGACGTGCGGCTGCTCGGCGACGTCCGCGGCCGGCGCGTGCTGGAGGTCGGCTGCGGCCAGGCGGCGTGCTCGCGCTGGCTCACGTCGGCGGGCGCCGACGCGGTGGCGACCGACCTGTCCGGCGGGATGCTGCGCCACGCGCGCGAGGGCAACGAGCGCACCGGCGTCGCCGTCCCCCTGGTCCAGGCCAACGCCGAGTACCTGCCGTTCGCGTCGGGCAGCTTCGACGCCGCGTGCTCCGCGTTCGGCGCGCTGCCCTTCGTGCCCTCGCTGGCGACGGTGTTCGCCGAGGTCCACCGCGTGCTGCGCCCCGGCTCGCCGTGGGTGTTCTCGGTGACCCACCCGATGCGGTGGATCTTCCCCGACGACCCGGGCCCGCTCGGGCTCACCGTCACCCAGCCGTACTTCGACCGCACGCCGTACGTGGAGGTCGACGACGACGGCGAGGCCACCTACGTCGAGTACCACCGCACGCTCGGCGACTACGTGCGCGCGCTCGCCGCCGGCGGCTTCACGCTCGAGGACCTGCTGGAGCCCGAGTGGCCGGAGGGTCACACGCGCACATGGGGCCAGTGGAGCCCGTTGCGCGGCAAGCTCTTCCCTGGCACGGCGATCTTCCGCACGCGCCGCTCCTGAGCGGCTACGCTGCGCTTCCGTGGCCACCACCGAACCCGCGGCGCGGTTCGCCGCGCTCGACCCGCTGCTGCCGCCCGCGCCGTCGATCAGCGACACCGCCGGCGAGCCCGTCGCCGCGGTGACGGCGGCGGGCGCACGCGTGTCCGGGGTCGTGCAGCGCCACCGCCACGGACCCGGCGACACTCCCCTGCTGTGGTCGGCCGCGCAGGTGTGGCAGCTGTTCCCCGACGCGGACACCGCCGGCACCGAGGGATTCGACCTCCTGCTGGGCGAGCTGCGGTCCCTCGTGGACACCGAGCCCGCCGACGCCGACTCCGCGTGCGTCGTGAACTGGCCGAGTCGCGACGCGGAGGCGATCCGGGCGTTCCTCGACCACGGGCTCGCCCCGATGTCCGCGCTCGCCGTGCGGACGGACCCGCCACCACGCGCGGCCGCGGACACCGACGGCATCGCCGTGCGCCTGGCCGGGCCGGGCGACTTCGACACCGTGCTCCGGCTGTGCGCGGCCACGTTCGACTACACCGGGCTGGTGGCGCACCGCCGCCGGGACCAGACCGCAGAGCTGCTCGCGCCCGCGTTGCGCCGCGCGCTCGACGAACCGGCCACCTGGCTCGCGGAAGCCGGCGGCCGCCCCGTGGCCCTGGCCCAGTGCGCGTGGGTGGACTCGGCACCGGGCACCGAGGCGGCCGAGCTCCTGCCACCGGGACTGTGGGCGTACGTGAACAACGTCGTGACCGCGCCCGGCCACCGCGGCGGCGGGATCGGGCGGGTCCTCATGGACCACGTGCACCGCGAGCTGCTGCGTCCCGGCACGGTCGGCGCGTACCTCTACTACAACCCGATGAACCCCCTCTCCTCGGTGTTCTGGCACCGCCAGGGCTATCGTCCACTGTGGACGTCGTGGGAAGCCCACCCGGCGACCGCGCTGCGCTGACCAGGACCGCTCACCGGGGCACCGCCACCACGGTCGTGTGACGTGCGACCGCCCGCCTTGCCGCCCGTTGATCATGTGCGCTAGTTTTTGCACTGACCGGTCAGTTCAAAAGTCCGGTCAGTGGAGAAACTGGAGTGTCCCCGTGCAGGTACGAGCCGACCGGGTGTCCCTGGAGGGGCCCCACGGCACACTGTTGCCACCCACCTCGCTGACCGTCGAGGACGGCTGCGTGACGCTGGTCCACGGCGAGCCCGGCGTCGGGATCACCGCGCTGGGCCTGGCGCTGGCCGGCCGCGTCAAGCCGAGCACCGGCACGGTCACCGCGGACGTGCCCGGCCTGCTGCGCGACCTCGTCGCCGTGGTCGACGCCCCGGGCGTGAGCGAGCCCGACGAGGCGCTGCCGCTGCGCGTGGTCGCCGGCGAGGAGCTCGCGCTGGCGCACCGCCCGGCGGGCAAGGAGGACGTGGCGCGCTGGCTCGCCGAGCACGACGCCGCCCCCTTCGCCGGCACCCGCTTCGAGAACCTCGAGCCCGCGCTGCGCACCCGGCTGCTCGCCGAGCTGGCCGCCGAGCGCACCGGCGTGCGGGTGCTCGTGCTCGACGC
Organism: Amycolatopsis sp. NPDC049253; assembly: GCF_040678995.1. NCBI lineage: Bacteria > Bacillati > Actinomycetota > Actinomycetes > Pseudonocardiales > Pseudonocardiaceae > Amycolatopsis > Amycolatopsis sp. NPDC049253. The sequence goes on along the minus strand of NZ_JBFAQX010000022.1, from coordinate 33,811 downwards.
CCCCGACCGGCACACGAGCCTCGTCGAGACGTGGACCGCGGTCGCCGAGGAGCACGCGAAGCGCGGCCTCGCCGTCGTCGTGCTCACCGCGACGACACCCGCGTCCGCCCTGCCCTACGCCCCGGCCCGCATCGGGTCGACCGACCAGCCCGGACCGGTGCGCCTGCTCGCCCTCACCGAAGAGCCGGCTGCCGAAGATCCCGCCGTCGAAGAGCCCGTCGCTGAACACGTCAGCGCTGAAGGAGAACCGGCATGACCGCCCCCGACAAGCGGGCCGGCGGCCTCAACGCCTTCCGCATCGCCCTCAACGAGCTGCGCCGCCTCTCGGCCGGCACGCTGCCGAAGCTGGCGATGGCCGCACTCGTGCTGGTGCCGCTGCTCTACGCGTCCTTCTACCTGTACGCGAACTACGACCCGTACGGCCGCCTCGACAAACTGCCCGCCGCCGTGTTCACCAGCGATGCCGGCGCGAAGGACTCGACGGGCGCCACCCGCAACGTCGGGCGTGAGGTGACCGACGAGCTGGTCAAGTCCGGCACCTTCCAGTGGCACGAAGTGTCCGAACAGGACGCTCGCGACGGCGTGCGCGACGACAAGTACTCCTTCGCCATCGGCATCCCGCGCGACTTCTCCACCGCGCTGCTGTCGTCGGGCAACTTCACGCCGCAGCAGGCCACGATCACGCTGACCACCAACGACGCCAACAACTACCTCGCGGGCACCATCGCGAAGCAGGTGGCCGACCAGGTGCGCAAGACCATCGCCGAGAAGGTGGGCGGCGAGGCGGCCGACCGGTTCCTCGTGGGCTTCTCCACGATCTACGGCAAGATCTCCGACGCCGCCAACGGCGCGAAACAACTGGCCGACGGCGCCGCGCGGCTGCAGACCGGCCAGCACCAGCTCGCCGACGGCGCCAGTCAGCTGGCCACCGGCTCCGGCACGCTCGCCACCGGCTTGAACACGCTGAAGTCGAGCACCGCGCAGCTGCCGAGCCAGACTCAGCAGCTGGCGACCGGCGCGGGCCAGGTCGCCGACGGCAACCAGCAGGTGGCCGACGCCGCCTCGCTCGCGGCGTCCGCGTCGTCCGACATCCAGGGCAAGCTCGACGGCTACCGCGCCCAGCTGAACACCGACCTGCACAACGCCGGCCTCTCCGACACCCAGGTCAACGGCATCCTGGCTCAGCTCGATCAGCTGCGCTCCCCCGTCGACCAGGCGAACACCAAGATCCAGACCGCCAACGGCGATCTCGCCAAGCTGGCGAGCGGCGCCCGTCAGGTGTCGGACGGCGCGCACCAGCTGGCCGCGGCCACACCGCAGCTGACGAACGGCATCGCGCAGGCGTCCGACGGGGCGAACCAGCTGCGCGACGGCGCGGCGAAGCTCGACGACGGGGAGAAGACCGCCGTCACGGGCACCGACCAGCTCGCGAACGGCGCGAACCAGCTGCGCGACGGGCTGTCCTCGGGCCTGTCGCAGATCCCGAACCCGGACGACCCCACGCGCACCGCCACGGCGAACACCATCGCCGACCCGGTCGCGGTCACGGCCAACGGCGTCGCGTCAGCCGGCACGTACGGCGCGGGGCTGGCCCCGTTCTTCATCTCGCTGGCCACGTGGATCGGCGCGTTCGTGCTGTTCCTGCTCATCCGGCCGCTGTCCACCCGGGCGCTCACCGCGGGCGCCGCGCCGCTGCGGGTCGCGCTCGGCGGCTGGCTGTCGTCGGCCGTGCTCGGCATCGCGCAGGTCATCGTCCTGTTCGCCGCGGTGACGTGGCTGGTCGGCATCCACATCGCGCACCCGTTGGGCGCGATCGGGTTCGCGATCCTCGTCTCGCTGGCGTTCACGTCGGTGGTGCACGCGCTCAACGCGTTCTTCGGTGCCGTCGGCAAGTTCCTCGGCCTGGTGCTGCTGGTGCTGCAGCTGGTGAGCGCGGGCGGCACGTTCCCGTGGCAGACGATCCCCGACGCGCTCTACCCGCTGCACGTCGTGCTGCCGATGGGCTACGCCATCGACGGCTTCCGGCACCTGCTCTACTCCGGCGCGTCACTGCAGATCCTCGGTGACGTCGCGGTGCTGCTGGCCTACCTCGTCGGCGGGATCGTGCTGTCGACCCTGGCGGCCCGCAAGCACCGGGTCTGGACGGTGGCCAAGCTCAAGCCCGAGCTCAGCCTGTGAGAGAGACGACCAAGCGGAAGCTCTTCGAGGCGACCCTGCGGCTTTCGGCCAGCAGGGGCCTCGTGGGGCTGACGGTGGACGAGATCGCGACCGAGGCCGGCGTCGCCAAGGGCACGGTGTACTACAACTTCGGGTCCAAGGACGGGCTGGTCGACAGCCTGCTCCGCTTCGGTGTCGACCTGCTGGCCGGGCGCCTGCGCGCGGCCGTCACGGACGGCGAGCCCCTCGACGTGATCGAGGCGCAGGTCGACACGACGCTGCAGTTCATCGCCGAGTACCCGGGGTTCTCGCAGATCGTGGTGAGCGAGCTGTGGCGCACGCCGGGCCAGTGGCACGACACGCTGGCGCTGCTGCGCGAGGAGATCATCTCGATCGTGAAGGCGCAGCTGCACCGCCTCGACGAGGCCGGCCGGCTGCCCGCGGGCGTCGCGATCGAGACCGCGGCGGCGGGCCTGTTCGGGACGATGCTGGTCGTCGCGCTCGACTGGCAGGTCTTCCAGCCGACTCGTACCCGGGCCGACGTGCGCGACTCGGTGATGGTGCTGATCCGGGGCCTCGGCCGCGGCTGAGACCCCGGACTGTTCTTTCGCGCGCCGGGTCAGCCGCAGTTGGCGCAGCAGCCGCAGCCCTTGCCGGTGCACGCGGCGCAGCAGCCGTGGCGCATGACGAACTTGAAGAGCCGCTTGATCATCTCTCGGTCCTCCGCTATCGATCGACACCTGCGCATGTCACGCTAAGTGAGGCGGCCGTGACGCGGGTACCGCTGTCCGGGCGGGTGACCCGGGTGAATCACCTCACCGCGGTGTCCCCACTAGGCTGGCGGCGTGAAACTCCACGTCGGCTGCGCGATGTGGACGCACGCGCCCTGGCAGGGACGGCTCCTGCCGCACCCCCTGGCACCCCGCGAGCGCCTGCGCGCGTACGCGACGTGGTGCAACGCGGTCGAGGGCAATACGACGTTCTACGCCACGCCGTCCCGCGCCACGGTCGAGACCTGGGCCGAGCAGACGGCGGCCGATTTCCGGTTCGTGCTCAAGCTGCCGAAGCCGATCACGCACGAACGCGGTCTCGGCGACGCCGACGCGGTGCTGGCCACGTTCCTCGCGGCGATCGAGCCGCTGGGCGAGCGCGCCCACACCCTGTGGATCCAGCTCCCGCCGTCGTTCTCACCGGAGGCCCTCGGCGCACTCGCCGGTTTCCTGCGGCGCCTGCCCCGCGAGTACCGCTACGCGGTCGAGGTCCGCGACCGCGCCTTCTTCGAAGACGCGCGCGCCGCCCAGGCCCTGGAACGCGTCCTCGCCGGTGCCGGCGCCGAGTGGATCACCTTCGACACGACGGTGTTGTTCTCCCGGCCGCCGACGTCCGAAGCCGAGCAGGAGGCGTGGCTCAAGAAGCCTCGCATGCCCCGGCGGATCCGCGCCCTCACCGCGAACCCCGTGGTCCGCTACCTCGGCCGCGACGACCCCGACGAGACGGCCGCCGGCTGGCACCCCTGGGCCGACGCCGTGGCGCACTGGCTGCGCGAAGGGCGCTCCCCCACGGTCTTCCTGCACACCCCGGACAACGCCGACGCGCTGGTGCTCGCCCGCCGCTTCCACGACGACGTGCGGGCGCGCGTGCCCGAGCTGGCGCCCCTGGCCGAACCGATGCCGGTGGGACCGCCGACGTTGTTCTGAGCCGCACCGTCCACACCGGACACTCGGTCGCACGCCCGGGCGGCACCGTCGCGGCGCCATTTGGTGCTTGGTCTCGCGCTGCCCCTCCACACGGGCCTTCACGATCACCGCGCACTCACTCGTTCGGCGCCGCCCGCAACGCTTCCTCGGCGGTGAGTGGTCCGGGCCTCCCGCGGCGTTCCGCGACGGAGCGGAGTTCGCGGGCGAGGCGCTGGGCGGCGGGGCCGAAGAAGGCGCTGTCGAACTCGGTCGCGATGGCCGCCGCGTCGGCGGCCAGATCGCGGCCCGCCGGGGTGAGGGAGACGCGGACGGCGCGGGCGTCGCGTTCGTGGGCGGTGCGGATGAGCAGGTCGCGGACTTCCAGTGCCCGCAGGACTTTCGACGTCATCATGCGGTCGGCGCCGGCGTGTTCGGCCACTTCCTGCTGGGTGGCGGGGCCGGCGGTGCGCTCGAGGCGGGCCACCGCGGACAGCAGGAGGAACTGCGTGGGCGTGAGGCCCAGCGGGCGCAGGCGGACGTCGAGCGCGGCGCGCCAGGCCAGGGCCGCCTGGTGGAGCCAGAAGCCGGCACCGGAAGCGGCACCGGTCTCCGTGGGATCGGAGATCTCGTACATCACGTCTCCCCGTCCGCGGGCCGCGGCCGCCGGAGGTGCGGCCGCGGCACACGGGTCGTCAGCGGACGCCCAGCGGCAGGTCGAACCGGCCGAACACCCAGGTACCCGGGGCGTCGGCGTTGTCGCCGGCCCAGAACTCGAGCCAGTGCTCGGTGAACTCGTCGGCCGTGAGGTAGCCGTCGCCGTTGAGGTCCAGCACCGGGAAGACGGTGTCGGTGTCGGTGGCCGTGCCGTTCCAGGTCTCGATGAGCCGGCGGTACTCCTCGCGCGAGATGCGCGCGTCGCCGTTCTCGTCGATGGCCTCGAACATCGCGGCCGCGGTGCCGCGCACCGAGTCGGGCATGTCCCCCAGCTGGTCCACCACGAGCAGGACCTCGTCGAGCGTCACCTTTTCGTCGCGGTCGATGTCGGACGCGGCGAGCAGCGTGGTCCACCAGCCCATCATGATCTCGCTCAGGCGCGTGGCCTGGGGCGAGTCGGGAGCAAGGCCGCGCGCCTTCGTCCAGCGGTCGGTGAGCGCCTGGAAGTCGGCCTCGGTGAGGAATCCGTCGCCGTCGACGTCCATCGCCCCGAACACCGTGGAGATCTTGCGTCTCTGCAGTTCACTCGCCATCGTTCGCCGTCCTTTCTCCGATCCCCCTTGGCCGGGGACCTCGTGGGCGAAGCTCAGCGTTGTCGCGACTCAAGATCACCTGCACCGGCACCCGGGTTCTCCCGCGTCCCGACCCGGTGATTTCGTTAGTGACGCGAAGTAACCAAAAAGGCTCCCTCCCCGCGGGGAAGGAGCCTCTCTGGTCCGTTCGGAGTCCTAGTGCGCCGCTTCGTTCCACGAACGGCCGTAGCCGACGGAAACCTCGAGCGGCACGGCGAGGTCGTAGGCCGACCCCATGCCTTCGCGCACGAGCTTCTCGACCTCGGCGCGCTCGCCCTCGGCGACTTCCAGCACGAGCTCGTCGTGCACCTGCAGCAGCACGCGGCTGCGCAGCTTCGCCTCGACCAGCGCGCGGTGCACGTTGAGCATCGCGACCTTGATGATGTCGGCCGCGCTGCCCTGGATCGGCGCGTTGAGCGCCATCCGCTCCGCCATCTCGCGACGCTGGCGGTTGTCGCTGTTGAGGTCGGGCAGGTAGCGGCGGCGGCCGAAGATCGTCTCGGTGTAGCCCGTCTTCGCGGCTTCACCGACCACGGACTGCAGGTAGTCGCGCACGCCGCCGAAGCGGTTGAAGTACGCCTCCATCTGCGACTTCGCGTCCTCGGTCGAGATCCGCAGCTGCTGCGAAAGCCCGTAGGCCGACAGCCCGTAGGCCAGGCCGTAGGACATCGCCTTGACGCGGTAGCGCTGCTCCGCCGTGATCTCCTCCGCGGGCACGGAGAAGGCGCGCGACGCGACGAACGTGTGCAGGTCCTCGCCGCTGTTGAAGGCCTCGATCAGGCCCTCGTCCTTCGACAGGTGCGCCATGATGCGCATCTCGATCTGGCTGTAGTCCGCGGTCATCAGCTCGGCGTAGCCCTCGCCGACCACGAACGCGTCGCGGATGCGGCGGCCTTCTTCCGTGCGCACCGGGATGTTCTGCAGGTTCGGGTCGACCGACGACAGGCGCCCGGTGGCCGCGATCGTCTGCTGCAGCGTGGTGTGGATGCGCCCGTCGTCGGCGACCGACTTGATCAGGCCCTCGACGGTGGTGCGCAGCCGCGTGGCGTCGCGGTGCTCCAGCATGTGCTGCAGGAACGGATGCTCGGTCTTCTCGAACAGGCTCTGCAGCGCCTCGGCGTCGGTGGTGTAGCCGGTTTTGGTGCGCTTGGTCTTCGGCATGCCGAGCTCTTCGAACAGCACGACCTGAAGCTGCTTCGGCGAGCCCAGGTTGATCTGCTTGCCGATCACCTTGTACGCCTCTTCGGCGGCCTGCGTGACGCGGCTGAGGTAGTGGGCCTCCAGCTCGGTGAGCTGCTCCACGTCCACGGCGATGCCCGCGGCCTCCAGCTCGGTGATGACCTCGAGCAGCGGCAGCTCCAGCTCGGCGAGCAGCTTCGCCCCGCCGAGGTCCTCGAGCTCCTTGCCGAGCGCGCCGGCGAGCTCGAAGATCGCGCGGGCCTTCACCAGCTCGTCGGAGACCTCCTTCTGCTCCAGGCCTTTGGCGCCGCCGTCGAGCAGCGACAGCTGGCCGTCGCCCTCGGCGGCCTCGGAGCGCAGCTCGCGGTGCAGGTAGCGCAGCGCCAGGTCGTCGAGCTCGAAGGTGCGCTGACCGGGCCGCACGAGGTAGGCCGCGAGCGCGGTGTCGAGCACCAGCCCCGCGAGCGTCCAGCCGCGGGCGCGCACCGCGTGCAGCGCCACCTTCAGGTCGTGGCCGATCTTGCGGATCTTCTCGTCGGCGAGCCACGCGGCCAGCGCGGTGTCGTCAGCCTCGTCCATCGCCGTGACGTCGACGTACGCGCCTTCGCCGTCGGCGCACGCGAAGGCCAGCGCCCGCAGGTCCGAACGGATCGACGTGCCCGTGGCGCGGAAGGCCAGCGCCACCGGCTCGCCCTCGCCGGCGTGCGCGGCCAGCCAGGCGCCGAGCGCGCCGGGCGCGAGCGCTTCACCCGAGACGTCGAAGCCCTCCTCGGCCTCCGGCTCGGCGCTGCTGAGCGTGGCGAAGAGCCGGTCGCGCAGCACGCGGAACTCCAGCTCGTCGAACAGGCGGTGCACCGCGTCGCGGTCCCACGGCCGCAGCTCCAGCTGGTCGGGCACCAGGTCGAGCGGCACGTCGCGCACCAGCTCGGTGAGCTGCCGGTTGAGCGCGACCGACGTCAGGTTCTCGCGCAGCGCGTCGCCGACCTTGCCCTTGACCTCGTCGACGCGGTCGATGAGGTCGGCCAGCGTGCCGAACTGCCGGATCCACTTCGCCGCCGTCTTCTCCCCCACCCCGGGGATGCCGGGCAGGTTGTCCGACGGGTCGCCCCGCAGCGCCGCGAAGTCGGGGTACTGGGTCGGGGTGAGGCCGTACTTCTCCTCCACCGCGTCGGGCGTGAAGCGGACCAGGTCCGACACGCCGCGCTTCGGGTAGAGCACGGTGACGTGCTCGTTGACCAGCTGCAGCGCGTCGCGGTCGCCGGTACAGATCAGCACGTCGAAGTTCTCCGCGCCGGCCTGCGTGGTGAGGGTGGCGATGATGTCGTCGGCCTCGAAGTTCTCCTTCGTGAGCGACGGGATGCCCAGCACGTCGAGCACCTCCTTGACCAGGTCGACCTGGCCGCGGAACTCGTCGGGCGTGGTGCTGCGGTTGGCCTTGTAGTCGGCGAACGTCTCCGACCGGAAGGTCTTGCGCGAGAGGTCGAACGCCACCGCGAGGTGCGTGGGCTCCTCGTCGCGCAGCAGGTTGATGAGCATCGAGGTGAACCCGAACACCGCGTTGGTGACCTGGCCGGTCTTGGTCTTGAAGTTCTCCGCGGGCAGCGCGAAGAAGGCGCGGTAGGCCATCGAATGACCGTCGATGAGCAGCAGGCGGGGCCGCTCGGCCGTGGTCGTGGCTGCTGTGGCGTTCGCTACGGTTCGGTTCTCACTCGGGCTCACGGGAGCGAGTCTAAGGTGAGGGTCCGACACTCTTACGTGTCGCATAGGTTGAGGAGCATTGCGTGACCGAGCAGGCCGGCGACTTGGCGCTGGAAACCCGCGCGGGGATCGACCCCGCCGCCGCCGACCAGCAGCTGAACGACAAGATCGGGCTGAAGATCCTCGAGGCCACGCCCGAGCGCGTCGTCGGCACGATCCCGGTCGAGGGCAACCTCCAGCCCTACGGCCTGCTGCACGGCGGAGCCAACGCCACCGTCGCCGAGGCGCTCGGCTCGATCCTCGCCGCGCTCAACGCGGGCACCGACCGCGCCGCGATGGGCCTCGAGCTGTCCTGCACCCACCACCGCGCCGTGCGCTCCGGCACGGTCACCGGCGTCGCCACCCCGCTGCACGTCGGACGCGGCACCATCACCGCGGAGATCGTGCTCACCGACGACGAGGGCAGGCGCACCTGCACCGCCCGCCTCACGTGCGTCGTCCGGGACAAGCCGCCGGGCGCGAAATAGGAAACCGGCCCCGAGCGCCGAAGCGCGCGGGGCCGGTCCGTGGAGCGGGTTTCCTGCCTCAGCCGACGCCGAGGTAGGCCTCCTTGATGCTGGTGTCGGCCAGCAGTTCCTTCCCGGTGCCGGACTTGGTGATGCGCCCGGTCTCCAGCACGTACGCGCGGTGCGCCCGCGAAAGGGCCTGCTGCGCGTTCTGCTCCACCAGCAGCACCGTGGTGCCCTGGCGGTTGATCTCCGTGATGATCCGGAAGATCTGCTGGATGAACTGCGGCGCGAGCCCCATCGACGGCTCGTCGAGCAGCAGCAGCCGCGGCTTCGCCATCAGGGCCCGCCCGATGGCGAGCATCTGCTGCTCGCCGCCGGACATCGTGCCGCCGACCTGGGTCTTGCGTTCCGCGAGCCGCGGGAACAGCTCGAAGACGCGGTCGAAGTCCGGCTGCAGGTTCTTCCGGTCCTTGCGCGCGTAGGCACCCATGTCGAGGTTCTCGAGCACCGTCATGCCGGGGAAGATCCCCCGGCCCTCGGGCGACTGCGAGATCCCGCGGACCACCCGCAGGTCACCGCGCAGCCGCGAGATGTCCTCGCCGTCGAAGCGGATCGCGCCGCCCGAGATCGGCCGGATGCCGGAGATCGCGCGCATAGTGGTGGACTTGCCCGCGCCGTTGGCCCCGATCAGCGTGACGATCTCGCCCTCGTCGACCGTGATGGACAGGTCCGACACGGCCTGGATCCGTCCGTAGTGGACGGAGACCTCGGACAGCTCAAGCAACGTCATCGTCGGGCACCCCCAGGTAGGCGGCGATCACGGCCGGGTTGGCCCGGATCTCGGCAGGCACCCCTTCCGCGATCTTCTTGCCGAACTCCAGCACCACGATCCGGTCGGTCACGCCCATGACCAGCTTCATGTCGTGTTCGATCAGCAGGACGGTGTAACCGTCCTCGCGGATCGTCCGGATCAGCCCCATGAGCTCTTCCTTCTCCGCCGGGTTGAACCCGGCGGCCGGCTCGTCGAGGCACAGCAGCTTCGGCTCGGTCGCGAGCGCCCGCGCGATCTCCAGGCGCCGCTGGTAGCCGTAGGGCAGGTTCTTCGCGCGGTCGGCCGCCCGGTCGGCGATGCCGACGAACTCCAGCAGCGCCATGCCCTTCTCGATCGCCTGCTTCTCCTCGCGGTGGTGGCGAGGGGTGCGCAGCAGCGCGCCGACGAGGCTGGTCTTGTGGCGGGCGTCGGTGCCGACCACCACGTTCTCCAGCGCCGTCATCTCCGAGAAGAGCCGGATGTTCTGGAACGTGCGCGCGATGCCGAGCTGCGTGATGGCGTGCCGGGAGGCCTTGCCCAGCGGCTTGTCCTCCAGCAGCACCCGGCCCGAGCTGGGCCGGTAGACGCCGGTCATCGCGTTGAAGCACGTGGTCTTGCCGGCGCCGTTGGGCCCGATCAGGCCCAGGATCTCGCCGCGGCGGATGTCGAACGACACGCTGTCGAGCGCCACTAGACCGCCGAACCGCACGGTGACGTCGTCGACCTTCAGCAGCGTCTGCCCGACCGCGACGTCGATCTCACGGTCCGGTGCGACGACCTCGGCGACCTCCGCCTCGTGCTCGGCGAGCTGCTCCGCGCTCATCCGGGCGACCTCGGCCACGAGGCCGCCCTCGGCCGGGACCTCGGGACCCGTGCCGTTGCCAGGGACGGTCATGCCTTCTCTCCCGGGGTGTCGGAGGCCAGTGAGCCGTCACTGCTGACCTGTTCGCCGCGGCCGAGCAGCCGCTGGTACGCCTGCCTGCCGTACGTGAGCAGCCGTTGCCGCGCACCGAGCAGGCCCTGCGGGCGAAAGATCATCAGGATGATCAGCGCCAGCCCGAAGATCAGGTACTTGTACTCGGCGATCGCCTGGAACCGCAGCGGGATGTACGCCACCACGATCGCGCCCAGCAGCACCCCGACCTTGTTGCCCGCGCCACCGAGGATCACGGCGGCGAGGAACAGCATGGAGGTGACGACGTCGAACTTCTGGTTGTTCACGAAGCCCAGCTGCCCGGCGTAGAGCGCGCCGGACAGGCCGCCGACCGCGGCGCCGGACACGAACGCCCAGATCTTGAACTTGTACGTCGGCAGGCCCATGATCTCGGCGGCGTCCTCGTCGTCGCGGATCGCGACCCAGGCGCGGCCGACGCGGCTGCGTTCCAGGTTCCCGACGAGGAACAGCACCAGGATGATGAGCGTGACGCACAGCCAGTACCACGGCGTTCCGTCGGAGTTGTTGAACAACGGGGTGCCGTCGGCGTTCGTGCCCGGCGGGTGCCCCACCGACTGGAAGCCGCGGTTGCCGCGCAACGGGTCGACGTTGTCCGCCAGCAGGCGCACGATCTCGCCGAACCCGAGCGTGACGATCGCGAGGTAGTCCCCGCGTAGTCGCAGCGTCGGTGTCCCGAGGATCACGCCGAAGATCATCGTGACCACCATGGCGATCGGGAGCACGACGAGGAACGGCAGCTTGTGCAGCGTCGAGTCGGGGCTCGTGAACAGCGCCATCACGTAGGCGCCGACCGCGAAGAAGCCGACGTAGCCGAGGTCCAGCAGACCGGCCTGGCCGACCACGATGTTGAGGCCGATGGCGACCAGCGCGTAGCGGGACACCTCGAACATCGCGATCGGGAAGTCGTAGCCGGGCTGCGTGCTGATGATCGGCGGGTTGAGCACGGGCAGCAGGTAGATCAGCGCCACGAGGGGCACGAGGACGAGCCACTGCTGCACGCGCGGCAGGTTGTTCCACCAGTCCGAGATCGGCCGTTTGCGTTTGGCGGGGACGGCCGCGGCCGGCGGCGTCGAGGTGACCGTCATACCCGTGCCTTTCCGAGCGATTCGCCGAGGATGCCCGTCGGGCGGACCATCAGGATCAGCACGAGGAGCACGAACGCGACGACGTCGCGCCACTCCCCGCCGAACAGGGACTGGCCGTAGTTCTCGGCGACCCCGAGCAGCAGGCCGCCGAGCAGCGCGCCGCGCAGGTTGCCGATGCCGCCCAGCACCGCGGCGGTGAACGCCTTGATGCCGAGGATGAAGCCGCCCTGGTACGAAGCGCCCTGCGGGATCTTCATCATGTAGAACAACGCCGCCGCGCCGGCGAGCAGGCCGCCGATGAGGAACGTGAGCGTGATGACGCGTTCCTTGTTCACGCCCATGAGCGTGGCGGTGTCCGGGTCCTGCGCCACCGCGCGGATGCCGCGGCCGAACTTGGTGCGGTTCACGAACGCGTTCACCGCGAGCATCAGCACGACCGACGCGACGATCGTGATGATCGTGACGTTGGTGACGTCGGCGCCGAAGATCTTGAACAGGGGTTCGTTGCGCAGCAGCCGGATGCCCTGCTCCGCGTTGCCGCCACGCCAGATGAAGAGGATCTGCTGCAGCACGAAGGAAGCACCGATCGCGGTGATCAGGAACACCAGTTTCGGCGCCCCGCGTTTCCTCAGCGGACGGTAGGCCACGCGTTCCAGGAGCACCGCCGTGCCACCGGACACGGCCATCGCCGCGAGCAACGCCAGCAACAGGAATCCGATCACTTCGAGGACCGGGAGCTGCGCCGTCGCGCCGGGCCGGAAGCCGAGGCCGAAGAAGGTGAACCACACCGCGTAGGCGCCGTAGATGAACACCTCGGAGTGGGCGAAGTTGATGAGCTTCAGAACGCCGTAGACGAGGGTGTAGCCCAGCGCCACGAGCGCGTAGATGCTGCCGTAGGCAAGACCGTCGATCGTGTTGGCCCAGAAGTTCTCAACGAAGGCGCCCACGTCGAAGGTGATCCAGCTGTCGCCCTGCGCGAGGACGAGCGAGCTCAGGTCATGGGTCATCGACACACTAGTTCTCCATGTGGGTCCGGGGTGCGTGTCCGGCGGGATCGATCCGCCGGACACGCACCCCGGTAATTGGAACGGGAGCTCGGGCTACTTGATCTCGGTGTTGCGGACGATCTTTCCGTTCTCGACCTTGTAGGTCCACACGGTCGTCGACGCGAGCTCGCCCTTGTCGTCCCACTTGAAGTGCTTCGTGAGGCCCTGACCGTCGTAGGTCTTGACGAAGTCGAGCAGCGCCGGGCGCGTGGTCTTGCCGGAGTCGATGCCCTTCAGCAGGATCGTGGCCAGGTCGTAGGCCTCGGGCGAGTAGGTGCCCGGGTCCTTGCCGGTCGCGGCCTTGTACGCGTCGGTGAACTTGGTGAACTGGTCCGCCGGCACGCACGGGCAGGTGAAGTACGCGTTGGCGGCGGCGTCGCCGGCGCCCTTCACGAACTCGTCGTCCTTGACGCCGTCCGGGCCCACGAACTTCGCGGTGACGCCGGCGTCGTTGAGCTGCTGCGCGAACGGAGCGGCTTCCTGGTAGTAGCCGGAGTAGAACACCGCGTCCGGAGCGGCGGCCTTCACCTTGTTGACCACGGCCGAGAAGTCGGTCTGCTTCGTCTTGACCTTGTCCTCGCACGCCAGCGCGCTGCCGAGACCCTGCTTGGTCGTCGCCGCGAGACCGGTGCCGTACTCGGAGTCGTCCTCGATGACGCAGACCTTCTTGGCGCCGAGCTCACCGGTCATGAACTTCGCGGCGGCCGGGCCCTGGCTGTTGTCGTTGCCGAGACCGCGGAAGAAGGTCTTCCAGCCGTTGGTGCTCAGCGCGGGGGCGGTGGCCGACGGGGTGACCGTGACCAGGCCGGCACTGTTGAAGATGTTGCCCGCGGCCTTGGACTCACCCGAGAACGGGAGGCCCACGACGCCGATGATGCCCGGCGTGTTCACGATCTGGGTCACGATGCCGGGCGCCTTGTCGGGCGTGCCCTCCGTGTCGAACTGCTCCAGCTTGACCTGGCAGCCCGGGTTCGCCTTGTTGTGCTGGTCGACGGCGAGCTTGGCACCGTTCAGGATATTGATGCCGAGAGCCGCGTTGGCGCCGTTGATGGTGCCGGCGTAGGCGATGGAGGTCGGCGAACACTGCGCCTTGCCGTCACCCGCCGGGTCGGCGGCGTCGGCGGCGGCCGACGGGGCCGCGGCCTGGGGCGCGCTGCTGTCGGATCCGCCGGATCCACTGTCGGTACGCGCCGCGCACGCGCTCAGGGAGATGGCCCCCGCAGCCGCCAGCACGAAGATCTTCGTGAGTCGTGCTCTCTGCACTCTTCCTCCAAATGCCACCCAACCGTTCGAAGTGAACGGCTCGTCCCATGTGGGAACTGACTGGCCGCTGAAAGTAGCCGCCCCGTGAGGTGTTGCACAGAGTTACCCACCGTCTTGTATCCACATCGTGACGGTCGTCACCGGCAGTAATAGACGTTCTCCACCCGATTGTCGCAATCTGACAACCGGGTGAAAACACTGAGTACTCGGATGGCGCCTCAATCGGGGCACTTGATGTGTGGCCAGATCGATGGTGGCAGTCTAGGGACTCCGCTCAGCAGGTGAAGAAGCAACGAGCCATGATCAGCCTCGAAGGTAGCAAACTTGCCCTCCTGAACCGCCCAGAGCGACCGAAACCGCACCAGAACGGGCGCGACCCCCTGGTCGCGCCCGTTCTGTCACTCGGATGGGTGAGGCCTAGCCGATGCTCTCCACCACGGCCTCGGCCACCGCCTTCATCGTCGTGCGGCGATCCATCGCGGTGCGCTGTATCCACCGGAAGGCATCCGGCTCGGTGAGGCCCTGACGGCTCATCAGCAGGCCCTTCGCCCGGTCGATGACCTTGCGGGTCTCGAGCCGGTCGGTGAGGCCCGCGACTTCCGCCTCCAGCGCCTGCAGCTCGGAGAAACGGCTCACGGCCAGCTCGATGGCCGGCACGAGGTCGCGCTTCGCGAACGGCTTGACCAGGTACGCCATCGTGCCCGCGTCGCGGGCCCGCTCGACGAGGTCGCGCTGGCTGAACGCGGTGAGGATCACGACGGGCGCGATGCGGTCGCTCGTGATCTTGGCAGCCGCCTCGATGCCGTCGAGCTTCGGCATCTTGACGTCGAGGATGACGAGGTCGGGCTTGAGGTCGGTGGCCAGGTTGATGGCTTCTTCACCATCGCCGGCCTCGCCGACCACCTCGTAGCCCTCCTCACGCAGCATCTCGACCAAGTCGAGCCTGATGAGCGCCTCGTCCTCGGCGACGAGCACCCGACGCTGCGGCACGGTGGCGGCACCGTTGGCCTCGGTAGCCTGTTCGGTCACCGGGGTCCTCCTGAAGGCTCGGCGGGACGGTTGACTCGCGGTGACCCGCGAAAGGTCAGCCTACCGGGAACGATCCAGTTCCCAAGATGGCGTTCACCACGAAGTGGCGACCGCGACACCCTGCCCCGCCACACGCGCGTCACCGGTGATCGCGTAAAGTTCCCCGCGCTCGCCCCCGTAGCCCAACTGGCAGAGGCAACGGATTCAAAACCCGTCCAGTGTGAGTTCGAATCTCACCGGGGGCACGCACTCCGACCAGCACAGACCGGCCCCGCGACCAGCGAAAACTGGTGCGGGGCCGACTTCGTTGTGTCCGGCTGTGCCGGGCCATATCGGGCCGTCCACGGGCATCCACCCCCAATACGCCCCCAAAATTTCGAACGCCTGCGTTCACTCGGATGTACCAGTGTCTTCGTTCCAGTCGAGCGCTCGCTCGATCCGCTGGTGCGCCTCCGACTCCAGGCCGGCGATCACCGCGGCGTAGGTCTGGTGAAGAACCGCCACCGAGTGCCCCGCCCACTCTGCGCATTGGGTCGACGGCACGCCCGCAGCGAGCCAGGTTGACACGCACGCGTGCCGCAGGTCGTACGGCCGACGCGCCAACGGCGAGGCGTACTCGGCTTCCGACAGCGCGGCTCTCCTCGCGTTGTCCCAAACCCGCGAGACCGTCGACTCCGCGACGTCGCCGCCGGTGAGGTTGCGGAAGAGCCGGCCGTCAGAAGCCGTGCCGACGGTCTTCAGGTGATCGTGCAGGATCGCCGTCAGCGGCGGCGGCGACGGCACCGGCCGAACTTCTCCTTCGGCTCGTTGCTTGAGCTGGCGCCGGCGGTCACGCCGCTCCCCCGAGTCTGTCCAGGCAGCTCCAGCGATCGGCGCGGGGGTCGAGAGCAACAGCTCCCCCCATCCGCGTTCGGGGAGCTGCAAATCGGACTTGCACAACGTCGCTGCTTCCTCGGGCCTCAGCGCGGCGTAGTACATGACGGCGAAGAACGCCTTCAGCATCGGGCCCGAGGAACGGCGCGGCACACCGTCCACTTTCTGCGCTTCGACGGCCGCCAGCAGGCTGCCGGCCTGAGTGGGGTTGATGACCACGCGCTTGTCGATGGCTCGCATCGTTTTCGGCGCCTTCCACTTCACTTCAGACAGCCGGTTGGCATCCAAGATCTTCAACTCCACCCCGTATTCGAGCGCGTTGTTGACCACAGCACGTTTCCTGCCGACCGTCTTGGCAGCGGCTTGCCTTCCATCGAGCTTCTGCGAGATTTCGTCCAGGACCTCGCGCAACTTGGCCGGGTCGTTCAGCCTCGACGTGGGCAAGGTGTTCGCCTGCACCCATCGCAGCGCCTGCTCGATCTCAGGGGGCTTCGCGCTCGCCCGGCGCTTCATGTTGAATGCCCAACCGGTCAGAGCGCGCCGAAGAACCGCGTCATCGGGCTTGCCGCGAGTGGTGGCGAGCATCGCGGGCAATGCGGACGCCAAGGTGTCCGCATTGCCCGCACGAGACTTCGCCGCCGCTCGCGGCCACTTCATGTCGACGTACTTGCACGCGAAGTCGAAGAACGACAGGTCTGCCTTGCTGCGCAGCATGGAGACCGGGAGCCCTTCCGTCCGGTCAAATGCCTCACCCCGACGGGCCGCCGCAACAAGATCAGACCGGAAGCTCTCCATCAGCGCGTAGGTTTTGGCTGGTTCGTCGAACCTCTTCTTCGCCACGAACCACGTCAACCGGTACGACTTCTTCGTCTTCCCTTGTCGCGTCTCGATGTTCCAGATCGTGACGTCATAGCTGGTTTCATTCACGCGGCCTCCTCGGTGCGGCTTTCGAGCCATCGATCGAATTCCGAACGGCGAACCCGGATTTCGCCGTTCGGGAGCTTGATGCACTTCGGCGCCTGGTTCTTCGCGCGCCATTCGTAGAAGGTGGAGCGAGCGACTTCCCCACCAAGTTCGGCAAGGACCTCGGGGACGGTGAGCAACTTGCCGTTTGCGGTGGCCATGGTGGTGACCCTTCGGTGCGGTGTGGGCAGCGATCTGGGCAGAACGAGGTAGGCCCCGCCGTGCGTCCGGCGGGGCCTTGTCGGTTACTGACAGTGTTGGGCGGGTGTGTGTGCTGGCAGGAGGTGGGGGCTGGTGAGTGTGGGAGGGCGAAACCAAACCCCGCAACCCCGCAAACCCCGCAAAATGTATCGTGAGCTGGGGATCTGTCTGCGGGGTTTGGAGTGGTAGAGCCGAGGTGCAAACCCCGCAAACCCCGCAACTTGCGGGGTTTGCGGGGTTTGGTGGTCTCGGCGGGGTGAGCAAACCCCGCAACCCTCTTCGTGCTGTTTTCCCAGTTCAGCCCTTGTTTCGGTGACTGGCTGCGGGGTTTGCGGGGTTTGCGGGGTTTGTTTGGGGGGTCAGCTCGAATCGGCCTGACGCTCGACGCGGTAGACCTTGATCTTGGTGTGCTGGTCGACTTCGCTGCGTAACACCAGGTCGCCTCGCCACCGGTCCACTTGCCCTGCCAGCCTCTTGCCCAGCGCCTTCGGCGACAGGGGCTGCTTGCCGGTGGAGGTGGTTGGGAACGTTCCCTTCCACAGGTCGGGTGCGCCGTATTCGGGTTCGGCCCCTTCGCGCAGCTGCAGCGCGGTCATGGGTTCCTCGTCGTGGAGGTGGTGCCAGGTGGACAGGAACGCGTACCACTCGGCGTGGTCGTCATCCAGGCCCCGGCCGACGTCGGCGTTGCTGAGGAAGTTCTGGATTCCGTGGTGCTGGAGGAATCCGCCGAGGTATTGGGCCCAGCGGGTGAACTGGCGCATCTGCGGGACGTCGCTGGCGGTGGGTGCTCCTTTCGCGGTCCAGTCCAGGACGAGGGTCAGCACGTGGCGTAGCACGGTGGCCCGGTTACGGGGGTCGAGGATCCACGTGTCGAGGTTCGGGATGGTGAACCCGGTGCGGGCCTCGGGGCGGGGGCAGTTCGGGTCGAGCCGCACCCACACCGAGCGCGAGGCCATGTCCCCGCCGGTGCGCAGGTTGTTCCCGGTGGCGAGCCACAGCCGGTCGTTGGGGATGTTCGCGGCCGAGTTGGTGCCGAGCTTGCGGTCCGTCCAGGTCCGTTCAGTGACCAGCCGCGCGAGCACGGCGGAGCTGACCACTTCACCCTCGGGGAGGTTGTCGAACACCACGACCCCGACCGAGTCGGCCAGCACGGTGGTGATGGCCTTGCGCAGCTCCTCCTCCGAGTCCGTCCAGGTCAGCACCCGCTGCCCGACCAGCAAACCGACGCAGCCGGCCAGGATGGTCTTGCCGGAGCCGGGCATGGAGGCCTCGATCATCCCGAACGGCGAGAGCGCGCGGGTGAACGGCCGGATCAGCGGGGTCACCAGCAGCGCCAGGTAGTTCGCCTGGTCCGCCGGTGACCGCCACGGGAAGTCCCGCAGGAACCGATCCAGCAGGAACGTGCGAGACTCGGCCACCTGCTCCGGGCTGGGCCGGTCGGGGATGGGGTCGAGGTGGGTGTTGGCGGTGAGGTAAAAGCCGGTGGCCGGGTCGTAGCCGGGGGTTTGCAGCAGGGTGCCGTCCGGGCGCAGCACCGGGGTCGAGATGATGCGGCGCAGCACCGGCAGCCCCGGCCAGGACTGGCGGGCGAGCACCGCGGCGAGCACCGCGGCCGGGGGTGAGATCTCCACGTCGTAGGTTTCTCCCTTCTCGTTCACTTTGGACTGGACCACGTCGGTGTGTTGGGCCAGCAGCCCGGCCAGCAGTGCCGGTTTGAGCGTCGAGGACGACAGCGGCAGCACCACGTCGTCGTCGCCCGCGGTCGGGTCCGCCGCCCCCGAGACCTCTTCCACGACGACGGGTGCGCCGTCGCTGACGTAGGTGTCGGGGATGATGCGGGCGTCCAGCGCGGCGGTGAGCACCCGGATGGTTTCGGGGGCGGCGCCGGTGCGCAGCCGCGGGCGACCGCCCGCCCCCACCGACCACAGGTGCTTCGGTGAGGGCGAGCTGTCAGGCGTGCTGGGCATGACGGTTCTCCAATCGAGCAGGTGGTGCGTCGGTGGTGCTGCCGCACACGGCGAGGCGGGCCGAGCGGTGCGGCGTCAGGCAGCTGGTAAGGCGCCGTCTCCTGTGTGGCTCCAGAGCGTCAATTGCTCAGCGCGGCTGCGGTGGAGGCGAAGCTTTTGCGCGAGCGCCGCGCGCCACGTGAGCAGGTAGTGCAGGTGGTTGGCGCAGTTCTTCACCCACGGCCGCGGGCAGTCCTCGGTTGGCCTGCCACGGCGGCGGGCATCGTCGGACCAGGCCAGCGAGTCAGCCGAGTCGATGTAGGCGTGATGCTTGAGCAGACCGAGCGTTTTGAACCCGAACCCGTGGATGCGCTGGACACCGTGGCGCCGCACGGCTCGCAGGATCTCTCCCGCGAGCGTGGTGTCCTGCAGCCGGCACACACTGCCGACGCACACCAGCGGTTCGGCGGTGACGTCGATGCCGGCCAGCTGGTCGTAGAGGTCGGCGTGACGGCGGTAGTCGTCTGGGGTTCGGCCCTGCAGCACGACCCGCCACGGCAGTTCCGGCGCGAGCATCCGCAACTCGACCGCGTTGATCACGCTCAGGTATTGGTGCTCCGGCACCGACTTCTTGGTGCCGTGGAACCACTGCCCACCCCACCATCCGCCCTGGATGATCGCCTCTTCACACATCCAGTCCTGCGGTGCCGCCCACAGCAGTTGCCCAATCTCGTCCCGGTAGCGGCGCACCCGGGCCACGTACTCCCGAGGTGGCACCGAATCCCAACTGCCCTCCTTCTGCAGCTGGCTGAACCCACCCGAGTCCAGGCCGAATGGCGCGATCGCCCGCGGCAACGTTTTGCGGCGCCGGAGGCGGGTGTCCGACACGAACAGCCGGACACCCGCCTTCTCTAGATGGCTCGGCTCATGCGTTCCGGTGAGGAAGTCGAGGGCGCCGAACTCGTTCGTCTGCCGTTGAAGTGCGGATGTGCTGACCATGGTTCTCTCCTGTGCCACCACATCAGCGGTCTTCCTTGCTCCCGGGCACCAGCCGGATCGGCTTGCCGAGTTCGAGGGCGTAGGCGAGTTCAGCCCGGGTCGAGGGCCCCATGTAGCCGCCGGGCGCGACGAACACGACTTCGTCGGCGAGGCGGATCTTGGCCCGGTGCAACCGGTCCAGCGCCGTCTTCGCCTCTGCGTCGAGCACCACCCCCTCGGGCGGCCGGGTGGAGGAGACGACCTCGGGGCGCACCACGATCCGCCCGGCCAGGGTTTCGGCCTGTGCGACGCGGGCGATGGCATCCATGAAGCGGGTCGAGCCGCACAGGCACACCACGAGCGGTCGATCAGGATGGGACATCAGCGGATCTCCTTGAGGGTCTGGTTGTAGAGAGCGCGGCAGTCCGGGCAGCCGCACAAAGTCGGCAGACCGGCGCCGGCGATGCCGGGTTCGACCGGGTCAGGGTCAGGAACCGCGCCCGCGGTGGCGTCGGCGGCATCGCTGCGCCAGGACGGGATCACCTCGGGCGGCCCGAACTCGTGTGTCCCGCCGGTGCAGCCGGTACAGGCCTCGGCGGTGAGCTCGTCGGTGCGGCCGTGGTGGAACAGGTCGATGTGTCCGCAGTGGCAGCGGTGAACGATGAGGGCCATCAGGCGGCGGTCCTTCCCAAATTGCGGCGGGGGTTGGCTTTTCCCGCGGCGAGCGCGGTGGCGATCACGCCGCGCGGGCCGAGGTCTTTGGCGGCCGAGGCGTCGTCGCCCCAGGTGGCCCAGGCGTCTTCGAGTGCGGCGAGCGCGTCGGGTTCGGGCAGGGCGTGGGCGCCGACGAGTTGGCCGAGGGCGTAGGCGGAGCGGGACAGGGTGTCGTTGCGGGTGCCGGGGGCGGCGGCGCGGATGGCGGCGGTCTCGGCCGCGACCACGGCGGCCACGTACGCCGACGTCGCCTCGCCCGGCCGTGCCCTCGGTGTCGCGGGCCGGGTGGTGCGCGCGGCGGTGACGCCGGCTCGTTCGGTGCACACCTGCACCACCCAGGCGGGCAGCTCAACCGGGTCGGTCTCGTCGGTGACCCGGTAGACCCCCTGCTCGGTCGCGGAGCCGGGGGCTGCGACGTAGCCGCCACCGGCTCGGATGTCGACGCGCGGAGCGATCCGGCCGGCTGAGTTGCGCAGCCGGACCCCAGGCGGGGCGAGGTAGTAGCGGTGCGTCCCGCCCGAGGGGGTGGTTACCGTCCACGTGGCCGGGAGCGGTCCGCCACGTGTGGCGGCGACCTCGGCGAGCGCGTCGGCCCCGGCGGGCCCGTCCTGTCCGGGTTTGGGCACGTCGCAGTCGACGACGACGAGCCTGGCCGGGCCGGTCGCGACGGCGACGTTCCACTTCCTGCCCTGCCAGCATCGGTGCAGCCGTGCCGGGTCGGTGGTGGCGCGGTGTTCCCAGTCCTTGACCGCGGGCTGGTTCTTCGTGCCCGGGTGCAGCGGGAACACCGGCCAGCCGCGCCGCGCCAGGTACAGCGCCCACGCCAGATGAGGATCACGCGCGGTCTTGTCGGTGTGGTCCAACGGTTTCTCCTTCTCGGTCCGAGGGCGGGGTCAGTGGCGGGGGCGGATCTGGCGGCAGGTGTGGCAGCAGCGCTGCCGCATCCGATTGCGGGCACCGCAGCTACGGCAGCCCCAGCGCTGGCGCGGCGCGCGGCCGGGACCGGAGTGGAAGGCGGCGGGCAGGGTGATGCGGGTCGTCATGCGGGGATCTCCTCCTGTGGGTGTCGCCGGGCCGACGGGGCGTTTCCCGGCCGCCGGCCCGGCGGCGCTTGCGGGGTGGGGCGGGTCAGTGCTGGAAGCCGCCGCGGGTGTCGGCGATCGCGCGGCCGACGGGCGGGGCGTCGGCGTGCGGGCGCCAGATCTGGTCCGGGAACGCCCCCGGCGCCGCCGGGTCGACGACGCTCACCAGCGGCTCGTCTTCGGTGGCGGGGTGGGCGTAGGCGAACCAGCGCAGCCGGAACCCGGGCAGGTCCGCGCTCGTCGGGTACGGGCCTCCCTCGTCCTCGGCGGCGGCCTGGATCAGCGCGAGCGCGGCGGCCGGGTCGGCGACCCCGACGGCATGCCAGACGTCGGCGAGCTCGTCGTAAAACGCGTGCGGCCCCTCCAACCCGGTGCACACGGTCAGGTCGGTGGCGGTCAGGTCGAGGGCAGCAGCGGTGCGGGCGACGGTCACAGAGAGTTTCTCCTCGGGGCAGAACGAGGCCCACCCAGTCCGCTACTTTCAGTAGTGATCGGGTGCGCTGCAGAAGGGGGGCGTCCCCAACGGGTGGGGCGCGCGGCGAATGAGCCGGGGATGAGTCGGCGGATGAGTTTTGCGAAAGCGAATGAGCTGGCTCATTCGGCCGATGAGTTGCCTGGTCGGCGGTGTGATCTGCGGAAATGCGCTGGAATGCGTCGAATGAGCCGGATGAGTCGCCACCGTCGGACCCGCTCACACCCCCGGTTTCGGGGTGTGAGCGGGCCGGGCCGGGGCTCATTCCTCGTCGGCGGAGTCCCGGGCGGCCAGCGCCTCAGCAACCCGCGCCGGGTCGACCGGAAAAATACGGTCCGTAGTGGGGACCTTGTAGCCCTCGTCTTTGAGCAGATCGGTGACCTGCTTGATCTGCCACCCGCTGTAGTGGTTCCAGCGGGCTGCCAGGGCCGCGGCGACGGCTGCCGCGCGCGGGTGCTGCTCGCCCTCGCGCGGGGTGATCTCGGCCAGCACGGTGAGCATGTCGGCCAGCTCGTCGCGGGCCACCACCACCTCGGCACCGCGGCCGACGCCGCGGGCTTCGGCGGCCCGTGCCGCGATCTGCGCCATCTCCCCCGACCCGATGTGATACGAGCGCAGCGCGCCGGGCTCGTCCATGAACCCGATCGTGATCAACGTGCCGCAGTCATTCAGCGCGGTGTCGGTCTTGGGTTTGAGACTGAGTGCGGAGATGCCGTTCTCGTGCGCCTTCTCCCCGAGCACGACGTTGTTGCGGCCCTTGTCGCCGATCGCGCCGCACGCCTTGTTCGTGGTGACCGCGAGCAGGTCCCGCGGCAGCGACTGATCCGACGGGCTGGGGGTGAGAAACGCCAGGTGAATGGCGTATTTTCGGGCGGCCATGAACAGGTTGACCACCAGGTTGACGACCTTCTTGCGGTCCTCGGGCTTGTCCTGGCGGAACAGCCGCTGGCATTCCTCCAGCACCACGATCCGCGGCCGAAGTCCCGGTTCCGCGGCGACGATCGCCCGCCCGGCCTCCAGCACGCTGTTCACGTTGTGCTTTTGCAGCAGCCGGCCGCGTTCGGTCAGCTGGTCGTAGAGGTCCTCCAGGTGGTCCAGTGCGGCATCGACGTTGGAGTCCTCCTTGCCCGCGGCGTAGGTGTTCAACACCGGCTTGAGCGCCTCGTAGTCGTTGTTGTCGGCGAAGACGAACACGTCCACGTCCACCAGCGGATCGAGCACCGCGCCGGCGGCCAGCGTCCGCATCAGCGTCGACTTGCCCGAGCCGGGCGCCCCGGCCATCGCGAAGTTGCGCTCGGCGATGGTCGCGATGACCTCCTCCCCGCGCAGGTTGACCCCGGCAGGGAAGCCCTTCCAGTAGTCGGTGGCGCCCTCGTGCAGCAGCGGGTACGGGTCGACCGGTTCCCGGAGCACGCCGCGGTTGAGCCGGAACAGGTCCAGGACCTGCGGGTCCTCGCTGTCGGCTTGCATGAACAGCTCCACCGGACGACAACCGAGGTTGTGCGCCAGGGTCGGGGCCTTCTCCTTGATCTTGATCACCGGCGCCCCGAGCGGCAGCCGGATCTTCGCCGACCAGCCCTTCTTCCCGTCGATCATCGGGAACTGCACCCAGGCGTTGTCGGTGTCGCGGTAGGGCCAGCCGTCCTTGATCACCGCGTTCAGCTTGGCGTTGCCGATGTTGGCCAGCGCCTGCACCATTGCGGACTCGGTCAGCTCTCCCTGCCGACTCTGGGTGGCCTGTTTGCGCAGGTGCACCGGCAGAACCTGGTCCCCGAGCCGGTTTCCGTCCCGCCACCAGCGCGAGAGCTTCAGCAGCACCCACGCGGTGGGAGACGCCCACCACCAGGTCACCACGATGACCCCGATGGTGTAGACGACGGTCAGGGCGTCGCGCCAGACGGCGAGGACGTCGTTGGCGTTGAACACCCCCAGCCAGTGGCCGAACCCGTTGATCAACCCGACCAGCACCGACACCACGAACAGCACGCCGAGCGCGGCGGCGCCGCGCCAGGTGAGCGACCAGACCAGTTCGGCCTTCTTCTGCGCCGTCTCCACCCCGACGTGACGGCCTTCGTGGTGCAGCCGGGTCAGGGCCTCCACCGCAGCGGTGTCGCCCTTCTCGTTGGCCTGTGCCCGCGCGGTCTTGAGGTCGGTGTACTCGCGGTCCGCGCGGCGGCGCTGCCGGGCGGCCTCGATGCCCTTGCCGATGATCCGGCAGTGCCGGTTGGCGAACCGGCCGCCCCGGCGCAGGGTCCGCGCACCGGTCCGCAGGCCGGCCCCGGTGGAGTAGGACAGGTCGATGGTGCGCTCCGCCAGCCGGGCGCGGGTCTCGTCTGACGGTCCGGACAGCACCCGGCCGGTGCCGTGCAGCACCCGTGTGCCCCACGTCGCCCGGGCCTCGCTGACGGTCACGTCGGTGCCGGTCTCGATCACCTGCCCCTCGATCGTGTCGGCCGGTTCGCGACGGCGGAACTGGACCACCGTGGCCCGGCCCGAACCGGTCTGGTCCGGACCGCTCAGATCCGGTCCGGTGGTGCTGTTGTCCCCGGTCCCGGGGGGTGTCGTGTCGTCCTGCGCCATGTCGGTTGTTCCCTTCTCGAACCCGCGTCGGGCCGTGCTGTCTGGACCCGGTGCGGACCGGTTCCGGCCCGCACAGACCCCCGTCTGTGCGGGCCGGGCCGGACTGGACCGGGGTGGTGCGTCGGGCTGCTACAGCGGGCCGTCGATGCGCAGGCCGGTCACTGACGCGCCGCGTTCGATGACGGAGGCACGCATGCTCACCGAGATGCCGCCGCCGGGCGTGCGGGTGACGCTTGCGCCCGGCGCGGCGGTGGCCTGCGTCTCGGAGTCGGTGGTGTCGTCGTAGGCGAACTTCTCCAGAGCGCCCAGCAGCCGGGTGAAGTCCGCGGCGGAGCCGAACTCCGGGAATCCCGCGCGCATGATCGCCGTGGCGACCGTGATCACCAGGCTGGTCGGGATCTCGCGGCGCTCGCCGGGCGGGACGCTCAGGGGGTAGGTGGGCTGATCGATGGTCATGGCCGGTCCTTCCGGGTCAGTCGTGGGTGGGGTTGTCGAGTTCCGCGCGCAGCCGCTTCGCGGCTGGTTTCCCGCACCGCAGCGTCTTGGCGATGGCGTAGATCGAGGCGGTGTCGGGGTCGATGTCCCCGGCCACCACCGCCTCGGAAAGCCGCGCCCGCAGCCGCTCCCAGCGGGCGTCCCGGCCCGTCTTGGCCGGGCGGGACCGGGTAGCCCGCTGGGTGTTGCGGGCGGTCCGGCGGGGTGCCGACGGGTCCGACTCGGCCGCACTGCCGCCGCTGGCCGGGTCCGGCCGACGGTCCGGCGACGCGTCCGGGGCGGTGGCGACACCGCCGCCCGACCCGAGTTCGCGTCCCGGGTTTGAGTCGATCCCGGCCGGGTTCGCCAGCAGTGCGGCGATCTCGGCGTCGAGCGCGTCGGGCGGACCCGGCACGTCGAGGTCGGGCACGGTCGGCACCAGCCGGCGCCGCCAGTTCAGCCGGTAGGTCCCGGCCGCGTAGGTCAGGCGGGCGTGGCCGTCGGCGTCGATCTGTGCGGCGGCGGCGCGGACCGCGGCCCGCGCCGCGGCGGCGGCCTTCCCTGCCGCCAGCCGCTCGATCCGGTCGGTGCGGCGCTCGGTCCGCGAGCGCGGCGGGGTGGCGATCGCCAGCTGGTGGGCGACCACGCCGGCCACCGACACCACGCCCATGATCGACGCCGGGCCCCAGCCGCGGTCGAGGCCGTGCAGGGCGTTCGAGCTGAACGCGACCGCCCCGAACACCCACACCCCCGCTTGCAGGCCCCACACCGAGCGGTCCGGCTTCTTCCGCCGCGAGACCAGCACCGCGACCGCGAACGCCCACATGCCCAGCTCGGTGATCAGGGGCAGCAACCCACCCCGCGGCGAGGCGTACACGGCGGCGCCGTAGTCGCTCATGGACGGGGCGGCCATCGCGAACGACACCGCCGCGATCGCGTAGATCAACCCGTCGACCACGTGCGCGGTCGTGAACGCCCACACCGCGCCCGCGAACGCCCGCAGGGTCTCCTTGCGCCGGGCCCGGTCTTCGCGGCGCTTGTCGGCCTGCTCAGCCTCCAGCTTGGCCGCGGCTTCGCGGTCGGCGCGGGCTTGCTCGCCGGACGCGCGCATCAGGGCGATCTGGTCGCCAGTGCGGGCGGCCTGATCCAGGCGAGCTTGTTCGGCCTTGGCCGCACGGTTCGCCCGCTGCTCTTCCTGCCAACTCATGGTCAACCTCTCTTTCGTCGCCGAGGAACACCCAGCGGCCAGGGCCGGAATGTCCACAGTGGTCACTGACTCGTCTCGTGGTGCGCGGAATGTCTAGGGACGGTTGACGCGGATGACTCCGGCTCGCTCGTACTTGGCGGTGAGCGCGTAGAGCCGGTCGCCGAGGGCGATGAGCTGGGCGGCGGTGCTGCTCGATCGCTTGGCGCGGGTGTCGGCTTCCGCGGCGCGGCTGATGCGGTCGTCGGTGATGGCCGCCGCGGTGCGGGCGATGTCGTTGAGTGCTGCGCGGTCGGGCCCGGACAGCAGGGCCGCGGCCTGGTTGAGCGCGGCGGCGTTGTGGACGATCTCGTCGCGGTGCTGGCGGTGGTGGTGGTTCCAGTCCTTGATCTGGGCTTGCTGGGCGCTGGATTGGGCCTGCTTCCACCAGCCGGGCAGCTCGCTGCCGGTCATCGACGGGGCGGTGGCGGGTGTGGTCTGCGGTCGTGCCTGAGCGGCTGGTGTGGGTCGGGTCCGCGGTGCCTTCGGGCGGCGGGTCGCCGGGGCACGCCGCGGCGCGGCAGGCTTGGCCGGTACGGACTTGTGCTGGGACCGCTGCCGCAGGTCGGCGGCGCAACGCTTGCGGCCACAGATCCGCAGCGTGGTGTTGGTCTGCTTCCGTTCTCCGCACACCACGCACATCGCCCGCGTCTTGCGCACCGGGGCGGCCTTTCTCGTCGAGCCGGTGGCCTTCCGCGCGGTGGTGCGTTTCGGCGCGGCCTTGCGCGCGGTGGACTTCTTGGCGGGCTTGGTCTTCTTCTTGCCGAATCCGAACATGGTGGTGTCCTTCCGGTCGGGGGTGGTGGGCACCGGCCCGGCCCACCGGATCTGGCGGGCCGGGCCGGCGGCGGGGGTCAGGGGGTGGGCACCACGACGCCGGGGCACGGGTCGCCGCGCCGCAGCCACACCGCACGGGTCGCGGTGACCGTGGTCGTGGTCGTCAACGGGGGCGGGCCGGGCACGGTGGTGACCGGCGGTGGGCAGGTGACGGTCGCGGGTGGCGGCACCACGTGCGGGGTGCTGACTCGCCAGCCGAGGACGAACAGGAACGCGGCCCAGAGCACGACGAACGTGATCAGGCCCAGGACAAAGCGCATAGGCGGCAAGCCCTTTCGGTCGCGCGGCAACGGAGGTGCACCGCGGCCCGGGCCGCGCTGGGGTGCGCGGCCCGGGCGGGCGGTGCGGGGGTTCAGCTGCGGGCCTTGGACTTCGCCGAGGTGGCGGCCTTGCCGAAGAACAGCACGACCAGGCTGACCAACGCGATCGCGCCGAGGATCAGCATCGGGGTGGCGCCGTGGTGGATCGGGTCCTTCTGGTGGAGGCTGCCCGCGCCCCAGGCCAGCCACGCGGACACGGCGAACACGGCGAGAGCGATGATCTTCTTCATGGTGGTTTTCTCCTGTGGTGTCGGCAAAAAAGGGATGGGTTGGGCGTGACGAGATGGCGCGGCGGTGCCGCGCTGTCTTGTTGTTGCGGTGGTGATGCGGCCGAGCCTGCGGTGCTGCGATTCCGGTCCGCAGGTCGATAAGGTGTGGTGGTGCCGCGTTTGTTAGCTATCGAGGTCTCGCCTGCGGATGGTCAGGTCGCGATGCTCGACGCGACTTGGCAGGACTACCCCGTATGGGACAGCGATGACGAGTGGGTCGCGTTCAGGGCGCCGTCGCTGGCGGACCCGGATCGTCCGCCGTACCCCGGGTTCGCGGTTGCGGCCGGTGGTCGCATCAGGAGGCGAGGGGCGCGGACGGTGGTGGTGGAGGTGTGGGGCCGAGAGGCTCCAGCTGGTGGGCACGAGGTGTTTCGGAGTGTCCTTTCCGTCGGTCGCCATGGAGTGGAGGTCGGTAATGAGGACAGCGGTGCCTTGACCCGGCTGGCCATTCCCGAAGGTCAACACGATCTGCAGGTGTGGGTGGATGGGCACCAGCCCGATCAAGTCACGTGGATCGGGTTCGTTCTTCCGGAGCTGACGATGACGAGCAGGCTTGTGCGGTGGTGATTGCAGCTCAGGCACTGCGTCGGTAGGCGGCGGCCTGGTCCTGGACTTTCGCGACGTACCAGCCGGCGTGGTTGTAGGCGTAGATCGCCTGCCACTCGTTCCCGGCCGCCAGGCCGGAATCACACAGGTAGTGCGCCGCCGCGGGGATCGCGTCGGCCGGGTCGTAGATGTCCGACCCGATCCCCGGGTGCCGGGCGCGCACGGCGTTGAACGTGGGTGTCAGGAACTGCATCGGCCCCTTCGCGCCCGCCGAGTTCGCCCCGGATCTCACCCCGGCCGCGCGCAGGCGGCCGTGGTTGGTTTCGACCTTGCCGATACCGGCCAGCAAGGCCCAGTCCAGGTGCGGGCAGGTGTCGCCCGCGTCGCGGTACTGGGCCAGGTAGTCGGCCGGGATGTCCGCGATCCCCGGGCCGCTGGCCTGCGCGTCTGCGCCTTTCAGGTAGCCCACGGCGATCGAGGCAGCTGCGAACAGCACCACGGCCGTGCAGGTTTTGCTGAGCAGGGACAATGGACACTCCGTTCCTCAGGCAGGGACTGGAAGACCCGGTCAGGCGCGCAGGTTCTTGCCGGAAGCGGCGCGCCTGGCCAGGGCTATCGGGCGTGGGCGCTCACCTCCTCCCCTCGGGTGGGCAGGCGGTGCGCCCTCATGAGGCGACCTCGTCGTGCTGCCCGGCCGCATCCATGTGTGGGGCCGGGTCGTCGGTGCGGCGCCGGGCCGGGGCGGTGATCCGCCCGGTCAGGGCCGTGACGGCGCGGGCGGTGCGCCGTGTGGGCGGCCACTCCCACGCGATCCGCGCCACCAGCGCGGCGCCGATCACGTAGATCAGGAACGGCACCCCCGCCCATGCGGCCAGCCCGGCCAACAGGCCGGCCACGCAGGTTTCGGGCAGCCACCAGCCCAGGGCGCCGATCGCCCGCTCGGCACGGCTGCCGTCGGGGATCCGCGCGACCCGGGTGTCGCTGCGGGGTTCGATCTCACCCACGCTGAACTCCTTTCAGGTGACGGGGTTCGGGGTCAGCGGACCGGCGAAACAGGTCGTGATCCGGCGGTCCAGACCGGCCTGCAAGCCGCGCAGGATCCAGGCGATCGCCACGAACGGCGACCGCAGCAGCCCCAGCGCCAGGAACAGCAACACCGAGACCGCGAACGCGGCCAGCCGCCACGGACCGTGCCGCTCGGCGATGTCGAACACGCTCATGACCCACCGCCCCGGCGACGATTCAGGGCACCCGGGCGGGGCCGGAAAGCGTCCTCGGTCAGGCGCAGGTTGGCGGCCAGCGCTTCGGCCAGGGCCGCGGCGCGGCCGTAGGCGTCGGCGGCCTCGGTGTCGGTCGGGAGCGGCCGCCCGTCTTCGGGCGGCCGGTTCTTGTCGAGCTCGCGGAGACGGTCGTAGGCGGTGTTCAGGGCAGAGTCGATCGGCTCCAGCCGAGGGTCGATGAAGCTCATGGCACGTTTCCCTTTCAGGTCAACGGATATCGGCGGTGTGGCGCGGCGCGAGGCGCGCCGTCCGGTGCGGACGCTGCCGCTACGCGGCGAGCGCGAACTGGTCGTCGGCGGTCACGGTGGGTTCGCCGACCAGGTAGTCGTGCAGGTAGGAATCCGGGGCGAGTCCGGCGGTGTAGAGGCAGGCCTCGCAGGTGCGGTGCGCCTTGGGCAGCTCCGCCCAGCCGGTGTCGCCGCACTCGCGGCAGGTCCGGCGCGCGGCTATCGCCTTGTCCAGCGCCGCTTGCCGCGCCGGCGTCATCGGCCGGACCGGCTTGGCCTTCTCGATCAGGTACAGGTCGGCGAACACGAGCTTCCCGGCCTTGCGGCAGCGGAAGTACAGGAACGCACTGGGATCCTGTCCGCCGGGTCGCTTCCCCATCGCCCGCAGCTGCCGCTTGGTCGCCAGCACGCTGCGGTCGGCGATGTTGTGGGAGAACAACGGTTTCCCGTGCCACGTCCCGCGGGTGAAACAGGTCTGGCTCGACCAGGGCACCGATGCCAGCACCCACGGGAACCGGCGGCTCACCGCTTCGGAACGCGGTGGGTGATCACGGGGGTCATGCGATCTCCCCGGTGAGCAAGTCCCACTCGCGGTCCCAGTCGAAGAACTCGGCCTCGGCACCCGGCGGCACCAGGTCCTCGGTCGCCTCCAGCGCCTTTTCCAGCGAGGCGCGGGAAAAGGCCAGCTCGGCGCGGCCGGTCGGTGAGCGCAGCTCGATCCAGACCCGGTCGTCTTCGGGGGTGACTCGCACGTCGCCCTCGCCGACGGCCAGCAACATGCCCTCGGTCAGCAGATCCCGGCCCAGCAGCCATTCCCGCTCGCCACCGGCGCCGCAGTCCAGCACCAGCGTCACGGCCCACGGGTCGCCCTGCTCATACAGCAGGCGGGCCGGTACCGGGGTGATGTCGTTGAGGCGTGCGGTCGTCTCGATCTCCACCCAGTCCTCGGACGGGTAGAGCTCGACAAAGCTCGTGAACATGGGGGCTCCCTTCAGTGAGCCGTGGACGGTGAACAGGTCAGGCGGCCAGCGAGCGAGCCCGGCGCGGGCTCACCTCCGCCCCCGCCAGCAGGTCGGTCACGTAGGCGACGAACGAGCGCTGCGCACACGGGTGCACCTGCTCGGTCTGCGGGTCCCGCAACGCGGTGCGCAGCCACAGCGCCAGCCGCGCCACCGACCAGCCCTGACGGCGCCGGCGGGCGATCGCCTCCACCAGCGACTCCAGGAACTCCGGCCGCACCCGGGGCACCCGCGTCGCCGCCTTCGTCACCACCGGGCTCAGCGGCGCAGTATTGGACAGCGGCGCCCGGGTCGCGGCCCGGGGGCGCAGCACCGCCCGCTCCATTTCGGCGTCGGCGAGCGTCCGGATCTGGGAAGCAACGTCGCGGTAAACCGCGGCCCGGCGCGACAACCCCGCCTCGGCCGTACGACGGGTCAGGAGCCGGGCGTTGGCGCCCAACAGGCCAGCCACGTACCCGAACCGGCGAGCCACCGCCGCCGCGATCTCGCCCTCGCCCGCCTCAACCACCAGCGGGTTGCCCTCGGCCGGCACGGCCTCAGCCTCGGCCAGCAACCGCAGCTGCGCCGCGACGTCGCCGTAAACCCGCGCCCGGACCCCGGCCACGATCTCCGGCAGGCCGGCGGTGCTGAGGAACCCGGCGTTGCGGGTCAGGGTGTCGGCCAGGTCGCGGAATCGAGCCGCGACAACGGTGCTCAACGTGTCAGACATGTGCGGTCCTCTCGTGCGGGCCGGGCCGGGAGCAGACATGGCTGTCCCCAGGGGCGAATGCGGGAAATGCGGGAAAAGGAAGGGAAATCGTGCGGGCCGGTCAGGCCGCGATAGCGGTGGTGCCGTTCTCGATGAGCTGTGCTGCGTAGCGGTGCGCGGACTCCGCCGCCCCGGCCGCGAACGCGCTGCCCGTGTTCTCGGCCGCCAGGTGGTCCAGGACCACCGCGCGGCGCTCGTGCCAGGCGGCGACGGTCGCCTTCGGCGCATCTGCCGCGGGGCGGCTGAACTGCAGCTCCCCCAGCTCGCTCAGCGCGTACATCACGCCACCTCGCCTTCCGTCTCGATGGTCGCCAGGTCGATCACCGCGTGCAGTAACCCGGCGGTCTTGCCCTGGCCCGCAACGCCGGCCACCACCCAGTCCCCCAGCGCCACCACGTCCGCGAACGCGTCAGCGGGAACCTCGGCCGTCTCACGGGCCGCCAGCTCTGCGTCGAACTCCGCCAGCAGATCCGCGACCTCGGCCAGTTCCTCGCACTCCGGGCCGGTCTCGACCAGCACCGCGGCAGCGTCGTGGTGACCCGCCAGCAGCTCGGTCAGGTCCAGGTCCTCGTCCAGCCCGTCAAACCGAAGCTCCAGCTCGCGGCGGGTGGGGTGTGCGTTCCTCATCAGTGGTTTTCCTCGTTCCTCGTCGTGATGACATGGCTTAGCCTAAGTCAGCGTGAGTCATCTTGTCGTTAGCCCATTCGAGTGTTCTAGGTCAGCCTCAGTCAGGCTGGGTATGCTGATCGAATGGATGTCGAAGCGGCAGGTCTGGCGCCGTACGAACGCGTCGCAGAGTCAGTACGTCGAGCAATCCGAGTTGGAGATTGGAAACCCGGACAGAAGCTTCCGAGCAACCGTGACCTGGCCAAAGATCACGGCGTATCGCTCAATACCCTCCAGAAGGCCGTCGGCCGCCTGCAAGATGAGGGCTGGTTGATCTCGCGTCCGACGATCGGGGTGTTCGTAGCAGCCACCCTGCCGCAGGACACGCCGCCGATCTCCTTGGTGGAGGTCCAGCGCCAACTCGCCGACTTGCGCGCAGCGCAGGAGGAGCTCCAGCGCCGGGTCGAGGAACTCGAGCGCCGGCCGTAGCGCCTGCCCTTGCGGGAATCGGTTCGTGTTCATGCCTCTATGAAACAGGCCGCTGACCTGCACTAACAGGGCACACTCGGGGGCACACTCGCACACTCAGGCACAGTCGGGAGGTGACGTGGACGGCAATGCGCAGCTCGCAGCACTGATGCGCGAGGCCGGCTTCCTGAAGGACGACGGGTCAGTCGGCCTAAAAGTCTTCGCACGCGCGGTCGGCCAACACGCCAACCGGACGTTCACGCACACCTACGTCAGGCGCTGGCTCGATGGCATGGTCCCCCGCGATGCCGCCACCCGCCAGGCGATCGTGCGCGCGCTGGGAAGCCGTCTTGGCAGGTCAATCGCCGTGGACGAAGTCGGCTTCGGGGCGGCGCTGAAGGTCAGTCCCGACCTGGGTCTCACCTACCCCAATGAATCGGCTGACAACGTCAAGACGGTCGCCCGCCTCTGGCAGGGCGACCTCGACAGCGTGTCCGCCCTGCTGAACGCCCCGGCGAACGCGGCAGCGTGGAACGAAGCCGCGTTGTCTTGGCTGGTCAGCACGCGCCAAGACGTTTTCAGTGACACAGGGAAACGCAAGGTCAACCAGGCAGACGTTGACGGCATCCGCAGCACGACCGAGATGTTCGACCAACTCGACGGCGAGCACGGTGGAGGACATGCCCGCCGGGCGCTCATCGAGTTTCTTCGAACAGATCTGGCCGGCCTCCTCGGCGGGACCGCTCGGGATGCAGCTGTCCAACGGGACCTGTTCAAGGCCGGGGCGCAAGCGACACTGCTTGGTGCGTGGATGTCTTACGACGCCGGCATCCACGGGATGGCCCAGCGCTACTTCATCCAGGCCTTGCGCATCGCTGAGTCGACGGGCGATCGACTTCTCGGTGCCAGCATCCTCGACGCTATGAGCCATCAAGCAACGTTCCTCGGGCGGTATCGAGAAGCTGCCAATCTCGCCCGCTCGGCACGAATGGGCACAGCGAACGCAGGGTCGGCCAGCGCGGCGGCTCATTTCTACGCCATGGAAGCTCGCGCTCTGGCGCGGCTTGGCGATGCCGCCGAGTGCGACCGTGCCATGAGTGCGGCCGTTCGCGAATTCGAACGGCGCGACCCAGCGAACGACCCTGCCGATTGGTTCGGATACTTCAATGAGTCCGAGCTAGCTGTATGAGGCCTTGACGTTGGTGACGCCTGCGTGGAGCCGGGTGGCCGGGGGCCGGTTTCCGGCGGCGGTGTGTGGTCGATGGTAGTTG
>NZ_JBFAQX010000021.1:0-157383 GCF_040678995.1 Amycolatopsis sp. NPDC049253 | reverse complement strand
TAGTTCACTAGCACACTGTTGAGTTCTCAAGCAACACACCGCAACCCAGCCCGCCCAGCAGGCAAACCAGATCACCGCGTTGTTTCAAGCTTTTTTGTTCCGGAGAGCTACAGTACACCCTGGCGAAACTCGCGCTTCGCGGGGGGGCTGGTTCAGCTCCGGAGGTTTGGGACCACCCACTCTACCACCAGAGGTGGGAGCTTGGTTCGTGTTCCCGGCGGCCGCTCGGTTTCCCTGGCGACTTGGAGAACTTTACATGGCCGAAAACCGGCCCGAACAGGGGGGTCCCCTTTTTGCGCGCCAGCCCCCTGACCTGCACCGACATGCCGCTCAAGCCGACGGAGGCCACGACCGGCCCGAGCACGCCGCAGCAGACCCACCGGCCCCGCTCAAGCCGACCGCTGCCGTCCGTGGGTCGCGAGCACCGTCAACGCCACCAACGCGGCCGCGAGCACCGCCGCGACGTGGATGGGCGCCGGCCCGAACGAAGCCGCCAGCACGAGCACCGCCGTGACCGGGTACCCGATCGCGATCTCCCGGCACTCGTTCGTCGGCCCGATGTGCAGCAGCCACACGCTCAGCAGGAAGACCGCGACCGGGACGGTCACCACCAGCGCCGTGGCCAGGCCGCTGATCGCGCTGTGGTGCGTGTCGTAGTCCACCGCCAGCTCGAGTCCCGTCCCGACTGCAGCAGCCGAAGCGAAGATCAGATAGTGCCCGTACCCCCAGCTCGAGGTGCTCAGCAGCGACGGGTGACGCACGAGCCGCAGGTGCCCCGGCTGGTCGAAGTAGAGCCACCACATCGAGAACACCAGCACGAGCCCCGCCGCGGCGAGCCCGATGAGCGTGCCGACGTGCTCGCCCTCGGACACGCCCTCCTTCACGGCGGTGGTGGCGCTCAGCACCACCTCACCGAGCACGATCAGCGTGAAGAGCCCGTAGCGCTCGGCGATGTGGTGCGGATGCCACGACGTGCCGCCCCGTGACTCGGCGATGCTCGGCACCGCGAGCTCGCAGACCACCAGCACCGCGAACAGGACCACCGCCGTGGTCTGGGGGAAGCCGATCAACGCGTCGGCGACCCACAACACCTGCACGACGGTGATCCCGCCCGCGTACCAAAGCGCCGTCGTGCGGCGTTCCGGATCCGATTTCGCGGCGCGCAGCCACTGCGTCACCATCGCGAGGCGCATGAGCACGTAGCCGACCATCACCACGCGGAAGTCGCCGTTGAACGCGCGGTCCACGCCGGCCGCGACGGTGAGACCGCCGGCGATCTGCACGAGGGTGGCCAGCCGGTAGGGCACGTCGTCGGTGTCGAACGCCGAGGCGAACCAGCTGAAGTTCAGCCAGCCCCACCAGATCGCGAAGAACACCATCGCGTAGCTCAGGATCCCGTGGCCGATGTGCCCTTCGACCAGCTCGTGGTGCAGGTCCGCGCTCGCGGCACCCACCGCGACGACGAAACACAGGTCGAACAGCAGTTCCAGCGGGGTGGACACGCGGTGGTTCTCACCGCTGTCGCGCGACCGCATCGGCCGGTACCACACCCGGATCCGCTGGACCGGAAAAATCCCCTGGGACATCGACGCTCCCCGCACTCACCCGACGAACGCCGTCATCCCAACACGGCCAAAGCGCTCAGGCGAGTACGACTCCCACCACAGGGTGAAAGGGGAGAAATCCGAGGTGAAGGAGGGCGGGCCCGGTTCCCCCTCTTCCGGGCCCGCCCGAATGCCTTCGCCGCACTCCCTCGCCACCCCGGGGCACTGCTCCCGGCGGTCGCCGTACGGTCCCCCGCGGACGCCGACGATCCGTTGCCTGGGAGGTGACCAAGAGTGTCCATTCCGTGGAACTCCGGAACTCTCAGCCGCTCGGCCGATCGACCCATCCCCGGTCGATCGATCGAAATGCCACTGTAGGTAGCCAAAGTGTCGTGCTGAAGGCTCCATAAGGTCTACCTGGTCGCTCTGAGTAGCACCAGGGTCAAACGTAGCGTGTCACTCGGATGGAGCAGCCCCGGATAGCTGAAAGTAGTTCACCAATACTGCTGAGTGAGCGTGATCATCTCACAGTCTGTGAACACCCGCGGCCTGCTCGGCCGCCTCGTGCTCCTCACTGCGAGCCGCCCGGACGCGCCGCGCACGCAGCTCCAGGATCGCCAGCAGCAGCGCGACGCACGTCAGCGCCGCCGAGCAGCACATCGCGATGGTGAGCGAGCGCGGGTAGTCCCGGTCCGACGCCACCACCGCCGATTCGAACACCGAAGCCAGCACCGCCGTGCCGATCGCCGTGCCGATGCGCTGCCCCGTCTGCAACGCACCACCGGCGGCGCCCGCCATGTTCGTGGGCACGCACTCCAGCGTCAGCGTGGTGTTCGGCGAGATCACCATGCCGCCACCGATTCCGCCGAGCAGCAACGGCAGCGCGACCGCCCAGCCCGCGGCCAGCGGCGGCACGAGCTCCACCACCGCCGCGACGACCAGCAGAGCGAAGACCACCAGGCTCAGGCCGGTGACGGACAGTCGCCTCCCGAACCGCGGCACCAGCCGCCCCGCGACGGCGGCCGACACGGCCGAGCCGATCGCGAACGGCGTGACCGACAACCCGGACTGCAACGGCGTGTAGCCGAGGCCCTGCTGGAAAAAGAGGGCGAAGACCAGCCAGACGCCGGCGAACCCGCAGAAGTACAGCGCCCCCACCGCGACGCCGGGCGCGTACCCCGGCGTGCCCGTGAAAAGCCGGATGTCGAGCAACGGCGCCCGGCCGCGCGCCACCACCCGGCGTTCCCACCGCACGAACCCGACGAAGCACACCGCCGCGATCGGGAAGAGCCACCACAGGCGCCGCAGGCCACCCTGCTGCGATTCGACGAGCGGCAGCAGCACCCCCAGCACCGCGATCGCCAGCAGCAGAATACCGGCGACGTCGATCTCGGACCGCAGCCGGATCCCGCGCCCCTCGGTCTTCGGCAGGAGCCGCATCGCGAGCCCGAACGCCAGCGCGCCGACGGGCACGTTCACGTAGAACACCCACCGCCAGCCGCCCGGATCGCCGAACACGGCCAGGATCACGCCGCCGAGCACCGGCCCGACGGCCGTGGAGATCCCGACCACCGCGCCGAACATGCCGAACGCACGGGCGCGTTCGGCGCCGCGGAACAGGTCCTGGATCAGGCCGGTGTTCTGCGGAGTCAGGAAACCCGCGGCACAGCCCTGCGCGAGCCGCGCGATCACCAGCGTCGTCGGGTCCTGCGCCGCGCCGGCCAGCGCGCTCGTGGCGACGAACGCGGCCAGCGCGAAGAGGAACATCCGCCGCCGGCCGAGCGCGTCGCCGAGCCGCCCGCCCGTGACGAGCACCAGGCCGAACGTGAGCGCGTAACCGGACACGACCCACTGGATCGTGCCACTGCCGGTGTTCAGGCCCCGCTGCATCGCAGGCAGGGCCGTGTTGACGATGCTGACGTCGAGCAGGGTCATGAACCCGGCCGTCAACGTGACAGCGAGGGCACGCCACCGGAGCGGGTCCGGAACGTACTCCGTCATCAGGTGTTGGCGGTGATCCCGGGGATGCCCTTGAGCTCACCGATGAGCATCGAGCTGACCTTCACGGGGTAATCGTAGAGCGCGAACACGGTCTGGTTCTTGCCGACGAGTTTCAGATGCACGGGGGTCTCGCCCTTGTGCGCCAGCAGTGTCGACTTGAGCTCGCTCACCACCGACTGGTCGATCTTCTCCGCGGCGGCCAGCAGCATCAGCGGTGGTTCCTCGTCGCCGTTGCCGATCTCGGACAGGTCCAGCGGCACGAGCCCGCCGCCGAACACCGACATCTTGTCCTCGCGCCAGTTGACCCGGCCCTTGACCAGCACCGCGTTGTCCTCGACGAGGTCCGCGGCGAACATCGAGTACGCCTTGGCGAAGAACAGCACCTCGATGGCGGCGTCCATGTCCTCGACCGTGCAGATGGCCCAGGGCTCGCCCTTCTTGTTCACCCGCCGTTCCAGCGAGGTGAGCAGGCCCGAGATCACGACCTCGCCCTCCTTCGGCGGGTCGGCGAGCAGGCCGGCGATCGGCTTGGGCGCGTGCTTGCGCAGGATGCGCTCGGCACCGTCGAGCGGGTGCGCGGACACGTACAGGCCCAGCATCTCCCGCTCGTAGGCGAGCAGCTGCTTGCGCGGGTACTCCTCCTCGCCGAATTTCAGGTGCGCGAGCGGCGACGAGGACGGCGTGGCCTCGGCCGAGTCGTCGTCCCCGCCGAAGGAGCCGAAGAGGTCGAACTGGCCCATGGCCTCCTGGCGCTTGAGCGGCACGACAGCTTCCACCGCGTCCTCGTGCACCTGGATCATCGACAGGCGGGTGTGGCCCATCGTGTCGAACCCGCCGGCCTTGATCAGCGACTCCATGACCCGCTTGTTGCAGGCCACCAGCTCCGACTTGTCGAGGAAGTCGGTGAACGAGGAGTACTTGCCCTTCTCCTCGCGGGTCTTGATGATCGACTCCACCACGTTGGCGCCCACGTTGCGGACGGCACCCAGCCCGAAGCGGATGTCGTTCCCGACGGCCGCGAACCGCAGTGCCGACTCGTTGACGTCCGGCGGCAGCACCTTGATGCCGAGGCGACGGCACTCCGACAGGTAGATGGCCGACTTGTCCTTGTTGTCACCCACCGACGTGAGCAGCGCGGCCATGTACTCCGGCGTGTAGTTCGCCTTGAGGTAGGCCGTCCAGTACGCGATCAGGCCGTACGCGGCCGCGTGGCTCTTGTTGAACGCGTAGCCGGCGAACGGGAGGATCGTGTCCCACAGCGCCTTGACCGCTTCGGGCGAGAAGCCGCCGGGCAGCAGGGGGCTGGCCTTCATGCCCTCTTCGAAGCCCTCGTACTCCTTCTCGAGGACTTCCTTCTTCTTCTTGCCCATGGCCCGGCGCAGCGTGTCCGCTCGGCCCATCGTGTAGCCCGCGACCTTCTGCGCGATCTGCATGATCTGCTCTTGGTACACGATCAGGCCGTAGGTCTCGGAAAGGATCTCGCGCAGCGGGTCTTCGAGCTGCGGGTGGATCGGTGTGACCTTCTGCCGGTTGTTCTTTCGGTCGGCGTAGTCGTTGTGCGCGTTCATGCCCATCGGGCCGGGGCGGTACAGCGCGAGCACCGCGACGATGTCCTCGAACCCGGTCGGCAGCATGCGGCGCAGCAGGTCGCGCATCGCGCCACCGTCGAGCTGGAACACGCCGAGCGTGTCACCGCGGCCCAGGAGCTTGTAGGCCTCGGGGTCGTCGAAGCCGAGACGGTCGAGGTCGATCTCCTCGCCGCGGTTGGCCTTGATGTTGGCCAGCGCGTCGCCGATCACCGTGAGGTTGCGCAGACCCAGGAAGTCCATCTTCAGCAGGCCGATGTTCTCGCACGACGGGTAGTCCCAGCCGGTGATGATCGAACCGTCGTCGCGCTGCCAGACCGGGATCGCGTCGGTGAGCGGCTCGCTCGACATGATCACCGCGCAGGCGTGGACGCCGGCGTTGCGGATCAGGCCTTCGAGTCCGCGGGCGGTGTCGAAGATCGTCTTGCACTCTTCGTCGGTCTCGACGAGGGCGCGGACCTCCGCGGCTTCGGCATAGCGCTCGTGCTTCGAGTCGACGATGCCGGACAGCGGGATGTCCTTGGCCATGATCGGCGGCGGCAGCGCCTTGGAGATCTTGTCCGCGATCGAGTAGCCCGGCTGGCCGAAGTGGACGCGGGCCGAGTCCTTGATCGCCGCCTTGGTCTTAATGGTGCCGAACGTGATCACCTGGGCCACGCGGTCGGCGCCGTACTTCTCCGTGGCGTAGCGGATCATCTCGCCGCGGCGGCGGTCGTCGAAGTCGATGTCGATATCGGGCATCGACATGCGCTCCGGGTTCAGGAACCGCTCGAACAGCAGCTTCTGCGGGATCGGGTCGAGGTTCGTGATGCCGAGCGCGTACGCGACGAGCGCGCCGGCGGCGGAACCACGGCCGGGGCCGACCAGGATGCCGACCTCGCGCGCGTGCTGGATGAGGTCGGCGACGATAAGGAAGTAGGCCGGGAAGCCCTTCTGCTCGATCACGCCCAGCTCGTAGTCGCAGCGGTCCTCGTAGCCGTCGGGCACGCCGTCGGGGAAGCGCCACTTGAGGCCCTCGGCCACCTGGTGGCGCAGCCACGTCGCCTCGGTGTGGCCCTCGGGCACGTCGAAGACCGGCATGCGGTCCTTGTGCGAGTAGACGTCCTCGTACGACTGGACGCGCTCGGCGATCAGCAGCGTGCTGTCGGCCGCGCCCGGGACCTCCTTGTCCCAGTACTGCCGCATCTCCTCGGCCGACTTGAGGAAGTAGCCGTCGCCGTCGAACTTGAACCGGGTCGGGTCGTTGAGCGTCTTGCCCGCCTGCACGCACAGCAGCGCCGAGTGCGTGTCCGCCTGGTCCTTGGTGACGTAGTGCGAGTCGTTGGTCGCGAGCGGCTTGAGGTCGAGCAGCTTGCCGACCTCGAGCAGGCCCTCGCGCACGGACCGCTCGATCGGCAGGCCGTGGTCCATCAGCTCGAGGAAGAAGTTGTCGGCGCCGAAGATGTCCTTGTAGTCCGACGCGGCCTGGATCGCGGCCTCACGCTGGCCCAGCCGCAGGCGGGTCTGCACCTCGCCCGACGGGCACCCGGTGGTGGCGATGATGCCTTCGTGGTTCTCCGCGATCAGCTCGCGGTCCATGCGCGGCTTGCGGTAGTAGCCCTGGATCGAGGCGATCGACGAGAGCTTGAACAGGTTCCGCAGCCCGGTGGCGTTCTCCGCCAGCATCGTCATGTGCGTGTACGCACCGCCACCGGAGACGTCGCCGCCCTCACCGAACTCGTCGGAGCCGCGCTGGCTGGCCTGGCCCCAGAACACCGGCTTCTTGTGGAAGCGGCTCTCCGGCGCGATGTAGGCCTCGATGCCGATGATCGGCTTCAGGCCGTGCTTCTTGGAGGTCTGGTAGAACTCGTCGCCGCCGTACATGTTGCCGTGGTCGGTCATGCCCACCGCGGGCATGCCCAGCCGCGCCGCCTCGGCGAAGAGGGGTCCGATCTTCGCCGCACCGTCGAGCATCGAGTACTCGGTGTG
This sequence comes from Amycolatopsis sp. NPDC049253, assembly GCF_040678995.1. Taxonomy (NCBI): domain Bacteria; kingdom Bacillati; phylum Actinomycetota; class Actinomycetes; order Pseudonocardiales; family Pseudonocardiaceae; genus Amycolatopsis; species Amycolatopsis sp. NPDC049253. Next base: position 150,284 of record NZ_JBFAQX010000021.1, on the reverse strand, counting down.
GACGTGCAGGTGGACGAAGGAATCGTTCGACACCAGCGAAAACCTCCCCTAGGCAGACGGCTTCCCGGTTGTTGCTGCGGCGCGGCCCGGGGTCCTCCACCCTAGTCCGCGCTCGCGCTGTGCGGCTCGGTAGGGATCCTCTCTCCTCACCCGCCCGCCGCGCCCGCCGACATGCCGCCCGGGGCCCGACGAAACCTTCGCGGGTGACGCCACGGCGCCACCTTCGCACGCCCCACCGACAGAACCGGCGCGAGTGAACCGGCCCACAGGATTCCGGTGATTCCCCCAGTCCGGGTGCGGGAGTCCTCCACCTGACTTGACACCGGTTCGGCGGAACTTCACGATCTCGTCCCATGAACCTGTCTGACAGCCAGACAGCCGGACAAGGCCCCCGTCGCGTGAGCGCCATGGAGGCTGTGCTGGCCTACCTGCGCCGTGCCATCGAGCGCGGCGAGTACGCCGTGGGCGACAAATTGCCGTCCGAAGCCGCGCTGAGCAAGGAGTTCGAGGTCAGCCGGTCGGTGATCCGCGAGGCGCTGCGCGGGCTGCAGGCACTCGGGCTCACCGTCTCCCGCACCGGCAAGGGCACGTTCGTCACCGCGACCGGCCCGGCCGAGAACCCCACTTTCGGTGGCTATTCGGCCCGCGACCTCATCGAGGTGCGCCGGCACGTCGAAATCCCAGTGGCGGGGTACACGGCCTTGCGCCGCGACGCCGACCACCTCGACCTGCTCGACCACCTCGTCGAACGGATGGAGCTCGAGACCGACAACACGGCGTGGGTGGCGCTCGACTCGCTGTTCCACATCACCATCGCCCAGGCCTCCGGCAACCCGGTGTTCGCCAAGGTCATCGAGGAGATCCGCGACGCGCTGGCCCGCCAGTCGGCCTTCCTCAACCAGCTGGGCGACCGCCGCGCGGAGTCGAACGTGGAGCACCGGCGGATCGTCACGGCGATCACCGAGGGCTCGCAGGAGGAGGCCGTGGCCGCGATGACGGCGCACCTCGCGCGCGTCGAGCAGGCGCTGACCACCATCGTGCGGCCGGGCCGCACGGCGAAGCAGAACAGGAACGACTGAAAACGTGAGTGAACAGACCCTTCCGTCGTCCGGCGAAACGGAGAAGCACGCCGACGCCGGTGACGCCGGCTACAACAAGGCGCTGAAGTCCCGCCACATCTCCATGATCGCGATCGGCGGCGCCATCGGCACCGGCCTGTTCCTCGGCGCGGGCGGCCGGCTCGCGCAGGCCGGGCCGGCGCTGGCGATCGTGTACGCCGTGTGCGGGCTCTTCGCGTTCTTCGTGGTGCGCTCGCTGGGCGAGCTGATCCTGCACCGCCCGTCCTCGGGCGCCTTCGTGTCCTACGCGCGGGAGTTCATGGGCGAGAAGGGCGCATACGTCGCGGGCTGGATGCACTTCCTCAACTGGTCCACGACGGGTATCGCCGACATCACCGCGATCGCGCTGTACGCGCACTTCTGGTCGTTCTTCGCGCCGATCCCGCAGTGGGTGCTGGCGCTGATCGCGCTGGCCGTGGTGCTGACGTTGAACCTGGTCTCGGTGAAGCTGTTCGGCGAGATGGAGTTCTGGTTCGCGATCGTCAAGGTCGCGGCGCTGGTGCTGTTCATGATCATCGGCATCGTGCTGCTCGTGACGCAGCACCCGGTCGACGGCCTCGCGCCGGGCCCGCAGCTGATCGCCGACCACGGCGGGATCTTCCCGGCCGGCGTGCTGCCGATGATCCTCATCGTGCAGGGCGTGGTGTTCGCGTACGCGTCGGTGGAGCTGGTCGGCGTCGCGGCGGGCGAGACGGAGAACCCGCAGAAGATCGTGCCCAAGGCGATCAACTCGATCATGTGGCGCATCGCGGTGTTCTACGTCGGTTCCGTGGTGCTGCTCTCGATGCTCATGCCGTGGAACTCCTACACCGGCGACGAGAGCCCGTTCGTGACGGTGCTCTCGCACCTGGGCGTGCCGGCGGCGGGCAGCGTGATGAACCTCGTGGTGCTCACCGCCGCGATGTCGAGCCTGAACTCGGGCCTGTACTCCACCGGTCGCATCCTGCGGTCGATGTCGGCCGCGGGTTCGGCGCCGAAGTTCACCGGCGTGATGAACCGCAACCAGGTGCCCTACGGCGGCATCCTGCTCACCGCCGCCGTCTGCGTCCTCGGCGTGGGGCTCAACTACGTGGTGCCGAAGGACGCGTTCGAGATCGTGCTGAACTTCGCCGCGATCGGCATCCTCGCCACGTGGGCGATCATCGTGCTCTGCCACCTGCTGTTCGTGCGCAAGGCGAACCGCGGCGAGCTGACGCGGCCTTCGTTCCGGGTGCCGGGCTCGCCGTGGACCGAGCTGACGACGCTGGTGTTCCTCGCCGCCGTGGTGGTGCTGATGGCGTTCGACAAGACCGGCCGGATCACGCTGCTCGCGCTGCCGGTGATCGTCGTGGCGCTGGTGATCGGCTGGTTCTGCGTGCGCAAGCGCATCGACATGAGCGCGTTCGAGAAGGCCGAACAGTGAGTGCCCCCGAACAGCGCGCGCCGCGGCACGTCCCCCTGGTCCACCTCCTGCGCGACGGCATGGTCGAAGGCGTGCACCACGGTTCGGTGATCGCCCTGGCGCCGGACGGGTCCACGCTCTTCGCCGCCGGCGACCCGGACGTCGCGATGTACCCGCGCTCCACGGCGAAGCCGCTTCAGGCCACGGCGATGGCGCGGCTGGGCCTGAAGCTGCCGCCGGCGGGGTTCGCGATCGCCGCGGCCAGCCACTCGGGCGAGCGCCGGCACCTCGACGCCGCGGCCGCCGTGCTGGCCGGCCGAGGCCTCACCGCCGAGGACCTCGGCAACCCGGCCGACTACCCGTTCGACCCGGTCGAGCGCGACGCGTGGGTTGCCGCGGGCCGGCCGCCCGAGCGCCTCGCGCACAACTGCTCCGGCAAGCACGCCGCGATGCTCGCCACCTGCCGGGAGCAGGGCTGGGACCCGCGCACGTACCTCGATCCCGGGCACCCGCTGCAGCTCGCGATCCGGGACACCGTCGAAGACCTCACCGGACAGACCGTGGCGCGCGTGGCCGTGGACGGGTGCGGCGCGCCGCTGTTCGCGCTGTCGCTGCGCGGGCTCGCCCGGGCGGCCTCGCGGCTGGCCACCGCCGCACCCGGCACGCCGGAAAGCCTGGTGGCCCAAGGTATCCGGCAGCACCCGGACCTCGTGGGCGGTACCCGGCGTGACGTCACCGCGGTGATGCGCGCGGTGCCCGGGCTCCTGGCCAAGGACGGGTTCGAGGCCGTGCAGCTCGCCGCGCTGCCCGACGGCACGGCCGTGGCGCTGAAGATCGCCGACGGCGGCGACCGCGCGCGGCCCGCCGTGCTCGCGGCCGCGCTGGAGCTGTGCGGGGTCGACGCCGGTGTGCTCGACCCGTTCACGAGCCCGGCGCTGCGGGTCACCCCGGAACTCGAAGGCCGCCCGCGCGCTGCGTGACCCCGCTCACGCGAGACGGGTAGCTTCGAAGTCGTCCGGCTTGGTGAAAGGGGCAAACCTGTGCTGCAGCGCGTCGCGGACCTCCTGCTCGGTCTTCCGAAGGCGGAGGGCCCGGCCCCCGTCGCCACCAAGGGCCTGCGGATACCCATGCCCGACGGGGTCCACCTCATGGCCGACCGCTACACCCCGGCCGGCCAGCGCTCGGGGCCGGTGGTGCTCGTGCGCACGCCGTACGGGCGCAGCGGGCCGATCGCCGCGCTCTTCGGCAGCGTCTTCGCGCGCCACGGCCTGCAGACGGTGGTGCAGAGCACGCGCGGCACGTTCGGCTCAGAGGGCGAGTTCCGCCCGTTCCACCTCGAACGCGAAGACGGCATCGCCACCGCCGAGTGGCTGCGCGCGCAGCCGTGGTGCGACGGGCGGCTGGCGACGGCGGGCCTGAGCTACCTCGGGCACACGCAGTGGGCGATCGGGCCCTACCTCGACCCGCCGCTCGAAGCGATGGCGCTGGGTGTGACGGCTTCGGAGTTCGTGAGCACGTTCTACCCGGGCGGGGTGCTCGCGGCCGACAACATGGTGTCGTGGTCGGCGATGATCGGCCGGCAGGAGGAACGGTTCGCGGGGCTGCCGAACCCGGTGCAGAAGCGCAAGACGCGCCGCGCCATGGCGCACCTGCCGCTCAAGGCCGCCGACGTGGCCGCGATCGGCAAGCAGGTGCTGTTCCTGCGCGACGTGACCGCCCACGCCGAACCGGACGACGGCTACTGGGCCATGTCCGACCACAGCGCCGAGGTCGCCGGGCTCACCGTGCCCGTCAGCATGGTCACCGGGTGGTACGACCTGTTCATCCAGGGCCAGCTGCGGGACTTCCGCACGCTGCAGGACGCCGGGCGCGCGCCGCGGATCACGATCGGGCCGTGGGCCCACGGCGACCCGGCCAGCCTGCGGATCTCCGTGCAGGACCAGGTCGGGTTCCTGCGTGCGCACCTGCTCGGCGACCGCGCGCAGCTGCAGCGCTCCCCCGTGCGGCTGTACCTGCAGCAGGCGGCGACCTGGCTCGACTTCGACGCGTGGCCGCCCGAGTCCACGGCCACCGACTCACACCTGCGGCCGATCGGCGGTCTCGGCGAGGTGGTCGACGGCGAAGCCCGGCCCACCGCGTTCACCTACGACCCCGCCGACCCGACGCCCGCGGTCGGCGGTCCGCTGCTGACGGGCACGAACAAGCAGCAGGACAACAACGCGGTCGAGGCGCGCGACGACGTGCTCGTGTTCACCGGCGAACCGCTGATCGCCGACCTCGACGTGATCGGCGAGGTGAGCGCGACCGTGTTCGTGCGCACCGAACTGGGCCACGCCGACGTGTACGTGCGGATCTGCGACGTCGACCAGGACGGGCGCTCCCGCAACGTCACCGACGGCATCCTGCGGCTGCGCCCCGGCGCGCCCGAGGCGGACTCCGACGGCATCGTGACGGCGCAGGTTCGGCTCGACCCCACGGCCTACCGGTTCCGCCGCGGCCACCGGCTGCGCGTGCAGGTCGCGGGCGGCGCGTTCCCGCGCTTCGCCCGCAACCACGGCACAGGCGAACCGGTGGCCAGCGCAGTCGACGGCAAGGCGAACCGGTTCGAGATCTTCCACGACGCGGCGCACCCTTCGCGGGTCACGCTGCCGGTCTTCAGCCGCTGAACGCCACCACCCGCTGGTGGGTGGTGAGCCGGCCGTCGTCGTGCAGCACGTGCAGCAGCAGTGACGGCGGCCGCTCGAGGTCGATCGGGCCCCCTTCGTCCCAGCCGCGGTCGGCACCGGGCTCGACGGGCAGCAGCCCCCCGGAGACCACGCCGGGAGCGACGCGCACAGGCACGCCCGCGAACGTCGTGGCGGCGCCGGTGTGGACGTGGCCGCAGAGCAGCGCGAGCACCCGCGGGTGGCGCCGCAGGACCTCGGCGAGGCGGTCTTCGCCGGTCTGGCGGATGGCGTCCACGAGCGGGATGCCGACCTCGACCGGCGGGTGGTGGAAGGCGACGAACGCGGGTCCGTCGTGGGCGGTGAGCGCTTCGTCGAGCCACGTCAGCGTCGCGTCTTCGAGGTAACCGGCGCCCCGGCCGGGGATCGTCGAGTCGCACATGGCCACGAGGACGCCGTTCACGTCGGTGGCGACGTTCACCGGCGCGGCGCTCGCCGGCTCGCCGAGCAGGACCTCGCGGAAGGCCTCGCGCACGTCGTGGTTGCCGGGGCACGTGAGCACGGGCGCGGGGTGTTTGAGCAGCTCGGTCGCGCGGCGGTACTCCTCGGGCAGGCCGTGGTCGGCGAGGTCGCCCGTGACGAACACGGCCTCGATCGGGCGCGCGAGGGCGCGCAGGTAGTCGAGCACCGCGGTGGTGCGCGCGTCGGCGCGGTCGCCGCCGTCGAGATGGATGTCCGACAGGTGCGCGAAGACCTTCATACGTTCAGCTCCGTTCGAGGTATGCCAATGCCTTGACCCAGTTGCGCACGAGCAGCGCGGTCGCGCCGGGCCCGTCGCCGGAGCGCAGCGCGTCGGCGATCGCCCGGTGCTCGGCGATGCTCTCGGCGGCCCGCTCCAGGCCGCCGAAGTACACGGATTCGTAGCGCTTGAGCAGGGGTTTCGTCTGCTCGATCAAGCGCAGCAGATGCGGGTTCGTACAGCGGGAGAGCAACAGCTCGTGCCAGCGATCGTCCACAGCGGACAGATCGGCGCCGGCGGGCAGGGCCGTCATCTCGTCGGCGATGGCGTCGAGCGCGTCCGGCAGCAGAGTCAGGTCCAGCGGCGAGGTCCAGCGCAGGGCGAGCGACTCCAGCTCGGCGACCAGGGGGTAGAGCCGCCGGGCCTCCTCCGGGTCGAGCGGCGCGACGAGGAACCCGCGCCCAGGCGCGGCGACGAGCAGCCCGCGGTCGGCGAGCCCGATGAGCGCCTCCCGCAGCGGCGTGCGGCTCACGCCGAGCTCGCGGGCGAGGTGCACCTCGTTGATGCGGTCGTCCAGCCTGCCGTCGAGCACGCGCGCGGTGATCTCCTCGATGAGCTCACCCCGCAGGAGTCGCTTGGTCATCCGCGCAGTATTGCATACAGACTGGCCCTACTGTATTCAGTTCACATGGTCATCCAGCCCGCCGACGTGGCCCGCGCCCGCGCCGAGACGCCCGGTTGCACCGGCGTCGTCCACTTCAACAACGCCGGTTCGGCGCTCCCGCCGGCCCGCGTCACCGACACGATGGTCGACTACCTGCGAGCCGAAGCGCTGGTCGGTGGCTACGAGGCCGCCGCGGCGGCGGCCGAGCGCACCGAAGCCGTGTACACGTCCGTGGCGAGGCTGATCAACGCCGCGCCCGAGGACATCGCGATCACGGACAACGCGACGCGCTCGTGGCAGGCGGTCTTCTACGCGCTGCGCTTCGGCCCCGGCGAGAGGATCCTGACCTCCCGCGCCGAGTACGCGAGCAACGCGATCGCCTACCTCCAGGTGGCGCGCCGCACCGGAGCACGCGTGGAGGTGGTCGCCGACGACGAGACCGGCCAGCTCGACGTGGCCGACCTGCGCCGCCTGATCGACGACGACGTGAAGCTCATCGCCGTGAGCCACGTGCCGACGCAGTGCGGCCTGGTGAACCCGGCCGAGGAGATCGGCAAGGTCGCGCGCGAGGCCGGGATCCCGTTCCTGCTCGACGCGTGCCAGTCGGCCGGACAGCTCGACCTCGACGTCGAGCTCCTGCAGTGCGACGCACTGTCGGCCACCGGCCGCAAGTACCTGCGCGGGCCGCGCGGCACCGGCTTCCTCTACGTGCACTCGCGGCTGCGCGAGCGGCTGGAGCCGGCGACGCTCGACCTGCACTCGGCCAGCTGGGAGTCGCCGGACGAGTTCGTGGTGGACCCGACGGCGAAACGGTTCGAGGTCTGGGAACGCGACTACGCGGCCGTGCTGGGACTCGGTGCGGCCGTCGACTACGCGCTCGAATGGGGCCTGCCGGCGATCGAGCACCGCGTGACCGAGCTGGGCGCGACACTGCGCGGCCGCCTCGGCGAGCTCGACGGCGTGCGGGTGCACGACGTCGGCGAGCGCAAGTGCGGGCTCGTCGCGTTCAGCCTCGACGGGCTCGGCGCGGAGCAGGTGAAGGTGCGGCTTTCGGCCGCGAAGATCAACACGAGCGTGACCCACGCGACCTCGGCGCAGTACGACTTCACCGCCCGCGGCCTGCCCGACCTCGTCCGCGCGTCCGTGCACTACTACAACACCGACGGCGAGATCGACCTGCTGACGAGCGAGGTGGCGAAGCTGGCCCGGGAGTCACGCTGACGGGCTAGCCGGCGAACCAGCCGGCGACGTCGAGCCGGAAGCCACCGCCGGTCATGGTGCGCAGGTCGGCTTCGAGGGCGCGGACGCGGTCGGCGCCGAGCTCTTTCACCCAGTTCGCACGCAGCGTTTCGAAAATCGCGGCGGAGCGGGCGAGCGAGTCGATGCCGCGCGGGGTGAGCCGCACCAGCTTACGGCGGGCGTCGTCGGGGTCGTCGGCGCGCTCGGCGTACCCGAGCTGCTCCAGGCGGTCGACGGTCTTGCCGGCGGCCTGCTTCGAGACGCCGAGCCGTTTGCCGAGCTCCGAAGCCGTGGCCCCGCGCCCTCCGATGGCCTGCATCGCGAAGCCGAACGCGGGGCGCACGTCGGGGTGACCCTGGCGGGCGAGCTCGGCGTGCAGGTCGTCGATCAGCGTGCGGAAGCCCGCGAACAGCAGCAACGGCAGCTCGAAGCCGGGCGCGTCAGCCATGCCGCTTGCCAAATTCGACAACCAGGTTTACCTTCTGGAATTCGACAACCATGTTGACGACTTTACCCCAGGAGGGTCCCGTGCCGCACTTTCCCGAGCACACCGCCGAGAGCGCCCCGCCGGCCGCCCGCCGCGCACTGGCAGCGACCGAAGCCCAGTTCGGCTCGCTGCCCGCCGCCGTCGCCCGGTTGGCGGCGTCGCCGGAGCTGCTGACCGGGTTCCTCAAGCTGAGTGCGCTGTTCGAAACGACCACGCTGTCGCCGCTGGAACGCGAGACGCTGATCCTGGTGGTCTCCACGCGCAACCGCTGCCACTTCTGCGTCGCACTGCACACCGCGAAGCTGGTGCAGCTCGACGCGCCGGCTTCGCTGATCGCGGCCCTGCGCGCGGCGGAACCGCTGCCGATCCCGAGACTGGAGGCACTGCGCCGGTTCGCCTTGACCACGTTCGCGACGACCGGTGACGTGCCTGCCGCCGACCTCGAGGCGTTCCTCGCCGCCGGCTACACGCCGCGGCAGGCGCTCGAGGTGGTGCTGGGCATCGGCGCGTACACGCTTTCGACGTTCGCCAACCGGCTCGTGGCCGCTCCCCTTCACCCGAGCCTGGCCGAGCACTCGTGGACCGCCGCCTGACCGTCACCGGACCCGGAAGATCACCCGTTTGCCGCAGTCCCCGACGTATCCACGTGGCCCCGCCGGGCCTCCTGCTCCACGTTCACCCGCGACGCGCACCACGCGGCCGGGCCTGTCGAGGGGGCAGGCCCGGCCCCGGGCGTCCACCGTCAGAACGGCGGCGGCTCCGCGCGGCTCGGTGGCTCCACCGAGGTCCACTCCCGGTAGTGCTTGACCGCCTCGCGGCTCGTGTAGGCCGCGGCCAGTACCGCGATGATCCAGCCGGTGACGCCCTGCGGGAGGTCGTAGTCGCCGTTCGGGGCGGTGAGGTAGCCGTAGACGTAGTTGCCGGCGAGGTACAGCAGGCCCATCCACGGCTGGGCGCCGCGGGTCATGATGTTCAGGCAGGTGGCCGAGCCGAGCAGGGTGCCGCCGACGCCGAGGACGGTCCCCACGACGGTGAGGCCGGCGCCGCTGTCGAGCGCGTAGCCGAGCAGCACGAGGCCGATGGCCGTGAGGGAAGCCGGGTGCAGCAGCGCCCGCAGCGCGGATCGGCGCGTCGACCAGTTGGCCAGCATGAGCAGCAGGATCGAGAAGCTCACGACCGCCGGTCCCGCGACGACGTTGAAGCCGCCCGTGGTGAGCTCGTCCGAGGTCGGGCGATCGTCGCCGGACAGCAGCCGGGGCACGATCGCGCCCGCGAAGAGCAGTGCGTCGACGAGCGTGCCGACGAGCCACATCCGGGTGACCTTCATCGGCCGCGGCGGCTCCGGTTCGACCAGGACCGCGATTCCCGCCGCCTGCAACGTGAGGAGCTCGTGGCGTTCCCGGAAGCGCCACGAGTAGTAGCCCGCGGCGGCGAGGACCAGGAGGCTCGTGAAGAGCACCAGGATCGGCCGGGAGAAGTCCACGACCGCCTGCAGGTGTGCGCGCGAGTCGGCGTCGCCGAGGTCGGCGGCCACGACCGCGGTACCGGCGAGCGCGCCGAAGCCCACACCGCCCAGCACCCACGTGACCAGCGTGAAGGGGAACGCGGGCGAGAACCCGGCTCGGCCGCGCCGCAGTGCGTTCTCGACGTAGCGCCGTGACGCCGCCTTCCGCCCGGCCCGGAGCACGACCACCCCGACCACCGCCACGAGCGCCAGCACGAGCACCGGCACCCACGACACGCCCGGCCCGCGCAGCGTCCCCTCCGCGACGACCGCGATGCCCAGGGAAGTGGACATGAGCAGGGCGAAGAACCCGAACGTCCAGCTCACCCGCCGATACGCACGCTGCGCGTCCACCCGTTCCCCCCAGCGCGGACCGGCGCCGCCCGATCACGCTCGAACCAGGGTAGGGCCGCCCCTTCGCCCCGGACGCTCCCCGCACCCGACCGATCGCCAACCGTTACTGATCGACCGAAGCCGACCACCGCAGCACTCCAGGCGCGCAACCACCCACAGACGACCACCCTGGGGATCCGGACGCGAAGCCACCCAAGGCGACCAAAATGGGATGCGGACGCGAAGCGACCCAAGGCGACCACCGTGGGGGTCCGGGGGCGAAGCCCGCCGGGCGGGGTTTGGGGGTTGCACCCCCAAAAGACACCGCGGGGCGACCCGGTTCGCGCTTTCCGCGAACACGGCTCGCCCAGAGAACCGCGTGGGCGCAGCAGGGTTCGAACCTGCGACCGCTCGGGTGTAAACCGAGTGCTCTTCCGCTGAGCTATGCGCCCGGCGGCGGAACTCCGCGTCGGAAGCCGGAGCGGGGTTCCGCCGGAAAGTCAGGCCAGTTCGGCCACGGCCTTCTTCCACGCCGACTGGTCGCGGGCTTCGCCGGGCTGGTTGACCTCGGCGAAGCGGACGATGCCGTCGGTGTCGATGAGGAACGTGCCGCGCAGGGCCATGCCGGCCTTGTCGTTGAAGACGCCGTAGGCCTGGGCGACCGCGCCGTGCGGCCAGAAGTCCGAGAGCAGCGGGAACTGGTAGTTCTGCTGCTCGGCCCACACCTTCAGCGAGAAGACCGCGTCGACGGAGACGCCCAGGATCTGGACGCCCTGGGTGTCGTAGTCGGCGAACTCGTCACGCAGCTGGCACAGCTCGCCGGTGCAGGTCCCGCTGAACGCGAACGGGAAGAAGACCAGCAGCACCGGCTTGTCGCCCTTGAACGACGACAGCGTGACGGGCTGCTTGTTGTAGTCGTTGAGCGTGAAGTCCGGGGCTGGCGTACCGACCTCGACGGCCATGCGGCGAATCCTCTCCGAAAGCGATCACGAAACCTGCGCCGACAACCCTATCGTGTCAGTTGCGCAGGCCCCGGTTCACCGCTGTTTCGCCTTCGAGGACTTCGGCGACACCAGGCGGGTCCCGAGCCAGTCGGCTCCCACGCTGATGTTGGCGGTCTGCGACAGACCGACCTGCGGCACGGCTTCGGCGATCTCACTGGGCTCGACGTGCCCGGGCTGACCCGTCTTGGGCGTCAGCACCCAGATCACGCCGTTCTCGTCCAGCGGACCGCGGGCGTCGACCAGGGCGTCGCCCAGGTCGCCGTCGTCTTCGCGCCACCAGAGCAGCACGACGTCGATGACTTCGTCGGCGTCCTCGTCGAGGAGTTCGGCGCCGATCGCCTCCTCGATCGCCGCGCGGACGTCGTCGTCGACGTCCTCGTCCCAGCCGATCTCCTGGACCACCATGTCCGGCTTGATGCCAAGGCTCTCGGCGACGCCGGCAGTGCCTGCGTCTCCCGCGGCGACCACTGCTTCCACTCCTCCAACTACGACGGAGCGCGGCGGTCGGTGACGCAGGTGAAGCTGCGCCGGCCACCACACTCGGGTACACGGTTGTCGATAGCGAACACTGGCGCGGCGCTGCGCGCAACCGTCCACACCGGATCTTTGACAAGTCGTGTCGCAGCGTGGAGGCCCCCCGGGGTCTTCGGTGACCCCGGGACAGGTGTCTGTGGGCAGTGTCGCACGACCGCTCCGGCAACCCCCGGAAACCTCTCCTCTAGGGTTGTGGAGAAGAAAACGCGCGCGCGATACACCGCACGCGGGGAGTGGTGCACTCGGGGCGACCCTTGTTACCGGACAGTAAAGGTGACGGGAGCCGGGCCGGGGACGACGATGGAAATCGGCGTGCACTCCCGCCCAGCAGCTACAACGGCTACAACCAGCTACAAGGAGACCCCTTGGCCCCGCAGAACGACGGCGCCTCCGGCAAGGAGACCCCGGCACGCGTACGCGTCATCCGTGACGGACTCGCGGCGCACCTGCCCGACATCGACCCGGAGGAGACCGCCGAGTGGCTGGACTCCTTCGACGAGGCGCTGGCCAGGGGTGGCCAGCAGCGCGCGCGTTACCTGATGCTGCGCATCCTGGAGCGCGCCCGCGAGCGCAACGTCGGCGTGCCCGCGCTCACGTCCACGGACTACGTGAACACCATCCCCACGGAGAACGAGCCGTGGTTCCCCGGCGACGAGGAGATCGAGCGCCGCTACCGCCGCTACATCCGCTGGAACGCCGCGATCATGGTGCACCGCGCGCAGCGGCCGGGTGTCGGCGTCGGCGGGCACATCTCGACCTACGCCTCGTCCGCGGCGCTGTACGAGGTGGGCTTCAACCACTTCTTCCGCGGCAAGGACCACTCCGGCGGCGGTGACCAGGTCTTCTTCCAGGGCCACGCCTCCCCGGGCATGTACGCGCGGGCGTTCCTCGAGGGCCGCCTGTCCGAGCAGCAGCTCGACGGCTTCCGCCAGGAGTACAGCCACGCCGGCGAGGGCGGCGGCCTGCCGTCGTACCCGCACCCGCGGCTGATGCCGGACTTCTGGGAGAACCCCACGGTGTCGATGGGCCTCGGCCCGATGAACGCCATCTACCAGGCCCGGTTCAACCGCTACCTGCGCGACCGCGGCATCAAGGACACCAACGACCAGCACGTGTGGGCGTTCCTCGGCGACGGCGAGATGGACGAGCCGGAGTCGCGCGGCCTCATCCACGTGGCCGCGGGCGAGGGCCTCGACAACCTGACCTTCGTGATCAACTGCAACCTGCAGCGGCTCGACGGCCCGGTGCGCGGCAACGGCAAGATCATCCAGGAGCTCGAGTCGTACTTCCGCGGCGCGGGCTGGAACGTGATCAAGGTCATCTGGGGCCGTGAGTGGGACTCGCTGCTGCACGCCGACCGCGACGGCGCCCTGGTCAACCTGATGAACGTGACGCCGGACGGCGACTACCAGACGTACAAGGCGAATGACGGCGCGTACGTGCGCGAGCACTTCTTCGGCCGCGACCCGCGGACGAAGGACCTGGTCAAGGACCTGTCCGACGCCGACATCTGGAACCTCAAGCGCGGTGGCCACGACTACCGCAAGGTGTACGCGGCGTACAAGGCCGCCATGGAGCACCACGGCCAGCCGACGGTGATCCTCGCCCACACCATCAAGGGCTACGGCCTGGGCCCGGCGTTCGAGGGCCGCAACGCCACGCACCAGATGAAGAAGCTCACGCTCGACGACCTCAAGCTGTTCCGCGACGCCCAGCGCATCCCGATCAGCGACGCCGAGCTCGAGCGTGACCCGAAGCTGCCGCCGTACTTCCACCCGGGCCCCGACTCGCCCGAGATCGAGTACATGATCGGCCGCCGCAAGGCGCTGGGCGGCTACCTGCCCGAGCGCCGGCCGAAGCACGCCAAGGCGCTCGTGCTGCCGGGCGACAAGGTCTACGAGGGCATCCGGAAGGGCTCGGGCAAGCAGGAGGTCGCCACCACGATGGCGTTCGTCCGGCTCGTGCGCGAGCTGGCGAAGGACTCGGAGATCGGCAAGCGCGTCGTCCCGATCATCCCGGACGAGGCCCGCACGTTCGGTCTCGACTCGATGTTCCCGACGGCCAAGATCTACAACCCGCACGGCCAGACGTACACCTCGGTCGACGCGAGCCTGATGCTGGCCTACAAGGAGTCCGAGAAGGGCCAGCTGCTGCACGAGGGCATCAACGAGGCGGGTTCCACCGCGTCGTTCACGGCCGTCGGCACCTCGTACGCCACGCACGGCGAGCCGATGATCCCGATCTACATCTTCTACTCGATGTTCGGGTTCCAGCGCACCGGCGACGGCCTGTACGCGGCGGCGGACCAGATGGCGCGCGGCTTCGTGCTCGGCGCCACCGCGGGCCGCACCACGCTGACCGGTGAGGGCCTGCAGCACGCCGACGGGCACTCGCTGCTGCTGTCGGCGACCAACCCGGCGGTCGTGGCCTACGACCCGGCCTACTCGTTCGAGATCGCCCACATCGTCCGTGATGGTCTGCGGCGCATGTACGGCGAGACCGGGCCGCACGGCAACGGCGAGAACATCTTCTACTACCTGACGATCTACAACGAGCCCTACCAGCAGCCCGCCGAGCCGGAGAACCTCGACGTCGACGGCCTGCTCAAGGGCCTCTACAAGTACGCCGACGCCCCGGCGGGCGACGGCCCGGAGGCGCACATCCTCGTCTCGGGCGTCACGATGCCCGACGCGCTCAAGGCCCAGCAGCTGCTGGCCGAGGAGTGGGGCGTGCGCGCGGCGGTGTGGTCGGCCACGTCGTGGACCGAGCTGCGCCGCGAGGCCGTGGAGATCGACCACGACAACCTGCTCCACCCGGCCGACAGCCCCCGCGTGCCGTACGTGACTCAGGCGCTGTCGGGCGTCAACGGGCCGGTCGTGGCGGTGTCGGACTGGATGCGCGCGGTGCCGGACCTGATCCGCCCGTGGGTGCCCACCGACATGCTCACGCTCGGCACCGACGGGTTCGGTTTCTCCGACACCCGCCCGGCCGCCCGGCGCAAGTTCCTCGTGGACGCGCAGTCGATCGTGGTCGGCGCCCTCACGGCGCTCGCCAAGCGCGGCGAGGTGGCGCAGGACAAGGTGACCGAAGCGGTGCGCCGCTACCGCCTCGACGACATCTCGGCCGCCGGCCCGCAGACGTCGGACTCCGGCAACGCGTAAGCCGTGGTCGCCGCAAGACCCTCCGGGCCGGACAATGGCCTGGAGGGTCTTGCTGTTTCGAGGCCCGAGCCCACTAAGCTAGACATCGGATGTATCTCAGTCTTGAGGTACCCAGCGCCTGAGGAAGGGTGATCGAGCGTGACCCAGCGTCGTCTGCCGCGGCCGAGCGAACTGAAGCAGATCCTGCGGCCGAAGCCGATCGTGCTCAACCCGACCGAGCGGCGCCTGTCCAACGCCCACACGATCTCCGACCTGCGGATGATCGGGCGCAAGCGCACGCCGCGCGCCGCGTTCGACTACACCGACGGCGCCGCGGAGCTGGAAGACAGCCTGCTGCGCGCCCGGCAGGCGTACCGGCGCGTGGAGTTCCACCCCAACGTGCTGCGCGGAGTGTCCGATGTGGACACCACGCGGACCGTGCTCGGCAAGACGTCGGCACTGCCGTTCGGCTTCGCACCCACCGGGTTCACGCGCATGATGCAGCACGAGGGCGAGAGCGCCGTGGGCCGTGTGGCGCAGCGCAACGGCATCCCGATGGCCCTCTCGACCATGGCGACGACGTCCATCGAGGACCTCGCCGCGGCGGCCCCGGAGGCGCGCAAGTGGTTCCAGCTCTACGTGTGGCGCGACCACGGCGCCGGTGAAGATCTGATGAATCGCGCGTGGGAGAACGGCTACGACACGCTCCTGCTCACCGTCGACACCCCGGTGGCCGGCGCGCGGATGCGCGACGTGCGCAACGGGCTCACCATCCCGCCGGCGCTCACGCTCAAGACGTTCGCCGACGGCGCGATGCACCCCGCGTGGTGGTTCAACCTGCTCACCACCGAGCCGCTGAACTTCGCGTCGCTGAACCACTTCGACGGCACCGTGGCCGAGCTGCTGGCCCAGCTCTTCGACCCGACACTCGACTTCGACGACCTCGACTGGGTGCGCCGCACCTGGCCCGGCAAGCTCGTAGTCAAGGGCGTGCAGAACGTGGCCGACGCGCGGGACGTGGTGAAACACGGCGCCGACGGCGTGGTCCTGTCCAACCACGGCGGCCGCCAGCTCGACCGCGCGCCGACGCCGCTGGAGCTGCTGCCCGCGGTGCTCGACGAGATCCAGGGCACCGCCGAGGTCTGGGTCGACACCGGCATTCTCTCCGGCGGCGACATCGTGGCCGCGATCGCGCGGGGTGCCGACTTCGTGCTCGTCGGCCGCGCGTTCCTCTACGGCCTGATGGCCGGCGGCGAGCGCGGCGTGCAGCGCTGCGTGGACATCCTGCGCACCGAGATGATCCGGACCATGCAGCTGCTGGGCGTGCGCCGCGTCGAGGACCTGCGGCCTTCGCACGTGACCCTGCGCTGACCTGCTGCCGCCCCGAAGTGGCGTTCGGCGCCCTGAATGCGGCCTGGCGCACAGCGCCTCCATTGAGGGCGGCGGGGGCCCGAATGCCACGTTCGGTGCGCCCAACGCACCCAATGCCCTTTTCCGACATTGGTCCAGACGTGCGACACCGGGTTGACGTACCGGTGGGTCTGTGACGAGTATCTCAGCCACCTCGTGAAAGGCTGTTTCCGCGATCCGGAAACGGCGGTCCCCCCGGGAGGTCGGCGTGTTCGTGCAGGACCTGGCTCCGCTCGGTGGTCTCGGGCTTTCGGCGCTCGTCGCGGTGGTGCCACTGGCCGTGGTGCTGGTGCTGCTGGGAGTGGTCCGGACCAAGGCCCACCACGCCGCGTTGATCGGGCTCGTCGTGGCGCTCGTGGTCGGCATCGCCGCGTACGGGATGCCCGTGGGACAAGCGATCTCCGGTGCGCTGCAAGGGGCGGCGTTCGGGCTGTTCCCGATCCTGTGGATCGTGGTCAACGCGCTGTGGATCTACCGGATCACCGTGCACACGGGGCACTTCGACGTGCTGCGCCGCTCGTTCGGCCGGATCTCCGACGACCCGCGGCTGCAGGCGCTGATCATCGCCTTCTGCTTCGGCGCGCTGATGGAGGCGCTGGCCGGCTTCGGCGCGCCCGTGGCGATCAGCGCGGTGATGCTGGTGGCCGTCGGGTTCGGGCCGGGCAAGGCCGCCGTGGTGGCGCTGGTCGCGAACACCGCGCCGGTGGCGTTCGGCGCGATGGGCACGCCCGTGGTCACGCTCGCGCAGGTGACCGGGCTGCCGCTGGAGCAGGTGTCGTCGATCGTCGGGCGGCAGACGCCGTTGCTGGCCCTGTTCGTGCCGCTGCTGCTGGTGATCATCGTCGACGGGAAGCGCGGCCTGCGCGAGACGTGGGTGCCGGCCCTGGTGTGCGGCATCGCGTTCGGCGTGGTGCAGTTCCTCGCCTCGAACTTCGTCTCCCCGCAGCTGGCCGACATCGGCGCGGCCCTGGCCGGCGCCGCGGCGCTCGTGGCGCTGCCGATGACGCGCCGCCCGGTGCCCGCCGAGGTCCGCGCGCAGGTGCTCACCGGATCCCGCACCGCGACCCTCGACCGGCCGGACGAGCGCGGCGAGGTCGTGCGAGCCTACCTGCCGTACGCGTTGATCATCGTGATCTTCTCGCTCGCCCAGGTGCCGCCGATCAAGAAGCTGCTCGACGCGGCCACGTGGAAGTTCCACTGGCCCGGCCTCGACGTGCACGGCCCGGACGGCAAAGCCGTGTCCGGCAACACGTTCTCGCTGCCGTTCCTCAACACCGGCGGCACGCTCGTGCTCATCGCCGGGCTGCTCACGCTCGTGGCGCTGAAGGTCGCGGCGGGCACGGCCGGGCGGGAGTGGCTGGCGACGGTGCAGGAGCTGCGGTTCGCGATCGTCACCGTGACCGGGGTGCTCGCGCTGGCCTACGTGATGAACCTGTCCGGCCAGACGAGCACCATCGGCACGTTCATCGCCGCGGCCGGCGCGGGGCTCGCGTTCCTCTCCCCCGTGCTCGGCTGGTTCGGCGTCGCCGTCTCGGGTTCGGACACGTCAGCCAACGCGTTGTTCGGCGCGCTGCAGGTCACGGCCGCGCACCAGACGGGCCTGCGCGCGGACCTGCTGGCCGCGGCGAACAGCTCCGGCGGCGTGCTGGGCAAGATGATCTCGCCGCAGAACCTCACCATCGCGTGCGTCGCGGCCAACCTGCCGGGCGAAGAGGGCAAGCTGTTGCGCAAGGTGCTGCCGTGGAGCGTCGGGCTGCTGCTGGTGATGTGCCTGATCGTGTTCGGGCAGAGCACCCCGGTGCTCAGCTGGATGCTGCCGTGACCGCCCGGTGCGCGGCCACGCGTTTGGCCGAGCGGTTCCAGTTCCACCAGCCGTGCACGACCAGCACCGCGAACACCACGTAGATCGCGGCGGAGAAGTACAGGCCCGACGAGATCTGCAGCGGCACGCCGATCGCGTCGACCACCAGCCACACACCCCAGAACTCGACCAGCCCCGCGCCCTGCGCGCCGAAGGCGACGAGCGTGCCGACGAAGATCGCGGCGTCCGGCCAGGGCGCCCACGACGCGTTCAGCGCCTGCAGCACCAGCGCCATCACCACGGTGCCCACGGCGAACGCACCGGCCATCGCCCAGCGCTCGGCGGGGCGGCCCGTGCGCACGACCACGCCGTTGACGGGGTCGGTGCGGCGGCGCCACGCCCACCAGCCGTAGAGCGAGATCGCGAGGATCGCGACCTGCCGGCTGGCCAGGCCGCCCAGGTGCGCGGAAACGTAGACGGAGAACAGCAGGATCGTCGCGCCGACCTGCACGGGCCAGGTCCACAGCGTCCGCCGGTCGGCGAGGAACACGACCGCGAGCGCGAGCACCTGCCCCGCGAGCTCCGCGATCGAGATCCACTGGCCGAACACCGTGACACCGTGCTGCAGCAGGAAGTCCACGTCCGCACCCTTTCTCGTCCCCCGTGTGACTCTGGCGCCAACACCCCGGCCGGGCGCGGGATTCCCCGGGGTGTGAGGCGGGCGACACCGTCCCAGCACGCGGACAGGCCCGGTGCCCTCCCGATGCACCGGGCCTGGCCGAACCGCGCCGGGATCAGCGATCGACGCGGTTGAACCCGACCGGCGGGGTCGGGGTGTCGTTCACGGCCTGGTGGCCGTTTCCCGGCTGAACGGGCTGCGTGCGGGTCTGCGCGGTCTGCGTCTGTGCCGTCTGCGTGGTCTGGGCCTGCGTGGTCTGGGCCTGCGGCCGGCCGCCGACCTGGCGCTGACCACCGCCGTTGCCCGAGCTCAGCTGGCCCTGCAGGCTGGTGAGCCAGCCGCCCCAGCGGTCCTGGGCGGGCTTGATGAGACCGCCGCCGAAGCCGACCACGATCACCCCGCCGATGGTCGCCAGCACCGTGATGAGCACCGGGCCGGTGATGGCGGTGGCGATGTTGACCTGGCCCAGCGCGGCGATGATGCCGAACGCCATGATCAGCCAGTAGGCGACGGTGCCGAGCAGCCGGCCCGCCGGCCGCGTGGACATCGCCGAGGTCACGACGTCGCGCACGACCTTCGCGATGGCCGCCGCCACGACGATCAGCACCAGCGCCACCACGATCCGCGGCAGGAACGCGATGATGTCGTTGAGCAGCTGGCTGACCGGATTCGACTCACCGAACACGCCGAAGGCCAGCTGCAGCGCGATCAGCAGAATGAAGTAGTAGACCAGTTTCACGAGGATGCCGGTGGCGTCGACATTCGCCTGCTTCATCATTCCGGTCAGCCCCGTCTTCTCGACGAGCCGAGAGAATCCGAGTTTTCCGAGCACCAGTGACAGCGCTTTGGACACCGCTTTCGCGATCAGCCAGCCGATCAGCAGGATGATCAGAAAACCGACGAGTTTCGGGACGAACGTGGCCACCAGATTCCAGGCCTGTCCGAGTCCGTCCTTGAGTTGCTCACCCACGCTGGCTCCCTTCGTCGTGGATTCCCGGCTGCGGGCCGTTGCAGCGGGTCGATGATCAGGTACCCAGCCAGCGGGAGTGCGTTGCACCACGATCGAGTGAGACGACTGGCGCCGGAAGATCAATCACGGCCATACTTGTACTACCGGTGGGGACCGGGGAGACGAGGCCGTCCGGCGCAGCGTAAACCGCAAGCGCCGGGCGGCCTCGAGCATTTGCGGGGTATTACACCGGGCGTATTCAGCGGGTGTTCGCGTCGTCGCCCTGTGAATACGCTTCAGGTTTCGCCGGACCCTTCAGGGCTTTCGGCACCCGTCAAGGTTTCGGCGGCCTTCAGGTCGCAGAGCGACGACACGTGTTCACCGAACGGACACTCAGGCCGCGCGCAGCGCGTCGCGCAGTTTCACCTTCGCACCGGTGCGCATCACGGCGTTGCGGTAGATCCGCGCGGCCAGCCAGATCAAAAGCGGAATCAGCAGCACCACGAGTCCCACCGACACCACCGCTTCCCACACGGGCACGCCGCCCATGGCGAGCCGCATCGGCATCAGCGTCGGCGCGAAGACCGGGATCACGGAAAGGATCTCGGCGAACTTGTTCGACGGGTCCGAGGGCAGCACCGAGATGCCCACCACGTACCCGGCGATCACCAGCATCAGCGCCGGCGACACGGCGCCGCTCACGTCCTCCTGCCGCGACACGAGCGCGCCGAGCGCGGCGAACACGATCGAATACATGAAGAACCCGAGCAGGTACCACACCACCAGCCAGATGACGGTGCCGACGGCCGCGGACACCGAGATGGTGAGCACCCCCGTCCCCAGGCCCGCACCGATGCCGACGACGCCGATCAGGAGCATCTGGATCAACCCGACCGTGCCGATGCCGAGCACCTTGCCCGCCATCAGCTGCCACGGCTTGATGGTGGACAGCAGCAGCTCGACCACGCGCGAGGTCTTCTCCTCGACCACGCCCTGCGCCACGGACTGGCCGTTGAGCAGAAGCGACATGTAGATGAGGATGCCCGCGATGATGCCGAGCACGAGCTGCTGGCTGTCGTAGTCGTACGGCTTCTCCAGCGGCGGCAGCTCGTCGACGCTCGCGCTCGCGACGGCGGCGTCCACCTTCGCCGGATCCCCGTGCTGCGCGAGGATCTCCGAGTTCTGCGCGACGCGGCCCGCGAGCACGGTGAGCACGTTCTTGAGGTTCCCGTCGAGGTCCTTCTCGACCTGCACGTGGACCCGG
Source organism: Amycolatopsis sp. NPDC049253 (assembly GCF_040678995.1). Lineage (NCBI taxonomy): Bacteria > Bacillati > Actinomycetota > Actinomycetes > Pseudonocardiales > Pseudonocardiaceae > Amycolatopsis > Amycolatopsis sp. NPDC049253. The sequence goes on along the minus strand of NZ_JBFAQX010000021.1, from coordinate 129,375 downwards.
TCCGCGCCCTGGACCAGCAGCGCGTCGATCGAACCGTCCTTCAGCTTCGCGATCCCGGCCTGCTCGTCGGCGATGGGCTGCGTGGCGATGTCCTGCCCCACGGAATTCCCGATCGCCGTCAGCGGCGCCGACAGCGGTGCCGCCGCCGGCACGTAGCCGAGGGTCGCGTCGGGACCGCTGCTGCCGCCCACGAGCTTCAGCACCACGATCCCGGCGACGATGAGGACGAGCAGCACGAGCGTGCTGATCCGGTAGGCCTTCGACCTCAGCCGCGTGCTGATCTCGCGCGAGGCGACCAGGCCGACTCCGGACAGCGGGCTCATGCGGACGTCGGGCGTGCTCATGCCGCCGCCTCCTCGTGGTGGTGCTCGGTGACGACGGAACGGAACAGATCGGTGAGCGACGGGAGCTTCCGCGCGAACTCGCGCACCGGCCCGCTCGCCAGCGCCGCGCGCAGCACGACCTGGTCGTCGGCACCGTCGGCCAGCTCGAGCTCGGTCACCGCACCGTCGCGGCCCAGCACCGTGACGCCGGGCAGGTTCACGGCCCAGCCGTCGGCCGCCTGGGGCGCGTCGACGAGCAGCCGCACGGCGCCGCCGGCCCGCAGCTGCGAGACGGTGCCCATCGCCTCCATCCGTCCACTGCGGACGATCCCGATGCGGTCGCACAGGCGCTCCACCAGATCCAGCTGGTGGCTGGAGAACACGACGGGCACGCCGTCGGCCGCCTTCTCCTTGAGCACCTTGCTCATCACGTCGACCGCGACCGGGTCCAGGCCTGAGAACGGTTCGTCCAGCACGAGGATGCGCGGTTCGTGCACCAGCGCGGCCGCGAGCTGCACACGCTGCTGGTTGCCGAGGCTGAGCTTCTCCACCTCGTCGTCACGGCGGGCGGCCACACCGAGGCGTTCGGTCCAGCGCTCGGTCGACGCCTTCGCGTCGGCCGCCGACATCCCGTGCAGCCGCGCGAGGTACGTCAGCTGCTCACCCACTTTCATCTTCGGGTACAAACCACGCTCTTCCGGCATGTACCCGATGTGCCGCCGGGTCTCGTGCGTGATCGGCGACCCCGCGAAGCGCACCTGGCCCGCGTCCGCGCTGAGCACCCCGAGCGCGATGCGCATCGTGGTGGTCTTGCCCGCGCCGTTGCTGCCGACGAAGCCGAACAGCTCGCCGGGGCGCACGTCGAAAGTCATCTGCTCCAGTGCCACGACGGTGCCGTAGCGTTTGGAGATCGCATCGATCTCCAGTCCGGGCTCTGGCATCGGCCCTTTCCCCCTTGTTGTCGGATTGCGGTGACGTACATCACCGACTACGGATCGTAGAGATCCCGCCGGACGGTGCCTAGCGCCCCCGGTTGCGTGTCCGCCGCCGAAAGTTGCCGATCGAATGTCCAACTAGGATTCCAGCGGAGGATCGGAACGAATGGCAGAGACGACGGGGCGCCGGGTCCCCAAGCACCACGGGCTGTCGGCGAAGACGCTGCGCTCGCTCGACCACGCCTCGGGGCGGCTCGCGAGCGCGAGCGTCGCGGTGATGGAACGCCGGCTGGTGTGGTTCGGGCGGCTGCCCGCCGACCAGCGCGCCAGCGTGCTGCTGATCACGCAGGCGGGGGCGGCGGGGTTCGTCGACTGGCTGCGCGACTCGAAGGAAGCGCTCAAGCTCACCACCGAGGCGTTCCGCGACGCGCCCGCCGAGCTCTCGCGCTACATCAGCCTGCGCCAGGCCGTGAGCATGGTGCGGCTCGCGATCGAGCAGTTCGAGGAGCAGCTGCCCGAGTTCGCCGCGAACGAGACCGAACGCGCGGCGCTGATCGAGGGAATCCTGCGCTACGGCAGGGAGATCGCGTTCGCCGCGGCCAACTCCTACGCGGCGGCGGCCGAGGCGCGCGGCGCGTGGGACGCGCGGCTGGAAGCGCTCGTCGTCGACGGCATCGTGCGTGGCGACGCCGAGGAAGCCGTGCTCTCGCGCGCGGCCGCGCTCGGCTGGGACCCCGCCTCGGCCGCGACCGTGATCGTGGGCAATCCGCCTTCGGAGGACCCGCCGACGGTGGTTTTCGAGGTCCGCAGCCGCGCGGCCCGCGTCGGCCGGCCCGTGCTGCTGTCGGTGCAGGGCTCACGGCTGGTGATCGTGATCGGCGGCCCGACCGAAGGCGGCGTGAAGGAACGCGAAACGCTCTCGCGGATGTCCGCGGTGTTCGCCGACGGGCCGGTGGTCGCCGGTCCCACCGTGCCGTCGCTCGCCGAGGCGCACCACAGCGCGGCCGAGGCGCTTTCGGGCCTGCGTGCGGTGGTCGGCTGGCCGGGCGCGCCGCGACCCGTCCGCTCCGACGACCTGCTGCCCGAGCGCGCGCTGTCGGGTGATCCCGAGGCCGAGCGCCTGCTCGTGGAGCTCGTCGCGCGGCCGCTGGAGGAGGCGGGACCCGCGTTGCAGCGCACGGTGGAGACCTACCTCGAGAGCGGTGGCGTGCTCGAACGGTGCGCGCAAACGTTGTTCGTGCACCCCAACACCGTGCGGTACCGGCTGCGCAAGGCGGCCGAGCTCACCGGCCGCAACCCCACCGAGCCGCGCGACGCGTTCGTGCTCCGGGCCGCGCTCACCGTCGGCCGGCTGGCCCGCGCGCGCGGCCTCTGGTGACGCCGGTGCCGGCCCCGGCGGTGACTCGGCGTGACCGGTCGGCGCGCGGCACCGGTCCCGTGACAGACTTCACGGCAAGCGATGGTTGAATCCCACAAGGCATTTGGGTTAAGGGCAAGGTTCCACCGCGCGTCTTTGGAGGTTTCCTCCAATAACCCCGCACGGACTTGGTGACCGCCCGCATCTGGGTGCGCACCCCTGCCCGTGGTGTCATAGACGACGTGACAGCAGCAGTCCTCTCCCCCGGCCAGGGCTCACAGGCCCCCGGCATGCTCTCCCCTTGGCTCGAGGCCGACGGTGCACGCGCGCGCGTCGAGGAGTGGTCCGCCCGCGCCGGGCTCGACCTCGTCCGCCTCGGCACGGAAGGCGACGCCGAGGAGATCCAGGACACCGCGGTCGCGCAGCCGCTGATCGTCGCGCTCTCGCTGCTCTCGTTCGAGCGCCTGCAGCAGGTGGCGCCGGTGGCCGACGACGCGCCGGTGGCCGGACACTCCGTGGGCGAGCTCGCCGCCGCCGCGATCGCCGGGGTGCTGACCCCGGCCGACGCCGTGGCGCTGGCCGCGGTGCGCGGCGCCGAGATGGCCAAGGCCTGCGCGCTGGAGCCGACGTCGATGGCGGCCGTGATGCTCGGTGACCCCGAGCAGGTCGTCGCGTGGCTCGAAGAGCGCGGGCTGGCCGCGGCCAACCGCAACGGCGCCGGCCAGATCGTCGCCTCGGGCGCGGCCGACGCCATCGAGCGGATCGTCGCCGAACCCCTGGAGGGCACGAAGATCCGTGCGCTCAAGGTCGCGGGAGCCTTCCACACGCCGTACATGGCGCCGGCGGAAGAAGCCCTTCGCGAGCACGCCGCCGGCCTCACCCCGGCCGACCCCACGCGCCCGCTGCTGTCGAACGCCGACGGCACCGTGGTCACCAGCGGCACCGAGTACCTGCAGCGGCTCATCGCGCAGGTCACCCGGCCCGTGCGCTGGGACCTCACGATGGACGGCCTCGTGTCGCTCGGCGTGAGCAGCACCATCGAACTCGCGCCCGCGGGCACGCTGACCGGCCTGGTCAAGCGCCAGCTCAAGGGCGTCGTCACCACAACCACCGCGCTGAAGACGCCGGCCGAGCTGGCGAAGCTGCGCGAGGAGGACGCCCAGTGACCGACCGTCCCAGCCTGCGCCAGAGCACGGGCCCCACCAGCACCCGGATCCTCGGCGTCGGCAGCCACCAGCCGGAGAGGGTCGTGACCAACGACGACCTCTCGCAGCTCATGGAAACGAACGACCAGTGGATCCGCGAGCGCGTGGGTATCATCGAGCGCCGCTTCGGGGACAAGGACGAGCTGCTCGTCGACTTCGCCGTCGCCGCCGGCACCGCCGCGCTGGAAGACGCGGGCGTCGACCCGTCCGAAGTGGACACGGTCATCCTGCCGAACTGCACGATGCCCACGCCCATCCCGAACGCGGCCGGCCAGGTCGCCGCTCGGCTCGGCATCCCGAGCCCCGGCGCCTTCGACCTCAACGCCGCCTGCGCCGGCTTCTGTTACGGCCTCGGCGTGGCGTCGGACCTGATCCGCGCCGGCTCCGCGAAGAAGGTACTCGTGATCGGCGCCGAGAAGCTCACCGACGTGGTGGACCCGACCGACCGCGCCAACGCGATCATCTTCGCCGACGGCGCGGGCGCCGCGGTGGTCGGCGGCGCCGACGAGCCGGGCATCGGCCCGGTCGTGTGGGGCAGCGCGGGTGACCTCGTGGACCTGATCTACATGCGCGACGAGAAGTGGATCTACCAGGAGGGCCAGTCGGTCTTCCGGTGGGCGACCACGAAGATCGCGCCGATCGCGATGCGCGCGCTGGAGGCCGCGGGGCTGCAGCCGTCCGATGTGGACGTCCTGATCCCCCACCAGGCCAACCTGCGCATCGTCGAGTCGATCGCGAAGAAGCTGCGCGCCGCCGGCGCGCGCGAGGACATGATCGTGGCCGACGACATCAAGTACTCCGGCAACACGTCGTCGGCGTCGATCCCCCTGGCGCTGGACCACATGCGCAAGGCGGGTACCGCGAAGCCGGGCGACGTCGTGCTGGCGATCGGTTTCGGCGCCGGGCTCTCGTATGCCGGGCAGGCCTTCGTCTGCCCCTGATGGATACTTCCCTCGTGGGCGCTGTGCCCGCGAGGTGGACCTGTAGAAGAACCGAGAAGGGAACAACTCCAATGGCTGACAACGCTGAGATCCTCGCCGGCCTCGCCGAGATCGTCGAAGAGGTGGCCGGTGTGGCTCAGGACGACGTCACCGCCGAGAAGTCGTTCGTGGACGACCTGGACATCGACTCGCTGTCGATGGTCGAGATCGCCGTGCAGGCCGAGGACAAGTTCGGCGTCAAGATCCCGGACGACGAGCTCGCCAACCTGAAGACCGTGGGCGACGCGGTGAACTACGTGTCCGCCAACTCGAAGTAAGTCCTCTTCGTACCCGGGCCGGGGATGCTCCCCGGTCCGGAGCCGAGACCTTGGGGAGACTCCCATGAGCAACATCGACGTCGTGATCACCGGTATGGGGGCGACCACGCCCCTCGGCGGGGACGTCGCGTCCACCTGGGACGGCCTGCTGTCCGGCCGCAGCGGCATCCGCCCGCTGACCGCGGACTGGGTCGAGGAACTCGGCCTGCCCGTGAAGATCGGGGCGACGCTGGCCGTCGATCCGTCCGAGGTCCTGCCACGGGTCCAGGCCCGCCGGCTGGACCGGTGCGAGCAGGTGGCGATCATCGCCGCCCGCCAGGCCTGGGCCGACGCGGGGTTCGCCGAGCAGACCGACGAGCACACCGACGTCGAGCCGGAACGCCTCGGCGTGTCGATCGGCACCGGTGTCGGTGGCCCGATGACACTGCTGAGCCAGAACGACCTGTTGCACCAGCAGGGGCTCCGCAAGGTGTCGCCGCTCACCGTGCCGATGCTGATGCCCAACGGGCCGGCGGCGCACGTGAGCATCGACCTCAAGGCGCGGGCGGGGGTCCACTCCCCCGCTTCGGCCTGCGCCTCCGGCGCCGAGGGCATCGCCACCGGCTACGAGATGATCCGGTCCGGCCGGGCCGACGTCGTGGTCGCCGGCGGGACCGAGGCGTGCATCCACCCGATCACCCTCGCGGGCTTCGCCCAGGCGCGCACGGTGTCGACCCGCAACGACGACCCGGCGGCCGCGTCCCGGCCGTTCGACGCCAGCCGCGACGGCTTCGTGCTCGGCGAAGGCGCCGGGGTGGTCGTGCTGGAACGGGCCGACCTCGCCCGGGAGCGCGGCGCGCGGATCTACGCGAAGCTGGCCGGCTACGGCATCACGTCCGACGCCTACCACATCACGGGCAACCACCCGGAGGGCATCGGGCAGATCGCGGCGATGCGCGCGGCCATGAGCATGGCCGGCGTGTCCCCGGCGGACGTCGGGCACGTCAACGCGCACGCGACGTCCACTGTGGTCGGTGACATCGGCGAGGCGGCGGCGATCCTCAAGGCCGTGGGCGACCACGCCGTGGTCACCGCTCCGAAGGGCGCGCTCGGCCACCTCGTCGGCGGTGCCGGCGCGGTCGAGGGCATCGCCACGATCCTCGCGCTCTACGAAGGCGTGGTGCCCGCCACGCTGAACCTCACCGACCTCGACCCGAAGGTGCAGCTCGACGTCGTGTCGGGCGAGAACCGCAAGGTCGAGCTCACCGCGGCGCTCAGCAACTCGTTCGGCTTCGGCGGCCACAACACCGCCCTGCTGTTCACGCCGGCCGCCTGATCGGTTCCACCACAACGAATCAGGGCCCCTCCCGTCGTGGGAGGGGCCCTGATTCGTTGTCCGGGGTGGGTTGGTTCAGCACTTTTCCTGTTCGGGCAAGGTCCCGGGGGTGATGGTGTCGATCTTGTACCCGCCGCCTTCGAGGATCATCGGCAGCACCAGGCGCCAGCGGATGCAGCCCTCCTTGAGCCCTTGCGGCGCCTCGTTGGACGACTGCGTGCTGGTGAAACCCACGAGCACCCGCAGCGACGACCCGGCGCCGGGTTCGATGCGGTACAGCAGGATGCTGCCGTCCTTCGTGGACCGGTAGTCACTCGTCCACTGCGTGCGGGGGTTGTCCGCGAGCCGAGTCTTGCTGACCGAGCGCGCCCATTGGTCGTAGTCGCGGTGGTTGATGCCGTCGAAGTAGTCCTGCAGCACGGTGCGCACGGCTTCGCCCTCGGGGTGCCGGGCGGCGTCGTCGGTGACCTTGACGTCACCGGGGCCGGGCTGGTCCTTCTCGTCCACCGGCGTCGGCGTTGTGGGGACGATGGAGCCGGTGGTGTCGACGACCGGGCGGCGGTACAGCTCACGCGCGAGCAGGCCACCGCCGACGGTGATCGACAACACCACGACGAGGACGGGTACCAGCCACCGCTGGCGGGCGGGTGCGGGCGGACGAGCGGTCACCCCCGAGAGGGTACCCACCCGCCCGCGGGCATCACCCGACCTGGTGCAGCCACGTGACGGGAGCGCCGTCGCCGGCGTGGCGGTAGGGCTCGAGCGCCTCGTCCCAGCTCGCCGCGAGCAGCTCGTCCAGCTTGTGTGCCAGCGACTCCCCGCCACGGGTCATGCTCACGAGGGCGCGCAGCTGGTCCTCACCCACCACGATGTCGCCGTTGGCGCTGGTACGGCCGTGCCACAGGCCCAGTCCGGGTGCGAAACAGAACCGTTCGCCGTCGACGCCGGCACTGGGTTCCTCGGTGACCTCGAAGCGCAGCATCGGCCACGCCTTGAGCGCCGAGGCCAGTTTGCCCGCGGTACCGGAAGGCGCGCGCCAGCCGCACTCGGCACGCAGCTGTCCGGGACTGGCGGGCTGCGCCGTCCACTTCAGCTCGACTCGGGCCCCGAGGGTGCCCGAAATAGCCCACTCGACGTGCGGACACACCGCAGACGGCGACGAGTGGACGTACACCACACCTCGGGTGTTGCCACGGGTGCTCACTGCTGACCTCCGCTTGCTCGACGAGGGACGTCTTCCCCTACGACCTCTCGAGCTTCGCTTCGGCTTGTGGGCCTTCCGTGCCACTCCCCGATCTGTGTAGCACATTCTGCACCCCAACCGTGCCGTTTGGCCACACGAACACCACAAGTCGCACGCGAATCCCCCTTGAGGAGGGAGGCTCGCCGACGCGTCCGCGTCTAGCACGGATCTGCGGGGTCGGCACGCTAGCGTGGGCCGCGAAACGGACGAGGTGAGGAGGGTTTCGGTGCGACTGGTCCGCCTCGGGCAGCAGCCGTCGCGCGTCGCCGAGGATGTGCGGGCGGCGCTGGCCTCCCTCGGCCGCGGCAGCACCGTGATCGGTGGCGTGGCCCTGATCGGCGCCCGCCCGGCCGGCGGCGAGCGCGCCGTCGAGGCCGTGGTGGTGCTGCCGAAGGGTGTGCTCATCGTGATCGGCGTCGACCTCCCCGACCCCGCGCTGCGCCTCGAAGCGCCCCTCGGCGGCCCGTGGAAGGCCGACGGCTGGCCGCTGGTCCACGGTGACGACGCCGTCAACCCCGCCACGGAAGCCCTGGATCTCTCCGCCGAGTGCGAACGCCGCATCGCCGAGCTGGCGCCGGGTTCCGGCCCGGTGGGCACGATCGTGGCGGTCGGTCCGTACGTCGAGACGGTCGACCAGCCGCCCGCGGACCTCGCCGGACCGGTGCGCGTGCTGCACCCGACGCCCACGACCATGCTGGCGGCGACGGTGTCGCTGGCCACGGCGCGGAGCCCGCGGTCGCTGGACCAGGCGCGGGCGCTGATCAGTGCGCTGGCACCGGACGCGCCGGCGATGTCGGACGAGGTGCTGCTGGGTGAGGGGTTCGTCCGGTACACGGACGATCCGCCGGTTCCTGTCGTGGTGCCTGTTCCTGTTGCCGCTCCTGCTTCCGGCGTGTCGAAGCCTGCGGAGCGCACGCGCATCACGTCGGTGCCGCCGCCACCTCCGGTCATCCCCACCACCCGGCCGGTGCCGCACGTCGCCGCGCCTTCCCTGGCGGGCGTCCCGGCCGAGGGACCGGCTTTCCCGGGTTCGTCCACTTCGGCCACTTCGCCGGCGGCTGTTCCCGACCAGGCGAGCCACTTGGCCACCGCACCCACCGAGTCGACGGTGGTGGCGGGTTCGTCCACTTCAGCCGCTGTTCCAGACCAGGCCGCCGCACCCACCGAGGCGATGGCAGCACCGGGTTCGTCCACTTCGGCCGCTTCGCCCTTCCCCTCGGCCGTTCCCCCGGCCGCGGCGGAAGCCACCGGCACCGAGCCGGACCAGGCGATCCACCTCGCCGAGGCCCCGACGGAGTCCACCGCCGCGCCGACCTTCCCGGGCGCCTCGGCCGACTCCGCCGCGGACTCGGTGTCGGCTGCGCCGGCCGGCAACCCGACCTTCCCCGGTGCGGCGGGTACGGCTGGTTCACCAGCCGCCGCGGACCACGTCACCGAGCCTGAGCAGGCGATTCCCCTCGCCGACGGGCCGACCGAGTCCACCGCGGCACCGAGCTTCCCCGGCGCGGAGGCGAACGGTCCGTCCACTTCGGGCGGTGGCCGGGATGGTTCGCTGGAGTCGGCGGTGACGGAGAAGATGACGTCGCCGAAGCAGAGTGGGCCCAAGCAGGGTGGGCAACGGCCGGCCGCGCAGCGAGCGGTGCCCGCGCCGAGACCGGTCTCGCCGGGGAATGGCCACGGCGGGTCGGCTACTCCCCTTGCCACGCCCGAGGGAAAGCCGCCGATCTCCGGCGGCGGTAAGCCTCCTGCCGGTCCTGGTGGAACGTCTCCCGGCGCTACTGGCGGGCAGTCGCCTATCGCTTCTGGTGGGACCTCGCCTGGCTTCGCTGGTGGCAAGCCTCCTGTCGTTCCGGCCGGACAGTCTTCTGTCGCTGCCGGAGGTAACGCCGCGGCCGGTCCGGGCGGCAAGCCCGCCGTGGTCGGCACCAACGCCGGACCGGGTGGCGCTCGGCAGGGTGCCGTGGCGAACGGAGCGGGCGCGTCGAGGGCCGTGTCGTCGGCGCCGTCGGCTTCCGGGTCGGTGGAGGTGCCCGCGGGCGGCGGTGCGCCGCCGCGGGAGAAAGAGCAGTCGCGGACCGTGCGGTGGGTGCCGGTGGCCGCGATCGGCTTGCTGGCGATCTTGCTGGTGACGGCGATCGTGGTGGCGGCGACCGGTGGTGGCGGGGGCGGCGAGGCCGCTTCGGCACCGAGTTCGAGCGCGCGGCCGGCGCCGCCGCCCGCGGCCGTGAACAGTGCGCCCGCCAGCAGTGCGGCGCCGAGCCTGTCGTTCGAAGCGCGGGCGAGCAGTTCGGACCAGCGGTGCGCGTCGCACGCGTTCGGCGACGTGCAGGCCAGCCTGCAGCAGACGAGCTGCTCCGCCGTCAGCCGCGCCAGCTACACGGCCCTGGTCGACGGGCGCGCCGCCGCGGTGACGATGGCCCTGGTCCAGTTCCCCGACGCCGCCCAGGCCACCCACTTCAAACAGGTCGCCGATACCCCGGGCGGCGGCGGCATCCTCGACGTCGCCACCGAGACCGGCAAATGGCCAGGCCCGCCCCCGCAGTTCGACAATGCCGCCTACGCCAGCAAACTCGACGGCAACGGCGTCCGGCTGGTTCAGGTCGTGTGGCAGTCCGGTCCGTCCACTCCGGACGACCCCGGCCTCACCCGCGCCGCCCAGGGCGCCCTCGCGCTCGCCATGCCCGCCTGACCGCAACCGAGCGCTGCCGACCCGTCGCGAGCAGCGCCCGACACACCGCGTTGTGCCGGGCGCTGCTTCCCGCAGACGCCCCGCGCCGGCCGTGCCTGCGTCCGCGGCCGAACCCCGCACGCAGCGAACCGCCGACCGACCGCGGCGCCGGGCAATCGCACACAGCCGCCGAAGCACGGCCCACCGCGAAACCCGCAGCGCCCGTCGCGCCGACCACGCCTGCCGACCGACCTCCGACCCCGCACGTAGCGCCGTCGCACAGCGAACCGCCGACACACAGCGCCGCCGGGCGATCGCGGGCGGCCGCCGAAGCACGACAGACCCGCGAAATCCGCGACCCACCCCCGTTCGCCTGCCCGTAGCGAGCTGCGATAACCCGCGGCAGCCTTGAAAAAACAGCGGGTCCCCGGCAACCACCGGGGACCCGCCACCAAAAACCGTCGCCTACAGGCCGTAGGCCTCCAGCAGCCGCAGCCAGACCTCGCTGATCGTGGGGAACGCGGGGACCGCGTGCCACAGGCGGTCGAGGGGGACTTCGCCCACGACGGCGATCGTGGCGGAGTGCAGCATTTCGGCGACGTCCTGGCCGGCGAAGGTGACGCCCAGGATCACGCCGCGGTCGGGGTCGACGACCATGCGGGCCTTGCCGGTGTAGCCGTCGGCGAACAGTGCCGAGCCGGCGACCGCGATGTCGATGTCGACGACGCGGTCGGCCGAGCCCTCGCGGGCCTCGGTGAGGCCGACGGACGCCACCTCGGGGTCGGTGAAGATGACCTGCGGCACGGCGTGGTGGTCTGCGGTCGCGCTGTAGCGGCTCCACGGCGCGGTGGAGATGTCCTCGCCGCGGCCGCGCGCGGCGACGCTGTCGCCGGCCACGCGGGCGGCGTACTTGCCCTGGTGGGTCAGCAGCGCGCGACCCGTCACGTCGCCGGCGGCGTAGAGCCAGCCACCGTCCACGGCGGACACGCGGCCGCTCTCGTCGACCTCGAGCGGGCCTTCCGTGGGCAGGCCGAGGAGCTCCAGCCCGACGTTGCCGGTCGCGGGCACGCGGCCCGTGGCCAGCAGCAGCTCGTCGACCACCAGGTCCTCGCCGCCGGTGAGCTTGAGCGAAGCACCGCCGCCGTCCACAGCGGACACCTCGTCGATGCCCGAGCCGGTGTGCACGATCACGCCGTCGGCGCGCAGGCCCGCGAGCACCAGGTCGCCCGCGAACTCCGGCAGCCGCGGCAGCGGGCGCTTGCCCGTGATGATCAGGTGCACCTGCGCGCCCAGACGCGCCCACGCCTGCGCCATCTCCACGCCGACGACGCCACCGCCCAGCACGCCCAGCCGCGCGGGCACGGCCGACGAGGACGTCGCGTCGCGCGAGCCCCACGGCTTGATCGTGTCGAGGCCCGGGATCGGCGGGTGGTGCGGCACGCTGCCGGTACAGACGATCACGCCGTGGCGCGCGGTGAGCACCTGCCCGTCGGACAGCGTCACCTCCCGTTCACCGGAAATCCGCCCGTGGCCCCGGATCGGCTCGACGCCGACGCCGCGCGCCCAGTCCAGCTGGCCGTGGTCCTGCCCCTGCGGGTCGTCGCGGCCGGTGAACCAGTCCCGGCGGGCGAGCACCTGCGCCGGGTCGAGCGCGTCGCCGACCACCACCCCCGGCATGCGCTTCGCCGCGGCGAGCAGGTTCCCCGGACGCAGCAACGCCTTGCTCGGGATGCACGCCCAGTACGAGCACTCACCGCCGAACAACTCGTGCTCGATGAGCGCCACCGTGAACCCACCCTTGGCGGCACGTTCCGCGGCGACTTCACCGACCGGGCCGGCCCCGATCACCACGACGTCGAAAGTCTGTCCTGACATGGGTTCAGCGCACACCACCGCGCGGCTTCACGCAAGCCAGCCGTTATCCTCTTCCGCGAGCTGCAAGAAATCGGCGACACCGGGTGACCGGGTCGTCGCCGTGCCGATTGCACGCACGACCACGATCGAGCACGGAGGGCTTTCGCATGGCCAAGAACACCGCCGTCCACGTGTTGGACGACCTCACCGGCGAACCCGCCGCCGAGACGGTGGGCTTCGGCCTCGACGGGCTCGACTACGAGATCGACCTCTCCGCCCACAACGCCGCGGCACTGCGGGAAATCTTCGACCCGTACGTGGCGAACGGCCGCCGGACGGGGGGCCGCAAGCAGCGGCCGCGGATGGTGGCCGGGGCGAAAGCCGTGGAACCACAGGAAGTTCCGGCGAAGGCCAAGCCCGCCAAGCGCACCGCGGCGGCGGTGAAGATGCCCGCCCGCCCGGCCGAGCCGGCGCCGAAGCCCACGCGGGCCAAGAAGGCCCAGCCGGTGAAAAACGCGGCCGCGGAACCGAAAGCCGTGGTGAAGACCACCGAGCCGAAGCCGGCCCGACGTCCGGTGAAGAAGATCCCCGCCGTCACGTTCTCCGCCGGCGAGTAGCGCTCACCGGCGCTGGTTGCCCTCGGCGTGCCAGCCGTCGTAGTGGTAGCGCGTGTCCAGCAACACGCGCTGCCGCTCGAGCTCTGCGTCCGTCGGCGGCCGCGGCACGAGCGGGCCGAGCAGCCCCGCGGCGGCGGCGCGCACCACCGACTCCGCCTCGCCTTCGGCCGGGCGCACGCCGTGGTCGGCCAAGGAAGCGACCTTGCTGCGGTGCGAGTCGAGCGGCTTGGGGTCCGGCGGCGGCCCGGTGAGGTACGCCCCGACGCGCGCGGCGTCGGTGTCGATCAGCAGCGTCGAGTGCGCCAGCAGCCCGTTCTTGGTCCGGAACACCGCGAACCCGCACAGCTTCGCGTCGCCCACGAACAGGCCGCGCTCACCGAGACGCGGCGGCAGGCCGAGCTTCTCGACGGCCGCCGACATCACCAGCCCGAGCATCTCCAGCGGCCGGTCGGCCGGGCCCGGCAGCACGAGCGTGACGTTGAGGTTGCCCGGGTCGTGGAACACCGTGCCGCCGCCGCTGGCCCGGCGCAGCACGGGCACGCCGTCGCGCTCGCACTCGGCCACGCGCACCTCGCGCGCCACCTTCTGCCCGCGGCCGACGACCACGCTCACGGGGTTGCGCCACAGCCACAGCACCGGGGCTGCCGGGCCTTCCCGCAGCAGCGCCTCGTCGAACGCCAGGTTCTCCGTCGGGTCGCTGAACTCCGCACGCACGTCCGACCCGGTGTCCACAGCGCTCCTCCGCGACCTCGCCCGCCGAAGATCCGGCGTCCCCGAAGAACAGGCTGGTCAACGAAATCGTAGCTCCCGGGCGTCGGCCCGCGGCTAGGCGGACGGACGCCAGTGCGGCACGCCGACGAGGATCATCCGCAGGCGCTTGCGGGCCAGCTCCAACGTGCGTTCGTCGGCTTCGCGGTCGCCGTGGCGGACGTCGAGCAGGTCGACGACCGTGGCGAGCATGGCCGTGACGATGAGGTCGGCCAGCGCGTGGAGGTCTTCGGTGGGCCACTCGCGCAGGTGGTCGAAGCGGGCGAGGTCGATGGCCAGGTCGCTGGAGAACAGCCGCAGCTCCACGCCGATGGCGCGCGCCACCGGGCCGGTGCCGGCGTAGCGCTCGCGGGTGACGAAGCGGAAGTGGTCCTCGTGCGCTCGCACGTGCTCGTACAGCGTGCGCACGGACGCGTCGATCCTGCCGCGGTGGCTCACGGGCTCGGTGCGAGCGGAGCGGATCATGCCGCGCAACGTCCGCGTGGTCTCCTCGACCAGCGCGACGCCGAGCTCGTCCATCGAGGTGAAGTGCCGGTAGAACGCGGTGGGCACGATGCCCGCGCGCTTGGTGACCTCCCGCAGCGACAGGCTGCCGAACCCGCGGTCGGCGAGCAGCTCCAACGCCGCGTCGAGCAACGCCTGGCGGGTGCGCTGCTTGCGCTCCTGCCGGCTCACCGCCGCCGGCATCTCCGCTTCGGACACGTCCGGCAGCGTACTGACGCCTTCGGGATGGTCCACGTCACATCACCTCGCTCCCGCGTTGACAGCCACCCGGGCCGTGCCCCCACACTAGTGAGTGTACAGATGTGCACTCAAATCCGGAGGGCGTGATGACAGCACTGCTTCCGCAGCGCCTGCGCGGGCTCGCCTCGCTCGCCGAGGCCCTGCTCACCCCGCACGGCGCCGACCGCTACCTGGAACTGCTCGACCCGATGCTGGTCCGGCGCGAGATCCGCGGGCGCGTCGTGGACGTCCGGCACCAGACACCGGACACGGTCACGTTCACCGTCCGCCCGAGCCGCGCCTGGCAGGGCTTCGAAGCCGGGCAGTACGTGCGCCTGACCGTGGAGATCGACGGAGTCCGGCGCACCCGCTGCTACTCGCCGTGCGGGCCGGGTGGCGGCGACCTCGAGTTCACCGTGAAGGCCGATCCGCAGGGCCTCGTATCGCGCCACCTGCACGCCACCACCCGCGTCGGGACGGTCTTCGGGCTCTCCGCCGCGGACGGGGAGTTCACGCTGCCCTCGCCGCGGCCGGAGCGGATCGTGCTGGTCAGCGGCGGCAGTGGCATCACGCCGGTGCTCGCGATGGCGCGCCGGCTCGTCGCCGAGGGGCACCGCGGCGAGGTCGTGTTCCTGCACTACTCCAACACCGCCGACGACGCGCTCTACCGCACCGAGCTGGCCGGGCTCGCCGAGCGCCACCCCGGGTTCCGGGTGGTCCACGCGCACACCCACGGCCGGGGCGGCGACCTGCGCGGGTTCTTCTCGAAGCAGCACCTGGAGCGGGCCGCGCCGTGGTTCCGCGACGCCGAGACCTTCGTCTGTGGTCCGAAGCCGCTCATGGACTCGGCCCGCGAACTGTTCGAGGCCGAAGGACTCGGTGAACGACTGCACACCGAAGAGTTCACGGCACCACCGCTCGCCTTCGACGCGAGCGCGGCCGAGGGCACCGTGCGGTTCGCGCGCAGCGGCCGGGAATGCGCCAACTCGGGCAAGCCGCTGCTGGAGCAGGCCGAGGACGCGGGCCTGTCGCCGGAGCACGGGTGCCGCATGGGCATCTGCTTCTCCTGTACCCAGGTGAAGACCGCCGGGCGCGTGCGCAACGCCCGCACCGGCGAGGTCTCCGGCGAAGAGGACGAAGAGATCCAGCTCTGCATCAGCGTCCCGGTCGGGGACGTCGAGATCAACGCCTGAGAGGCGTCGCGAGCACACCAGGCCCCGCCCGATCGCGACGCCGACCGGGTGCGGGTGTCCCGCAAGACACAGGAGGTACGCCATGACCGGGCTTCAGGACCGCCTCACACCCGAGCAGATCGAGGAGTTCGGCCGCGAGCTCGACGCGCTGCGCCAACGGGTCGTCGACGACCTCGGCGAGGCCGACGTCGAGTACATCCGCACGATCATCAAGACGCAGCGCGGGCTGGAGGTCGCCGGGCGAGGACTGCTGTTCGCCGGGTTCCTGCCGCCCGCGTGGGTCGCCGGCGTCGCGGCGCTGTCGCTGGCCAAGATCCTCGACAACATGGAGATCGGCCACAACGTGATGCACGGCCAGTACGACTGGACGCGCATCCCCGAGCTGAGCTCGCAGCGCTTCGAGTGGGACAACGTCGCGCCCGCCGAGAACTGGCGGCATTCCCACAACTACCTGCACCACACGTTCACGAACATCCTGGACAAGGACCGTGACATCGGTTACGGCATCCTGCGGATGGACGCGGCCCAGAAGTGGCACCCGTACTACCTCGGCAACCCCGTGTACGCGACGCTGCTGGCCCTGCTGTTCCAGTGGGGCGTGATGCTGCACGACCTCGAAATCGAGCGGGTTTTCAAGGGCGAGCGCACGTGGGCCGAGAACGTGCCGGTGCTGCGCAAGATCGTGCGCAAGGCCGCGCGCCAGATCGGCAAGGACTACGTCCTCTTCCCGCTGCTGACCGGTCCGCTCGCGCCGCTGACGCTGGTCGGCAACGCGAGTGCGAACCTCGTGCGCAACCTGTGGGCGTTCGCGATCATCTTCTGCGGCCACTTCCCCGCCGACGTCGAGAGCTTCACCCAGGAAGAGACCGATTTCGAGTCGCGGGGCCAGTGGTACCTGCGCCAGATCCTCGGCTCGGCCAACATCACCGGCGGCCCGCTGTTCCACATCCTTTCGGGGAACCTCTCGCACCAGATCGAGCACCACCTGTTCCCCGACATCCCGGCGCGGCGCTACCCCCAGATCGCGGCCGAGGTCCGCGAGATCTGCGAGCGCTACGGCCTGCCCTACAACACCGGGCCGCTGCGCAAGCAGCTGTGGTCGGTGGCCAAGAAGATCGTGAAGCTGGCGCTTCCCGGAACGCCTTCGGGCGGCCCGGAGGTTACGGTGGATCCCGACCGGCAACTCCGAGCAGCCTGAGGAACCTCACATGGTGGGTCAGTTCGAAAGCGGCAAGGACACGGTGCAGGAGCTCACGGAATCCGCGGCCACGCACATCGGGGCGATCGCGACGATCATCACCGGCGCCGTGCGCGACATCGCGCGCGAAACCGGCAGCTGGCTCACCGACGTGATCGAGATGCGCGAAGCCTCGCAACGAGCCCGCGAGGACAACGCTCGTGACCACGGCGCTCGCGCAGCCGAGCCGCGTCCCGAAGAAGACTGACGCTCCGGGCCGGGCGGGGGAAATCCCCCACCCGGTCCAGGGCGAACCCGGTGGTCGGCCGGCCGCGGGGCAGGCAGACTTCGGGGCATGACTTCCCGAGCCGCGGACGCACGCACGCCGCGGCGCGGGTGGTGGCCCGGCCCGCTGCGGCAGACACGGGCGGAAGCGGCGTGGCTGGTGGTGGCCGGAGTGCTCTCGCCGGCCGCGCTCGTCGTCGTGCTCGCCGGGCTCGCGGTCGGCGTCGCCTTGAGCCCGCTCGGACTGGGACTGCTGGTGCTCGCGGGGGTCGTGCGCGGGATGCGGCTGCTCGGGGGCCTGCACCGGCGGCTGGCGGGTGTGTTGCTCGACGCGCCGCTGCGCGCACCGGCGCCGGTGGTCCTGCGGCCCGGGCTGTGGCACTGGCTGGTCGCGCGCCTCGGCGACCGGCACGCGTGGCGCGCGGGCGCGTATCTCGTGCTCCGGGTCCCGATCTCGTTCGCCGGGTTCGCCGTCGCCGGGTCGCTCCTGGTGTTCGGCGTCGCGGCGGTGAGCTACCCGGTGCTGTGGTTCTTCACGCGCGACGTGCTGCCGGTCTACAACATCGTGAGCCGCACGTGGCCGGGCACGGTGCTGTGGGCGGTCGGCGGCGTGCTCGCGCTGGCCGCGGTGCCGTGGGTCGTGCACGCGCTGGCGGTCCTCGACCGGCAGCTCGGGCGGCTGCTGCTGTCCGGGCCCGGGTTGCTGCAGCGCCTGCGGTTCCTGGAGGAGACGCGGGCGACGGCGCTCGAAGACGCGGCGCAGCGGTTGCGCCGCATCGAACGCGACCTGCACGACGGGGCCCAGGCACAGCTCGTCGCGATGGCGATGAAACTCGGGCTGGCCAAGGAGGAGCTGGCCACGGACACCGTCGACCTCGACCAGGTGCGCGCCCTCGTCGAGGCCGCGCACGGCAACGCCAAGCAGGCTCTGGTGGAGCTGCGCGACCTCGCGCGCGGCATCCACCCGGCCGCGCTGGACAAGGGACTCGACGTCGCACTGTCCACTGTGGCCACTGCTGCCGGGATGACCGCGACGGTGTCCGTGCGGCTGGGCCGCCGCCCGCCGCCGTCGCTGGAGGCGGTGGTGTACTTCGCCGCCGCGGAGCTGATGACGAACGTGGCGAAACACTCGGGAAAGCCTTGCACCGTCCGAATCGACGAGCACGACGGCGTGCTGCACCTGACCGTCACCGACGCCGGCCCCGGCGGCGCGGCGGTGGTGCCCGGCGGCGGTCTCGCCGGGATCGCGGAGCGGCTGCGGCCGGTGGACGGCGAGCTGACCGTGGCGAGCCCGCCCGGCGGCCCGACCGTGGTCACGGCCGAAGTCCCGCTGCCTCGCTAGGCTGGCGGCAGGGGGGACGCATGCGGATCGTGATCGCCGAGGACTCGACCATCCTGCGCCAGGGCCTGGTCGAGCTGCTGGGCCTGCGGGGCCACGACGTCGTCGCGGCGGTGAAGGACGCCGAGGAGCTGCGGTCGGCCGTGCGCGCGCACCGGCCCGACGTGTCCGTGGTCGACATCCGCATGCCGCCCTCGCACACCGACGAGGGCCTGCGCGCGGCGATCGAGCTGCGCGAGGAGCTGGCGGGCTGCGCCATCCTGCTGTTCTCGCAGTACGTGGAAACGAAGTACGCCAAACAGCTGCTCGCCGACCAGGCCGGCGCCGTCGGGTACCTGCTCAAGGACCGCGTCGCGGAGGTCTCCGACTTCCTCGACGCGCTGCGCCGGGTCGCGGCCGGCGAGACGGTGCTGGACCCCGAAGTCGTGCGCCAGCTCTTCGCCGCCACCGGCCGGTCGGGGCCGCTCGCGGAGCTGACCGCCCGCGAACGCGAAGTGCTCGACCTCATGGCGCAGGGCCGGTCCAACTCCGCGATCGCCGCGGACCTGTTCCTCTCGGCGGGTTCCGTGGAGAAGTACGTGACGAGCATCTTCGCCAAGCTCGGCCTGCCGCCGTCGGAGGGCCACAACCGCCGGGTGCTGGCGGTGCTGCGCTACCTGGGTGTCTGAGACGCTGGCGGTATGTACTCCACCGAGCTCGAAGTGCACACGGGGAACACCGCCGTGGTGCACGACCTGACCCACGAGGCCGAGAAGTTCCTGCGCGACGCCGACGCCACCGACGGCCTGCTGCACGTCTGGGTCCCGCACGCCACGGCCGGCCTCGCGATCCTCGAGACCGGCGCCGGCAGCGACGACGACCTGCTCGCCGCGCTGGAGGACCTCCTCCCCCGCGACGCGCGCTGGCGGCACCGCCACGGCAGCCCGGGCCACGGCCGTGACCACGTGCTGCCGGCGCTGGTGCCGCCGTACGCGACGATCCCCGTGCTGGGCGGCGTGCTCGCGCTGGGCACCTGGCAGTCGATCTGCCTCGTCGACACCAACGTCGACAACCCCGTGCGCAAGATCCGCTTCAGCTTCTTGTGCGGCTGAGCTGCCTCAACCGGCCGCGACCTCGACCGGCCGTTCCGCAGGCCGCGCTTCGGGCAGCTCGCGCCGTGGCCGGCCCGGCCACAGGGTCAACACCAGGCCCACCGCGAGCAGGCCGGTCAGGACCCAGACGCCCGTCGCCACGTCCGGGGCTCCCGGTACGCCCTGCAGCAGGCTGCGCAGGCCCTCGGTCGAGAAGCGGAACGGTGTCCACGACCACAGCAGCGCGCGGTAGGCCGGATCGAGCAGCTCGGGCACCTGCCCGGCCACCGAGGGCGCCACGAGGTACAGCGGCGCCAGGATGGCGAGGGCACGCAGGCCGAGCAGCCGCAGCAGACCGGCTTGCAGCGCCGCGAACGCGGTGACCGTGAGGACCAGGAAGCCGAGCACGTCCCAGGTCAGCGGCAACGTCGAGTCCCACAGCGCGGCGAAGCCCACGAGCACGCCGGTCACCAGCACGCCGCTGCCCAGCACCTGGGCCAGGCGAACCGGAACGCTGACGCGACGGCCGGTGCCGAGCCGCACCAGCACCGCACCGGCGACGAGCGAGCCCAGCCACGCGAGCGCGCCGGCGGCCAGGGGCACGATCCGGCCCGCGGCGCTCGCCGGGTGCAGCATCTCGAGCCGCGGCTCGCCGGGCAGCGCCTGAGCGGCACCCGCGAGGACCTGTTGCGCCACCTGCGTGCCGGCCGGGTTCACCGCGCCGGAGAGCACGACGGTGGCGGCCGGGCCAGGACGGAGCTCCAGAACTCCGTAGACCTCCTTGTCCGCCAACAGGTTCCGGGCCTCGGCCGGGTCGGCGACGCGCCAGTCGAGCTGTGTGCCGCCGTGGGCGGCGACCTGGCGCGCCAGGCCCGCCATCGGCGGCGGCGCCGAAACGGCGACGGGCACGTGGTCGGGCTCGACCGTGGCCTGTGCGCCGAAGGTCAGGAATCCCAGCACCACGGCGGCGAGCGCACCCACCAGCACCGCGACCAGGGCGAACGCGCCCGCGGGGCGCCGAGCAGCAGCCGGCATGACGGCCTCCCAGTTATTCTTCGCCTGTTGAATTAAGACGAAAGTAGGTCGCACCCATCGGAAAGTCAACAGACGTTGAATACTTCCGCCGGTACCCTCACGGCCGTGACGACGACGCACGCGCACCGGCTGGTGCTCTGGGACATCGACCACACGCTCGTGGACCTCACGGGTGTCGGCAGCAGCTGGTACGCCACGGCGCTCACGGCCATGGGCACCGAGCTGCGCACCCATCCCGACTACGGCGGGCGCACCGAACGCGCGATCACCGCCGACATCCTCACCACGCACGGCATCGAGGCGACCGAGGAGAACATCCAGCGCCTGTGGAGCGAGCTGATCGCCGTGGCCGACGAGGCACGCGGCACACTGCACGAGGCCGGCCGGGCGCTCGACGGCGCGGCGGCCGCGCTGGCCGCGATGGCCGGCCACGGTGCCGTGCAGACGCTCGTGACCGGCAACCTGCCGGAGATCTCATTGCACAAGCTCGCCGCGTTCGGCCTCGACGAGCACCTGGAGCTGGAGATCGGCGGCTACGGCTCGCTCTCGGCGCACCGGCCCGACCTCGTCCCCCACGCCGTGGCCGCGGCGGCCGCCAAGCACGGCACGGCGTTCGCGCCCGGCGACGTCGTGGTGATCGGCGATACCCCGAACGACGTGAAGGCCGCCCTCGACAACGGTGCGGTCGCGGTCGCCGTCGCCACCGGGCACTACAGCGCCGAGGAGCTCGCGGCCTCGGGCGCCCACACGGTGCTGCCCGATCTCGCCGACCTCGATTCGGTGCGCAAGGCCGTGCTCGGCTGAGCGGTCCAACCCCTGTTTTCCGCCCCGCACGGCGGTTTCGGCCGCGCGCCGAGGCCGCCGTGCGCGGTCCGCCCCTGGTCGGGCGGTGTTCCCTGAGCCCGCATCCGCCTTCGGGTCAGGGTTTTCTCCCTCCGGGGTAGCACTCCCCTAGGGGGACAAGTCGCTCCCACGAAGGATGTCGGCTTTAGGTCCGGGCGCAAGACTCGGATCATGACGACCGCATCGCCGGCGGCGGGGACCGCCAGCGGTGCCGGCACGGGGGGACGCGGGCGGGCGGCCGGAAGGCCGAGACGCGAGCGGTTCGCCGTGCTCTGGCACCGCCTTCCGTTCACCACCACCGTCGTGCTCGCCATCCTCGTGGCCGGGGTCGCGAGCCGCACGCTCTGGCAAGCCGCGGAGCACCAGCCGGCGTTCGCCTACTACGCCTACGGTTTGCCGTCGCTGGAACACGGCCGCTGGTGGACGCTGGCGACCGGCCCGTTCTTCGCGCTGCGGCCGCTGTTCTACCTGCCGATGGCCGGCACTTTTGCGCTGCTGACGGGGTTCGCGGAGTGGCAGCTCGGCACGCGCCGCACGGTCCTGGTGACCGTCGGCGGGCAGCTGGCCGCGACCACTGCGGCGATCCAGTTCCTCGTGCTGTGCCGCCACTCCGGCTGGACGTGGGCCGCGCACATCGCGACCACGCTCGACGTCGGCTTCTCCGGCGGCACACTCGCGGCCATCGCCGTGGCCAGCGCGACGCTGCGCGCGCCGTGGCGGCTGCAGCTGCGCGCCGGGCTGTGCGGGTACGCGGGGGTCGCCATCGTCTACGTCGGCACGCTCGCGGATCTCGTGCACTTCTTCGCGCTGGTGCTGGCACTTCCGCTCGGCCACCGGCTGGCGGGCAAGGCGCGGCTGCGCGAACCGGTGCGGCCGAACGTGCGCGAGTGGCGGCTGCTGGCGTGCGCGGGACTGCTGCTGCTCGCCGTGGCCGAAGTGGTCATGTGGCTCGTCCCCGGCGACGGCCCGTTCGGCCCGTCCGACGCGGTTTCCTTGTCAGCGCCGGAGATCCTCCTCATGGGTGTGCTCGTGGTGCCGATGGTCAACGGCCTGCGCCGCGGCTCGCGCATCGCGTGGCGCTGGGCCGTCGGGCTGTGCGTGTTCGCGGTGTCGCAGGTGCTCGTGGTGAGTGGGGTGCTGGCCGTGGCGAAGCTGGTGCGCGCCGAGTACGACAGCCACGGGCTTTCGCTGTTCTTCGTGGACAATCTCTTGTGGACGGTCGAGCTGGTGCTGCTGATCGCGGCGAGCGGGGCGTTCCGCGTGCCCTCACGCCGGCGTCGCCGCAAGCTGCCGCGCGGCGGGCCGGACGGCAGCTTCGCCCGGCTTCTGCTGGGGCGCAACGGAGGCAGCACGATCTCGTGGATGACGACGTGGCCGCAGAACGCGTACTTCGTCGCCTCCGACGGCGCCTCCTACCTCGCCTACCAGCGCCACGCGGGGGTCGCGATCGCGCTCGGCGACCCCGTGGCGCCGTGTGGATCGGCGGCTCGCGCGCTCACGGAGTTTCGGGAGATGTGCGAGAACTCCGGGCTGGTGCCGTGCGTTTTCTCCGCGACGGCCGCCACCGCCGGCCTGACGCGCCAGCTGGGCTGGCAGCAGGTGCAAGTCGCGGAGGACACGCTCGTGGACCTCGAGAACCTGGAGTTCCGCGGGAAAGCCTGGCAGGACGTGCGGTCGGCGCTGAACAAGGCGCGCAAGGACGGCATCGAGTTCCGGCTGGTGCGCCTGGCCGAGCAGCCGCCCGCGATCCGCGAGCAGGTGCGTGTGCTGTCGGAGGAGTGGATCGGCGACAAGGGCCTGCCGGAGATGGGGTTCACGCTCGGCGGAGTCGCCGAGGCGATGGACCCGGCGACGCGCGTGGAGCTCGCGATCGACGCGGCGGGCACGGTCCAGGGCGTCACGTCGTGGCTGCCGGTGCACACGGGCTCGGGCACGGTCGGCGGGTGGACCCTCGACGTGATGCGCCGCCGGCCGGGCGGGTTCCGGCCGGTGATGGAGTTCCTGATCGCGTCGGCGTGCCTGGCGTTGCGCGAGGAAGGCGCGCAGTTCGTCTCGCTTTCGGGCGCGCCGCTCGTGCGCAGCCGCGGCTGCGCGCCGGCGCGTGCCGTGGACCGGGTGCTCGACGCGGTGGGCGCGCTGATGGAGCCGTACTACGGGTTCCGCTCGCTGCACTCGTTCAAGGCGAAGTTCCAGCCGCGGCGCGAGCCGCTGTACCTGGCCTACCGCGACGAGGCCGACCTGCCGCGCATCGGCCTCGCGCTCGGGCGCGCGTACCTGCAAGGGGCCGGGCTGAAGGACTTCGCGAAGCTGGCGTTGCGGCGTCAGCGCGTGGTCGGCGGCGGGGTGGTCGTGGACCGGTCGGCGGCCGGCACGCCGCGGTAGCTCCACAGCAGGCGCACGACGTCGGCGCGGCTGGTGGTGTCGTCGGTGTAGGCGAGGAGCACCACGGACTGTGTCGTGGTGGCCAAGGCGAGCGCGCCGACGGTGACGTGTTTCTGGGTGCACGCGCCGATGTCGTCCTGGGTGACGTCGGCGAGCACCACTCGGGCGGGACGGGTGGAGCCGTCGAGCTGCACGGTCGCGTCCTGCGCCGGCGCATACGTCACCTTCGCTCCGGGGTCGTAGGCACTGCCGATGAGGTCGCCGACGGCTTTGCGCGCGGCGGCTTCGGCGTCGCCGCCGTCTTCCGTCGTGACGCCGGACCCGCCGCGGCGGCCGTCGCTGCCGCAGTAGCCGCGGCCCACGGATGCCGTGGTGCTGAGCAGCATCCCCGGCGAGGTCGCCGTGCCGTCCCAGCCGTGGACCACGCCGGGTTCGGGCGTCCAGCTCGGCGGGACGTCGTAGGCGAAGCTGCCGTCGCGAGCGGCCACGGAGGACCAGCCGTCGACCACCGCGGGCACGACGACGTGCGGCTCGGGCCGGAAGGTGACCAGGCCCCGGCTGGGCGTCGACGGGCTCGCCGGGCGATGGTGGGCGGCGTTGAAGAAGTTCATCGCGGCCACCCCGAGGGCGATCACCGCCACGAGGATCCACAGCGCCCGCGACGGCCGCCGCTTCAACCGCGTGGGCGGCCGGATGCGCTGGGGCTCCGCGCGCGGCGCGTGCCCGGTGACGGCGGGATCCTCGGCGTACCAAGGAGTTCCGCCGGACTTCTCGCCGTGCGCCGACCAGGGGCCGCGTTCCGGTTCGGCCGCCGGCTCGGCGGCGGGCTGCCCGGAAACCGGGGAGCCCGTGCCGTAGCCGGCGGCCGGGAAGCCGGGTGTGTCAGCGGGTTCGTACCCGCCGACGCCGGTGAGGGCGGCGTTGTCCTCGTAGCCGCCGTCGTCCTCGCGGCCGGAGCGGCCGAAGAGCCCCACCGGTGTGCGCCGTCAGGAGCGGACGAGCTTGACCAGGTGGCCGACCACGGAGTCGACCGGGATCTCCTCGCGCTCACCGGTGCGGCGGTCCTTGACCTCGACCAGCCCGTTGGCCAGGCCGCGCCCGACCACGAGGATCGTGGGCACGCCCACCAGCTCCGCGTCGGCGAACTTCACGCCCGGGGTGGCCTTGCGGTCGTCGAACAGCACGTCGACGCCGGCCGCGTCGAGCTCGGCGACGAGCTTCTCCGCACCCGCCGCGATGGTCTCGTCCTTGCCCGCGACGACCACGTGCACGTCGTACGGCGAGACCTCGCGCGGCCAGACCAGGCCGGACGTGTCGTGGTTCTGCTCGGCGAGCACGGCGACCAGCCGCGAGACGCCGACGCCGTAGGAGCCCATCGTGATGCGGATCGGCTTCGAGTCGGGGCCGAGGGCGTCGAGCTCGAACGCGTTGGTGTACTTGCGGCCCAGCTGGAAGATGTGGCCGATCTCGATGCCGCGCGCGGCGACCAGGGTGCCGTGGCCGTCGGGCGACGCGTCGCCCTCGCGGACCTCGGCGGCCTCGATCGTGCCGTCGGGCGTGAAGTCGCGGCCCGCCACGAGGTCGAGCACGTGGTGGCCGTCCTGGTCGGCGCCGGTCACCCACGCGGTGCCGGTGACCACGCGCGGGTCGACGAGGTAGCGGACGCCGTTCTCCTTCAGCGCCTTCGGACCGATGTAGCCCTTGACGAGGAACGGGTTCTTCGCGAAGTCCGCCTCCTCCAGCAGCTCGACCTCGGCGGGCTCGAGCGACGCTTCGAGGCGCTTCATGTCGACCTCGCGGTCGCCCGGCAGCCCGACGCCCAGGAGCTCCCACTCCTTCGAGCCCGGCTGGCGGACCTTCAGCATCACGTTCTTGAGCGTGTCGGCCGCGGTGAACTCGCGGCCGAGGCCGGCGGCGTTGAAGAAGGCCACGAGCGACTCGATGGTCGGGGTGTTCGGCGTGGCGTGCACCTGGGCGGCGGGCAGGCCCTCGATCGGGCGCTCGGCCGGCGCGGGGGTGACCACGGCCTCGACGTTGGCCGCGTAGCCGGACTCCGTGCTGCGCACGTAGGTGTCCTCACCCGTCTCGGCGACGGCGAGGAACTCCTCCGACGCCGAGCCGCCCATGGCGCCCGACGTCGCGGCGACCACCACGTACTCGAGGCCGAGGCGGTCGAACAGCTTGGTGTAGGCGTCGCGGTGCGCCTGGTAGGAACGCGCCAGGCCCTCGTCGTCGAGGTCGAAGGAGTAGGAGTCCTTCATGACGAACTCGCGGCCGCGCAGGATGCCGGCGCGGGGGCGCGCTTCGTCGCGGTACTTCGTCTGGATCTGGTACAGCGTGACCGGGTAGTCCTTGTACGAGCTGTACTCGCCCTTCACGGTGAGCGCGAACAGCTCCTCGTGCGTCGGGCCGAGCAGGTAGTCGGCGCCCCGGCGGTCCTTGAGGCGGAAGAGGTTGTCGCCGTACTCGGTCCAGCGGCCGGTGGCCTCGTAGGGCTCACGCGGCAGCAGCGCGGGGAACTGGATCTCCTGCGCGCCGATCGCGTTCATCTCCTCGCGCACGACCTGCTCGACGCGGCGGAGCACCCGCAGGCCCAGCGGCAGCCACGAGTAACCACCCGGGGCGACCCGGCGGACGTAGCCGGCGCGCACCAGCAGCCGGTGGCTGGGTACCTCGGCGTCCGCCGGATCCTCGCGCAAGGTGCGGAGGAACAACGACGACATCCTGGTGATCACGGTGGACTCCCTGCGCTGAGAGACTGAGAAGATGAGCGGGGTTCGACCGACACAGCGTAGTCAACCGCCGCACGCCCACTCCACCCGGTTATCGCGTGGTCGGAGTTTTGTCGGTGCCCCGGGCTAGCGTCGGCGGCATGGCACTCGAACTGGGCATGATCACCATCGACTGCACGGACCCCCGGGACCTCGCGGACTTCTGGACGCGGGCGCTCGGCGTCGCAGTCGAAGCGGACTACGGACCCTTCGTGATGCTCGCGCGCCCCGGCGGCGGCAGGCCCGCGCTGGCCTTCCAGCAGGTCTCCGAGCCGCGCACCGTCAAGAACCGCGTGCACATCGACTTCTCCGCCCCCGACCGCGAGGCGGAGGTGAAACGCCTGGTCGGGCTGGGTGCGAGCGAGCAGGAGCGGCACGCGCAGCCCGGCATCGAGTGGACGGTGCTGGCCGATCCGGAGGGCAATGTGTTCTGCGTGGCGCAGGCGGGCGCGCACTGAGCCGGCGGCGCTAGGTTGGCGGGCATGAGCGCGCGAGTTCTCCTGCCCTGGACCGACATCGAGCTGCCCGGCGGGCTGGCCGCCGCGTACTACGACGGTGTCACCCTGCCCGGCGACGACCTGTCCGGCGTGGAGCTCTACGTGCTGCCCTACGACGCGGGCAGCGAGCCGCCGAAGCTGATCGGGGAGCTGCCTTCGCTGCGTGCGGTGCAGGCGCTCTCGGCCGGGGTCGAGGCGCTGGTGCCGCTGGTGCCCGAGGGCGTCGTGCTGGCCAACGGCCGGGGGCTGCACGACCTCAGCGTGGCCGAGCACGCGCTGGCGCTGATCCACGCGGCTCAGCGGGACCTGCCGCGGTGGTTCGCGCAGCAGGCCACCGGGTCGTGGGAGCGCGAGCACACGCGTTCGCTCGCCGACAGCCGCGTGCTGCTCGTGGGCTACGGCTCCATCGGCCACGCGATCGAGCGGCAGCTGCTGGCGGCCGAGGCAGTGGTCACCCGGGTGGCGAGCCACGCGCGCGAGGACGTGCACGGCATCGCCGAGCTGCCCGAGCTGCTGCCGTCGGCCGACATCGTGGTCCTGATCCTGCCCGAAACCGAGGCCACGAAGGGGCTGCTGGGCGCCCGCGAGCTCGCGTTGCTGCCCGAGGGCGCGCTGGTCGTGAACGTCGGGCGCGGCTCCGCGATCGACACCGCCGCGCTGCTCGCCGAAACGACCACCGGCCGGTTGCGCGCCGCCCTCGACGTCGTGGACCCCGAGCCGCTGCCGGCCGATCATCCACTGTGGAGGGTGCCGGGTGTGGTGATCACCCCGCACGTCGCCGGCGGTTCGGCGTCCTTCTACCCGCGCGCGAAGAAGCTCGTGGCCGAGCAGCTGCGCCGCTTCGTGGCCGGGGAACCGCTGCTGAACCGCGTTGAGCAAGGCGGTCGAACAGAGCTTCAGATCGGCAGTACGTAGCCGTAATAGGTGTCGGCGACCTCGTAGCCGCAGCGTTCGTAGATGCCGACGGCGCTGTGGGCGTTGTCGGTGTCCACGGACAGGGCCGAGCGCTCGAACCCGGCGTCGCGGGCGTGGGCCAGCGTGTGGCCGAGCAGCGCCGTCGCCACCCCGCGGCCGCGCAGCTCGGACAGCGTGCCGACGTAGTCGACGTACAGCTCGCGCACGCCGGTGCCCGCGAAGTCGGCCGGGTGGAACGCGCTGAGGACGAACCCGATCACCGCGTCGTGCGCCGGGGTCAGCAGCAGGAACGACAGGTCGCCGCGGAAGTCCTTCGCACCCGTGATGCGGTGGCGCCAGGCTTCGGGCGACAGCTCGGCGCTGCCCCAGTGGCCGGAGAAGGTCGCGTTGCGGGCCACGCGGGTGAGGTCGTCGTAGCGCTCGTCGAACGCGACCACCTCGTACTCGGCCGGCAGCGGCCGAGCGGGCGGCAACGCGCTCAGGTCGGCGCGCATCTCGACGAACGACCGCGCGCGCCGGAACCCGGCCCGGGCCAGCGCGTCGAGGTACCAGTGCTCGTTCTCGTGCGCCCCGGCGTGCAGCTCCAGCGGAACCTCGGGGAAGGCGCGCTCGTGCACGCGTTTGCCGGCGTCGAGGAACCACGTGGTGAGGTGCGCCGCGACGTCGGCCGTGCGGAACTCGGGGTGCGTCATCGCCTCGACGCGCGGCATGTGCACCGGGTCGGCGGCGTCGCGGCGGCGGATGGCCGCGTAGCTCACCAGGCGGTCGCCGGCCCACCCGCCGGTGCTGGCGAGCGCGAGGTCGAGGTCGGGCCCCTGCATCTCCTCGCGCAGGTCGGCGGCGGTGTAGTGCTCGCCGGTGCGGTCCACCTCCTCGGCGGCCGCGAACACGGTCGCGAGCTGCTCCGCGTCGCCGAGGGTGAGCGGGCGCCAGGTGAGCTCCATGACCTCAGCGTAGGCGGGCGGTGAACAGCGGCGCACCCCGATTACCCTCGTCGTGTGCTGGTGCTCCTCCCTCCTTCCGAGACGAAGGCCGACGGCGGCAAGGGCGCGCCGCTCGACCTCGAGACGCTGTCCTTCCCCGAGCTCAACCCCGTGCGGGCCAAGCTCGCCGACGCACTCGTCGAGCTCGCGCAAGACGTCCCCGCGAGCCTCGCCGCGCTCGGCATCTCCGAGCGCCAGAGCCACGAGGTCGCGCGCAACGGGAGCCTGTGGACTTCGCCGACACTGCCCGCGCTGCGCCGCTACACCGGCGTGCTCTACGACGCGCTCGACATCGGCAGCTTCACCCGCGCCGGCCTGGAGAAGGCCCACCGCCGCCTGGCCGTCACGTCTTCGCTGTTCGGGGTGGTCTCGGCCACCGACCCGATCCCCGCGTACCGCCTCTCGGGCGGCAACAGCGTGCCGGCACTGGGCACCGTGCGCAGCCTGTGGAAGCCCGCGCTCGAGCCGGTGCTGCAGGACATCGAAGGGCTCATCGTCGACCTGCGCTCGGGCACCTACTCGGCGTTCGCGAAGCTGCGCCCCGGTGCGGTGACCGTGCGCGTGGTCACGGAGGACGCCGCCGGCAACCGCACCACGGTGAGCCACTTCAACAAGGCCTACAAGGGCAGGCTGGCCGCGGTGCTCGCGACCTCGCGCACCGAACCGTCCACTGTGGACGAGCTGGTGAAGGTGATCACCAAGGCCGGGCTCACGGTGGAGCGCACCGGCGACCACGCCTTGGAACTGCTGACCGACGACTGATCCCTGGTGCTGAGGCTCAGCCGAACCGCGACGGCGAGCACGCCGTCAGCAGATCCGCCGGCAGGTCTTCGCCGAGGACGAGCGCCGCGATGAGCTTGCCCGCGTAGGGCGCCAGCGTCAGCCCCGCCGGGCCGAACCCCGTGGCCAGGAACAGCCCCGGCGCGGCCTGCCCGAGCAACGGCAGCGTGTCCGGCGTCGCCGGCCGGAAACCCACGCGGGTCTCGGCGAGCGTCGCGTCGGCCAGGCCCGGCGCGACGGTCAGCGCCTGGTCGAGCACTTCGCGCTGGCCGGCGGCCGTAACGCGGTAGTCGAAGCCGGAGCCCGTCTCGCGTGTCGCGCCCGCCACCACCCGGCCGCCCGCGAAGGACAGCAGGTAGTGGCTCGAGCGCGGCAGGACCACGGGCCACGCGGACGTGTCCGTGGCCGGCAGGTCGAAGTGGCTGATCTGCCCGCGCTGCGGCGCCACCGGCACGGCGATCCCGAGCGGTTCGGCCAGTGCCGCCGACCACGCGCCCGCGGCGAGCACCACGGCGTCGCCGGACAGCTCCTCGTCACCGGCGCGCACGCGGGAGCCAGTCAGCAGCGTCGCCTCCGCCGCCACGAACCGCGCGCCCCGCTGCTCCGCGGCGGCGACGAGCGCGGCCCGCATCACGCGGCCGTCGACGCGGCCCGCGCCGGACAGGTGCACCGCGGCCAGCTCGGGCGCCAGCGGCGGGAACAGCTCGCGCGCCTGCGCCGGATCCAGCCGCCGGACCTCGCCCGCCCCCGGCGCCTCCGCGACTCGCTCGACCAGCCGCTCGTGGGCCTCGTCCAGCTCGGCCGCGTCCGCGGAGACGACCATTCCGCCGACGACCTCGAACGACGCGTCCTGCCCCTGCTCGCGCAACGCCGCGGCCAGCTCCGGGTAGTACGCGCCGGCGGCGGCCGCGAGCGGGTAGATCGCGCTGTCCCACCGCGAGGTCCACGGGCTCACGATCCCCGCGCCCGCGTCGGTCGCGACGCCGGACAGCCCGGCGTCCACCACCACGACGTCGGCCCCGCTGCTCACGAGGTGGTAGGCCGTGGCTGCTCCGGCGATCCCGCCGCCCATCACGATCACGCGCATGCCTTCACCCTGCCCGCTCCTGGCCGCGCCGTCGAGCGAGCACCGCCATCGCCGCGTTGTGCCCGGGGATCCCGCTCACGCCGCCCCCGCGCACGGCACCGGCGCCACACAGCAGCACGCGCTCGTGCGCGGTCTCGACGCCCCACTTCCCCGCGTCGGCCGGATCTTCGGCGTAGGGCCAGGACAGGTCGCGGTGGAAGATGTGCCCGCGCGGCAGCCCAAGCTCGGCCTCCAGGTCCAGCGGCGTCTTCGCTTCCACGCACGGGTTGCCCGCCGCGTCGCGCAGCAGGCAGCTCTCGATCGGCTCGGCGAGCACGCTGTCCAGCGACGCGGTCGTGGCGCGCAACGCCTCGGCCCGCGCCCGCTCGTTGTCGGCCTCGAACAGCCGCGCCGGCATGTGCAGGCCGAACAACGTCAGCGTCTGCACGCCCGCCGCGCGCTCGGCCGGGCCGAGGATCGACGGATCGGTGAGCGAGTGGCAGTAGATCTCGCACGGCGGCAGCGCCGGGATCTTGCCCGCCGCGGCCTCGGCGTACGCGGTTTCGAGCTGCGAGTAGGTCTCGTTGACGTGGAAGGTGCCGCCGAACGCGTCACGCGGGTCCACGGCCGCGTCGCGCAGGCGGGGCAACCGCGACAGGACCATGTTCACCTTGAGCTGCGCGCCTTCCGGGCGCGGGCCGGGCACCGTCTCGCCGAGCAGCCGCGCGAGCGTGTCGGGGGCGACGTTGGCGAGCACGTGACCGCCCGCGACGACGTGTTCGGCGCCGTCGAGCGTGTAGCGGACCTCGCCGCCGGGCGACACCGACCGCACCTCGGCGCCGGTGACGAGCGTGGCCCCGGCGTCGCGGGCGGCGTCGGCGAGGGCGCCGGTGACCGCGCCCATCCCGCCGACGGGCACGTCCCAGTCGCCGGTGCCGTTGCCGATCAGGTGGTAGAGCAGGCAGCGGTTCTGCCGCAGGTCTTCGTCGCCGGCTCCGGCGAAGGTGCCGATGAGCGCGTCGGTGAGCACCACGCCGCGCACGGTGTCGTCGCCGAACAGGCCGGTGAGCGTCTCGGCGATCGGCCGCTCGAACATCGTGGCCCACGCTTCGTCGTCGCCGACGCGGGCTTTGAGGTCTTCCCGGCTCGGCAACGGTTCGGTGAGCGTGTCGAACGTCGCCGCCGCCACGCGCCCCGCCAGCGCGTAGAACTCGCGCCACGCGTCGAAGTCCTTTGTGGACCCGGTGACGGCGCGGAAGGCCGCCGCGGTGCGCGCGTCGTCTCCCGTGTCGACAAGGAGACCCGTGTCGCCGGACGGCGTGTAGGACGACATCCGGCGCCGGCGCAGCTCGACGCCCAGGCCCAGGTCGGCCGCGATCTTCCGCGGCAGCAGGCTCACCAGGTAGGAGTAGCGCGACAGGCGCACGTCGACGCCGTCGAAGGCGCGGAACGACACCGCCGCTCCCCCGATCTCACCGCGCCGTTCCAGCACCAGCACCGAGCACCCGGCCCGGGCCAGGTAGGCCGCCGCGACCAGGCCGTTGTGCCCGCCGCCCACGATCACCGCGTCGTACTTCCCACCACTGTCCATGCGGCCGAGGCTAGGGGTATTTCGCGAGGCCCGTTAATTCGGTTGCGCGAGCCCCTCGGACCCCGGCATGCTGCTCGCGAACCGGCGGGGTGCCGGTGGCCGACGGAGACAAGGAGGTGCGTCATGGCGAATGTCCGGGCGCTGACCTGCCCGCTTCCGTCCGCCCCTCTCGGCTAGAGCCTTCGCGCTCGCCCGGTGGGGCACCCCGATCGAGGAGAACCCACCAGTGCGCGAGCACGATTACGAAGACCTTCACGCGTCCGATTTCGAGCGTCCCCGTCGTGGGCGGCGCTTCAGCGACGAGCCCGAGCCGACCCGCCGGGGCCGGCTCACCGAGGGCGAGCGCGTCCGCCTCGCCCAGGCGCGCGACGACGCCTACACCGAAACCGATCTCCCTGGCGGCGCCGACCGCTGGACCACCTGGGACGACGCCGACCAAGGCCCCCACCCGCGACCCGATTGGGTGATCGAGGAGCTCGGGGCCGTAGACACCGACCTGGGAGTGCTCAAAACCGGCAAGGAGGCCGACGTCCACCTCCTGCGCCGCAACCTGCCCGACACGGGCGGAGTGCTGCTGGCCGCCAAGCGCTACCGCAGCGACGAACACCGGTTGTTCCACCGTGACGCCGGGTACCTCGAAGGCCGGCGCATGCGGCGTTCACGCGAGATGCGGGCCATGGCGGGCCGCACCTCGTTCGGGCGCAACCTGATCGCCGAGCAGTGGGCGGTCGCGGAGTTCGCGGCGCTGAGTCGTTTGTGGACGATCGGGGCACCCGTGCCCTACCCCGTCCAGCGTCACGGGACCGAGCTGCTGCTCGAGTTCCTCGGCGAGCCCGACGGCACGGCCGCGCCCCGGCTGGCGCAGCTGCGTCCGGAGCACGACGAGCTGACCGAACTGTGGGAACAGGCGGTGTCGGCGCTGGAACTGCTCGCCACGCAAGGACTCGTGCACGGGGACCTGTCCGCGTACAACCTTCTGGTGCACGAAGGGCACCTGATGGTGATCGACCTTCCGCAGGTCGTCGACCTCGTCGCGAACCCCCGTGGCCGCGAGTTCCTGGAGCGCGACGTGCGCAACCTCGCGGGCTGGTTCCAGGCCCGTGGCCTGCCGGAACGCGTCACGAACGTCGAAGACCTCGTGGCGGAGCTGGCCTATGCCGGAGGGGTGGGCTGATCCCCCGTCCGTACCGTGGGTGGCGTCGGGGCGCTGGGCCATTCGGCTGTGGCACAGGACACGACTGCGACGCCGCCCACAACCGGACACCTGGGTGTGAAGCAGAAGCCCTGACTCCGGTACAGTCAACGCAGACCGCAACCGGCGGCGTGGATGAGTTGGTGTCCGTCGCCTCCAAAGCCCACTGACGGGCTCGCGGTGAAATCCGAAGCATTTCCATCGGCGCTCGATGGTGGGAACTCCTGAGCGCGCCGGGTCCGTCCCTGTGAACGCCCATTGCACACCATCTTGCCCTGCCTGCGAGCGGGCAGCCCGGGCCTCCTTGCGACGTGCCACGTCCGAGAGGCATAAGTGACAGTCACGTTCAACTCCGGCCATTCCGCTGCGTCGTCCCACTCGGGGCCGGGCCGCGGTGACCGTACCGACCGGAAGCCGCGGCAGCGCCCCACGCGTGGGGACTTCCTGCGCGACGACGCCGTCGAGACGGTGGCCACGAAGACCTTCGCGGAGCTCGGCCTGCCCGACGAGCTGCTGCGCGCGCTGGCGGAAGCCGGCATCAACTCGCCGTTCCCGATCCAGTCCGCCACGATCCCCGACGCCCTCGCGGGCCGCGACGTGCTGGGCCGCGCCCAGACCGGTTCGGGCAAGACGCTGGCGTTCGGCCTGGCCATCCTGGCCCGGCTCAACGGCGGCAAGGCCCGCCCGAAGCGCCCCCGCGCGCTCGTGCTGGTGCCGACCCGCGAGCTGGCCATGCAGGTGGCCGACTCGCTGACCCCGCTCGCCAAGTCGCTCGGCCTGTGGTGCCGCACGGCCGTGGGCGGCATGGCCTTCACCCGTCAGGCCGACGCGCTTTCGCGGGGCGTCGACCTGCTCATCGCCACCCCGGGCCGGCTGTCGGACCACGTCCGGCAGGGCACCGCTTCGCTGGGCGACTGCAACTTCATCGCGCTCGACGAGGCCGACCAGATGGCCGACATGGGCTTCATGCCGCAGGTGCGGGAGATCCTCGACCTCACCCCGGCGCGCGGCCAGCGGCTGCTGTTCTCGGCGACGCTCGACGGCGACGTGAACAAGCTGGTGCAGCAGTACCTGACCGACCCGGTCACGCACTCGGTCGCGCCGTCGACCGCGAGCGTCGACACCATGGACCACCACGTGCTCCAGGTTTCGCACCAGGACAAGCAGGACATCATCACGCAGATCGGTGCCCGCGAGGGCCGCACGATCATGTTCGTGCGCACCAAGCACCACGTCGACCGCCTCACCGAGCGGCTGCGTGAGCAGGGTGTGCACGCGGCGGCGCTGCACGGTGGCAAGACGCAGGGACAGCGCAACCGTGTGCTGGCCGACTTCAAGGAAGGCCACACCCCGGTGCTGGTCGCCACGGACGTCGCCGCGCGCGGCATCCACGTGGACGACATCTCCCTGGTGCTGCACGTGGACCCGGCCGCGGACCACAAGGACTACCTGCACCGCGCGGGCCGCACGGCGCGCGCCGGTGCGTCGGGCGTCGTCGTCACGCTGGTGACGCACGACCAGCGCCGCACCGTCCGCCGGATGACCGACCGGGCCGGCGTGCGCGCCGAGACCACGGTCGTCCGCCCGGGCGACGCGGAGCTCTCGCGCATCACGGGTGCGCAGGAGCCGAGCGGCGAGCCGGTGATCGAGCGTCGCCGCGAGTCGCCGCGGCGCAGCGGTGGCCGTGGCTTCGGCGGTGGCCGCGAGCGCGGTGAGCGCAGCTACGGCGAGAACCGCGACCGCGGTGGTTACGGTTCGCGCGAAGGCCGCCCGAGCTTCGGTGGCCGTGGGCGTCAGCAGCGGTCCGGCGACGGTGCGGGCCGCCCGCAGCGCCCGGGTCGTCCGCAGCGCCGCGGTTACGACAGCTGAGTTTCCGTTCGAGGAAAAGCCCCGCCTTCGTGCGGGGCTTTTCCTTTGTGTGGCAGGGCCCACGGTTTCGCGGGTGAGGCGGGTGGGACACTGCGGGACGTGAACGCCATCCCGCAGCTGCCGCCCGAGAACGTCTTCGACTGGCTCGACACCGAGGCCGAGAAGCGCGCGGACGCCGGTCTGGTGCGGCGGCTGCGGGCCCGGCCCGCGCAGGCGGCCGAGCTCGACCTGGCCGGCAACGACTACCTCGGCCTGGCCCGCGACAAGCGGGTCGTCGGCGCCGCCGCGGCCGCCGCCATGCGCTGGGGCGCGGGCGCCACGGGCTCCCGGCTCGTCACGGGCTCGACGGAGCTGCACGCCGAGCTGGAGCTCGAGCTGGCGCGTTTCTGCGGCGCCCAGGCGGCGCTGGTGTTCTCGTCGGGCTTCGCCGCGAATCTCGGCGCCGTGACGGCGCTGTCCGGCGCCGAGTCGGCGATCGTGACGGACAAGTACATCCACGCGTCGCTCATCGAAGGCTGCCGCCTGTCGCGCGCCGACGTGGCGGCCGTGGCCCACGCGACGCCGTCGGCCATCCAGCACGCGCTGTCCACGCGCCGCAAGCCGCGCGCCCTTGTGGTCACGGACTCGGTCTTCTCCGTCGACGGCGACCTCGCCCCGCTGGGCGAGCTCGCGGAAATCTGCCGCGGCGCGGGTGCCGCCCTGCTCGTCGACGACGCCCACGGCTTCGGCGTCCTCGGCGAAGGCGGCCGCGGCGCCGTCCACGCGGCCGGCCTGTCCGCCTCGCCGGACGTCGTCACCACCCTGACGCTCTCCAAGTCCCTCGGCGCCCAGGGCGGCGCCGTCGTCGGCCCGCGGCGCGTGATCAAGCACCTCGTGGACACGGCGCGGAGCTTCATCTTCGACACCGCCCTCGCGCCCGCCAGCGTCGCCGCCGCCCTGACGGCGCTGAACGTGCTGAAGGCCGACCCGTCGCTGCCCACGAAGGTGACCGACAACGCGGGCAACATCGCCATGCAGCTCAAGGCCGCCGGCCTGCGCGCCAGCCTCCCGGACGCCGCGGTGATCTCGGTGCAGGCCCCGTCCGCCGAGGCGGCCGTCACCTGGGCCGAGTCTTGCGCCGACCAGGGCATCCGCGTCGGCTGCTTCCGCCCGCCGTCCGTCCCGGACGGCATCTCGCGCCTGCGCCTCACCGCCCGCGCCGACCTCACCGAGGCGGACGTCGACCGCGCAGTGAAGGTCATCACCGCGACGGCCCCGCAAGGGGCGGCTTCCTAGCTCGCCTCAGGGCCCTCTCCCGGCCATCGCGGGCCGGGCCTCAAGCAACGGATGCCGCCCGGCATCGAGGCACGGCCTCGCTCCGAACCCCGGCGGGGCCAACCCGGCCCGGTGGGCGGTCCGGGTTGGCCGAACTGTGCGACGCCCACCCGCCGGCTGAGCGCGCTGTCTGGTCCCACGCGCGTGGAGCCGTTGCTTCGGCCCGGAGCGCGGCTGCCTAGCCCTCCGCGGGGTCCTTCGCGACCCGGCGCATCGTGATGTGCGGGATGCCGTCGTCGAGGAACTCGTTGCCTTCGGGGACGAAGCCGAAGCGCGCGTAGAGGCGCTGGGCGTACGTCTGCGCGTCCAGGACGAACTCGCCCGAAGCGCCGGCCAGCGCGGCCTCCATCAGAGACGCCGCGAGGCCACGGCCGCGGGCTGACGCGGCCGTGACGACGCGGCCGATGCGGGAAACGCCATCCGGATCGGCGAGGACGCGCAGGTAGGCCGTGATCTCGCCGACGGAGTCCGTGAACCACAGGTGCCGCGTCGACGAGAGCAGGTCACGCCCGTCGACGTCGCCGTAGGCACATTCCTGCTCCACGACGAACACGTCGGCGCGCAAGCGGAGGATGGCGTAGAGCTGGGCGGCGGTGAGTTCGGGGCCGGTCGCGTGGTGCGGGGTCGTCACGACCCCTGCTTAACACAGCTCAGCCGAGGACCCGCTGCGGGGACGGCAGAGCTCAGCCGAGGATCCGCGGCTGCGACTGCGCCGCGATGTCGTCCGCGTACGTCGACACGCGGGTGTACACGCCGGGCTTGCCGGCCTTCGCGCAGCCGTCGCCGAAGGAGACGATGCCGATGAGGGTGTCGCCGACCACGAGCGGGCCGCCGGAGTCGCCCTGGCAGGCGTCGATGCCGCCGTCCGGGTAGCCGGCGCAGACCATGCTCGACGGGTCGTACGTGTCGTACGCCGACTTGCACGTGGAGTCGCTGACGAGCGGCACGACGGCGCTGCGCAGGTAGTCGGAGCGGGCGCCGCCGTCGGCGATGCGGCCCCACCCGAGCACGGTGGCCTGGGTGCCTTCGGCGTACTCCGCGCGGTCGCTCGCCGACGCGATCTTCGCGGGCCGGTAGGGCAGCTGGCCACGCACACTCAGCACCGCGACGTCGGAGCCCTTCGTCGGGTCGGAGAAGTCCGGATCGACCCACTCGCGCGAGACGGCGAGCACCACGCCGTCGCTCGTGCGCTTGTCCTGGCGGCCCGCGACCACGCGAACGTTGCTGCTGGGCAACGCCGCGGCGCAGTGCGCGGCCGTCGCGACCGCCGTGGAGCTCACGATCACGGCGCCGCAGAACTGGTTCCCGTTCTGGTCGGCGAGGTACACCGCGTACGGGTGGTCGGACAGCGTGGCCTCGTCTCCGCCGACGATCCGCGGCTGCGCGCCGGAGGGCGGCGTGGGCGCGTCCTGTGCCGACGCCGTGCTGACCGCGATCGGCACCGTCACCGCGGTCACGAGCAAGGCCCCGGCCGCGAGAAGGAGCGGACGGCGGAACTTGGCGGGCATGGGATTCCCCTTCGGCAGAGCATTCGACCAAGACATCGGCAGGGCATTCGGCAAGAGCGAGCAGCGGGATCGCGGCGCGTGAACGAGCAGCCGCGATTACCCTAAACGGAGCAGGCCCGAAATGGTGTCACTGGAACGGGTGGACTCAGCGCTCACGGAGCGCGTTTGATTGGCTGGTTCCATGCGACGGAGAGCGACGACCGCGGTCGGCATCCTGATCACGTTCCTGCTGGTCGGCTGCAGCACCCCGGCGCCCTCTGCCCCGCCCGGAACGCCGGCACCGAGCGCCGCGAGCCGGACGAGCACCCCACTCCCGACAACCCGGACGGCGACGAGCCCACCGCCCGTCACCTGGCAGGTGGGTGCACACCCGCTCCCCCGCCGGCCCGACGGTTTCGGCGAGATCCTCCCGACTCCACCCGAACTGGTGAACCGCGCCCTGCCGACGCGCGACTTCCTGCCGCCTCCGCCCGGCGACACCTACACGTCGAAGATCGTCCCCGTCCCCGCCGACGTGCTGGCGCGCAGCACCTGGCAGGCCGCGTGCCCCGTGAAGTCGACGGACCTGCGTTACGTCACGCTCTCGTTCTGGGGCTTCGACGGCCGCGCCCACACCGGCGAGCTGCTCGTGAACCGCACCGGCGCCCAGGCCGTCGTCACCGTCTTCGGCAAGCTCTTCGCGGACCGGTTCCCCCTCGAAGAGATGCGCGTGACCAGCCCCGAGGAGCTCGACGCGCCACCCACCGGCGACGGCAACGACACGAGCGCCTTCGTCTGCCGGCCCGTCCGCGGCGAGACGAACTGGTCCGCCCACGCGTACGGGCTGGCCGTGGACGTGAACCCGTTCTGCAACCCGTACACGAAGGGATCGCTGGTGCTGCCGGAGCTGGCGTCGGCCTACCTGGACCGCTCGCGCGTGCGGCCCGGCATGGTCGTCGCGGGCGGACCGGTCGTGCGCGACTTCGCCGCCGTCGGCTGGAGCTGGGGCGGCGCGTGGACCTCACCGGTGGACCGGATGCACTTCACAGCCACCGGGCACTGATCGCGGGAACACCCGGTCGGGCCGCACAGTTGACTAAACTGGGAACGCCCGTTCTACGGCTTTCGGAGGAAGACTGTGCCGCACTACGACCTGGTGATCGTCGGGACCGGATCGGGGAACTCGATCCTCGACCCGCGCTTCGCCGACCTCAAGACGGCGATCGTCGAGAAGGGGACGTTCGGCGGCACCTGCCTCAACGTGGGCTGCATCCCGACCAAGATGTTCGTCTACGCCGCCGACGTGGCCGCGACGCCTTCGCACAGCTCGCGTTACGGCGTGGACGAGGAGCTCAAGGGCGTGCGCTGGCCCGAGATCCGCGACCGCATCTTCGGGCGCATCGACCCGATCGCCGCGGGTGGCGCGGAGTACCGGAAGAACCACGAGGACAACCAGAACGTCGACGTCTACCAGGGCGAAGGCCGCTTCACCGGCATGAAGGAGCTGCGCGTCAGCTTCACCGACGGGCGGCCCGACGAGGTGCTGACGGCCGACCGCTTCGTCCTCGCCGCCGGCGGGCGCCCGGTCGTGCCGGACGTCCCGGGCCTCGCGGAGACCGGCTTCCACACCTCCGACACGATCATGCGGCTCGACGCCCTGCCCCGCCGCATCACCATCCTCGGCGGCGGCTACATCGCGGCGGAGTTCGCGCACGTGTTCGCGTCGTTCGGCGTGGACGTGACCGTGGTCCTGCGCTCGGGCGCGATGCTGCGTGGTGAGGACGAGGACGTGAGCGCCCGCTTCACCGAGCTGGCCGCGGAACGCTTCGACCTGCGCCGTGACCGCAAGATCCTGCGCGCGCACCGCGAAGCGACGGGTGCGGTGCTGGAGCTCGAGGGTCCGCAGGGCGCCGAAACGCTGGGGACCGACCTCATCCTGGTCGCCATCGGCCGCACGCCGAACTCCGACGTGCTCGACGTCGCGGCCACCGGCGTCACCACCAAGGCCAGCGGCCACGTGATCGTGGACGACCACCAGGAGACGGTGGTGCCGGGCATCTACGCGCTCGGCGACCTGTCCTCGCCGTACGAGCTGAAGCACGTCGCGAACCACGAAAGCCGTGTGGTGCAACACAACCTGCTGCACCCGGACGACCGTATCGAGGCCGACCACCGCTTCGTGCCGCACGCGATCTTCACCTCGCCGCAGATCGCCTCGGTGGGCCTGACGGAACAGGACGCGCGCGCTCGCGGTGTGTCCTACGTCGTGTCCAAACAGGACTACGCAGGCATCGCCTACGGCTGGGCCATGGAGGACACGACGGGCTTCGCCAAGCTCCTCGCCGACCCCGCCACGGGCCAGCTGCTGGGTGCGCACATCATCGGCCCGCAGGCGTCGTCGGTCATCCAGCCGCTCATCCAGGCCATGAGCTTCGGCCTCGACGCCCGCACCATGGCGCGCGGCCAGTACTGGATCCACCCGGCAATGCCGGAGCTGATCGAGAACGCACTGCTGAACCTGCCGCTGGGCTGAGGACTCGACGCGAGAAAGGCCTCCCCGTTTCCCGAACGGGGAGGCCTTCGTCGTTGCGGATCAGACGTAGCGCGGCCGCCCCGCCAGGACGCCGAAGAACATCTGCGCGCACATCACCACGATGAGCACGATCAGCGACACCGACCAGCCGCCCGTCGCGTCGTGGAGGAGGCCGAAGACGAACGGGCCGACGGCCGCGAGCAGGTAGCCGTAGCCCTGGGCCATGCCGGACAGGCGCGCGGTGTCGCCACCGGTGCGGGCACGCAGGGCGATGACGGTGAGGGCGAGCGAGAAGACGCTCATGCCGACGCCGATGAGCACGCTCCACAGCAGCGGCGACGCGCTCGGCGCGAAGAGCAGGCCGGCAATCCCGGCCAGGCCGCACAGGCCCATGCCGAAGATCCACCAGCTCTGTGTGCCCTGCCGCGCCGCGATGGGCGGGATGACGAGGCTGATGGGCACGGCGATCACGGAGATCAGGCCGAGCAGCAGGCCCGCGTCGCCCTTGCTGACGCCCGAGTCGATGAAGACCTGCGGGAGCCAGCCCATGACCACGTAGGCGATGAAAGCCTGCAGGCCGAAGAAGATCGTGACGATCCAGGCGAGCGGGCTGCGCATGAGGGACCGTCCGCCGCCAGTGGCCGCGGTCGGTTTCGGGGCGCGGCCGGTGCCGCGCGCGGCGAAGAGCCAGACGGCCAGGGCGAGCCCGCCCAGCACCGCCCACGAGCCGAGCGACAGGCGCCAGCCGCCGAGCGCCGTCTCCAGCGGAGGGCTGGCGGCCGACCCCGCGGCGCCACCACCTTGCAGCGCGGCCGTGTAGACGCCGGTCATCATGCCAACGCGCGCCGGGAAGGAATCCTTGATCACCACGGGGATGAGGACGTTGATCAGGGCGATGCCGGCCGTCGCGACGAGGGTGCCGCCGAGGACCACGAGCTGACCGTCGACGACGCGCAGCACCAGCCCGGCCGTGAGCACCGCAAGCGCGAACCCGATCGCCGAGCCGATGCCGAACCGGCGCGAAAGCAGCGGCGCCGCCAGGCCCGCGCCGGCGAAACACAGGCCGGGCAACGTCGTCAGCACGCTCGCCCAGATCGCCGACGCGCCCAGGCCGCCGCGCATCTCCGCGAGCAACGGGCCGACGCTCGTGATGGCCGGGCGCAGGTTGAGCGCCGTCAGCACCACGGCGACGGCCAGCAGCGCGCCGCCCGCGATCACCCCGGGCCGGCGCGCGCCGCCGGGCTCCTCGGCTTCGATGCCGCCTTCGAGTTCGAGTTCGAGGCGGTCGGAGTAGGAGGCGGGGCGTGGGGTGGGATCCCAGGACTCGACGGACACGTCCGCTACTATTGCATACATAGGATGATTGGATGAAGGGATTAATCCTGTGCCTCTCGCCACCACCCGGCGCGCGGGCCTGGTCGACCAGGTCATCGACCAGCTGCGCGACGCGATCGCTCAGGGGGAATGGCCGGTCGGGCAGCGCATCCCCACCGAGCCCGCGCTGGTCGCCCAGCTCGGCGTCGGGCGCAACACCGTGCGCGAGGCCGTACGCGCGCTCGCGCACACCGGCATCCTCGAGGTCCGCCAGGGCGACGGCACGTACGTGCGCGCGACCAGCGAAGTCTCCGGCGCCCTGCGGCGCCTGTGCGGCACCGAGCTGCGCGAGGTCCTCCAGGTCCGCCGCACCCTGGAGGTCGAAGGCGCCCGGCTGGCCGCCATCGCCCGCACCGACGCGGAGCTCGAGAGCCTGCGCGTATTGCTGGCGCGGCGCGACTCCGCCCAGCTCGACGGCCGCGTCGACGACTTCGCCCGCACCGACGCGGAATTCCACCTCGAGATCGTCCGATGTGGACACAACGGCCTGCTGTTCGAGCTCTACCGCGGCCTGATGGAGGCCATCACCGCCAGCGTCGCCTCCACCTACGACCACCCCGAACACGCCGAGATCGCCCAGCACCGCGCGATCGTCGACGCCATCGAGGCCCACGACGCCACCCGCGCGGCCCAGGCGGCCGGCGACTTCCTCGACGAAATCCTGGCGCGAGCCGAGGAGTCGGGCAAAACCGCCGACTGACCACGTCTCCCCCAGCGCGCCCGGCCACCCCGGCGAACAGCCTCACCCACCCGCGGGACACTTGAACGTGAAAGTCTCTCAGGTAAGTTGCGGCATCCCGGCAGCCACGCGAGAGTTCGATCACCATCCCCCGGACGAAGAGGTCACCTCGTGCGCCGTTCGCCCCTCGTCGTGTTGCTCGTGGTCGCCGGGCTGGTCGCCGGCGCCACCGCCGCGGCCGCCAGTACTCCGTCGTTCCGCAAGTACGTCGCGCTCGGCGACTCGTACACCGCGGGGCCGCTGATCCCGTGGCAGCAGCTCAGCTGGTGCTTCCGCTCGAACAACAACTATCCGTCCTGGCTCGCGACGCGGCTGGGGATCTACGACACCGCCGGCGCGTTCACCGACGTCAGCTGCTCGTCGGCCGACACCTCGAACATGACGCAGCCGCAGGTCACGCCGTCGCCGAGCATTCCGCTGGCCACTCAGCAGCCGCAGTTCGACGCGCTGCACGCCGACACCGACCTGGTCACCATCGGCATCGGCGGCAACGACGACAGCGTCTTCGGCGACCTCACCGGCACCTGCCCCACGCTGCGCGCCGACGACCCGACCGGCGCGCCCTGCCAGGCGCACTACACCGTGAACGGTGTGGACACCATGGCCGCCGCGGTGCAGGCGACCGGCCGGACGTCGCGAAGGTCGTGCAGGGCGTGAAGGACCGCTCCCCCGCCG
Organism: Amycolatopsis sp. NPDC049253; assembly: GCF_040678995.1. NCBI lineage: Bacteria > Bacillati > Actinomycetota > Actinomycetes > Pseudonocardiales > Pseudonocardiaceae > Amycolatopsis > Amycolatopsis sp. NPDC049253. Next base: position 85,999 of record NZ_JBFAQX010000021.1, on the reverse strand, counting down.
CGACGATCGTGCTCGTCGGCTACCCGCGCCTGCTGCCGACCACGGGCACGTGCCCGAGCGTGATCCCGTTCGCCGACGGCGACTACGCGTGGGCGGACAGCATCGAGCAGAAGCTCAACGCCGCCATCGAAGGAGCCGCGCAGAGCGAAGGCGTGCACTTCGTCGACACCTACGGCCCCAGCCTCGGCCACGACGCGTGCGCCGGCAGCGCCGCGTGGGTCAACGGGCAGAGCACCAACGTCTTCGAAGCCGTGGCCTACCACCCGTTCAAGGCCGGGATGGAAGCCGAGGCGGGGCTGATCGCCCAGGAGCTCGGCGTGCACACCAGCGCCAAGGAACCGACGCCGAAGAGCAAGGCCGACCCCGCTCAGCTGGCCCGGGCCGCGCGCCTCACGGGAGCGTGAGGATCTCCGCGCCGTCGGCCGTGACCACGAGGGTGTGCTCGAACTGGGCCGTCCACTTCTTGTCCTTCGTGGTCACGGTCCAGTCGTCGTCCCACACGTCGTAGTCGATGGTGCCGAGGGTGATCATCGGCTCGATCGTGAAGGTCATGCCCTCCTCGATCAGCGTGTGGACCGAGGGCTCCTCGTAGTGCAGCACCGTCGGCGCGGTGTGGAACGACGGGCCGACGCCGTGTCCGGTGAAGTCGCGGACCACGCCGTAGCCGAACCGCTTGGCGTACGCCTCGATCACGCGGCCGATCACGTTCAGCTGCCGGCCGGGGCGCACCGCCTTGATCGCGCGCGCCGTCGCCTCGCGGGTGCGTTCGACGAGCAGCTTCGCCTCTTCGGAGACGTCGCCCGCGAGGAAGGTGGCGTTGGTGTCGCCGTGGACGCCGCCGATGAAGGCGGTGACGTCGATGTTGCAGATGTCGCCGTCCTCGATCACGGTCGAGTCGGGGATGCCGTGGCAGATCACCTCGTTGAGCGAGGTGCAGCACGACTTCGGGAAGGCGCGGTAGCCCAGCGTCGACGGGTAGGCGTGGTGGTCGAGCAGGAACTCGTGCACGACCTTGTCGATGTCGTCGGTCGTCGCGCCCGGCTTGACGGCCTTGCCGCCCTCCTCCAGCGCCTGCGCGGCGATCCTCGACGCCACGCGCATCGCCTCGATCACCTCGGGCGTGCGCACACCGTTGCCGGTGTCCCGCTTCGGCGCCGGCCGGTCGACGTATTCGGGGCGGGCGATGTCGGCGGGAACGGCGCGGCGCGGAGTCTGGACGCCGGGCTTCAACGGGGCACGAACGGACATGCCCTCCAGACTACGACGTCACTTCGCGGCCACGCCCGCGAGGAACCGGTGCGCGGCGTCGACGGCCGGTTTCGACGAGCCGGCGTCGGTGAGCAGCACCGCGAACGCCAGGTCACCCTGGTAGCCGACGAACCAGCCGTGGGAGTGCGTGCCGTCGCCGAACTGGGCCGTACCGGTCTTCCCGCGCACGTCGGGCAAGTCGCGCAGCGCGGTGGCCGTGCCGGTGGTCACGACGTCGCGCATCATCGAGCGCACGGCGTCGAGCACCTCGGGCCGCGGCGCCGGGCCGAGGCCGCTCACCTTGGCGGGCCGGCCGCGCACCAGCGTCGGCGAGGGGACCTTCCCCGACTGCACGGCCGCGGCGGCGAGCGCCATCCCGAACGGGCTCGTGACCACGGTCCCCTGGCCGAACCCGTTCTCGGCGCGCTGCACCACGGACTCGGCCGGCGGCGCGGACCCGGTGACCGTCGTGAGGCCGGGGATCACGAAGTCGGCGCCGATGCCGAGCGAGCGCGCCGCGTCGGTGAGCGCCGTCGGCGAGAGGTCGGCGGACAGCTGGGCGAACGTGGTGTTGCACGACTGCGCGAACGCCTTCGCCAGCGGCACCGTGCCCAGGTCGAAGCGGCCTTCGTTGGGCACCACGCGGCCGGCGAACGTCACCGTGCCCGGGCAGGCCACCGGTGAGTCGACCTTCACGCGGCCGGCCGTGAGCGCGGCCGTGGCGGTGACGATCTTGAACGTCGACCCCGGCGGGAAGCGGCCGGTGAGCGCGAGCGGGCCCTGTTCGTCGGCGGGCTCGTTCTGGGCGACGGCCAGGAGCTGCCCCGTCGACGGCTGCAGTGCCACGATCGCGGCGGCGGTTTTCACGGGAGCCAGGGCCTTCTCTGCGGCGGCCTGGACGTGGGTGCTGAGGGTGCTCGTGACGGCCGGCGGATCCTGGGGCGGCACGGCGTAGAGCTCGCTGGCCTCGCTGCCGGTCACGTCGAGCGAGACGATCCGCCAGCCCGCGCCGCCCGCCGCCTGCTGCTCGACCATCGACCGCAGCGCGGGCAGGATCTGACGGCCGGTGTCGCGGTCGTCGGGCAAGAGGCGTTCCTGGCTCGTGAAGCGGACGCCGGGCAGGTCGTAGATGGCGGGCTTGACTTGCTCGTAGTCGGTGTCGCGCAAGGAAAGCACGGGATACGCGGCGCCGGGTTCGGTGGCCTTGATGCCGTCGAGCACGGAGCGGCCGGTGACCGTCGGCTCGAAGCGGTGCAGCGCCGAGCCGAGCTTGCTGGCGACGGCCGTGGTGTTGCCCGTCTTCGCCGGGTCCACGACGACGCCGATCACGGTCTGCGGGCGCAGCAGCGGGAAGCCGTCGCGGTCGAGCACCGGCGCGGGCTCGGCCGGGTCGGCCACGATCGCGATGCTCTGCGACGGCGCGAGCTGCGGGTGCACGACGGTGGGCTGCCAGTGCACCTGCCAGCCGTCCTCGGCCGAGCGCAGCTGCGCGTCGGAGGTGTAGCTCCAGGTGCGGCCCTTGGGGAGGTGCCAGGTGAGGCGGTAGCCGCCGGTGGCATTGTCACCCGACTGCTTCACGGTCTCCTCGCTCGCCTCGATCGACTCGGGCTTGAGCGCGGTGCGGACCTGGGTGAGCAGGGTCTTCGCGGCGTCGGGCGAATCGGTGCGCGCGGCGGCCGCGGCGATGTCACCGGAGCTGACGGCGGTGAGGAACGCGGCGAGCGCGTCTTCCGGTCCGTCGGAGGAGAACAGGCCGCAGCCGGCGAGCGGCAGGGCGGTCAGGAGAGCGGCGGTCAGGGCCGCTGCGCGGTGTCGACGATGCGGGTGCCGACCAGGTGCCATGTTTCGGATCGAACCAGCCCGGCGGGCGGGTCCCGGGCCGAAACGCCGACCCGGAAGGGCGAATCGGGTTCAGAACAGGACGGTCGCGTACTGGCCGACCTGCTGGAACCCGATCCGGCGGTACGCGGCGAGGGCGGGGCTGTTGAACGCGTTCACGTAGAGGCTCGCCGTGCGGCCGAGGCCGTGCACGAGCCGGTTCACGACCGCGGCCGTGCCCGCGGTGCCCAGGCCCGCGCTGCGGCGCTCCGGGTGCACCCACACGCCCTGGATCTGGCCGACACCGGCCGACATCGCGCCGATCTCGGCCTTGAACACGACCTCACCGTCTTCGAACCGGGCGAACGCTCGTCCGGTGGCGATCAGCTCGCTGACGCGGGCACGGTAGCTGGCACCGCCGTCGCCGCTGCGCGGGTCGACGCCCACCTCCTCGATGAACATCGCGACGGCCGCGGGCAGGTAGCGGTCCAGCTCGTCGGGCCGCACCGCGCGCACGTGCGGATCGGCTTTGACGTGCGGGCTCCCGTCGAGCGCCATCAGCGGCTGGTCACCCCGCACTTCCCGCGCGGGCCCCCACTCGCTCGACAGCTCGTCCCACAGCCCCAGCACCTGCTCGGCGGGACCGACGAGCGACGAGCACGTGCGCTGCCTGCGCAACGCCCGGTCCGCGAACGACCGCAACGCCGACGCGTTGCCGCGCAACGGAATGAGGTTCGGGCCGGCGAAGCACAACCCCTGGAACCGCGTGGACCGTCCCGGGCGGCCGTCGGCGGCCCAGAGTTCGCCACCGAGCCGCCAAGGGTCGAGGCCCGCGGCCTCGACCCTGGCGCTGACCATGCAGCTGCTCACCGGGTCGGCGGCCAGTGCGGCGCGCACTGCCGGATAGTCCCGATCGTCGAGCAGCCGTGCACCTGCAAGCCGCAACACAGTGTCCAGAGTGCCAGATGACGCGGATGAACGGAACGCAAGCCTGCCGACACGCTCAGATGAACGGCACAATCGGACACATGCAGAGCTACACGTACAAGGTCGTCGAACTCCGCGAGAAGATGCTCGGCGGCAAAATGTCCGGAGACAAGCTGGAGCGCCTTCTGAACGACGAGGCTCGGGACGGGTGGCAGCTGAAGGCCATCACCTTGGCGGAGGTGAAGGGACGGGTGGGACCGGGAGGGGTGGACGGGCTGTTGGTGACCTTCGAACGGCCGGTCCGGTAGTCAGGCGCCGCGGTAGGTGCCGAGCGTCCAGCTGTTGCCCTCCGGGTCGCGCAGGCTGAAGGTGTGCGAGCCGTAGTCGGTGTCGTGCGGGTCGAGGGTGATGCGGCCGCCGGCGGCGCGGACGCGGGCGTGGACGGCGTCCACGTGGTCGGAGACGACGTAGACCGCGCCGGTGCCCGGTTTCATGGCGTCGTGGACGTCGTCGGCGGGGCCACCGGTGCTGCCGAGCATCACACCGCCGCCTTCGGGCCAGCGGAGCTCGGCGTGGGCGATGGCGCGCTCGGCGCCGCCGGGCACCACCAGCGTCTCCTCGAAGCCGAGCACGTCGACGAGGAAGCGCACGGCCGCGGGGGCGTCGTCGTAGCGGAGGGCGGGCCAGACTGTCGGTTGAGGTGTCATGCCCCCGAGTCTGGCTCCGGGGGCACCGCGTCGTCTTGGAGGAACGGGAGCTCTTCGGCGATCCACGTCCGCGGCGAGCACCCCGCCAGCGCCCGCCATTCGTTCGACAGGTGCGCCTGGTCGTAGAAGCCGGCCTCGACGGCCACCGAGGCCAGGTCCGAGGCGCCGGAACGGAGGAGGCGACCGGCCCGTTCGAAGCGCAGCACGCGCGCGACCTGCTTCGGGGCCAGGCCGACCTCCGCGCGGAAGCGTTCGCCGAAGTGGCGGCGGCTCCAGCCGACCGAGGAGGCCAGTTCCGTCACCCGCACGCCGCCCGAACGCACCCGCAGGAGCCGCCAAGCCTCCCCCAGCTCGGGAGGCGGCGGCGCCGACGCGGCCGACGAAGCCAGCACCTCGTCCAGCACGGCAAACCGGGCCGGCCAATCCGCCGCCTCGAAAAGACGCGAAGGCAACGAGGCCCACGGCCGGCCGAACTCGGCGAGGTCCACGACCCGCCCGCTCAGCTCGGCGGCCGTCACGCCGAGCAGGGAACGCACGCCCAGCGGGTCCAGCTCCACGTGCAGGCCCCGCTGCACCCGGTCCTGCGTGATGAGCGCGGGCGACGTGTGCAGGCCACCGACCAGCGCCTGCAGCGTGCCCTCGCCGGGCAGGCCGGCGAAGCGGATCGGCTGCTCCAGGCTGATGATCAGCGTCACGTGCCGGGAGGGCAGTCCGCGGTGGACCGACAACGTGACGTGGTCCTGGGCGTAGCCGATGTAGCGCGTGACCAGCGGCCGCAGCACCGGGTGCGGCAAGCGGGTGGCCCAGCTGTGACTCACCTGACCAGCGTAGGCCGCGAAGCGCCGGTTTCTGCTACCACGGACAGCGGGGGCCACCGGAGAAAGGACGCGCGAGTGACGATCCAGGAGCAGGCCCAGCAGCTCGAACTGCTGGCCGACTCGGTGCCCACCGGCATCGCCCTCGCGACGAAGGGCGAGCTGGAGGACCTCCAGTCGCAGGTGCTCGGGCTGCTCGGCGAGACGTCCACCGCCACGTCGATCCAGGGCGCGATCCAGCTGGCCAGCCAGCAGATCGACGAGGTCGCCGCGGCCCTGGAGAACGTGCGCATGCAGATCAAGGACGCCGCCCAGCACCACCTGCAGGGCTGAGAACACGAAACCGGCCCCGCACACAGCGGGGCCGGCTTCGAAACCGGGACCTCAGCCGACCGTGACGCTCGGCGAACCCTCGCCGATGCCCTCGCCGGCTTCCTCGGCGATGCGCATGGCCTCTTCGATCAGGGTCTCCACGATCGCGTGCTCGGGCACGGTCTTGATGACCTCGCCCTTCACGAAGATCTGGCCCTTGCCGTTGCCCGACGCGACACCCAGGTCGGCCTCGCGGGCCTCGCCGGGGCCGTTGACGACGCAGCCCATGACCGCGACGCGCAGCGGGATCTCCATGCCCTCCAGACCGGCCGTGACCTGGTCGGCGAGCGTGTAGACGTCGACCTGCGCGCGCCCGCACGACGGGCACGACACGATCTCCAGCTTGCGCGGCCGCAGGTTCAGCGACTGCAGGATCTGCGCGCCGACCTTGACCTCTTCGACCGGCGGGGCCGAGAGCGACACGCGGATGGTGTCGCCGATGCCCTGGCGCAGCAGCGCGCCGAACGCGACGGCCGACTTGATCGTGCCCTGGAACGCGGGCCCGGCCTCGGTGACGCCGAGGTGCAGCGGGTAGTCGCACTGCTCGGCGAGCAGCTCGTACGCGCGCACCATGACCACCGGGTCGTTGTGCTTGACCGAGATCTTGATGTCGTGGAAGTCGTGCTCGGCGAAGAGCGAGGCCTCCCACATCGCCGACTCGGCCAGCGCCTCGGGCGTGGCCTTGCCGTACTTCTCGAGCAGGCGCTTGTCCAGCGAACCGGCGTTGACGCCGATCCGGATCGGCGTGCCGTGGTCCTTCGCGGCCTGCGCGATCTCCTTGACCTGGTCGTCGAACTTGCGGATGTTGCCCGGGTTCACGCGCACGGCGGCGCAGCCGGCCTCGATGGCGGCGAACACGTACTTGGGCTGGAAGTGGATGTCGGCGATCACCGGGATCTGCGACTTCTTCGCGATCGCGGGCAGCGCCTCGGCGTCGTCGGCGGACGGGCAGGCGACACGGACGATGTCGCAGCCGGCGGCGGTGAGCTCGGCGATCTGCTGGAGGGTGGCGTTGACGTCGGAGGTCAGCGTCGTCGTCATCGACTGGACGGAGATGGGGAAGTCGCTGCCGACACCGACGGAACCCACGTGGAGCTGGCGGGTTTTGCGGCGCTCGGCGAGGACGGGGGGCGGCAGTGCTGGCATACCTAGCGCGACGGTCACGTCCCCAGCGTACCTACTCCATCCGGCCCTGCTTCAACGAAGTCAACCGTCACGGTGAGCAGCGTTACCCCCGGTCGGGGGCCCACCGGCCGGGTAGTGACCCGACCGGTGGGACCGGTTACTGCAAGCGAATCGGGTTCACGATGTCCGCTGTGACCGTCAGTAGAGTGATGCCGCCGCCGATCACGACGAGCACCATCGTGACGGCCGAAAGCTTGGTGTAGTCGACCGGTCCGCCCGCCGCCTTGCCACGCAGGCCGCGCAGCCAGTCGCGCACCTTCTCGTACCAGACGACGGCGATGTGCCCGCCGTCCAGCGGCAGCAGCGGCAGCAGGTTGAACACGCCGATGAAGAAGTTCAGGCTGGCCAGCAGGAAGAAGAAGATCTGCCACAGCCCCTGCTCCACGGCCTCGCCGCCGATCCGGCTCGCGCCGACGACGCTGACCGGGGTGTTCGGGTCGCGCTCGCCGCCGAAGATCGCGCTGACCACGGCCGGAATGCGCTCGGGGAACTCCACGAGGCGCTGCGCGGTCTGGGCGAACATGTCGCCGGTGAAGGAGAACGTGGCGCCGATGCCGGTGAGGCCGTTGTAGTGCAGGTATGCGGGCGGGATCACGGTGGAGGCGCCCATCATGCCGACTTCGTGCACCTTGCCGTCGGTGCCCAGCCGCTGCACGCGCGGGATGTCCACCACCAGGTTCACGGTCTTGTCGCCACGCTGCACGGAGATCGGCGTGGGGCCCTTCGCGGCCTGCACGACCTGCAGCACGTCGGTCCAGCTCGCGGTGGGCTTGCCCGCCACGGAGACGATCTTGTCGCCCGACTTGATCCCCGCCGTCGCCGCCGGCGTCGGCGCGCCGGGCGGGCACGAGGTGTCGCTCAGCTGCTGCGTGGTGGTGGCCGGGCGAGCGCAGGAGGTGCTCTGGATGATCGGCTGCACCGGCTCCGACGCGGCCGCGATGTTCGGCAGGCCCATGGTGATCGACATCAGGTAGAGCACGATGAAGCCGAGGATGAAGTGCGTGATCGAGCCCGCCGACATCACGACGGTGCGCTTCCACGTCTTGAACCGCCACATCGCGCGCGGCGCCTCGTCCGGGGTCACCTCGTCGAGCGCCGTCATGCCGGCGATGTCGCAGAACCCACCGAGCGGGATCCACTTCGCGCCGTACTCGGTCTCGCCGCGTTTGAAGGAGAAGATCGTGGGCCCGAAGCCGATGAAGTACCGGCGGACCTTCATGCCGAACATCTTGGCCGTGACCATGTGGCCGGCCTCGTGCAGCGCGACGGAGATGCAGATGCCCAGGGCGAACAGCACCACCCCGATGATGTAGGCGAGCACGCGCTACTTCCCCTTACCCAGCATCGATCCTGCGCGCCCTCGAGCCCAGTGCTCGGCGGCGAGTACGTCCTCGACGTCGCGCGGCTCGCGACGCCATTCGTCGGCGGCTTCGACCACCTGGGAAACAGTGTCCACAATCGACGTGAAGCCGGTGTTCTGCGAGAGGAAGGCGGCCACGGCCTCCTCGTTCGCCGCGTTGTAGACCGCCGGCAGGCAGCCGCCCACGGTGCCGGCGTGGCGGGCCAGCTCGACCGCCGGGAAGGCCTCGTTGTCGAGGGGCTCGAACGTCCAGCTCGCGGCCGTGTCCCACGAGCACGCCGCGGCGGCGCCGGGCACGCGCTCGGGCCAGTGCAGCGCGAGCGCGATCGGCAGCCGCATGTCCGGCGGGCTGGCCTGGGCGATCGTCGAGCCGTCGACGAACGTCACCATCGAGTGGATGATCGACTGCGGGTGCACGGTCACGTCGATGCGCGCGGGCTCGATGCCGAACAGCAGCGCCGCCTCGATCAGCTCCAGGCCCTTGTTGATGAGCGTGGCCGAGTTGATCGTGATGACCGGGCCCATCGACCACGTCGGGTGCGCCATGGCCTGCTCGATGGTCACGTCGGCGAGGTCCTCGCGCTTCTTGCCGCGGAACGGCCCGCCCGACGCGGTGAGCACCAGGCGCGCGACCTCGTTGTCCCGGCCGGAGCGCAGCGCCTGCGCGATGGCCGAGTGCTCGGAGTCCACCGGCACGATCTGCCCCGGCTTCGCGGCCGCGAGCACGAGCGGCCCGCCCGCGATGAGCGACTCCTTGTTGGCGAGCGCGAGCGTCGAGCCGGTGGCCAGGGCTTTGAGCGTGGGCCGGAGGCCCTGCGACCCGGGCAGGGCGTTGAGCACGACGTCGACGTTCACGGCGTCGATGAGCTCCGTCACGGCGTCGGCGCCGGCGAAGATGCGCGGGATGCGGAACTCGCCCCGGGAGTAGCCGCGCCGCTGCGCCTCCGCGTACAGCGCGAGCTGCAGGTCTTCGACCACCGTCGGGCGGCTCACCGCCACGGCCTCCACGCCGTGGGCCAGGGCCTGCGCGGCGAGTGCCTGCGGGTCGGAGCCACCGGCGGCGATGCCCGCAACGGTGAACAGGTGGGGGTTGCGGGCGGTGACGTCGAGGGCCTGGGCTCCGACGGACCCGGTCGAGCCGAGCACGAGGACGCTTCGCGAGGTAGTCATCGCACACCATTATCGCCCGCCGAGCCGCGGCCCGTCTCCGCGGAGCGCTCGGGGGTGTGGGATCATTACGGCGTACGAGGTTGAGCGGGTCAGGAGGAGTGATCGTGGCAGGCAAGGCGATCGAGAAGCGCCCCGAAGTGGACCCGCGCGACGAGCCGTCCGCCGAGTGGGGCTGGCACGGCTCGTTCCCGAAGGCCACGCGCATCGCCGGCTGGGTCAGCGTCGTCATCCTGCTGCTCATGCTCAAGGGCAACCACGAGAACAACACCGAGAACGTGTGGCTCGTCGGCCTCGCCGCGTTCCTCGCCCTGTTGCTCGTGCTCGACTTCCGCAAGCGCCGCACGGCCTGGCGCAAGTAGGTTCACCTTCGCTACCTTGCGGGGCTATGACGTCACGCTGGGTCGCTCTTGTTCTTTCGGTCGTGGCCGGTGTGGCGCTGTTCGCCCCGCCGGCCACTGCTGCGTCTGCCGCCGTTCCGGTCGTCCGCTGCACTTTCACGCCGACGCCGGACAACCCGGCGGCCCGCCCGGTGCTCCGGCCGCTGCCGTTGGCGCTGACGCGCGGGACGGTCGACGTGACCTTCCACTTCAACTACGGCCCGGTCACCGTGCGGCTCGACCGCGCCGGTGCCGCCCCGTGCGCCGTGGCGAACATGGTGTCACTGGTCCTGCAGCACTTCTACGACCGTTCGCAGTGCTGGCGCCTGTCCGATTCGGAGCGCCTCGGCGTGCTCCAGTGCGGCGACCTCTACGAAGTCGAAAAGGGCGGCCCGGGCTACCAGTTCCCGGACGAGGTGTCGGGCGCCGAGACGTACGAACGCGGCACCATCGCGATGGGCAACCAGGGCCCGGGGACCAATGGGTCGGAGTTCTTCATCGTCCATTCCTTCGCGCACATTCCCGCCCAGTACTCCGTGCTGGGCAAGGTGGTGCGCGGCATGGACGCGATCGACCGGATGGTGAAGGACGGCATCATTCCGACCGATCCGAACGGACCGCTGGACGGTGCGCCGAAGCACCCGGTGAAGATCGCGACGGCGTCGTTCGGCCGGTAGGTCAGGCCCGCCGTTCGGCAGCCGCTTTCACCCCGAATCCCGTGATCGGCCGGGACAGATCAGGGGTCAGGAACAGCTGGAAGTAATACCCACCGCGCGGGTGGTCGTCGATGCGAGCGAAGGCTCCGAGGGGTCTGTCGTAGGCGTCCAGCTGTCCAGCTCCCTCGGGGAACCCGATCGAGGGCCAACCGGCCTCCTGCGCCACGCTCTGCCACCGGGCGTAGCTCGACCTCATCCGCAGCGTCCCGACCGGAACCTCGATCACACACGGCGCCCCCGCGTCCAACGCGGCGACCACCAACGTCGGAATCTCCGCCGGGCGTGGCGGGGCGAGCATCGCGAGAAGCAGCTCCTGATCCGCAGTCGAACGCCTCTCGAGTCCAAGTCCCGAGAGCCGGCGCCGATCCAGCACCCGTTCCGCCGGCGCTGCGGCTCTCGCGGACCGCTTCACCCCCCAACAGGTGACCAGGCGGGACAGATCAGGGGTCAGGAACAGCTGGAAGTGGTACCCGCCTTGCGGCCGGTCATCGACGTAACCCAGCGCGAGGAACACGCCTTCGTAGGCGCCGAGGTCGCGAAGTCCCTCGGCGAACCCGATCGACGGCTGGCCGGCGCGGAGCACGTTTCGTTGCCGCCGCCGGAACACTGATCTGAACTCGGTGGCGGTCGACGCCCGCGGCCACAGCTTGAAGGTCGCCCCCGCCGCCAGAGCCCTCGCGGGCCGACGCGGCGATGTCTCCCGGCGCGGTGGACAGCAGCTCCGCCAGACGTTCGCGGTCCGAATCCACCCCAGAACCCACCCCTGACCAGCACGAGTCACCCCAAAGAGTGAATATCACTCGGGCCCGTTTACAGTACGCGAGCAGTCGGGTGGCGGACCGGGGGAGCTCATGCTGATGACCCACGAAACCTACCTCGCCACCCGGCGGTTCCCGGCGTTCGACGGGGTGCGGGCGATCGCCGCGGTGCTGGTGGTGGTGTTCCACTTCGGCGGGGCCGCCTGGGCGCGCGCGAACGGGTGGATCGGGGTGCACGTGTTCTTCGTGCTGTCCGGGTTCCTGATCACGACGCTGGCGTTGCGCGAGGAGGACCGCGCCGGCCGCGTCTCGCTCAAGAACTTCTACCTGCGGCGGGCGTTCCGGATCCTGCCGGTGTACTACGTGGTGCTCGGGCTCTTCGTGGTGGTCACGTTCGCCAGGGGCGAGTTGCGCTCCAGCGGCCTGTTCGGCGCGCTCCCCTGGTTCGCGACGTTCCTCAACGAGTTCCACGTCGCCGGGGTGTTCGGGGTGGCGTGGACGCTCGGCGTCGAGCAGAAGTTCTACCTGGTGTGGCCGCTGCTGGCGTTCGGCGTGGCGGGGCTGGGGTTCGCGAAGCGACTGGGGCTCGGCGCGGCACTCGTGGTGCTCCTGGTCGCGCTGGTGCCCGTGCTGCCGTACTCCGGTGCGTACGCGTCCATCGTCATCGGCTGCACGGTGGCGATCGTTCTCCACCACCGCAAGGGGTTCGCGGTGCTCAAACCCTTCACGCACCCGGCGGCAGGCCTCGTCGTCGCCGCGGCGATCGTGGTGGTGCAGGTGTTCTTCACCGACCTCACCGTCGTCCTGCACGACGACGGTGGCGTCGCGGTCGGCACGGCCTACGCGGTGCTCGTGGCGCTGCTGCTGCCGTCGCTGGTCGCGGGCGGGCCGCTGAGCCGGGTGCTGTCGGTGAAACCGCTGCGGTTCGTCGGGGAGCGGTCGTACTCGCTTTACCTCATCCAGTCCATCGCCGGCTGGACGCTCGCCGGGCTGGTGCCGCAGCTGGCCCACCCGCGCACGCTCACCGCGGTCGGCGTCACGGCCGTCGCGCTGCTGATGGCCGACCTGCTCTACCGCTGGGTCGAGCTGCCGATGATCGCGCTCGGCCGGCGGGTCACGGCGAAGCGCCCCGAGCCGGCCCCGGCGAAAGAGCCCGTTCCGGCGTAACGAAAAGGGCCGCCCCGGGAACGAATCCCGGAGCGGCCCGTGCACCCGAAATGGTCAGCGTTCGCCGGTCGGCGCCACCAGCTCGCTCGGCCCGCCGCCGGACTCCCCGGCGACCGCGGCCAGCTCCTCACCCACCGATTCCGACGTCTTGCCCTTGTCCTTCGTGAGCAGGGACGCGACCGCGCCGATCAGGCAGACCACGATGGCGAAGCCGAACGCCACGGCCAGGCCGTCCTGGAACGGACCCGAGATCAGGTTCGGGAAGAAGCTGCGCCCGGTCAGGAACGACGCCTGGTCCGGCGGCAGCGTGCCCAGCTGGCCGCCCAGCAGCTGCTGGATCGGGTTGTAGCCGAGGAACGCCGCGAAGAGCACGGCCACCGCGGGCAGGTGCGCCACCTGGTTGGCCGGCCCGGCCGCCACGCCGTGGGCGGTGAGGCCCTGGAACATCGCCGTGGGGAGGTTGTCCGACAGGCCCGCGATGATCAGGCTGAAGAAGAAGCCGATCGAGAGCACCATGGCCGCGTTCTGGAACGTGGTCATCATGCCCGCGCCGGAGCCGCGGGCGTCGGCCGGCAGGCTGTTCATCACCTCGGCGCGGTTGGGCGAGGAGAACATGCCCATGCCGATGCCGTTGACGAGCAGGATCGCCGCGAACGCCCAGTAGTTGAAGTTCACCGGCAGCAGGATCAGCAGCAGGAAGGTGATCGCGGTGATCACCAGGCCGCTCGACGCGAGCAGCCGGCTGCCGATGCGGTCGGACAGGATGCCGGCCGTCGGCGCGGACACCAGGAAGCCGACGGTCATGGGCAGCATGTAGATGCCGGCCCACAGCGGCGTCTGCTCGAAGGTGTAGCCGTGCTGTGGCAGCCAGATGCCCTGCAGCCAGATGATCAGGATGAACTGCAGGCCACCGCGCCCGAGCGACGCCGTGAGGTTCGCGAGGTTGCCCCAGCTGAACGACCGGATCCGGAACAGCGACAGCCGGAACAGCGGGTTGGCCACCTTGGTCTCGATGACGATGAACCCGATCAGCACCGCGACGCCGCCGATGAGGCACGAGAGCACCATCGGGCTGCCCCAGCCGGTCGGCGACGAGCCGTAGGGCTGGATGCCGTAGGTGATGCCCACCAGCACCGCGATCAGGCCGACCGCGAAGGTGATGTTGCCCCACCAGTCCATCTTCGCGTGCTTGCGCACCCCGGTGTCGTGCAGCTTCACGTACGCCCAGATCGTGCCGACCACGCCGAAGGGCACCGACACCAGGAAGATCAGGTTCCAGTCGACCGGCGCGAGCACGCCGCCGACGACCAGGCCGAGGAACGAACCCGCGATCGCCGCGACACCGTTCATGCCCAGCGCGAGACCACGCTGGTTGGCCGGGAACGCGTCGGTGAGGATGGCCGACGAGTTCGCCATCAGGAACGCGCCGCCGATGCCCTGCACGATGCGCCAGCCGATCAGCCAGAGCGCCGCCGCGTCACCGTCGAACCAGGTGACGGCCAGGAAGATGGACGACACGGTGAACACCGCGAAGCCGAGGTTGTACATCCTGGCCCGGCCGTACATGTCCCCCAGCCGCCCGAAGCTCACCACCAGTACGGCGGTGACCACCAGGAAGCCCATGATCATCCACAGCAGGTAGCTGGTGTTGGCCGGCTCCAGCGGGTTGATCCCGATGCCCTTGAAGATGTCGGGCAGCGCGATGAGCACGATCGACGAGTTGATCGTCGCGATCAGCATGCCCAGCGTCGTGTTGGACAGCGCGATCCACTTGTATCGCGGGCCCAGTTCCGCGAGTGAATACGTTCTGCGCTCGGCCACAGTGAAACCTTTCTCTCGTTCCCTTAGCTAGGCTAAGCAAGTTGCTTGCCTGTGGCAACCAACTTCGCAAATCGGTTACGAGAGAACCGTCACAGGATGATCACCGTCCTTTGAGGACTCTTTATGTTCACTCGACCGAGTGAACAGCAAAAACCTTCCCGGGATTGAGGATTCCCTGCGGGTCCAGCGCGTTTTTCACGGCCTGGTGCATCTGCAGAACGGCCGGTCCGAGCTCGTTTTCCAGCCCCGGCCGCTTGAGCAGGCCCACGCCGTGTTCGCCGGTCACGGTGCCGCCGAGGGCCAGCGCGTCGGCCACGATGTCGTCGAACGCGGCCTGCGCGCGCCGCCGCGCGTCCTCGTCGCCCACCGGCGTGCTGAGCAACGGGTGCAGGTTGCCGTCGCCGATGTGCGCGACGTTGGCGATGAGCGTGTTGTGCCGCTTCGCCGCGAGGTCGATGCGCGCGAGCATCTCGGGCACGAGGTGGGTGGGCACGCAGACGTCCTCGGTCAGCAGCGGGCCGAGCCGCTCCAGCGCCGGGTACGCCTGCCGCCGCGCGGCGAACAGCGCGTCGGCCTCCGCCTGGTCCGACGACTGCGCCGCCCAGGTGGCGCCCGCCTTCTCGAAGCACTCGAGCATCACGGCGGCCTCGTGCTCCCCCGCCGCGCCCGGCGCGTCGCTGCGACCCAGCAGCACCACCTCCGCGTCGGCCGAGAGCCCCATGTTCTTCCACTCGTCCACGGCGACGAGGCAGTGCCGGTCGACCAGCTCCAGCGCCGAGGGCACCACGCCGGCCGCCCGGATCGCAGCGGCCGCTTCGCCCGCGGCGACGGTGGAGTCGAAGTAGCCCGCCACCGTGCTCTCGGGCGCACGCCGGGCGCGCAGGCGCACGGTGATCTCGGTGATGACGCCGAGCGTGCCCTCGGAGCCGACCATCAGGCCGGCGAGGTCGTAGCCCGCCACGCCCTTCGCGGTGCGGCGCCCGAGCCGCACGAGCTCACCGGTGCCCGTGACGACCTGCAGGCCGAGCACGTAGTCGCGGGTCACGCCGTACTTCACGCAGCACACGCCGCCCGCGTTGGTGGCGACGTTGCCGCCGATCGTCGACCACGGGGAGCTCGCCGGGTCCGGCGGGTACCACAGGCCGTGCTCGGCGCAGGCGGCGCGCAGGTCGTCGTTCACGACGCCCGGGCCGACCACGGCGAGGCGCTCGACGGCGTCGATCTCGTGGATCGCCGTCATGCGGTCGGTGACGAGCACCACGCAGCCGGCCACGGCGTTGGCTCCGCCGGACAGCCCGGTGCCGGCGCCCCGCGTGACCAGGGGCGTGCCGTGCTTGAGACAGACCTTGACCGTGGCCTGCACGTCTTCGGCCGAGCGGGGCCGCACCACGACCTCGGGCAGCGTCCACGGCGCCCATTCGGCCTCGTCGTGGGCGAAGCCGCGCAGCACGTCGGGGTCGCGCACGAGGACCTCGGGCGGCAGGACGGCTTGCAGGTCTTCGATCAACATGGGCGCTCCCGATCGCGTTGCGGCTTCTCCCGCCAGGTTAGGGCGCCGGGATGTCGAAACGGCGGCCTCTGCTTCGACGTAGGAGTAGAGACCGACTTCAGGAGGCAGCCATGGGAACCACTGCACGCGGGATCGCGATGTTGCGGGCCGTCGCCGCCGGGCGCGCGAAGGTGACCTGCAGCGCCGAACCGGACCTGTTCGTCGACGGCCTGCCGTGCTGCGACCAGTTCACCGCCCACGCCTTGGCCCACGAGGGTCTCGTGCGCCCGGCGCGGCTCGGGCTCGTCGGGCAGCAGGTGCCGGCGGAGCTGACGCCGGCGGGCGCGGCCATGCTGACGACGGTGGCCGCGGCGGCATGAGAAACAGCAGGGCCCTGTCGGCTCGCCCGAGCGCGAGACGACAGGGCCCTGGTCCGGGGACGTCTACGTGTTGAGCGTGCCGTAGACGATGATGTTGTCGAGGTAGCTGTGCGCGGCGGCGTCGAACGCCCCGCCGCACGTGATGAGGCGGATCTGCGGGTCGGTGGTGTTGCCGTAGACCGCTTCGGTGGGGAACTCCTTCTTCGCGATCTGGTCGACCTTCGTAACGGTGAAGGTGGCCTTCGACCCGTCCTGGCGCCCGATCACGACCTGGTCGCCCTTCTTCACCTCGTGCAGCCGCCAGAAGATGCCCTTCTGGTGGTTGCCGTCGATGTGCCCGAGCACCACGGCGGGGCCGACCTGGCCCGGCGTCGGGCTGTTGGAGTACCAGCCCGCCTGCAGTGGTTCGGTCACCGGCGGGACCTGGACGGTCTTGTCGGCGTTGAGACCCAGCGGCACGAGCGAGGAGTGCGCGTCGATGCTCGGCACGTCGAGCGACACCGGCACCGACCGCGCGAGCCCGATCACGGGTGCGGCGCTCGCGGGCGCGGCCGGTTGCTGGGCCGGGGTCGTTTCCGAACCGCAGCCGGACAGGGCGAAGGTGGCGACGAGGGCCAGCAGCAGGGCGAAGAGCCCGTACCGGCGGCGGGTCACTCCACTCACTGAGCGAACACCGTGGCGAGCGAGCCGTCACCGGTCTCCGGCGCGCCGGCCGGGATGACGGTGACCTGGCCGGGGCCCTGGGCCGGCGGCTTCGCGGGGGCGGTGGGCTGGGTGGGCGCGCTCGGCGTCGCGGCGACCTTCGCGCAGGTGGAGGAGGCGAGGACGATGTCGCCGCTGCCCAGCGCGCCGGTGGCCTTGCCACCGAGGAGCTTCACGTGCAGCGCGTTGACGGTGAGGGAGCCGTCGTCGTGCTTGATCTGCTCGTTCACGATCACCTGCACCACCCCGGGCACGCCGATCTTCTGGTTCGGCGCGGTGCCCACGGGCAGCTTGCCGATGCGGCCGAGGTCCAGGCCCGCGAGCTCGGACGACGCGGTGATGCCGTCGGGCGTCGACGTGCACTCGGAGCTGATGACGCGCGCCTTCGGCGTCGCGCCCGCGAGCGGGGCGAGCACGGGCAGCGCGGCGTCGACGATGGAAGCCTTGGAGGCGACCTTGCCGTCGGTCTCCTTCGCGGAGCTGCTGACCGCCTTCGCCGTGACCAGGCCCTTCAGCGGCACGTTGACCACCTCCGCGGACGTGGGACCGTCCGTGTTCGACGGCGCGATCTTGCCCGTCTCCACGGAGATTCCCTTGTCCCCCAGCACTCCCGCCAGCAGCGAAACCGACGCGGACGCGCCGTAGGCCGACCCTGCGGGCGCGTCGGCGGCGACCGCCGAGGGGGCGGCGGTGGCGAGCAGGGCGAGGGCTGGAGCGGCGACCACGAGGGTCCGTCCGCGCAGCAGGGCAGAACGCATGAATTGTCCTTTCGAACACCAAGAATGGAACCGCCCGCGGATCCCCGAATCCACGCGTGACCCGACGCAACTGTCGATCACCGGCGAGAACGCGACGCTATCAAGGGGGCCCGGAATTGCAAAGCAAGATCCACTGCGCAGCGCGTCGATCAGCCGAGTCAGTGACCACGTTTTCCGCAGTTTCACCACTAAAGAGTGATGTAACGCTGTGGTTTTGGCCGAGTTTTCTCACTCTGCGCTAGGGCGTACTGGCACCTACTTGGCGGGTTGCTCGCGCCACCACTCTTCGGGGTGATCCTGGGGATGGGTGATCGGCCGGTACTCAGCGTCATGTGACCGATACGGCGGCTCGTGGGTTTCTCGTAAAACTCCGCGTGGGAAATCGTCGCGTGGAATTGTCCACTATGGAGCGTCGAGTGGCATTCACTCGCCGCCGGTCAGCACGACGTCGTGATCCGCCGTCGTGCCGACGACCAGAAAAAGGACGTCGCTCCGGGCCGTGCGGCCGGGAACCTTCAGCAAGTAGCAGTCCGGACAGCCGGTCGGCTTTCGGGGCTCAGACTCCCGCGCCGCCGTCGACGCGGAGGAGGGCGCCCGTCACGTAGGAGGCGCGGTCGCTCAGGAGCCAGGCTGCGGCCTCCGCGATCTCGGCCGGCTCGGCGCCGCGGCGCAGGGGCGTGGCGGCGACGAGGCGGTCCTGCAGGCCCGGCGATTCCGCCTCCCACGCGCGGATCATCTCGGTGAGGGTGTTGCCCGGGCTGATGGCGTTGACGCGGATGCCTTCGGGGCCATACGTGACCGCGGCGGACTCGGTGAGGCTGTTGACGGCCCGCTTCATGGCGCCGTATGCGGGCAGCTCGGGGTTGCCGCGCAGGCTGCCGACCGACGACGTGTTCACGATGGCGCCCGTGCCCGCCGTCGCGCGGATGACGGCGACCTCCGCGGCCATGGCGAGCCAGACGCCCTTGAGGTTCACGGCGAAGACGTGGTCGAACTCGGCCTCGGTCAGGCGGTCCATCGGGCCGGGTTGCTGGATCGTGGCGCCGTTGTTGAAGGCGATGTCGAGGCGGCCGTGGAGCTCGGCCGCGCGGTCGACGGCGCCTCGCACACTGGCGGCGTCGGCAAGGTCGCAGAGCACGTAGTCGGCGGTGCCGCCGGCGGCGCGGATCTCTTCGGTCACGGCCTTGAGCTGGGTTTCCGTGCGGGCTGCCAGCAGCACACGCGCGCCTTCCCGGGCGAACAGGCGCGCGGCGGCGGCACCGATGCCCCGGCCCGCGCCGGAGATGAAAGCGACCTTGCCGGCCAGCAGGCCGGGTGTTTCGTGAAGTTCCATGAGCCCAGGCTGCGCCCGCCGCGGCGGGCGCATTCAGGCATCGGCAGTACCTGGCTGAGCGCCTCGAGGCGCGGATACTGGAAGCGTGGACAGGCGAGAACTGGCCGGCTTCCTGCGCAGCCGGCGCGAGCGGATCACCCCGGCCGACGTCGGGCTGCCCGCGGGGCCGCGCCGCCGCACGCCGGGGCTGCGCCGCGAGGAGGTGGCGCAGCTGGCGTTCATCTCGACCGAGTACTACACCCGCCTCGAACAGGCCCGCGGCCCGCGCCCGTCGCGCGAGGTGCTCGGCGGGCTCACCCGCGCGTTGCGCCTGAGCGACGCCGAACGCGAGCACCTGCACCACCTCGCCGGCGAACCCGCGGTGCCGCTGCCCGGGCCGTCGCGCGTCGTGCGCCAGAGCATCCTCGACCTGCTGGACCGGCTGCCGCAGGCCGCCGCGATGGTGATGTCGGCGACGTACGAGGTGATCGCCTGGAACGACCTCGCCGCCGCCCTGATGGAGGACTTCTCCGCGCTGCCCCGGCTCGACCGCAACCTGATCCGCCGCGTCTTCCTGCGCTCCGACGACCAACGCCTCTACGGCGTGTCCGACGCCGACGAGTTCGCCCGCTACGCCGCCCGTAACCTGCGCGCCACGGCCGCCCGCTACCCGGACGACCCCGAGGTGACCGAGCTCGTCCACGACCTCCTCGCCGGCAGCGAGCACTTCGCGCGCCTGTGGGCTTCGCACGACGTGGCCGCGCAGCCCGGCCTGCGCAAGACCTTCCGGCACCCGGTGGTCGGCCCCCTCACGGTCAACTGCGACGTGCTCGACCTGACCGACCGCGACCAGCACGTGGTGATCTACACCGCCGTGCCGGGCTCGCCCTCGGAGGAAGCCCTGCGGCTGCTGTCGGTGATCGGCACCCAGCGCATGGACGTGACCAGCTGACGCTCAGAACACCGCGAGCGCTTCAGGCGCAGGCGCACAGAGAAGCGGGAGCCCCCTCGACTCGCCTCACCGGTGATGAGCACGATCTGAGACACAGCGATGTCCTTCCGGATGAACCGCGGAATCAGACGACTCCGCCGTTGGCGAAGATGATCTGGCCGTTGACCCACCGGCCCGGACCGGCGAGGAAGGCGACGACCTCGGCGATGTCCCCGGGCCGGCCGAGCCGCTCCATGGGCGACTGCGCCGCGATGCGGTCCATCAGTTCCTGCGACTTGCCGTGGATGAACAGCGGCGTTTCCGTCGGCCCCGGGGACACGGTGTTGACCGTGATGTCGCGCCTGCGCATTTCCCGCGCGAGCATCAGCGTGATCGCCTCGACCGCGCCCTTGGACGCGACGTAAGCGCTGTAGTTGACCTGCTGCAGCTTGGTCACCGAGGTCGAGGTGTTGATCAGCGCGCCGCGCGCGCATCCGGCGCAGACCCTCCTGGCTGACCACGAAAGTGCCGCGGATGTTCGTGCGGTGGACGCGGTCCAGCTCGTCGAGCTTCAGGTCCAGGAACGGCGACAACGGCATGATCCCGGCGGTGAGCACCACGACGTCGAGGCCGCCGTAGCGCTGCTCCACGGCGTCGAACAGGGCCGCGACCTCGACCTCGTCGGCGACGTCGGCCCGGGCGGTGCTCGCGACGCCACCGGCGGCGGTGATCTCCTCGACCACCTCGTCGGCCCGGGCCTTCCCGCCCGCGTAGTGCACGAGCACGTGCATGCCGTCCGCGGCCAGGCGTGTGGCCACGACTCGGCCGATCCCGCCGGAACCGCCTGTCACGACGGCAACGCGCGGGGTGGTGGTCTCAGTCATCGCAGCTCTCCGCATCAGTGTGTGGTGTCGCCGCCAGGTAATCCGCCGATTTGCGCCGACGCCAGGTGCGCACGCGGAACTTGAGCCGATTCCGGCGGAAATTGATTCGCCGCGACGTCCGGGACATCAGAACGCAAGGGGCACACCAAAAAACGGGATTCTTACCCCCATCACACGAAAACAGCGTCCGGACGTCATCCCGATTACGGCGAATACCACGTTTTGCGATACTCGAAGTCCCCGGTTCAGTACACCGTGGACATCGCCTCCCGCACCTGCGCGAGCGTCGCCTCCGCCGCGGCGCCCGCGCGGAGGTTGCCGTCGCGCAGCAACTCCGGCACGAGGGCCGGGTCGCCGGCGAACTCGGCCCGGCGACGGCGGATCGGCGCGAAGTGGTCGTTGACCGCGTCGGTCACGATGCGTTTGAGCGTGCCGCCACCGCCCGCACCCGCCTCCTCCGCGATCTCCCGCGGATCGACGCCCCGGCAGAGCGCGGCCAGCAGCACCAGGCTCGACACCTCCGGCCGCCGCTGCGGCTCGTAGGTGATCACGCGTTCGGAATCCGTCTTGGCGCCCTTGAGCAGCCGGGCCGTCTCGTCCGCCGAGGCCCGCAGCGCGATCGCGTTGCCACGGCTCTTGCTCATCTTCCGGCCGTCCGTGCCGAGCAGCGACGGCGCCGAGGACAACAGCGCCTCCGGCTCCGGGAAGACGCGGCCGTAGCGGTCGTTGAACCGGCGCGCGACGGCCCGAGTCAGCTCGAGGTGCGGGAGCTGGTCACGGCCCACCGGGACGAGGTTGGCCTTGCAGAAGAGGATGTCGGCCGCCTGGTGCACGGGATAGGTGAACATCAGGCCGCTGACCGAACCCTGGTGGGAGTGCGCGATTTCGTCCTTGACCGTCGGGTTGCGCTGCAGCTCGGGCACGGTGACCAGGCTGAGGAACGGCAGCAGCAGCTGGTTGAGCGCCGGCAGCGCGCTGTGGGTGAACACCGTCGAGCGGGCGGGGTCGATGCCGACGGCGAGGTAGTCCAGCACCAGCTCGCGGACGTGGCCGGGCAGGTCGTCGGCGACGTCGCGGTCGGTCAGCACCTGGTAGTCGGCGATGACCAGGATCGTGTCGACGCCCAGGTTCTGCAGGCGGACGCGGTTCTGCAGGGTGCCGAAGTAGTGGCCCAGATGCAGCGGCCCGGTCGGGCGGTCGCCGGTCAGGACGCGGAAGTTCGACGGCGCGGCGAGGATCTCCGCTTCGAGCTCGGCACTGCGCGCGACGGCGGGTTCGACCTCGGCCATCACGCGTTCCGTCCCCGGTGGTGGTCGACGATCTTCGTCGTCAACGTCAGCAGCTGCTGGCGCTCGCCGGCGCTCAGCGCTTCGAGGCTGGCCTTCTCCGCCGCACGGGCGCGGGGCTTGACCTTCTTCAGCACGTCCGCCCCCTCGCCGGTGAGGCTCAGCAGCTTGCGGCGCGCGCTGGCCGGGTCCGTCGTGCGCGTCACCAGGCCGCGTTCGACGAGGCGGGTGACCAGCGGCGTGAGCGTGGCGGAGTCGATCATCGTCGTCGCCGTGACCTCGGTGAGGCTCGACCGCGGGCTGCTCTCCAGCGCGAGCAGCACCGTGTACTGCGGCGGCGTGATCTCCGTGATCCGCTCCTGCCAGCACGCGGTGGTGGCCTGCACTGCCCGGCGCAACATGATCACGTGGTTGCTCCTCAGCCCGGCCACGATCCCTCCGACCTCTCGTGTACGAATATTTCGTAC
This sequence comes from Amycolatopsis sp. NPDC049253, assembly GCF_040678995.1. Classification (NCBI taxonomy): domain Bacteria; kingdom Bacillati; phylum Actinomycetota; class Actinomycetes; order Pseudonocardiales; family Pseudonocardiaceae; genus Amycolatopsis; species Amycolatopsis sp. NPDC049253. Next base: position 63,349 of record NZ_JBFAQX010000021.1, on the reverse strand, counting down.
ACGAGTGTACTACAGTGGCGGACACCGCACCGCCGCCCGAAGGAGTTCCGTCGTGCTCGACCTCGTGCCCCTGTTCACCCTCGACGTCCGGCTCGCCCCGCCGAAGACCGTCCACAACGGACCCCACGGCGAACGCCGCGTGATCGACATCCTGGGCGGCACCTTCACCGGCGAGCGCTTCAGCGGCGAGGTGCTCCCCGGCGGCGCCGACTTCCAGCTCATCCGCCCCGACGGCGTCGCGGAAATCGACGTGCGCGCCATCCTGCGCACCGAACACGACGATCTCGTCTACCTGACCGGCCGCGGCCTGCGCCACGGCCCCGCCGAGATCATGCGGCGGCTGGCAGCGGGCGAAGACGTCGCTCCGGACTCGTACTACTTCCGCGAGTGCCTGCTGTTCGAAGCCTGCGGCCCGCGGACCGAGTGGCTCAACCGCGTGGTCACCGTCGCCCAGGGCGCGCGCACGCAGTCGACGGTGCAGGTCGACGTCTTCGAGGTGCGATAGCGCGGGCGGCCTGGACACCGTTTCGAGACCGAGGAACTACGCTGTGGCCGCAGCTGCGCCACTCGTGACCGGGGCGCCTACCCGGCAACAGTTATCCAACCGCAGCACCGCCGGCCAGGCGGCGCCCTACAGTGAGCCGGTGACGAACACCGAGGACGCCGGCCCGGCCACCGCACGACGGATGAAGCCCCGTCCTCCCGCCGCGGTCACCCTCGCGTTCGTCCTGTGGCTGGTGCTCGTCGGCGTGGCAGTGCTCGTCGTCCTCGCCCAACTTCTGGCCGGCGTCCAGACCACCGGCAGCGCCGCACTCGTGGTCGCGCTGGAAGCCGGAATCCTGTTCCTGGCCGTGAAGATGCGCGCGGGCGCGAGATGGGCCCGCAGCCTCCTTACGCTGCTCACGATCCTGGCCGTCCTCTCGATCGGCGCGATGACCGCGCGGTACGGCCTCAGCTTCTGGGTCGCTCCGTCGAGTGTCCTCAAAACCCTGCTCCCGATCGGCCAGCTGGCCCTGCAGCTCGTCGCGACGGTTTCGATGAACACCCCGAAAGCAGCGCCGCACTTCCGCTACAAACGATGACCGGCGACGCACCTGCAGTCCATTCCGCCGACGCAGGCGTCTGTGATCACGTAGGGCATGGTTCTGCTCGGCCAGCGGTCAGTGGTGAGCTCTGTCCGATGTGGACGAAATGGCAGCGAGGATCGCGTGCTCCCGTAACCGTTCTCGTGACTGAGCGACCGAGTGGCCGATTGGCCATGCCAGAAGCAGCCGAGTCGATCTCCGTAGCTACCGCGTGGCGAGCCAGGGCGCGAGCAGCACCTCAAGATCCGCATCCGACAACGCCCGCGGGCTTTCGCCGAAGCCCTGCCAACGGGCCGCGTCGCGGGCGGCGTGGAAGTCCACCGAGTACGCGCGCATCAGCACGTACATGAAGCTCTCCGAATCAAACCGCTCGCCCAGCAGCGTGCGGGCCGCGCGGGCCACCGCCACCCCGCCGGAGATGTCGCGCAGCTTGAGTTCCTCGGCAGCCGGGTCCAGCAGACACGGGGTTGAAATCACAAGAACTTTCCCATCACTGAAACGAAAAACTCAGCCTTCGGCAGCCAACTGGCCACACGCCGCCGCAATGTCCTGGCCGCGGGTGTCGCGCACGGTGCAGGCTACGCCCCCCGCGTTCACCAGCCGCACGAACTCCCGCTCCACCGGCTTCGGCGACGCGTCCCACTTCGAACCCGGCGTCGGGTTCAGTGGGATCACGTTCACGTGCACCAGCTGACCCAAGTGCTTGCGCAACCGCTTCGCCAGCAACTCCGCCCGCCACGGCTGGTCGTTGATGTCCCGGATCAACGCGTACTCGATCGACACCCGCCGACCAGACGTGTCCGCGTAATACCGCGCCGCCGACAAGACCTCATCCACCGACCAGCGGTTGTTCACCGGCACCAGCGTGTCCCGCAGCTCGTCATCCGGGGTGTGCAGCGACACCGCCAGACGCACCTGCATCTTCTCGTCCGCCAGCTTCCGGATCGCCGGCGCCAAACCCACCGTCGACACCGTCACCGAACGCTGACCGATCCCCAAACCCGACGGAGCCGGCTCCGTAATCCGCCGCACCGCGGCCACCACCCGCTTGTAGTTCGCGAGCGGCTCGCCCATGCCCATGAACACGATGTTCGACAGGCGGCCGGGTCCGCCGGGCATGTCGCCGTCGCGCATGACGGCGGCGGCGGAGCGGACCTGGTCGACGATCTCGGCCGTCGAGAGGTTGCGGTCGAGGCCGCCCTGGCCGGTGGCGCAGAAGGGGCACGCCATGCCGCAGCCGGCCTGGCTCGAGATGCACAGCGTCGCGCGGTCCGGGTAGCGCATGAGCACGCTCTCGAGCAGCGTGCCGTCGTGGGCGCGCCACAGGGTCTTGCGCGTGGCGCCGGCGTCGGCGGACAGGGCGCGGACCTCGGTGAGCAGCGAGGGCATCAGGTCCGCGACCAGACGCTCACGCGCGGCCGCGGGGATGTCCGTCATGTCGGCCGGGTCGACGGTCAGGCGCGAGAAGTAGTGGTTCGACAGCTGCTTCGCGCGGAAGGCCTTCTCCCCCAGCTCCACCACGGCCTCGGCCCGCTCGGCGGAGGTGAGGTCGGCGAGGTGACGCGGCGGCAGGCCGCGCTTGGGCGCGTCGAAAACAAGGGGGAGAGCAGTCATAACCGATCCAGTATTCCACGTCCACCGGACACGCCGTCAGCACTCCCCCGACCGTGTGCCGCCGGTCACCGCCGGCGGCCGAGACGAGGGCACGACGCCTGCGATCAAGCGGTCAGCGTCTCGAACCGCCGCAGGGTCTCGTCGCGGCCCAGCGCCTGCGTGATCGAGTGCAGGTCCGGGCTGCGGGTGGAGCCGGTGATCGCGATGCGGATGATCTGCGAGGCCTCGCGGATCGAGCCCGGGTATGCGTCGGGGTCCTTCTTGAGTTCCTTGGCGTTCTTGGCGAAACCGTGCTTCGCCGCGACGTCACGGATCTGCTGGAACCACTCCTGGCCGTCGTCGAGCTGCCGGTAGTTCGCGACGAAGTCGGAGGCGACGGCGCGCACGACGTCCGGCGCCACGCCCAGCGCGGCGATGCGCTCGTCGTCCGGGCCGGTCACGGGGGCGTGCAGCTGCGGGAAGAAGAACCCGTAGACCGCGCGGAACTCGCTCCACTTCTTGAGGTCCTTGCGCGGGTTCTCGGCGCCTTCGCGTTCGACGGCCAGCGCGCGCAGGGCCAGCTCCTCCGACGAATCGAGCACCGACAGCAGCTCCGGGTCGAAGCGCTGCGCCCACGTGCGGACGGCGGCGAGGATCTCCGCGCCGGACATCGTCGCGATGTGGTCGGCGGAGATGTCGTCGAGCTTCACGAGGTCCACGAGCGGTCCCGCGACGCCCATCTCGTCGAGGTTGATCGGCTCGTCCAGCGCCTGGGCCAGCGGCAGCTCGGCGAGGCGGCCGTTGGCGAGCCCGCGCAGGTAGTACAGGACGGCCTCGACCGGGTAGCCGGCCTCGATGTAGAAGTCGACCGACGCCTCGGGGTCCTTGCGCTTGGACAGCTTGCGCTTGCTGCCGCCCTCCTGCTTCATCAGCGGGGCGATGTGCGCGTAGGTGATCGGCTCGAAGCCGAGCGCGTCGAACAGCTGCTGGTGCACCGGCACGGACGAGATCCACTCGTCGCCGCGGATGACGAGGTTCACGCGCATGAGGTGGTCGTCCACGGCGTGCGCGAAGTGGTAGGTCGGCAGCCGCGGGCTCTGGTCTGAGCTCTTGAGGATCACCACGTCGTTGCGGTTGGCCTCGGCCTCGATCGTGCCGCGGATGGCGTCGGTGAAGCGCACGCGCGCGCCGGTGTCGTCGGGCGCGCGGAACCGCACGACCCACGGTTCGCCGGCGTCGAGCTTCGCCTGCACGTCGGCCGGGTCGGCGTCGCGCCAGATCGCCCAGGATCCGTAATAGCCGGTGGGAAGCTTCGTGGCCTGCTGGCGCGCGGTGATGGACGCGAGCTCGTCCTTCGTCGCGAAGTCGATGTACGCGCGGCCTTCGCGCAGCAGCTCCCGCACGTAGGACAGGTAGATCTGCTCGCGGCCCGACTGCTGGTACGGGCCGTAGTCGCCGCCGCGCAGCGTGTCTTCGTCGGCCTGCAGGCCGAAGTAGGAGAAGCCGCGCTCGAATTGCTCCAGCGCGCCCTCGACCTCGCGCGACTGGTCGGTGTCCTCGACGCGCACCAGGTAGCGGCCGCCGGACCGACGGGCGACGTCCTGGTCGATCGTGGCGACGTAGATGCCGCCGATGTGCACGAACCCCGTGGGGGACGGGCCGAACCGGGTCACCTTCGCGCCGTCGGGCAGCTGCCGCGCCGGGTAGCGCTGCTCCCAGTGCTCCGGCTCGGGCAGGTCCGCGGGGAACAGGGCGTCGATGACCACTCGGTCCAGCATGGGGGGTCGGGTCTCCCAGGTCGTGTCAGGGCTGTCGTTACGGGGCGTCTTCCTACTCCTTCGAGTATCTCCGACCACCGCAAACGTGCCTCGCGCAGGTCCCCGACAGTCGGCACGTTGCACTCCGACCGTTTCCGATATATCGTGAACCAGTCGCAACCGTTCGAGAAAGGAACATCGACATGAGGCACCCTCACCCCGGTGTGCGAGGCGCACACCAACACGGAGAACACGGTCGTCCCGCTTTCGGCCCCTTCGGCCGCGAGTTCGGCGACTTCGGCTTCGGCCCCGGCGGCCCGATGGGTCGCGGCCGGCGAGGCCACGGCGGTCCCGGCGGACGGCGAGGCCACGGCCCGCGTCGCGGCCGGCGCGGTGACGTCCGCGCGGCGATCCTGACCCTGCTCGCGGAACAGCCGCGGCACGGTTACGAGATCATCCGCGAGATCGGCGAGCGCAGTGGCGGCTTCTGGAAGCCCAGCCCCGGCTCGATCTACCCGACGCTGCAGATGCTGGCCGACGAAGGCCTGGTCGTGAGCAAGGACGAGAACGGCAAGAAGCTGTTCGAGCTCACCGACGAGGGCCGCGCGGCCGCGGAGCAGCAGACCGGCACCCCGCCGTGGGAGCACTTCGCCGAGGACGTCGACCCCGTCGAGGTCGACCTTCGCAAGGCGGGCGCCACGCTCGCGGCGGCGGTCGTGCAGGTGATGCGCGCCGGCAGCCCGGGCCAGCAGGCCCGCGTCGTCGACGTGCTCAACGAAGCACGCCGCTCGGTCTACTCGATCCTCGGCGAGGTCGAGGAAACCGACGAGTCGCCGGAAGAAACCGAGTGACCCGGCAGGACGAGGCCGGTGGGCTTGACCCGCGTGTGCACGCGATAGCCCACCGGCAGCGTCACCCCGGCACCGCCGGCTGTGCTGACCGTGCGCTTGTGCACTTCGGCGACGGCCCGCGCGGCGACCTGCGCGCTGAACTCGATCTTCAGCACTGACTCCATCGCGGCGTGGTCGGTGAACAACCAGCGCGTCGCCACGCGCCGGAGGTTGAAGCCCTCGCCTTCGAAGAACCGCTCGATCTCCACGGGGTCGTAGTGCGGGAGATCCGCCCGCAGCCAGCCACCGTAGGGCTCGCTCGTCGCGTCGAGGTCCACGATCAGGATCGATCCGCCGGGCCGCAGCACGCGTTCCGCTTCACGCAGCCCCGGCTCGCAGCCGGGGCCGAAGAAGTACGCCGTGCGCGCGTGGACCACGTCGACGCTCGCGTCGTCGACCGGCAGCCGCTGCGCGCGGCCTTCGCGCACGGACACGTTCGGCAGTTCCCGCACACGCTTCGCCGCGTCGCGCGCCAGCGGTGCGTGCGGCTCGACGCCGAGCACTGAGCGCGCGTCGCGGGCGAAGCGCGGCAAGTGGAATCCGTCACCACAACCGAGGTCGAGCACGTCGCGTCCGGTCCAGTCGCACTCCTCGCGCAGGACGCGCCAGATCTCGCCGTCGACGTCCTGCGCGCGGTTCTCCACCTCGTAAGCCTGCTGGTAGTACCAGATGTTGGGGCTCGGCAAGACCTCCGTCGCCCGAGACCGGCCTGTGGAGCGGGGGAACCATCGCACGAACTTCTCCAACGACGTCGGCCGCGAGCCGGTTCCGGGGTCCGGGGCTCACAGCGAAAAAATCACGGGCACCGAATAGACTTCTTGCTCACTGGGAGGAGGCCGCGATGACCATCGGTTCGGCCAGCACAAGCGCGATTCCGGCCGGCCTCCCGTGCTGGATCGAGGTGGCCTGTCGCGACGAAGCGGTGTCGCAACAGTTCTACACGGGCTTGTTCGGCTGGCAGTACGACGTGCGCCGCGACCCCGCCACGCCCACCGGCCGCTACTGGATCTCGTCGCTCGCCGGCGAGCCGACCGGCGGTCTCTACCAAGCCGGAGTGCAGACCGAGCCCGGCTGGACGCTGCACGTCTCCGTGCCGCACACCGCGAGCGCGGCCGAGTGGGTGGAGCACCTCGGCGGCCGGGTGACGCTCGGACCCGTCGCGATCCCCGAGCGCGGCAGCATCCTGCACGCGATCGACGCGGCGGGCGCGCCCGTGGTGTTTTGGGAAGCGCCGCAGGACTGGCGGTTCGTGACCGGGATCCCCAACACGTTCAGCGGCGCCGACCTCAACGCGCACGACGGCGCGGCGGCCGACCACTTCTACACCAAGCTCTTCAACTACGCGAGCCACCAGATCGGCGACGGCGAGACCGTCGACTACGCGGAATACCTCATCGAGCACACGCCTGTGCTCTACCGCTACGTGATGGGCCCGGAGTACAGCCGCGACACTCCCCCGCACTGGCTCGTCTACTTCGAGGTCGACCCGGCGCGCGGCTGCGACGCGACTGCGGGCCAGGCGCTGATGCTCGGCGGGTCCGTGGTGATCCAGCCGTACGACACGCCCTTCGGCCGCATGGCGATCCTCGCCGACCCGGACGGCGCGGTGTTCGCGGTGATCGACCACTCGCGCACCCTCGACGACGTCGGCCGCGCCGAGGTCGATGACCCTTACGACGACTGAGCCTCACAACGGCTGAGCCTCACGAAGACTGGGGCCGCAGCAACGCCGTCAGCAGGACGATCCCGCCGTAGCCCCCGGCCACGACCCACATCGCCGTGCCCGGCAACAGCCCGCCGACGAGCGCCACGCCGACCGCGCCGCCGGTCTGGCGCGCCGCGTTGAGCACGCCCGCGGCGATGCCTGCTTTGCCGGGCAACGCGTTCATGGCCAGCGACGTCATCGCGGGCATCGCGAGTGAGCAGAGCCCGAAGACCAGCGAGAAGACCACCAGCAGCACCGGCGACCGCTCGTCCGGCAGCAACGCCATCCCCGCCGCGCCGACCAGCGCCGTGAGGCTGCCGGCGACGATCGGCAGGCGCGAGCCGAACCGGTGCGTGAGCCGGCCGCTGAAGAACGCGTTGAGCCCCACCGCGAGCGTGAGTGGCACGAGGGCGAGCCCGGCGACGAGCGCGCTGAGGTGCCACACGCGTTGCAGGAACAGGGCGAGGCAGAACAGCGTGCCGTAGAGGCAGAAGTTGAACAGGCCGCCGATCGCCGTCGCCACAGCGAAGGCCCGCACGCGCAGCACACCCAGCGGCAACACGGGCACGGCGATCGCCATTTCCGCGACCACGAACGCGATCCCGGCCACGACGCCGGCTCCGACGAGCACGAGCGTGGTCGCGTCCGCCCAGCCCGCGTGCCCGGCCTCGATGAACCCGGCGACCACGCAGGCCAGCGCGGCCGTGCCGAGGACCTGCCCGACGCCGTCGATGCGGGCTTGCCGGCGCGGCGTGGTTTCGGTGACGTACCGGCGCGTCAACGCGATCGCGATCAACCCGACGGGCACGTTGACCGCGAAGACCAGCCGCCAGTCGGCCAGCCCGACCGCGAGGCCGCCGAGCATCGGTCCCGCCGCGAGCCCGACGCCGCTCATCCCGCCCCACACGCCGAGCGCGCGGGCCCGGGCGCCGGCTTCGGGGAACTGGTGCACGATCAGCGCCAGCGACGACGGCAGCAGCGCCGCCGCGCCGGCCCCCTGCACCGCGCGGGCGGCGACGAGCCACGGCAGGGAATCCGCTGCGGCACAGGCGATCGAGGCGAGCACGAACACCGCGACGCCGATCTCGAAGACGCGCCGCGAGCCCCACCGGTCCCCCGCCTCGCCCCACGTGAGCAGGAACGCGGCGAGCGCGACGGTGTAGGAGTCGACGACCCACTGCAGCGCGGCCGTGGACGGTTCGCCGAACTCGGCGCCGATGGCCGGCAGCGCGAGGTTCACGATGGTCGCGTCGAGCGTGATCATCACGAACCCGAGGCACACCGCGGCGAGCGCGAGCCGGGCCGAGGAACGTTCGCGGGTCGAAGGTGGGGTCGAGGCGGTCATGACCTCGAGTGAAACGCGCCGACGCTTCGGTGGTCCACGAACCGTTGGCTACCCCTGGGAGGCCGAAGCTCCCACCGCAGGTCCGGGGGTCGGGTGGCTCAGGGGGGTCGGGCGCGTCACGCGGGGATGAACGCGGACAGCAGCAGCCAGGAGACGACGGCCGAGGGCAGCAGCGAGTCGAGCCGGTCCATGATGCCGCCGTGGCCTGGCAGGAGCGTGCCCATGTCCTTGATGCCGAGGTCGCGCTTGATCAGCGACTCGACGAGGTCGCCCAGCGTCGCGGTGAGCACGATCGCCGCGCCGAAGACCACGCCCTGCCAGGTGTGGCCGTGGAGCATCAGGCTGATCGTGAGGATGCCGGCGACGATGCCGGCGACCATCGACCCGGCGAAGCCCTCCCAGGACTTCTTCGGGCTGATCGTCGGTGCCATCGGGTGCTTGCCGCCGAGCACGCCGGCGATGTAACCGCCGGTGTCGGAGGCGACCACGGCGATGAGGAACGTGAGGACCCGGCCGACGCCGTCCTCGGGCGTCACGAGCATCGCGGCGAACGCGCCGAACAGCGGCAGGTACGCGCTCGCGAACACCGAAGCCGAGATGTCGCGCAGGTAGCCGTCGGCGCCGCCGGGCAGCCGCCAGAGCAGGCAGGCGAGCACCGTGATGACGAACGCCGTGAGCGCGCCCGCGCGGCCGAACGGCCAGGCCAGCCAGATCATCGCCTGGCCGCCGACGAGCACGGGGATCATCGCGACCTTGATGTTCGCGACGCGCTTGAGCACGCCGGCGAACTCGAAGGTGCCGACCCCGATCGCGATCGCGATGACCCCGATGAAGATGAAGCGGACGGTGAGCAGGGAAACGATGATGGCCGCGCCGAGCACCAGGCCCACACCGATGGCCGCGGGCAGGTTGCGCCCGGCCCGGGAGTCCTTCTTGGCCGGCTCCGGCTGTCCACCCGGTTCGGGCTTGTCAGCCGGGTCCGGCTGCGGGGTGTGCTCCACCCGCTCGTCTCGTTCCTCGCTCACCTGGCTCATCAGACCTCGAGCAGCTCGGCTTCCTTGTGCTTCACCAGCTCGTCGACCTGGTGCACGTAGGTGTCGGTGAGGTTCTGCAGCTCCTTCTCGGCGCGCGCGACCTCGTCCTCACCCGCTTCGCCGTCCTTGGCGATCCGGTCGAGCTCTTCCTTGGCCTTGCGGCGGATGCTGCGGATCGACACGCGGGCGTCCTCGCCCTTGCCCTTCGCCATCTTCACCATCTCCTTGCGCCGCTCTTCGGTGAGCTGCGGGATGACGATGCGGATGACGTTGCCGTCGTTGCTGGGGTTGACGCCCAGGTCGGACTCGCGGATGGCCTTCTCGATGGCACCGAGCTGCGTCTGGTCGTAGGGCTTGATCAGCGCCATGCGCGCCTCGGGCACGTTGACACTCGCCAGCTGGTTGAGCGGGGTCATCGCGCCGTAGTACTCGACGACGATGCGCGAGAACATCGACGGGGTGGCCCGGCCGGTCCGCACCGACGTCAGGTCGTCCTTCGCGACGGACACCGCTTTTTCCATCTTCTCCTCGGCGTCGAGGAGGGTCTCGTCGATCACGGCTACTCCCGGTGTTGTGATGGTCGAACCTGTGCTGATCCCAGCAGGTCTAGGCCGACACCCCGTCGGCGGGGGTGCTGACCAGCGTCCCGATCCTCTCACCACTCACCGCACGGGCGATGTTCCCCTCGGTGAGCAGGTTGAAGACGATGATCGGCATGTTGTTGTCCATGCAGAGGCTGAACGCGGTGGCGTCGGCGACCTTGAGGCCTCGCTCGAGCACCTCGCGGTGGCTGATCTCGTGGAACATCGTGGCGCTCGGGTCGATCTTCGGGTCGGCGGTGTAGACACCGTCCACGGCCTTGGCCATGAGCACGGCTTCGCAGCCGAGCTCCAGCGCGCGCTGCGCGGCGGCGGTGTCGGTAGAGAAGTACGGCATGCCGACCCCGGCGCCGAAGATGACCACGCGGCCCTTCTCCAGGTGCCGCTCGGCGCGGCGCGGGATGTACGGCTCGGCGACCTGGCCCATCGTGATGGCGGTCTGCACGCGGGTGGGCAGGCCTTCTTTCTCCAGGAAGTCCTGCAGGGCCAGGCAGTTCATCACGGTGCCCAGCATGGCCATGTAGTCGGCGCGGTCACGGTCCATCCCCCGTTGGGACAGCTCCGCACCGCGGAAATAGTTGCCACCGCCGATCACCACCGCCACCTGCACGCCGGTGCGCGCGACCGCGGCGATCTGGCGCGCGACGGAGTGGACGACGTCGGGGTCGACCCCGATCGAGCCGCCACCGAACATCTCGCCGCCCAGTTTCAGCAGCACCCTTCGGTAGCCACCGTCGACCCGGTCACCCATCTGTGTGTCGCCTCCTGTGTTCGATGGCCGCCGTTCCCCTTTGTGAGGGTGCCGGGCGGCTGGACCCGACTGTGCCCCCGTCCCCGCACCGCGGAGACGGGGGCACAGTGGCAGAACCTAGTCCCAGTACCTCGCTCAGGCCTGGCCGACCTCGAACCGGGCGAACCGGGTCAGGGTCACGCCGGCCTCGTCGAGGAGGGCCTTCACGGTCTTCTTGTTGTCCTTGACCGACGGCTGCTCGAGCAGGACGTTGTCCTTGTAGTACGCGGTGACCTTGCCTTCGATGATCTTCGGCAGGGCCTGCTCCGGCTTGCCCTCTTCGCGGGCGGTCTGCTCGGCGATGCGGCGCTCGTTCTCGACGATCTCGGCCGGCACCTCCTCGCGGGTCAGGTACTTCGCGCGCAGCGCGGCGACCTGCATGGCGGCACCGCGGGCGGCTTCGGCGTCGTCACCGGTGAACTCGACGAGCACGCCCACGGCCGGCGGCAGGTCCGAGCCGCGGCGGTGCAGGTAGGTGGCGGTCTTGCCCTCGAACGCGACGACGCGGCGCAGCTCGAGCTTCTCGCCGATGCGGGCCGAGAGCTCCTGCACGGTGTCGATCACGGGCTTGCCGTCGAGGTCGGCGACCTTGAGGGCCTCGACGTCGCTGGTCTTGAGGGTCTTCGCGACCTCGACGATCTTCGCGGCGAGCTGCTGGAAGTCGTCGTTCTTGGCGACGAAGTCGGTCTCGGAGTCGAGCTCGATGAGCACGCCGCCTTCGCCGGTGACGAGGCCCTCGGCGGTGGCGCGCTCGGCGCGCTTGCCGACGTCCTTGGCACCCTTGATGCGCAGGAACTCGACGGCCTTCTCGAAGTCGCCGTCGTTCTCTTCGAGGGCCTTCTTGCAGTCCATCATGCCGGCGCCGGTCATCTCGCGCAGGCGCTTCACGTCAGCGGCGGTGTAGTTCGCCATCGTGTTGAATCCGTCCGTTTCAGGTACGTGTGAGGTGATCAGCGCCCGGGTGGCCCTGCGCGGGCCACCCGGGCACGGTGGATCAGGAGTTGGCCGGGGCCTGCTCGGTCACGGCTTCGGGGGCCGCCTCGGTGGCGGCCTCGGTCGCGGCAGCCGCCTCGGTGGCGTCGGCCGCGGCGGTCTCCGAACCGGCGAGCAGCTCCTTCTCCCACTCGGCCAGCGGCTCGTCCGACGCCACGCCCGGCTCCGGCTTCGCGTCGGCCGACGCGCCACCACGGCTCGAACGGGCCATCAGACCGGCGGCGGCGGCCTCGGCCACCACCTTGGTGAGCAGCGCGGCCGAGCGGATCGCGTCGTCGTTGCCCGGGATCGGGTAGTCGACCTCGTCCGGGTCACAGTTCGTGTCCAGGATCGCGACGACCGGGATGTTCAGCTTGCGAGCCTCGCCGACGGCGATGTGCTCCTTCTTCGTGTCGACGATCCACACCGCGCTCGGCACCTTGGCCATGTCGCGGATACCGCCGAGGGTCTTCTCGAGCTTGTCCTTCTCACGGGTGAGCGTGAGGATCTCGCGCTTGGTGAGGCCGGCGAAGCCGCCGGTCTGCTCCTGGGCCTCGAGCTCCTTGAGGCGCAGGAGGCGCTTGTGCACGGTCTGGAAGTTGGTCAGCATGCCGCCGAGCCAGCGCTGGTTCACGTAGGGCATGCCCACGCGCGCGGCCTCGTTGGCGATGGCTTCCTGAGCCTGCTTCTTCGTGCCGACGAACATGATCGTGCCGCCGTGCGCGACGGTTTCCTTGATGAACTCGAACGCACGGTCGATGTACGTCAGCGTCTGCTGCAGGTCGATGATGTAGATGCCGTTGCGCTCGGTGAAGATGTAGCGCTTCATCTTCGGGTTCCACCGACGGGTCTGGTGCCCGAAGTGCACGCCGCTGTCGAGCAGCTGCTTCATGGTGACGACGGCCATTGCCGGAATCACACCTTCTCTGTAGTCGCGCACCCCCGCGGTTCGCGCCCGCGGACGTGCTCGTTCGGTTTGTCGCTCGCGGCCGGGTGACCGCTCGCCCTGGTGCTCGTGCCGGCATCCGGACCCCGGTGCTCTCACTGCCGAGAACCCCAGGGACCGCCGGGCGCCGTGCGACTCCTCCGTCCGGGCCTCCACTGGTGTTTCAAGCGGAACCGTCCGGGGCCGCGCGCACGAGCACGCGAAGTCAGCCCAGCGAGTGGGCTGCGGGAAAGATTCTACCCCCTGCCACCAGGGGCGCCCCCACCGGCAGCGCTCCCGCCCGGCGGAGTTGTCCACAACTCGGGCCACCTGTGGATAACTCGCCTTGTTGGCAGGGTGCCGGTCCGAGGGTGCCGCATGATCGAACCCGTGACGACGACCTCGTGTTCCCCGCCGCCCTCTCCGACGCCGCGGCCGCGCTTTGCGCTGGGGCGCGGCGCTTTGCGGATGCTGCGTGTTTTGCGGTTTTCGGGTGGTGTGGGCGCTTCTGGTGTGCTTGCTGATCCGGGGGCTGCGGGTGTTCTGGGGGTTCTGGCCGCTTCGGGCGCCTCGGATCCTTCAGGTGACTCGCGCGCGGCGGGTGGCCTGTGTGGTTCGGCCGAGCTAGGTGCTTGGGGTCCGCTCGGCCGGCCGGATGCTCGACGTGCCGTGGGTGCTGCGGGCGCCCGAGGGGCGCCTTGGGTTTCCCGGCTCGCCTTGCCTGACGGCTCTGCCTTGTCCAGCGGCTCCGCCACGCCACGCGACTCCACCTCGCCAGGCGACTCCGCCACGCCACGCGACTTCGCCGCGCCGGGCGGCTCGGCCTTGCCGAGCGTGTCCGCCTCGCGGGGCACGTTTGCCTTGTCCAGCGGCTCCGCCACGCCACGCGACTCCACCTCGCCAGGCGGCGCCGCCTCGCCGAGCGCGTCCGCCTCGCGGGGCACGTTTGCCTTGTCCAGCGGCTCCGCCACGCCACGCGACTCCGCCACGCCAGGCGGCGCCGCCTCGCCGAGCGCGTCCCCCATGTCCAGCGGCTCGCCCATGCTGGTCAACACTGCCATGCCGGGCGACTCCGCCTTGCCAAACGAGTCCGGCATGCCGGGCGGCTCTGCCATGCCGGGCGGCTCTGCCTCGCGGGACGTGCATGCCAGGCCCGGCGCCTTGCCGAGTGGTTCTGCCTCACCAGGCGAGCCGGCCTTGCCAGGCGAGTCCGCCATGTCGGGCGTGCCTGCCATGCCGGGCGTGCATGACTCGCTCCCCGGACCTCTCTTGCTCCCCGGACCTGCCTTGCTCGGCGGCGCTGCCCTGCCTGACCGGCCTGGCCCCCCGGCGCGGTCCGGCCGGCCGGCGCGGTCCGGCCGCGATGCGTCGCCGAGTCGGGGCGCGGTGGCCGCCAGGCCGGTGCTGCCCGGAAGGCCTCGGCGGGGCCGCCACCGGCGCCCGGCGCCGCCGTTGTGGATGCGGTGGCTCGATGTGCTGCGCCGGGCGGCGGGGCGGACCCGGCTGGTGCTGGGTGCGGCGCTGGTGCTGCTGGCCGTGGTGCCCGGTGCGTGGGCGGGGCGGGCGTTCGCGGATGTTCCGCCTGCAGCGGGGGCCGGCGCGCAAGCGGGGCGGTTGGCGTGGCCGCTCACACCCCGGCCGAAGGTCACCCGGTTCTTCGAGCCGCCCGCCACGGTCTACGGGCCCGGCCACCGCGGCGTCGACCTGGAGGCTGCTGCGGGGCAGCAGGTTCTCGCGGCCGATATGGGCGTGGTGATCTTCGCGGGCGAGGTCGGGGGCCACGGCGTCGTCGCGGTGGATCACGACGGGGGTCTTCGCACGACCTACCTGCCCCTCACGCCGTCCGTGGCCGCCGGCGACCAGGTCTACCGCGGCCAGCCGCTGGGCACCGTGGCCGCCGGGCACCCCGGCTGTCCGACCGCCGCGTGCCTGCACTGGGGCGCCCGCAAGGGAGAGGAGTACATCGATCCGCTGGCGCTCGTCGGCACGCCGGGCCGAGTCCGGCTTAAACCGTGGGCCGACCCGCGGTAATCAGGTGCTGGGCTGCTCCGTGAGCTTGGCGCGCAGCCGCATCACGGCGCGGGTGTGGAGCTGGCTCACGCGGGACTCGGTGACGCCCAGGACCTTGCCGATCTCGGCGAGCGTGAGGCTTTCGAAGTAGTAGAGGCTGACCACGATCTTGTCGCGCTCGGTCAGCTGGGCGATGGCCTCTGCGAGCTGGCGGCGGTTGTCCTGGTCGACGAGGACGGCGACGGGGTCGACGGCGCCGTCGTCGGGGAGCGTGTCGACGAGCGAACCGCTGTCCTTGCCGGCCGCGACGAGGTCCTCCAGCGCGACGACGCTGGTGAGCTGGAGCTGGCCGTAGAAGTCGCGCAGGTCGTCGAGGCCGATGTTGAGCTCGGTGGCCAGCTCGGCGTCGGTGGGGGTCCGGTGCAGGCGCGCACCGAGGCGTTCGAGGGCGCGCTCCGCCTCCTTCGCCTTGCTGCGCACGGCCCGGGGCACCCAGTCCTGGGAGCGCAGATCGTCGAGGATGGCGCCGCGGATGCGCTGCATCGCGTACGTCTCGAACCGCAGCCCGCGGGCGGGCTCGAACTTCTCGATCGCGTCGACGAGGCCGAAGATGCCGGACTGCACCAAGTCGCCCACGTCGACGTGCGTCGGCAGGCCCGTGCCCACGCGGCCGGCGACGTACTTCACCAGGGGCGCGTAATGCAGCACCAGCCGGTCGCGCGACACCTGGTCCGGCTTGTCGGCGAACTGCTGCCACAAGGCCTGGATGCCCGCGTCGACGTCATGACCGGGACGCCCGTCCTCGCTGACGGCGCCCTCGCCTCCGGCAGTGCTCACCCCGGCGTCCGTGACTTGCGGCGTGGAGGTCATTGCACGGTCGTTCTCGGCATGCGGCTCAGTATGGTCTCCGTGCTCGTGCGGCTGCGCGTGCGCCGGCGGTTCGGCCCCCGGTTTTCCGGCCGAGCCGCCACCGGCCTCGTCAGGCCCGTGGGTGCGCTCGGTCATGGATCGCCTTCAGCCGATCGACGGTCACGTGAGTGTAGAGCTGGGTCGTGGCAAGCGTAGCGTGACCGAGCAGTTCCTGAACGCTCCTGAGATCGGCACCTCCTTCCAGCAGATGGGTCGCGGCCGAGTGACGTAGTCCGTGTGGCCCCATGTCGAGTGCTCCGGGTACCGCAGCCACCGCTTCGTGCACCACGCGCCGCGCCGCACGCGGATCGAGCCGGCTGCCGCGAACCCCCAGGAAGAGCGCTTGTTCCGACTTCGGACCGGAGAGCTCCGGACGCCCCGCGTCGAGCCACGCGGTGAGCGCTTCGGCCGCCGGAACGCCGAACGGCACCGTCCGCTCCTTGTCCCCTTTCCCGATCACCGAGACGACACGCCGCCCGAAATCGACCGCGCCGACGTCCAGACCACACAGCTCCGACACCCGGATGCCACTCGCGTAGAGCAGTTCGACGAGCGCACGGTCACGCAGCGCAACCGGATCCCGCTGCTCGGCTCCCATCGCGGCCGCCTGCATCAGCTCGTCCGCCTGATCGGCCCGCAGCACGCCCGGCAACGTCCGGTGCGCCCGCGGTGCCGCGAGCCGGCCGCCCGGGTCCGCCTTCAGCGCCCCCTGGCGGTGAGCCCAGGCAGTGAACGTCCGCGCCGCCGCCGCCCGGCGTGCCAAGGTGGTCCGGCCGGCGCCGTCCGCGCGCTGCCCGGCGAGCCAGGCGCGCAGCAGTCCGAGGTCGAGATCCGCCAGCCCGCGGTTCTCGTCCTCCGCCGCGGTCAGGAACCCCAGCAGCGACACCACGTCGCCCACGTACGCCCGCACCGTGTGCGGCGACAGCCCGCGCTCCAGCGCCAGATGCCGTTCGTACTCGGCCACCAGCGCGCGCTCCGGGCCGGGCAACCCCTCGCGCACCGCCCGTAGATCCGGCCGCTGCGGACCTTTCCGGTGCCCCGAAGCGCGCGGGGCCGCGTCCCGGCGGGCGCTCGCTGACGACATGACGATCACGCTGCGCGAACCACCGCCCGAGGTCAAGCATCGCCACGCCGTTCTCCTCGGTGCCGCACGCACATTCCGGGCCAAGCGGGCTGTGCGTCGCGGCCGCGGTCGTTGCCGTCGACCGAGGTGCCGCGCGGGCGTCGGTGCAGTGGCACGCGGCGGGACGCCGTGTCCGGCACCGATCAAGGTCCTGCGGACCGGCGCGGATGCCGTGCCGCGTGCGGCCGAGCGCGGCGACATCCGGTGCGATCCGGCATCGCGTGGCCGGCGGCCACGCACGAAACTCGGAGCCGTTCACCGCGGACCGATCCGTGGCCGGACGGACTCGTCTTCCGCATGGGCACGGCGGCGAGCGCCGGTCACCGTGGTGCCGCGCGGACGATGCGGCGCCAGCCGGTGTCGCCGCGGACGGCGAAGCCGTCGATTTCCAGTTCGGGCAGCAGGGCGCGCACGCGGTCGACCGGGACGCCCGATTCGGTGGCGACCTGGTCGGCCGAGCGGCCGGCGCGGGGGACGAGTGCTTCGTAGACGCGGAGGGCTTCCGGGGCGAGGACGTCGGTGGGGCGGCGCGGGCGGGGGTTTTCCGGTTCGGGGGCGGGGCCGAACCGGCCGACGGTGTCGACGACCTCGTCGACGGAGGTGACCAGGGTGGCCTTGCAGTCGCGGATGAGGGCGTGGCAGCCGGCGGAGTTGGCGGATTGGACGGGGCCCGGCAGCGCCATCACGACTTTGCCGAGGGCGCCCGCGGTGGTGGCGGTGTTGCGCGCGCCGCTGCGGAGGCCGGCTTCGATGACGACGGTGCCGTCGGTGAGGCCGGCGATGAGGCGGTTGCGGACGAGGAAGCGGTGGCGCGCGGGCGGGGTGCCGGGGGCGTACTCGCTGACGACGGCGCCACCGTTGTCAGCGATGCGCTTGAGCAGGTCGACGTGGCCGGCCGGGTAGCCGATGTCGGCGGCGCAGCCCAGCACGGCGACCGTGACGCCGCCGGCGCCGAGGGCACCACGGTGGGCGGCACCGTCGATGCCCAGGGCGGCGCCGGAGAACACCGGGACGCCGCGGCTGGCGAGGCCGTGGGCGAGCTCGGCGGAGTGGTGTTTTCCGTAGTTGGTCGCGAGGCGCGCCCCGACGACGGCGACCGCTCGGTCGGCCGCCTTCGCCAGGTTGGCGTCGCCGCGGACCCAGAGGCCGAGCGGGGCGGCGACGTTCTCGACTCCACGGCCGGTCGCGACCGCCAGCGAGAGCAACGGCCACGCCGGCCACTCGTGGTCCTCGGGGACGACGAGGCGGGCTCGGGTTTTCGCCGCCGTCTCCAGGTCTTGCTCGGCCAGGTCGACTTCGCGCCGGGCGGCGGTTTCCCGGCGGACCTTGTCGGGGCAGTCGCCGCTGCGGACGCGGGCCGCGGCCTCGACGGGTCCGCGCTCCCCCACGAACGCGACCAACGCCGGCGCCGGAGGTTCGGCGACGCGCAGCAGGTAGGCGCGGGCGAGGCGTTCTTCGTCGGTGGCCACGGCGACGGGCTGTTCGGTGGGCAGGGCCGTCATGCCGCACCTCTCAGTCTCACGAGCAAAAGCCGGCGCGGCGCGAGGACGGCGCGCACGCCGGCGGGATCGCGTTCGGGCAGGTTGTGGGGATTCGAGACGAGACGCAGGTGGCGTTTCACAGCGGATTCCTTTCGGGGCTGGGTCATGCGGCGGTCCTTTCACGGAAGTCGAGAGCGGCGGCGACGTGGTCGGGGGTCGGGTGGGGCGTGGCGGACAGGTCGGCGAGCGTCCAGGCGATGCGAAGGCACCGGTCGGCGCCGCGGGCCGTGAGGAGGCCCCGGTCGAGGGCGCGGTCGAGCAAGGCCGTGGTGGCCGACGGCAACACGAACTCGCGGCGGAGGGCGGGGCCGGGGACGTCGGAGTTGGCGCGCCAGCCGTGTGTGCGCCAGCGGTGGGCCGCGCGGTCGCGGGCGGCCAGGACGCGGGCGCGGACCGTCTCGGACGATTCCGGCGCCGCGGACTGGTGGGCGGAGATGGCGGTCAGCGGCCGCAGGCGCACGCGGAGGTCGACGCGGTCCAGCAACGGTCCCGAGATCCGCCCGAGGTAGCGCCGGCGGACGACCGGCGAGCAGATGCAGTCGGTCTCACGCGGCGGCGCGCAGGGGCACGGGTTGGTGGCCAGGATGAGCTGGAAGCGGGCCGGGTAGCGGACGGAGCCCTTGGTGCGGGCGATGCGGACCTCGCCCTCTTCGAGGACGGTGCGCAGCGAGTCGAGGCGGTGGCCGCTGAACTCGCAGACCTCGTCCAGGAACAGCACGCCGCGGTGGGCCCGGCTAATGGCACCGGGCGTCGCGATGCCGCTGCCACCGCCGACGAGCGCCGCGACGGTGATCGAGTGGTGCGGCGCGACGAACGGCGGGACGGTGACGAGCGGCGACGCCTTGGACAGGGAGCCGTCGATGGAGTGGATCGCTGTGACCTGCAGTGATTCCTCTTGGGACAACGCCGGGAGCAAGCCGGGCAGGCGTTTGGCGAGCATCGTCTTGCCGACGCCCGGTGGGCCGGTGAGCAGCAGGTGGTGCCCGCCCGCGGCGGCAACCTCCAGTGCCCAGCGGGCTTCGGGCTGGCCGACCACGTCGGCCAGGTCTGGTACTTCCGGTGGTTCGGCTGCGACGGGTTCCGGACTCGACTCGAGTTCGCCTTCGCCCTTGAGCCACGCGACGAGATCGGCCAGGCGCGAGACGCCGGCGACTTCGAGACCGTCGACGAGCGCGGCTTCGAAGAGCGACTCCGACGGGACGACGGCTCGCTCGTAACCGGCGGCTCGGGCGGCCAGGAGCCCAGGGAGTACTCCTCGGACGGGGCGGATGCGGCCGTCGAGGGCCAGTTCGCCGAGGAGGATGGTGCGCAGCAGTTTCGTGGCCGGGACGGCTCCGTTCGCGGCAAGCACGGCGGCGGCGATGCCGAGGTCGTAGCCGGACCCGACCTTGGGGAGGTTGGCAGGCGAGAGGCCGAGCGTGACTTTGCCGTCGGGCCAGGGCTGGCCGGAGTTGCGGACGGCCGAGCGCACGCGGTCCTTCGCTTCTCTCAGCCCGGCGTCGGGCAGGCCGACGAGGGTCACCCGGCTCAGTCCGCCACCGAGGTCGGCCTCGATCTCGATCACGCGGCCTTCGATTCCCAAGAGCGCGACGCTCCAGGCTTTGGCGATGGGCATCAGGCCACCTCCGCAACGGTCGCGTGGGTCGCTTCGCCGATCTCGGCGTGGCGGCGTCGGGCATCGAGCAGCCCGGTGCAATGCACCTTCGGTGTGAGCAGCACACCGAAGGTGTGGGCCGCAGGGGCACGCCCGACACGGCGCGGCAACGCAATCCCGCAGGCTGCTTCGGCGGTCATAAAGCCGCTCCCGGCACCGCGGAGCGCCAAGGCTGGGGCGGTGTAGTTGCACCGCGGCAGCGCAACACGGGGCAGCTTCGCGAGGACACCGGATCGACGTGAGTCGCGAAGTTTGTCGAGGTGGGCTCGGTGCGGGTAGTGGGCAAACGCGATGGGCATCAGAAGGCTCCCGCGATGTGGTGGACCTGCGGGTGGGCCCCGGCGGGGGCGAAGACGGTCACGACGTCGTAGCGGGTGCGGCACCAGCCGACGCGGTGGGCGCGCAGCCAGCGTTGGGCGGCGCGGTGGATGCGGGTGATCTTCTCGGCCGTCACGGATTCCGCCGGGGAGCCGTAGGCGTTGGTGGCGCGGGTTTTGACCTCGCAGAAGACGACCTTGTCGCCGTCGGCCAGTACGAGGTCGAGTTCGCCTTCGCGGCAGAGCCAGTTGCGGCTGAGCACCACCAGGCCCGCGTTCTGCAGGTGCCGGGCCGCCAGGTCTTCGCCCCAGCGGCCGAACGCGCGGCGCCACTGAGCGCCCGGGTCCGGGCCGTCGTTCATCGCTCCCCCTCGGCCGCGCCGTCGCCGGGCCTTCGCCGGCTGTCACGGTGCGTGTGCGATCCACCGTCGCAGAGTGACGAGGGAGGGCGCCACCATCTCACAGCCAGGCTGTGGACAACTGGGGAGTTGTGGATAACCGAGGCAAACGGGGTGGAAGGCGGCGTGAAAATGTCAGTGCCGGGTGCTAGGAGCTGCGAACACAAAACGGCCACCCGGGCGAACCCGGGTGGCCGGTGAAACCGAGAGGGACCTCAGCCCGAGAAGGGGCCGTCCTCAGGGAGGCGCAGGTCGGGTTTGTCGAGTTCTTCCACGTTGACGTCCTTGAACGTGATGACGCGGACGTGCTTCACGAAGCGGGCGGGGCGGTACATGTCCCAGACCCACGCGTCCGACATGCGGACCTCGAAGTACACCTCGCCGCCGCCGTCGCGTACCTGTACGTCGACTGCGTTGGCCAGGTAGAACCGCCGCTCGGTCTCCACCACGTACGAGAACTGGCCGACGATGTCGCGGTACTCGCGGTACAGCGAGAGCTCCATCTCGGTCTCGTACTTCTCGAGATCCTCTGCGCTCATGAAATCCGCGCCCCTCCTCGCGTTCGTCTTGCTGCTCCGGCGGCGGAGCGTTCATTCTTACCCACCGAGCGGGCCAGGGCACGGACCGGCGCGCTCGGGTTTTCCCGAGAACCATTCTCCTCTGCGGCGGCTTCCGAAGCCGCGTTCTCCAGAGCAGCGTAGGTGAGCACGACCGGGTGCGGTGGGGTGAGTCCGTGTGCGAGCGCCGCGGTGGCCACATTCGTGTACGACCAGCGGTGCGCGGGGCTGGGGCCGTGCTCGGTGAGAGCCCGCAGGTGGTCGGCGGTGCTGTAGCCCTTGTGCACGTCGAAGCCGTAGTGCGGGAGCTCGTCGTGCAGGCCGGCCATGATGCGGTCGCGCGTCACCTTCGCGAGCACCGACGCGGCGGCGATGGCGGCGACGCTGCGGTCACCCTTGATGACCGCGACGTTGGGCGCCGGGATGCCCGGCACCGGGAAACCGTCGGTGAGCACATACCCGGGATGGTCGCGCAGAGCGGCGACCGCGCGCCGCATCCCCTCGAGGTTCATCACCCGGATGCCGAGCAGGTCGACCTGTTCGGACGGGATCACGATCACGGCGTAGTCGAGGGCGCGCTTGAGGACCAGGTCGTAGACGCGGTCGCGGGCCTTCGCGGTGAGCAGCTTCGAGTCGGTGAGCTCCGGCAGCCGCGCGCCGTCGCCGGGGCGCAGCACGCAGGAGGCCACCACGAGCGGGCCCGCGCACGCACCGGCGCCGGCCTCGTCCACCCCGACGACGGGGCCGAGGCCACGGCGTTCGAGAGCACCCTGCAGACCCCAGAACAGCTCGCCGCGCACGACGGCGCGCGGCGGCCGCAGGGGTTCGGCCGGGGTTCGGGGAGCGGGAACGGTCACAACTGCAATACCCGTCTGACGGACCTTCTCGGGCTGGGCACCCTAACGTCTCGCCTTGCGCAGGCCCGCCTTCACCCGCCGGCCGACGAACAGCGTGGGCACGGCGGCGGCGAACCCGACACCGAGCGGCAGGCCCTCCTGCCACGCCGGGGCACCGAGGGCCACCGGCTGGGCATCGGCCTGCGGATCGTGGTCCGTGACCCCGCCCCAGCGGCTCGGCGGGAAGACGATGATCCGGGCCTTGCCGATCACGTCGCTCACCGGCACGGCGCCGTTGGCACCGCCTCCGCCCTGGTACCGCGAGTCGGACGAGTTGTTGCGGTTGTCGCCCATCACCCACAGGGTGCCCTGCGGCACCTTGACCGGCGCGAACGACTCCTGCATCGCGTGGTCGGGATCTTCCCAGTGGATATACGGCTCGTCGAGCGCCTTGCCGTCGACGATCACGCGGTTCTGCGGATCGCAGCACTGCACGGTCTGGCCGCCGACGGCGATCACGCGCTTCACGAAGTCGCGCTCGTCCGGCGGGGCGAAGCCCACCAGCGAGCCGAGACCCCGGAGGCCGCGGACGATGATGTTGCTGGACTCCTGCGGCGCGATCTCATTCTCGGTCCACGCCGGCGGACCCTTGAACACGATCACGTCACCCGGCGAGGGATCCGTGAAGTCGTAGGTGACGCGGTCGACCAGAATCCGGTCGCCCGTGCAGCCGGGGCAGCCGTGAAGCGTGGCCTCCATGGACCCCGAGGGGATCATGAAGACCTTCGCCAGGAAGGCCTGGATCAGGATCGTGAGCACCAAGGCGATCGCGATCAGGATCGGCAGTTCCTTCCAGAACGACCGCTTCTTCTGAGGCTTGCCCCGCCGGTGGGAGCCCCGACGCTCTTCGGAACGAGAATCGTCCGAGCCGTCGGGGTCATCCTCAGCGGCGTTCTGGGGCACGGGATCGACCACGTCGCCAGGCTACCGGGTACCGCGTGGGCACTCAGGAAGCAGAGGTGGTCTCGCGGTTCTCGCGGCGCTCCTTGATCTTCGCCTTCTTGCCGCGCAGGTCGCGCAGGTAGTAGAGCTTCGCGCGCCGCACGTCGCCGCGCTTGAAGACCTCGACCTCGGCCAGGTTCGGCGAGTGCACCGGGAAGGTGCGCTCGACGCCCACGCCGAACGAAACCTTGCGCACGGTGAAGGTCTCGCGCACGCCGCCGCCCTGGCGGCGGATCACGACGCCCTGGAAGACCTGGTTGCGCTCGCGGTTGCCCTCGATGACGCGGACGTGGACCTTGAGCGTGTCGCCCGGGCGGAAGTCCGGGATGTCGGAACGCAGTGACTGCGCGTCCAGCGCGTCCAGGGTGTTCATCGGTGGTCCGTCCTCGTCGATTCGGTAGTGCTTGCGTACGTCTCCCCGGGCGCGCAGCAGTGCTACGGCCATACCCGGGAGCTGATGGCGGGCTCGTGAACGAGGCGGTCCACTCACGCCAACCTGTCGATTATGGCAGAGGCGCTGGTGTTCGCTTCGCACGGGGTCTAGCCGAGGTCCTCGCCGAGCCGGTCGAGTACCTCGTGATCTCGGCTGTTCAGACTACCCTCCGGCAACCGGGCCAGGAGATCCGGGCGCCGCAGCGCCGTGCGTTCCAGCGCCTGGTCGCGCCGCCAGCGCTCCACGAGAGCGTGGTTCCCGGAGCGCAGAACGTCGGGCACCGCCAGGTCGCGCCACACTTCCGGGCGGGTGTAGCTCGGGCCTTCGAGCAGCCCGTCGGAGAACGAGTCCTCGGCCGCCGACCGCGCGTTGCCGAGCACGCCCGGCAGCAGCCGGACCACGGCCTCCACGATCACCAGCACCGCGGCCTCGCCGCCGACCAGCACGTAATCGCCGATCGACACCTCGTCCACGGGCATGCGGCGCGCGGCGTCGTCGACCACACGCTGATCGATGCCCTCGTAGCGGCCGCACGCGAAGACGAGGTGCTTCTCCTCGGCGTACGCGTGGGCCAGCTCCTGCGTGAACGGCTTGCCCGCCGGCGTCGGGACCACGAGCCGGGTCTCCGGACGGCAGACCTCGTCGAGTGCCGGACCCCAGATCTGGGGCTTCATGACCATGCCCGGGCCGCCGCCGTACGGCGCGTCGTCGACCGCGCGGTGGACGTCGTGGGTCCAGTCGCGCAGGTCGTGCACGCCGATCTCGATGAGGCCGCGGTCGATCGCCCGGCCCAGCAGCGCCGCGCGCAGCGGGTCGAGGTACTCCGGGAAAATCGTGACGACGTCGATGCGCATCTAGGCCTCGTCCAGCAGGCCTTCGGGCGGGTCCAGCACCACGCGCCCGCCCGCGACGTCGACCGTCGGGACGATCGCGCGCACGAACGGCACGAGCACCTCGCGCCCGGCCACGTCGAGCTCCAGCAGCTCCCCCGCCGGCGAGTGGACGACCTCGACGACCTTGCCCACGACCGTGCCGTCGGCCAGCTCGGCGCTGAGGCCGGCCAGCTCGTGGTCGTAGAACTCGTCGGGATCGTCCGTCGGCGGCAGGGTGGCCGTGTCGGCGAGCAGCAACGCGCCGCGCAGGGTCTCCGCGACGTCGCGCGTGAGGACCTCCTCGAAACGCACCAGCAGCCGCCCGCTGTGCTCGCGGGCGGCTGCGATGGTGAGATCCCTCTTGCTGCCGTCACGCAGCTGCGTCGTGACGACCGCACCGACGGCGAACCGCTGTTCGGGCGAGTCCGTGCGCACGTCCACCGCGAGTTCCCCGCGGATGCCGTGCGCCTTGGCGATGCGACCGACTACGACGTCCATCCTGACCGTTTCCGAAAAGGCTCAGCGATCGGTGTCGACGACGTCCACACGGACGCCGCGGCCACCGATGCCGCCCATCACGGTGCGCAGAGCGGTCGCCGTGCGACCGCCCCGGCCGATCACCTTGCCGAGGTCGTCGGGGTGCACGTGCACCTCGAGCGTGCGGCCACGGCGAGTGGTCAGCAGCTCGACCCGGACCTCGTCCGGGTTGTCGACGATCCCGCGCACCAGGTGCTCGAGGGAGTCAGCGAGAAAACTCACTCGGACTTCTCGCCCTCAGCGGCTTCGGCCTTCTCGGCCTCGGCCTTCTTGGGAGCGGACTTCTTCTTCGGCGTGGTGGCCTCGGCGGAGGGCTCCTCGCCGGCGGCGGCCAGCGCCGCGTTGAACAGGTCCTGCTTGGACGGCTTCGGCTCGGCCACCTTCAGGGTGCCCTCGGCGCCCGGCAGGCCCTTGAACTTCTGCCAGTCGCCGGTGATCTCGAGGATGCGCTGGACCGGCTCGGTCGGCAGGGCGCCGACGCCCAGCCAGTACTGGGCGCGGTCGGTGTCGACCTCGATCAGGCTCGGCTCTTCCTTCGGGTGGTACTTGCCGATCGTCTCGATGGCCTTGCCGTCCCGGCGGGTGCGCGCGTCGGCGACGATGATGCGGTAGTACGGCGCACGGATCTTGCCGAGGCGCTGCAGCTTGATCTTGACGGCCACGGGTGTGGGTACTCCTCAGTGCTCTCTGGTGCAGGGTGGGCGCACGACGACCGCGTGGGGACACGATCACGGGCACCCGAAGGTCAGGAGCTCCCGAACGGTGAGAGGGTCCGGACGGAAGCGGGCAAGCGAACATTCTGCCAGATGGCTCGAAGTGCCTGCGCAGGGCCTCGGAACACGGGCCGGCCCGCACCTCAGAACGAGCTGACCCCGAGCGAGCCGAGCAGGATCGCGACCGAGGGCAGGAAGTTGTTCATCGAGTGCGCCACCACACTGCCGGGCAGCCGGCCCGTGGCCAAGCGCGCCAGGCCGATCGGCACGGCGATGACCAGCAGGAGCGTGGTCCGCAGCGGTTCGAGGTGGCTGGCCGCGAACACCGCCGTGGACAGCAGGAAAGCCGCCATGCGGCCCCACCGTTCGCTGCGCCACTGCAGCCGCTCGACCGCGCCCCAGAGCAGGCCGCGGTAGATGATCTCCTCGCAGATCGGCCCGAGCAGCCAGAGGTAGACGAACGTCACGATGGCCGCCGACACCGACATCTTCCGGTCGTCCACCAGCGCGCTGATCGCCGACGTCGCGTCGGCCGAGCCCACGATCTCGGTCCACACCCAGGCACTCAGCGACGTGAGCACCAGCCCGAGCAGGCCGAACTTGAACCCGATCTTCACGTCGGCCCAGCGCCACTCCAGACGCAGGTCCAGCTTGGGTCCGTTGCCGCGCACGACCGTGGCCAGCAGCGCGACACCGGCGGCGATCATCGCGGGCAGCATCGTGCCCAGCAGCACCGTGCGGATCGGCAGCGGCTGCCCGGCCGGCGGATCGCCCAGCAACGCGCTCACGAACGCGGCCGACGCGATGAGCACGGCCTCCACGAGCAGGAACGCCCCGAAGCCCCACCGGTGCGACGGAAACTCGCGCGGGGCGCTCACCAGATCCTCCGGACGGATCGGCGTGGCACCCGGAATCGGTTCCCGGGGCTGGGAAGTGGTCACGCCCGCCCTCCGGTGATCGCTCGGCTCACCGGTCGAGCCTAACCGCCGAGGAGACTTCGCACAGTACTCGGGCGATCACCGATGCGGGAGGAGTTTCAGCCGAAAACCGTGCCACGCAGGACGATGTGCGACGGGTGGCGCAGCACCGCGAGGTCTTCACGCGGGTCGGCCGGGTACACGATCAGGTCCGCCGGAGCGCCGTCTTCGATGCCGGGGTGGCCGAGCCACTCGCGGGCGGCCCAGGACGCGCTCGCCAGCGCCTGCTCGCGGGTCATGCCGGCGCGGTGCAGCGCTTCGACCTCGTCGGCGATGAGGCCGTGGGCGACCATGCCGCCGGCGTCGGTGCCGGCGAACACGCGCACGCCCGCCTCGACGGCCGAGGAGACCATGTCGGCGACGCCCGCGTGCAACGCCCGCATGTGCGCCGCGTACGTGGGGTACTTCGTGGCCTGGTCGGCGATGCCGGGGAAGTTCTCGATGTTGATCAGCGTCGGCACGAGCGCCACGTCACGGCGCGCCAGCTCGGCCAGCTGATCCGGGTTCAGCGCGGTGCCGTGCTCCAGGCAGTCGATGCCCGCGTTGATCAGTCCCGGCAGGGCGGCTTCGCCGAAGACGTGGGCGGTCACGCGGGCGCCGAGGTCGTGCGCGACGCCGACGGCCTCGGCCAGCACGTCGTCGGGCCACAGCGGCGCGAGGTCACCCTCGCCGCGGTCGATCCAGTCGCCGACGAGCTTGACCCAGCCATCGCCGTCGCGCGCTTGCTCCGCGACGGCCTCGGGCAGCAGCGCGACGTCGTCCAGCTCGATGGCGAAGCCGGGGATGTAGCGCTTCGGCAGGGCCAGGTGCCGGCCGCAGCGGATGATCGTCGGCAGGTCGGCGCGCGCCTGCAGCGGCCGCACGTCGAGCGGCAGGCCGCAGTCGCGGATCAGCAGCGTGCCCGCGTCGCGGTCGGTCGCCGCCTGCTCGGCCGCCTCCTCCACCGGCACCGCGCCGCGCGGGCCGAGGCCCGGGTGGCAGTGGGCGTCGACGAGGCCGGGCACCAGAAACCCGCCGGTCGCCAGCGTCTGGGCACCGGGGACGGGCTCGAACGAGATGCGCCCGTCGGTGATCCAGAGCTCACGCGTCGAGCCGTCGGGCAGGACGGTGCCGGAGACGTGCAGGGCGCTCAACGGCTCGGCGCTCAATTGTTCTTGGGGTTCTTCGGCAGCTTGAACTTCGTCGGGTCGAAGCCCGGCACGTCGTTCATGCCGCCGAGCTGCGACAGGTCGGGCATCCCGCCGCCGGTGGGCATGCCACCCGGGGGCAACATCGGCATGCCGCCGGGGAAGCCGCCGCGGACCTTGGGCTGCGTGGGGCCGCGCCCCTTGCCCTTCTTCCCCTTCTTGCCCTTACGCGTCTTGCTGCCGCCACCACCGCCGAAGCCGAAGCGCCCGGCCATCTGCGCCATCATCTTGCGGGCTTCGAAGAAGCGGTTGACCAGGTCGTTGACCTCGCGGACGGTGACGCCCGAACCGTTGGCGATGCGCAGCCGGCGCGAGCCGTTGATCAGCTTCGGGTCGTCGCGCTCGGCCGGGGTCATGCCGCGGATGATCGCCTGCAACTTGTCGAGGTGCTTGTCGTCGACCTGCGCCAGCTGGTCCTTCATCTGGCCCGCGCCCGGCAGCATGCCGAGCAGGTTGCCGATCGGGCCCATCTTGCGGACCGCGAGCATCTGCTCGAGGAAGTCCTCCAGCGTCAGCTGGCCGCTGGTCAGCTTCGCCGCGGCCTTCTCGGCCTGGTCCTGGTCGAAGTGCTGCTCGGCCTGCTCGATGAGGGTGAGCACGTCGCCCATCCCGAGGATGCGTGAGGCCATCCGGTCGGGGTGGAAGGTGTCGAAGTCCTCGAGCTTCTCGCCGTTGGACGCGAACAGGATCGGCTGGCCGGTGACCTCCCGAACCGACAGCGCGGCACCACCGCGGGCGTCGCCGTCGAGCTTCGTGAGCACCACACCGGTGAAGCCGACGCCGTCGCGGAACGCCTGGGCCGTGGTCACGGCGTCCTGGCCGATCATCGCGTCGACGACGAACAGGATCTCGTCGGGCTGCACGGCGTCGCGGATGTCCGCGGCCTGCTTCATCAGCTCTTCGTCGACGCCCAGGCGGCCCGCGGTGTCGACCACCACGATGTCGTGCTGCGCGTGCTTGGCCTCTTCGATGGCGCGGCGGGCGACGTCCACCGGGTCGCCGACGCCGTTGCCCGGCTCCGGCGCGAAGGTGACGACACCGGCGCGCTCGCCGACGACCTGCAGCTGCGTGACGGCGTTCGGACGCTGGAGGTCACAGGCCACCAGCATCGGCGCGTGGCCCTGCTTCTTCAGCCACATCGCGAGCTTGCCGGCGAGCGTCGTCTTACCGGCACCCTGCAGGCCCGCGAGCATGATCACCGACGGCGGGTTCTTCGCGAGGTTCAGCCGGCGTGTCTCGCCGCCGAGGATGCCCACGAGCTCCTCGTTGACGATCTTGATGACCTGCTGCGCCGGGTTGAGCGCCTGCGAGACCTCGGCGCCCTTCGCCCGGTCCTTGATCCGGGCGATGAACTCCTTGACCACCGGCAGCGCGACGTCGGCCTCCAGCAGCGCGATGCGGATCTCGCGCGCGGTGGCGTCGATGTCGGCGTCGGACAGCCGGCCCTTGCGAGACAGCGTCTGCAGGGCGGCGGTGAGCCGATCGGAGAGGGTGTCGAACACGGGTGTGCACGCTCCAGCTGGGTCGTCGTTCGCGTACCGGGCATCGCTGGGCGACCCCGGCAACCTCCCAGGGTAGCGGTCCGGGCCCGGCCGCCTCGCGGGTGCGCGAACCTTCGTCAGAAGGTTAGTACGCACATGCGTAATAATCTTGATCACCACTCCCTGTCAAAGCAAGAAAAACGCTCGACCTGACGCCGTGAATCCGTAAACATCTGCGTATGACTTCAGCAACGACACCGCGTCCGACGCTGGCCGAACCGGAGGCGGACACCGACGAGAAAGTGCCGTTCAGGCGCATCGCCGCGCTGTTCCGGCCGCATCGGGCGCGGATGGCCGGGCTGTTCGCGCTCCTGGTGGTGCAGGCGGGCCTCGGCGTCACCTCGCCGTTCCTGCTGCGGGCGATCCTCGACGACGCGCTCCCCCACCGCGACGCGCTGCTGGTGAGCGTGCTGGCACTCGGGATGATCGCCGCGGCGCTGGGCTCCGGCGCGCTCGGCGTGGCGACAACCGGCCTGTCGAACACGATCGGGCAGCGCGTGATGAACGAGCTGCGCGTGGCGGTCTACGGCCACCTGCAGCGCATGTCGCTCGGCTTCTTCACCCGCACCAAGACCGGCGAGATCCTGTCCCGGGTGTTCAACGACATCGGCGGCGTGGACAACGTGGTCACGACCACCGCGGCGTCGATCGTGCAGAACGGCACCACGGCGCTGGCGATCGCCGTGGCGATCCTGATCATGGACTGGCAGCTGGCCCTGCTGTCGCTCGTGGTCGTGCCGCTGTTCCTGCTGTTCACGCTGCGGCTGGGCGGCAAGCAGCGCAAGCTCGCCCGCGGCCGGACCCGGCGGATGGCGCGGCTGACGACGATCGTCGAGGAGTCCCTGTCGGTCACCGGCGTGCTGCTGGCCAAGACCATGGGCAACGAGCGGCAGATGCGCGAGCGGTTCGCCGAGGAGTCACGCGAGGTCGCGGCCCTGGAGCGCAGCGTGGCGCTGGCCGGGCGCTGGCAGCGGGCTTCGCGGACGATGAGCCTCACGATCATCCCGGCGCTCGTGTACTGGGTCGCCGGCCTGGAGCTGGCCGGCGGCTCGGCGCCGGTTTCGCTCGGCACGGTGGTGGCGTTCACGAGCATGCTCAACCGGCTGCTCGGGCCGGCCACGGCCATGCAGACGGTGAGCCAGAGCGTGGGGGCGGCGAAGGCGCTGTTCGGGCGGATCTTCGAGGTGCTCGACCTGCGCGTGGAGATCGGCGACCGGCCGGGAGCGCGGGAGCTGGTCGTGCGCGACGGCGCGGTGTCGATGCGGTCGGTGTCGTTCCGCTACGACGACGACGGACCGTGGACCCTGCGCGACATCGACCTCGACGTGGCGCCCGGGACGACCACGGCGCTGGTCGGCTCGACGGGCTCGGGCAAGACCACGCTCGCTTACCTCGTGGCTCGGCTGTACGAGGTGACGGACGGCCGCGTGGCCATCGACGGCACGGACGTGCGGGACGTCACGCTCGCGTCGCTGGCCGCGGGGGTCGGGTTCGTGTCGCAGGAGACGTACCTCTTCCACGCGTCGGTGCGGGAGAACCTGCGCTTCGCCAAGCCGGACGCCACCGACGCGGAGATCGAGGAGGCCGCGAAGGCCGCGCACATCCACGACACGCTCGCGAAGCTGCCCGAGGGCTACGACACCGTGGTGGGCCAGCGTGGTTACCGGTTCTCCGGCGGGGAGAAGCAGCGGATGGCGATCGCGCGGATCCTACTGCGCAACCCGCCCGTGCTGATCCTCGACGAGGCCACGAGCGCGCTCGACAACCGAACCGAGCGCTCCGTGCAGGCGGAGCTCGACCGGCTCGCCGCGGGCCGCACCACGCTGACCATCGCACACCGGCTGTCCACTGTGGAGAACGCGGACCAGATCGTGGTGCTCGACGCCGGCCGGATCGTGGAGCGCGGCACGCACGCGGAACTGCTGGCACTCGACGGCCGGTACGCGCGGCTCGTGCGCGGGGAAACCGCCTAATGTGGCGGTATGCAGACCGACGCCGACACCCGCCGTGCCGACGAGCTGGCCGAGCTGGCCCGTCACGTCCGGGAGGGAGTCGGGCGGCTCAACTGGCGCATGCGCTCGGAGGCGGACTCGCCGTCGCCGGGCCCGACGGTGCTGGCCGTGCTGTCGCGGCTCTACCGGGCGGGCACGCACTCGCCGAGCGAGCTGGCCGAGGCCGAGCGCATGCATCCGCAGTCGCTGACCCGCGTGCTGGCTTCGTTGACGGCGCGGGGGTTGATCACGCGGACGGCGGACCCGTCGGACGGGCGCCGATCCCTGCTCGACATCACGCACGCCGGGCGCGTGGTGCTGCGCGAGTACTCGAACTCGCGTGAGCAGTGGCTGGCGGCGGCGATGGAGCGCGCACTGAGCCCGACGGAGCAGCAGCTGTTGCGCATGGCCGCGGACCTGATGGTGCGGATGGCGGATTCCTGAACTCCCTCAGGGGTTCCGGGACGCGGCCGCTCCCCACGGCCGGCCCCGGAACCTTGGCGGAAGGGCTCACCTCCCCGGGAGCCTTCCGCCGCGTGCACGCCAGGCTGGTACCCCGTCCCCCGCTCGCCAGACCCCCAGTACCGGGCGAACGCGTTCCGCCTTGCGTTGGGGAGAAGTCTGCCGGGGCACGGACGGGCGGGGCAGTGTGAAGACCCCCAACCGGAGTTGCGTAGAACTACTCAAGCCGCGGTTGTTCGCCGGGTTCGGCTCGGGAACGGGCGCTCGCGGCCTTCCCGGGCGGCGGCGCGGGCCGTGGCCACCACGGTCCTCCGGCGGAGGGGTTTCGGCAACCCCGTGACGCCTCCGGCCTGTTCGCGTCCGGTGTCCTCGACGCGACGGCTACAGGCGGGTGTCGGGCCCCGCGGACTCGCTCACGCATTCGAACGACGGCTCGGCCTCGGCCAGCGCTTCCGCCGAACAGCCCACCGCGCACGCCGCGGCCTGGAGCACCTCGGTGACCACCTCGACGTCCACGGACGGCGCGGCCGCCAGGGCTCCGTTGCGCACATCCACACGCCCCGCGAGGCCGGCCAGCGCGTGCGCGAGCGCGTGCTGCCCCGCGACGAGCTGGGTGACGACCTCGGTGAGCTCGCCCAACGTCGCCGCTTCGCCGTCCGTGCGCAACGAACCGGCCAGCTCCTCCGCACACGACCTCAGGTGCGCCGCGACCACGGTGGGCGGCAACGAAAGCCTCGGCAGGTTCTGCTCGGACCCCAGCACCTCACACCCCGCCCTCCGCACCGCCGCTCCGGACCCGCGCCATATTGCCACCGGGGCAGGGGTTTGCTGGTGCGACACCCCGATCGTGTGATGGGTGGGGTGGGTGATTGGGCTGGTCACGTTGGTTGGGTGGGTTGGGGTGGGGTGTTTGCGGGTGGGACAGGTTGGGGGGCTTTGGTGTTTCGGTTTAGGTGCGGGGCCTCGCGGGGCGTGTTGCGGTCTGGGTGCACCCCGAAGCTGGATTGTGTTGACGGCCGGTGAGCTGTTGTCAAGGCGGGAAAGCGTGCCTTGACAACAGCTCGCCGGCCGCAAAAAGGCTTCGGATCGGGGTGCCGGGGAGGGGCTGGGTGCAGGTTCCGCTCGGCGGGTGGGCGGCGGTTGGTGAGGTGGCGCGGCCTGGGTGCAGGGTTGGGTCGCGTGGGTGGGTGGCGGTTGGTGAGGTGGCGCGGCCTGGGTGGGTGGTGAGTTGGGTGGGCGCGTGGCGGTGGGGCGGTGGGGTGGTGGGGGTGCGGCGTGTGGGTGGGGGTGTTTACGGGTTGGGGTAGTCGGGGGCTGGGGCGAGCGTTTCGAACCGCTTGGCGAGGGTGGTGAAGTCGGGTTCGCTGAGGCCGGTGCGGGGATCGGGGCGGTGCAGCAGGGCGGCGCCCGGGTGGTGTGCGGGTACCCATGCGCGGTCCGCGGCCAAGATTTCGTCGTCGACCCAGGCGAAGGGGCGGCCGGCGGCGAAGGTCACCAAAGGCCGGGTTTTCCAGTGCAGGCCGTGGGTGTCGGGCTGGGCCGGCTCGTCGATGAGGGGAAGCGCCGGCAGGCCGAGGCGTGGGGCGATGACGTCGTTGGCGTCGGTGAACCAGGTTGTGGCCCAGACGAGGTCGCACGGCAGCGCGGAGAGGCGCGCGCCGTGGGCGGGGTCGAGGCGTGCCAGGAGCGGGTGCTCGGAGGGGCCGGGCAGCGGCGGGTAGAGCGGGTAG
Organism: Amycolatopsis sp. NPDC049253; assembly: GCF_040678995.1. Lineage (NCBI taxonomy): Bacteria > Bacillati > Actinomycetota > Actinomycetes > Pseudonocardiales > Pseudonocardiaceae > Amycolatopsis > Amycolatopsis sp. NPDC049253. The sequence continues at coordinate 29,864 of NZ_JBFAQX010000021.1, read as the reverse complement.
TTCGAGGCGCCGAACGGCATGAGGGGGCCGTCGACGTCGAGGAAGAGGAGGGGGCGGGCCACGGAAAACCGTAGCCCGCCCGGGTGGTCACGAAGCGGCGGTCAGCACGGCCTCCTCGACTGTGGCGCGCCAAGGTGAGTCGACGCGGCCGGTGGACGGGCTGACGGCGAAGGAGTCCACGACGGCGCCGCCGAGGGTGGTGGCTTTGGCCCAGTGCACGGAGGCGCCCGAGCGGCTCAGTGCGCGGGCGACGCGGAAGAGCAGGCCGATGCGGTCGGTGGCGCGCAGTTCGAGCACCACGGTGTTGGGGCCGCTGGTTTCGTCGTCGAACCAGAGGACCTTGGGCGCCACCGCGGCCGACGCCGTGGTGGCGTAGTCGCGTTCCTTGGCGGCCAGGCGTTGGGTCAGGGGCAGGGTGCCGGCGACGGCGCGGGAGAACTGCTCCCGCAACAGCGCCGAGTCGGGCAGGGAGCCGAACTTGGGTGAGGCGGTGAAGACGCCGACGCGGTCGCGCAGGACGGCGGCGTGGACTTCCAGCGAGTTGAGCGCCAGGACACCCGCGGCGGGTGCGAGGAGCTCGGCGCGCGACGGGACGGCGAGGGTGACCGTGACGACCTTGCCGTGGGCGGTGATGCGGACCTCGCCGATCCCCGACCGGACGGCTTCGGCCATGAGCTCCCGTTGAGAACTGTCGAGGGGATCCGGCGCGGTGAAACCCTTGCCGTGGAGGGCTTCTTCCCCTGCCGCGACCAAGTCGGCGAGCAACCTCGCTTTCCAGTCGGTCCAGACGCCCGGGCCGGTGGCCAGGGAGTCGGCGCGGGTCAGGGCGTGGAGCAGATCCAGCAGTACGACGTCGCCGTCCAGGGTTTTGACCACGCGGGACACGGTGGCGGGGTCGGCGATGTCGCGGCGGGTGGCCGTGTGGGGAAGCAACAGGTGGTGGCGGACCATGGCGGCCACCGTTTGCACGTCGACGGAAGGCAGTCCGAGACGGGCGGCCACCTGGGCGGCGATGTCGGCGCCCAGCTCGGAGTGGTCGGCGTCGCGGCCTTTGCCGATGTCGTGCAGCAGCGCGCCGATCAGCAGGAGGTCGGGGCGCGCGACGGTGGTGGTCAGGCGGGCCGCCTCGACGCACGCCTGCACGAGGTGCCGGTCCACCGTCCACTGGTGCACGGGCGAACGCGGCGGCAGGTCGCGCACCGCGCCCCATTCCGGGAACAGCCGGGCCCACAAGCCGGTGCGATCCAGCGCCTCGACCGCGTCGACCAGGCCCTCCCCCGCGCCGAGGAGCTCCACCAGAGCGTTGCGCGCCTCGTCCGGCCACGGCGCGCGCAGCTCGGGTGCGGAGTCCGCCAGCGTGCGCAACGTGCCGTGTGCGATGGGTTTGCCCGTGCGCGCCGAAGCAGCGGCGACGCGCAACAGCAGAGCCGGGTCCTTCGCGGGTACGGCGTCGCGGGCCAAGGACACCTCGTCGCCGTGGAGCACGACGCCCTCGGCCAACGGGGTGCGCGAAGGCCGACGGCCGAACCGCGGCCGGGAAGGCTCCACAGTGGACCGCAGAGCGACGTCCACCGCGTAGGAGATCGTCCGCCCCGCCCCGGAAAGCTTGCGTGCCAAGACGAACCGGTCGGCGAGCCCGAGCTCCGAAGCCACGACCTCGGCTTCGGGAGCGCTCAGGATGTCCCGCTCACGGCGAAGCTCCCGGCGCAGCTCCGTGCGCACGTCGAGCAGCAACGCCTTGGCCGCCAGCAGCTCCTCGCCCGGACGCGCGGTGAGCTGCGCCAGCGCCAGCGCCTCCAGCACCGCGAAATCCCGCAGTCCCCCGCGGCCGTGCTTGAGATCCGGTTCCGCCGACTGCGCGATCTCGCCACTGCGCCGCCACCGGGTGCGCACCGAGTCGGCCAGCTCGTCGAGCCGCTTGCGGGCCGTGCGGCGCCACTGGTCGCGCGCGGCGGACGCGAGCCGTTCGGTCAGCTCGGCGTCACCCGCGAGGTGGCGGGCGTCCAGCAAGCCGAGTTGTGTCCGCAGGTCCTCCGACGCGACCTTCAGCGCTTCACCCGGCGTACGCACCGAGTGGTCGAGCCCGAGTTTCGCGTCCCACAGCGGATACCACAACGCGTCGGCGAGCTCGCCGACGCGTGGGTTCCCGTTGTGCACCAGTACCAGGTCCAGATCCGAGAACGGCACCAGCTCGCGCCGCCCCAGGCCGCCGACGGCGACCAGCGCGACACCGGGATCAGCGGTGTCCACGCCGGCCGCCGTGGCGCCCTTCGCGAGCCAGAATTCGTACAGGTCCACCAAGGCCGCCCGCAGCGCGGCCGGGCCGTGGCGGCCGGTGAGCAGCTGTTCTCGAGCCCGGACCAGTTCACCCCCGTGAGTGCTCACCTAGAGCGCGTCCGCTCCGCGCTCGCCGGTGCGCACCCTGATCACGGTCTCGACCGGCGTCACCCACAGCTTGCCGTCGCCGATCTTGCCCGTGTGCGCGGCGGTGGTGATGGCGTCGAGGACCTTTTCGACGTTGGCGTCGTCGGTCACGACCTCGATCTTCAGCTTCGCCACGAAGTCCACGGAGTACTCGGCGCCGCGGTAGACCTCGGTGTGGCCCTTCTGCCGGCCGTAGCCCTGGACCTCGCTCACGGTCATGCCGAGCACGCCCAGCTGCTCCAGCGAGGAGCGGATGTCGTCGAGTGTGAACGGCTTGACGATCGCGGTGATGAGCTTCATGCCTTGGTCTCCTCGAACTTCGCAGGGGCGATGGCGGACTTGACCGGGATCGTGGTCGGCTGGCCGATCCCGCCGCCCATGCCGGTGAAGTCGTAGGCGCTCTCCGCGTGCTGCGCCTCGTCGATGCCGCTCACTTCATCCTCGGTGCTGACGCGGAAGCCGCCCGCCTTCTTGATGATGAACCCGATGATGAAGGAAAGGATGAACGAGTACGCGAGCACCGCGCCCGCCGCGGCCGCCTGGCGACCCAGCTGGGTGAAGCCACCGCCGTAGAAGAGCCCGTCGGCGCCGAGCGAGTTGACGCTCGTGGTGCCGAAGAAGCCGATGAGCAGCGTGCCCACGATGCCGCCGACGAGGTGGACGCCCACGACGTCGAGCGAGTCGTCGAACCCGAAGCGGTACTTCAGCGACACGGCCAGCGCACACAGCACACCGGCGATCACGCCGATCGCGATCGAGCCGAGCGGGCTCACGAACCCGCACGCCGGGGTGATCGCGACCAGACCCGCGACGGCACCGGAAGCGGCACCGAGGGTGGTCGGCTTGCCGAACTTCAGCTGCTCGACCAGCAGCCAGCCGAGCACGGCGGCCGCCGTGGCCACGGTCGTGTTGGTGAACGCGACGGCCGCGAGGTCGTTGGCGGCCAGCGAGGAACCGGCGTTGAAGCCGTACCAGCCGAACCACAGCAGCGAGGCGCCCAGCAGCACGAACGGCACGTTGTGCGGCCGTCCGGTGTCCTTCGGGAAGCCCTTGCGCTTGCCCAGCACGATCGCGAGGGCCAGACCCGCCGCGCCGGCGTTGATGTGGACCGCGGTACCACCGGCGAAGTCGAGCGCCTTCAGGTTGTTGGCGATCCAGCCGCCGACCGAGTTCTCACCGAGGAAACCGTTGAACGAGAACACCCAGTGCGCCACCGGGAAGTACACGACGGACACCCAGATGACCACGAACAGCGTCCAGCCCCAGAATTTCGCGCGATCCGCGATCGCACCGGAGATCAGCGCCGGCGTGATGATCGCGAACATCAGCTGGAACATGCAGAAAGCCAGCAACGGCAAGGCGTCCGGGCCCGGCCACGGCACGGCCGGCGCGGAGTCCGTGGCCGCCGCGGCGAAGCCGACCAGCTTGCCGAAGGTGTCCGACAGCCCGGCGAGGTCGAAGTTGCCGACCAGGCCGCCGAAAGCGTCGTTGCCGAAGGACATGGAGAAGCCGAAGAGAACCCAAAGCACCCCCACCACGGCCAGCGCGATGAAGTTCATCATCAGCATGTTCAAAACGCTCTTCGCGCGGACCATGCCGCCGTAGAAGAACGCCAGTCCCGGTGTCATGAGCATGACCAGCGCGGCGCCGGCCAGCACCCACGCGGTGTCTCCTGCGTTCAGCACAATTGTCCTCCCGTGCCCTGGGTAGATGACCCGGAAGTCTTGGTTCCGGGTGTTTCGCGGGGCGGCACCGAAGGTTTCACGGGCGTGAACTCATCCGTCGCGGTTGTTACGGGGAGGTTTCCCGCCACGCGGGGTGGGGTGTCCGATTGCGAAACGTCATGGTCGAATAGCCGCATGACCTCGGCCGGACCCGGAAATGACCCACTGCCACGACGGGTCGTGGAAGCACTCCGGTGTTCGGTGTGCCTTGCCCCGGTCGGGTTAGCGGGCCGCACGGTGCGTTGCGAAGACGGTCACTCGTTCGACTTGGCGCGCCAGGGTTACGTCAACCTGTTGCACGCACGCATCCCGGCCGGCACCGCCGACACCGTGCCGATGGTCCAGGCGCGTGCGGACCTCCTGAATTCGGGCGCGTACGCACCCCTCGCCGACGAGCTCGCCCGCGTCGCCGCGCCCGCCGCCACCGGCCTCGTGATCGACGCGGGTGCCGGCCCCGGTTACTACCTCGCGCGCGTGCTCGACGCCGCGCCCGAGGCGACCGGGCTCGCGCTCGACGTGTCCGCGGTCGCGCTGCGCCGGGCCGCCCGCGCGCACGAGCGGCTCGGCGCCGTGGTGTGGAACCTGTGGGAGCCGTGGCCCGTCGGCGACGGCGTGGCTTCCGTGGTGCTCGACGTGTTCTCCCCGCGCAACCCCGCCGAGTTCCACCGCGTGCTCGAGCCCGGCGGCGTGCTCGTGGTGGCCGCGCCGCTGCCCGGGCACCTCGCCGAGCTGGGCGACCTCGTGCTGTCCGTGGACGAGCGCAAAGAAGAACGCCTCGAAAACTCGCTGGGCGACCGCTTCACGCGCGTGTCGCGAGTGGACGTGGTCCGCACAGCACCGTTCACCGCGCGCCAGGTGCACGATGTGGTCGCCATGGGTCCCGCCGGTTTCCACCTCGACCGCGACGGCCGCCGGGAGCGTCTCGAAGCCGCCGAAGGTCGCGACGTGACGCTCGCGGTGGGGGTGAGCGTGTGGCGGAGGCAGCCGTGACGCCGGCCGCGCTGCTGGCCGACGCGACCTGGGTGCGGGCCCGCATCGGCGGCGCCGCGAAGCTGTACGGCTGCGCGGCGCCCGAGGTGATCGGCACGATCTGGTGGTACTCGCTCTCGTCCGTGCTCGTCGCGCCGACGATGGAGTCGCTCGCCTCCGGCGGTGCGGTGCTGGACCCGTCGCTGGACGCCGTGGAGCTCGACATCGTGCCCGACGGGCGGTTCCTCGGCTCCCGTTCGACGCGGGCGCTGAGCGGGCCGCTCGGCCCGGCACTCGGCGCGGCGCTGGGCACGGCCATCACCACCGTCGCCGAGGTCACCGGTGCCCGGGCGCGAGCGCTGGGCGCCATCGCGACCGACTCGATCGCCAACCGCCTGCTGTGGGCTTCCGCGCCGCAGCTCGCGGCCGACGTCGTGGCGTCCACCGGCCTCGGCCTGCCCGCGCCGCGATACGTCGCCGTCGGCCGGGCACAAGCGGTGAGACGGGCCTCGTGCTGCCTGATCTACGAGGTAGGCAACCCGAAGTGCGTCAGCTGCCCGCGGCAGAGGCCCGAGGAGCGCGACGCCCGGCTGCGCGCGGCCCTCGGTGGCTAGGACTCACACCCCGACCTGGCGCCACAGCGAGCACTGCGACTGCGTCTGCGGGTCGATCGGCCCGACCCCTGGTCCGGTGCGAACCGCTGCACGCGGGCGCCGTCGGAGAACCTCGGCCACGAGGGCAGGCCTGCGCCGTTGGGGTCGCCGGTGCGCGCGAAGTTCGTGCAGTAGCCGATCATCGTGCGCGACAGCTGCTGCTGGGCCGCGGTGCCCTGTGCTGCCCAGAACAGGTAGCCCATCTCCAGGCCGTGCGCCGCGCCGAGCGGGAAGCCCCGCGGGACGGCGTAACCCGGGATCGGCGGCGCGTTCTCGTCGGCGAAGAAGTACGTGTACACCGGCCGCCCGGCTGAGGCGAGGGCTGGGGCGTCGTCCGCGGTCGGGCAGCCCCAGCCGTCGTCCGTGGTGGCCGCGGCCACCACGGACAGCGTCGCCGCGAACGGCCCGGTGCCCCGCACGGGGCAGGCGGCGGCGATCTTCGCCGCGGAGGCCGCGCCGCAGGTGTCCGCGAGCAGGCCCTCGTACATCGCCTGGTCGAATTTTCCGCCGCCGGCCGCCGTGGCCGCGACGTAGAGGCGCAGCTCGTCGCGGTTGGTGCCGAACAGCACGGGGATCGGCAGCGTGCGGCCCTCGCGCATCGACGTTTCCGGCGAGCCGGGCCGCACGGACGTGCCGTACGGCGTCGCGGTGAACACCTCGGGGTACCCGCCGTCGAGCCACTGCTTCACCGGCACGCGGCGCAGGCAGCCGAGCACGTCCGGGGCCTTGTCGCAGCCGAGCTTCGCGGCTGCCGCGGTGCCGGCGGCCTGCGCGTCCTGCAGCGGGGTGAACAGCGTGTGGCGGCCCGGCCCCGGGGCCAGGGCGTTCTTCACGAAGTAGGCCGAGCACGAGCTGCTCTCCATGATCGCGCGCTCGATCAGCCCCTTGGCCTGCGGCGCGGACAGCAGCGCGCAGGTCGCGAACGCGCCCGACGATTCGCCGAACATCGTGACGTTGCCCGGGTCGCCCCCGAACGCGCTCCACCCAGCGCAGCGCTTCGAGCTGGTCCTGCGGGCCGAAACTCGCGTTGTCGCCCAGCTGCGGCAGCGCGAAGTCGCCCATCGCGCCGATCCGGTAGTTCACCGTCACGACCACGACGCCGTGCTGGTCGACGAGGCGCGCGGGGTCGTAGCCGGCGCCCGCGCCGGTGCCGTCGCCCCCGTGCAGCCACACCATCACCGGCCGCGAGGTGCCGGACTTCGCGGGCGTGGTGACGTTGAGGTAGCGGCAGTCCTCGTCGACGCTCGGCCGGCCATCGGGCGAGGCCGCCTGCGGACAGCGGTTGCCCGGCTTGCCCGCGGCCCGGGTGCCCCGCCGCGGCCGCGGCGGCCGGGGCGAGGCCCAGCGCAGCGCGCCCACCGGCGACTGCGCGTACGGCACGCCCTGGAACTGGTGCACCGCGCCGTTTTCCGTGCCCTTCAAGGTGCCCGAGGCGGTGTGCGCCTCCAACCCGCTGTCCTGCGACCAGGCAGTGCTCCCGCCCGCCGAGCACCCCGCGGCCAGCGGCGCCGCCGCCACGGTGGTCAGCACCTTGCGCACGTCCGGCCTCCCCGGCCGAAGATCACCACGAACGGTAGGCGGCTCGTCACCGTCCGGCATCACCAGGAAGAACGACCCGGGGTCCGACCGAGGCACGAGCTCTCGGCGGAGCTGCCCGGCTTCGACGTCCGCACCGTCGGCCTGCCCAGCGCCGCCTCCGCGGCGGCGGGCCTGCACGCGGACGCGGAGGTCCTGCTCGCCGCGGTCGCGGCGATTCCCGGCCCGGTCGTCTTGTGCGCACATTCCTCCGGCGGAGCGGTCGCGTCGTACGCCCTCACCAGCCGCGCCAACGTCATGAAGGTCGTGTACCTGGCCGCCTTCGCACTCGACCGCGGCGAAGCCCTGCTCGGCGGTCACGGCTCGATCGGTGGGCCGGCTGCGCGGGCAGGCGCTCGCCGCGTTCACCGAGGAGGTCGGCGAACCTTCGTGGCGGACGGCGCCGTCGGCCTACGTCGTGTGCACCGACGACCAAGCCCTGTCACCGGAGGCCCGGCGCCGGATGGCCGCCCGGATCGGCGGCGAGGTGCCTGAGCTGGACGCGAGTCATTCGCCGAACCTGTCGAACCCCGCGAGCCGTGGCGGACATCCTGAAGTCGGTGTGACGATCACGGTTCGGGACGGATGGCCCGCGGCCGCCTCGCTGAGTAGCGTGACGGCTGATGAGTGAACGCACCTGGGGCTTCCGCACCCGCGCCCTGCACGCGGGTGGCACGCCCGACCCCGCCACCGGCGCGCGCGCCGTGCCGATCTACCAGACCACCAGCTTCGTGTTCGAGGACGCGGCCGATGCGGCCAACCTCTTCGCACTGCAGAAGTACGGGAACATCTACAGCCGCATCGGCAACCCGACCGTGGCCGCGTTCGAGGAGCGCCTGGCGAGCCTCGAGGGCGCCATCGGCGGCGTGGCGACGGCGAGCGGCCAGGCCGCGGAGTTCCTCACCTTCTCCGCGCTGGCCGAGGCGGGTGAGCACATCGTGTCCGCGAGCGGCCTCTACGGCGGCACCGTCACGCAGCTCACCGGCACGCTCAAGCGCTTCGGCGTCGAGACGACGTTCGTCAACGGCGGCATCGAGGACTACGCCAAGGCCGTCACCGACAAGACGCGGCTGATCTACACCGAGGTGATCGGCAACCCGTCGGGCGCCATCGCGGACCTGGCCGGGCTTGCCGACCTCGCGCACTCGCACGACATCCCGCTGGTCGTCGACGCGACGCTGGCGACGCCGTACCTGTGCCGCCCGATCGAGCACGGCGCGGACATCGTGCTGCACTCGGCCACGAAGTTCCTCGGCGGCCACGGCACCACGCTCGGCGGCGTGGTCGTGGAGTCGGGACGCTTCGACTGGGGCAACGGCAAGTTCCCGCGCATGACCGAGACCGTCGACTCGTACGGCGGCCTGAAGTACTGGGAGAACTTCGGCGAGTACGCGTTCTGCACGCGCCTGCGCGCCGAGCAGCTGCGCGACATCGGCGCGGTGCTCTCGCCGCACTCGGCGTTCCTGCTGCTGCAGGGCGTGGAGACGCTGCCGCAGCGGATGGACGCGCACGTGGCCAACGCGAAGGCCGTGGCGGAGTACTTGAACGCCGACCCGCGCGTGGCCTGGGTTTCCTACGCCGGGCTGCCCGACCACGCCGATCACGAGCTGGCGCGCAAGTACCTGCCGGCCGGGCCGGGCGCGGTGTTCTCGTTCGGGGTGAAGGGCGGCCGGGCCTCGGGTGAGAAGTTCGTGGAGTCGGTGGAGCTGCTGTCGCACCTGGCGAACGTCGGCGACGCCCGCACGCTCGTGATCCACCCGGCCTCGACCACGCACGCGCAGCTGTCGGACGACCAGCTGGCGGGCGCCGGCGTCGGCCCGGACCTGATCCGGCTTTCGGTGGGGCTGGAAGACGTCGAGGACATCCTGTGGGACCTCGACCAGGCTCTCGACAAGGCGGTGGCCTCGGAATGAGCACGGCGGTGAACTACGACGTTTCGGCCGTGGAGCGGCAGCGCATCCTCGGCCGCACGCGGTCGGTGACGGTGATCGGCGCGTCGGCCAACCCCGCGCGGCCGAGCTACTTCGTGGCGACGTACCTGACGTCGTCCACGCGGTACGAGGTCAACTTCGTGAACCCGCGCCTCGACACGCTGCTCGGCCGGCCGGTGTACCCGACGTTGGCCGACGTGCCGGGTGAGATCGACCTGGTGAGCGTGTTCCGCAAGCACGACGACCTGCCGCAGGTCGCCGAGGAGGTCATCGCGGCGGGCGCGCGCACTCTGTGGCTGCAGCTGGGCCTGTGGCACGAGCAGGTGGCCGATCGCGGCCGCGAGGCCGGGCTCGACGTGGTGATGAACCGCTGCGTGAAGATCGAGCACGCGCGCTTCGCCGGCGGCCTGCACCTGGCCGGCTTCAACACGGGTGTGATCAGCTCGCGGCGCCAGTCCACCCCTTAACGGACGGCCAGCGGGACCACGACCACGGCGGCGATCAGCACCACGAACCCGCCGATCGCCACGGGATTGCCGAAGTTCAGCGTCCAGCCGAGGCCGAACCGCTTGGGCACGAACACCGCGTGGTCGGCGCGGTTGACGTAGAGCAGGCCGCCTTTCCAGAAGCGGTCGTCGTCGCGTTCGACGGCGTCGCGGGGCGGTTCTTCCGCGGTCTCCAGCCGGCTGCCGCCTTGGCCGTAGCGGACGGCGAAGACCAGCAGGCCCGCGGCGCCCACGAGCGTCGGCAGGATGATCGGCACCACCGGGATCGCCGCCGGGGCCGACCAGATCCGGCCCGCCGCCAGGGCGATCGTCAGGTTGGCGCACGCGCCGAAGACCAGCAGCACGCGGGGCAGGGCCGTGACGAAGCGCCGGTGCTGACTGGCGCTGGCTCTCGGACGGGCCGGGTCGAGGTCAGGCCGGAACCGCGGCGCGGTGTAGCCCAGTGCGAAGAACAGCACCGTGAGCCCGGCCTGCACGACCACCAGGCCGAACGCGCTGCCCACCGATTTCGCGGCCGTGCGGTCGGGGACACCGGACGCGTTGTAGTGCAACGTCAGCGTCGCCGGCAGGTCCGGGTAGCGCACGACGCCCACCACGACCGTCGCCGCGAGCACGAGGAGCGCGGGGACGGCCCACAGCCACGGGAACGGCGGGCGCGTGACCCGGGAGGTGTCGGCGCTGACCGTCTGGCGCAGGCCCTGGTACCAGTCCTCGCGCTGCTTGGCCGAACGGATCACCGCGCGCGCCCGCACATACGCCGGCGTGACGACCCCCAGCAGCGCCACGGCAACGAGCACCGGCACCAGGACCTGCTGCACGAGCACGCCCGCGATGAGCCCGGCGACCACCAGTGCGGTCCCGGCCACGCCCACCCACCAGCGGTAGATCCGCCGCTGCTCGGCGATCAGCGGGTCGTCCACGCGCGCCGCCGGCACGCGCACACCGAACGGCACCGTCGGCTTCGCCACCGAGGGCATCACCCACGCACTGGCCAGCAACAGCACCGGAACCAGCAGGTCCTGCAGGACGATCATCCCGATCACGCGCGCACCTCCTCGAACGCCCGCAGCGTCGTTTCGCAGTGGCCGAGGACTTCGCGTTCATCCAGCCCGTGGGCGATCGCCTCGGCCAGCAGGGTCTTCAGCCGCGCCTGCCAGTCGGCCGCGAAACCCGCGGTCGAGACCCGCTGCACCACCGCGCCGCTTTTCCGGGTGATCAGCAGCAGCCCCTCGCGCCGCAGCTGGTCGTAGGCCTTGTTCACGGTGTGGAAGTTGATGCCGAGGTCCACGGCGAGCTGGCGCGTCGAGGGCAACGCGTCGCCGTCGGCGAGCTCGCCGGCCGCGATCGCCTCGACCACACGGTCGTGGATCTGCTGGTAGATCGGGACCTCGCTGGTGAGGTCGACGTCGAGGATCATCGGTGCTCCAGGAAGGTGCGCAGGGCGGTGACCACGCTCGGGTCGAGCACCTGATCGTTGACCGGCGTACCGGACGCGTGCTGGAAGTGGTCCACGGGCAAGGGCCGCGGCACCGTGTGCAGGGCGGCGGCCAGCGGCAGCGTGGTCCGGCAGGGCACCTGGGTGTCCCGCGTTCCGCACGTCAGCAGGACACGCATGCCCGGTCGCGCGATGGACGGCGGGTACACCGCGTCGTCGCTGCGGACGAAGTTGATGTCGACGGGGCTGAAGATCGCCTGCTGCAGGAAGGTCGCGAGCTGGGCGCTCATCCCCGTGTAGTCGAGCGGGCGGCCGGCACGGAAGTCGGTGATCACTCCGGTGAGCGCGGCCTGGTCGGAGGTGGTGACCTGGGCGTCGAGCTGGATCTTCAGCAGGTCGAGCAGCCGGAGGTCCTGCGGTGCGAGCAGCACGAGGCTTTTGACGCGGACGTGTCCCGCCACCAGCATCGCCTGCAACCCGCCTTCGCTGTGCCCGACGATCGACACGTCGTCGCGGTCGACCTCGGGCTGCCTGGCCAGCGTCTGTTCGGCGACGACGGCCTGCCTCGTGAACGTCGGCAGATCCAGCGTCGCCGGGTCCAGCCCGCCGAGCCCTGTGCGGCCGGTGCCGTACTTGTCGAACCGCAGTGTGGCCACGCCGTCCTGGTCCAGGACGTCGGCGAGCAGCTTCAACGTTCCCGGCGTGACCGCGGGCGGCTCGTCGCCGTCGCGGTTCGTGGGGCCGCTGCCGGGGAGCAGCAGCGCCGCCGGGACGCGCTTCCCGGCCCGGTGCGCCGGGACGTGCAGGATGCCGTAGGCGGTCACCCCGTCGGACACGAACTGCACTTCCCGATCGGACGCCGCCACCGTGCCCGGCTCGGCGGCTGCGGCTCCGCTCGTCACCAGGACGACGGCCGTGAGGAACACGGTGAGGCTCATGGGTCTGTTCTACAACTCATAGAACAGATGCACAAGCCTCACCTACGCGACCTGCGGCAGACCACTGCGCCCCACCGTGGCGTTGGGTGCCGTGAACGCAACCAACGCCACAGTGGGGTGGTCCTGCCCAGGGGGACTGGTCAGGCCCGTGAGAAGGTGGCGGCATGGCCAAACCGACCCCGCTGCAGATGCGCAACGCCCTGGCCGCCGTGTTGATGGCGGCGGGGTTCATCTGGAACGTCGTGACCGGCGGACCGTGGTGGCTCGGGGCGATCTTCGCCGTCGGCACGCTGCTCTCGTGTGCCTCGATCTACCTGAACCGGCCCGGCGCGAACTCCTAGAACCTCTCAGGCCGTCGTTTCGGTGAACCGAGTGGTGACGGCTTCGCGGCCGCGTTTGGTGAGCTCGCCGTAGAGGCGCAGGCGGGCGAGGCCGCCGTCCGGGTAGATGTCGAGGCGGGCCTCGGTGATCTGCGGGCCGTCTTCGAGCGCGAAGCGGTGGCGGGTGTCCGGCTGCAGGCGGGTGCGGGGAAGCAAGGGCACCCAGTCGCCGTCGTCGAGGCGGCCCGACAGCGCGGCCCAGCCCGGCGCGTTGCCCTTGAGGTTGCTCGTGTCGATCTCGGCGAAGCGGACGATGCCGGCGCCGGCGAGGCGCACGGTCACCCAGTCGTTGCCGTCGTCGCGGCGGCGCGCGGTTTCCCAGCCCTCGGCCTGGTGCGCGGCGAGCCCGGGCGAGAACAGGTTGCTGGGCGACGAGTAGAACATGTTGCTGCAGCCCGTGACCACGCCGCCGTTGGCCAGCGCGGCGAGGTCGAGCGAACGCGGGTCGAGCAACGCGGGGTCGGGCACCGGCGAGCCGTGCACGCGCAGGCGGGCCACGCCGCCGTCGGGATGTTGCGTGAGGCGGACATGCGTGAACCGCCGGGGCGACGACACCTTGAAGAAGTTCTCCGCGTCACCGACCACCGGCTCGTGGTCCACCAGCACTTCCCAGTCCACTTCGGACAGCTCGGCCGCGCTCGGGTAGCCGGGCACCGACACCGCTTCCACCGACACGAACGGCGGGTAGTTGCCCTTGAAGAACGCCGTGTCCACCACCACGCCCGACACCACACCGGCGACGCCGAGGCGCAGCACGGCCTGGTCGTCACCCGGTTCGCGGTGCCGGCGCGTCTCCCAGCCGTCGTAGACCTGGCCCTTCGGCCCGAACGTCTCGGCCCGGTGCGCGGGACGCCACGGGTTGACGAGGTTCTCCTTCTCGGCGAACAGCTCGTCGCTCGCCCACATCACCGTGCCCCCGAACACGCGGGAAGCGAGGTCCGGCTGGGCTGTCCACTCGGGACGGTCGTGCGACACGTGGTCCTCCATCTCTAGCAGTTCCCCCTGGTCAACAGCTCTCCCCGCGGCTCGTCGCCGGTCACCGGCGAACCCCGCAGCCACGTGCCGCGCACCACGCCGGCCAGCGGCCGCTGGTCGTACGCGCTCACCGGGTTGCGGTGCTTCAGCGCGGCCACGTCGACGACGAACGCCTCGTCGGGCGCGAACACCGAGAAGTCGGCGTCGTAGCCCACGGCGAGGTGGCCCTTGCGCGTCATCCCCACCTGCGCCGCCGGGCGTTCGGCCATCCAGCGCACCACGTCGGCGAGGCCGAACCCGCGTTGGCGCGCCTGCGTCCACACCGCGGGCAGCCCCAGCTGCAGACTGGAGATCCCGCCCCACGCGAGGCCGAAATCGCCGGTGTCGAAGCGTTTCAGCTCCGGCGTGCAGGGCGAGTGGTCACTCACGATCGTGTCGATCACGCCGTCGGCGAGGCCTTGCCACAACAGTTCCCGGTTGGCCGCCTCCCGGATCGGCGGGCAGCACTTGAACTGCGTGGCGCCGTCGCGGATCTCCTCCGCGACGAAACTCAGGTAGTGCGGGCACGTCTCCACCGACAGCGCCACGCCCTCGCGGCGCGCGTTCGCGATGAGCGGCAGCGCGTCCGAAGAGGACAGGTGCAGCACGTGCGCGCGGGCGCCGGTACGCCGGGCCGCCTCGATCACGTGCGTGATGGCCAGGTTCTCGGCGCCACGCGGGCGCGAGCCGAGGAAGTCGGCGTACTTCTCGCCGTGCGGATCCGGTGCGGCGTCGATGGCCTCGGAGTCCTCCGCGTGCACGATCATCAGCGCGTCGAACGAGGTCAGCTCGCGCAGCGCCGCCTCCAGGCCCGTGGCGTCGAGCGGCGGGAACTCGTCGACGCCGGAGTGCAGCAGGAAGCACTTGAACCCGAACACGCCCGCCTCGTGCAGTGCGCGCAGATCGCCGGTGTTGCCCGGGATCGCGCCGCCCCAGAAACCGACGTCCACGTGCGTGCGCCCCGAAGCCGCCTTGCGCTTCACCTCCAGCGCGGCGACGTCGACCGTCGGCGGCAGGCTGTTGAGCGGCATGTCGACGATCGTCGTGACACCGCCGGCGGCGGCCGCGCGCGTCGCGGTCTCGAAGCCCTCCCACTCGGCCCGGCCGGGGTCGTTCACGTGCACGTGGGTGTCCACGAGCCCCGGCAGCAGCACCTCGTCGGCCGCGAGCTCGACCACACGATCACCGGGCAGGTCGACGATCCCCCGCTCCAGTGCGACAATCCGGCCGTCGTCGACCCCCAGCGTCGCAGGGCCTTCACCGGCCGCCGTCACCGCACGTGCGGCGCGCACCACGAGATCCATCTGCGGGCACACTCCTTCTCCTGTCGGCAAGACCGGCAGGTTGTTTCACAGTACGGAAAGTCTCTTTCGCCAACCGAGATTAACCACGACGCTCTCACCTCGTCAACGCCTCGCTCCCCACGTTACGGTCACCAGGTGGAGCTAGAAGCCGAGTTCACCAGCGAACCCTTCCAGGGCGAGGGCGCCCCGCCCGAGCACGCCGTGAGCGCTCGCGACGCGGCCCGAGACGCCGGGCTCGACACCGACTTCGGTCCACTCGGCACACTCGCGCGCGGCTCGGCCGACCAGCTGATGAACGCGCTGCCGGCCATCGCGCGGGCCGCGCTCGAAGGCGGCGCCACGCGTGTCACCGTCCAGCTCCGGCGCACCGACGAACCCGCGCCGACCCCGCCCGTCGAGCTCAACACCGCACTGGCCCGGCTCATCGCCGACGTCGAGCGCGAGCTGGGCGCGAAGCTCGGCGACCTCGACCGCCCGGACAAGCAGCGGGCGGTGCGGCTCTTGCGCGAACGCGGCGCGTTCAGCCTGCGGAAATCGGTGTCCGCGGTCGCCGAGGCACTGGGCGTCACGCGCTTCACCGTCTACAACTACCTCAACCGGGAAGTGGACTGACCAGCGCTTTCAACAAAATGTTGACGGCGACGCGAGGGCGCCGTACCGTCGGCAGGCACCAGCTCCCCCGCAGCGAGGAGATCCCGTGCCACTCGCACTCGCCGAGTTCAACACCGCCGACGCTGCCGACGTGCGGCCCGCGCTCACGGCCTGCCTGGCCGTGCCGCGCTGGGTCGACGCGGTGCTCGCGGGCCGGCCGTACGCGGACTTCGACGCGCTCCTGACCGCCGCTGAAAAAGCCACTCCCCTGCACCGCGACGAGGTGAGCGCCGCCATCGCCGCCCACCCGCGGATCGGGGAGAAGCCGACGAGCACGGGCGCCGACGCCGAGTGGTCGCGCTCCGAACAGTCCGGTGTGGACAACGCCGGCGAGTTCGCCGCCGCCAACGCCGAGTACGAGGCCCGCTTCGGCCACGTGTTCCTCGTGTGCGCCGGCGGCCGCAGCGGCGCGGAACTGCTCGCGAACCTGCGGTCGCGGCTGGGCAACGACCCCGAGACCGAACTCGACGTGGCGGGTGCGGAGCTGGCAAAGATCGCCGCGCTGCGCCTGCGGAAAGCGATTGACGCATGAGCTTGGTGACCACGCACGTGCTCGACACGGCCGCGGGCAAACCCGCCGCCGGCATCGCCGTGCGCTTCGAGCGCGTGGACGGCACGGGCGGCACGCCGATCGCCGAGGGCGTCACCGACGACGACGGCCGCGTCCGCGACCTCGGCCCCGACACGCTCGAACCCGGCGTCTACCGGCTGGTCTTCGACACCGGCGCCTACCTCGGGCCCGAAGCGTTCTTCCCCGACGTCACCATCGCGTTCCGCATCACCGACGGCAGCTCGCACCACCACGTGCCGGTGCTGCTGAGCCCCTTCGCCTACTCGACCTATCGCGGGAGCTGACCGTGGGAATCTCCTTGGGCCCCAACCAGTACGGCAAAGCGGAGGTCCGCCTGGTCACCGTCCGCCGCGACGGGCCGGTGCACCACCTGCGCGACCTCACCGTGTCCACGGCCCTGCGCGGCGACCTCGCCGCCACGCACCTGACCGGCGACAACAGCGCCGTGCTGACCACCGACGCGCAGAAGAACACCGTCTACGCCTTCGCGAAACAGCAGGACGTCGGCGAGATCGAGGACTTCGCGCTGCGCCTGGGCCGGCACTTCGTGGCCGCGCAGGAGGCGATCACCGGCGCGCGCGTCACGGTCGCCGAGCACGCGTGGGAACGCATCCCGGTCGACGGCAGGCCGCACGACCACGCGTTCAGCCGCTCCGGCGGCGAGAGCCGCACCACCACCGTGACCGTGCACGCCGACCGCGCGTGGGTGGTGTCCGGCGTGGACGGTCTGACGGTGCTCAAGTCGGGCGGCTCGGAGTTCCACGGCTTCCCGCGCGACGAGTACACGACCCTGGCCGAGACCGACGACCGCATCCTCGCCACCGCCGTCACCGCGCGCTGGCGCTACGACGGAGATCCCGTCGACGTCGACTGGGCCAAGAACCACCAGGAGATCCGGCGGACGCTGCTGCAGGCATTCGCCACGAAACACAGCCTGTCGTTGCAGCAGACCCTGTACACGATGGGTGAGACCGTGCTGCTCGCACGGCCCGAGGTCGCCGAGGTCCGGCTTTCCCTGCCGAACAAGCACCACTTCCTCGTCGATCTGAGCCCCTTCGGCCTCGAGAACCACAACGAGGTGTTCTACGCCGCCGACCGTCCGTATGGCCTCATCGAAGGCTCCGCGGTCCGTGACGAAGCCGAAGAGCCCGGCCCGGCCTGGACCGACGCCGTGCTCTAGCCCCGAATCCCCACCGGGAGAGCACATGTCAGAACGACCATCCCGTCATCCCGTCGATGTGCGCCCGAAGTGGCCGCAGCTCGTGCTCGGCGGAATCCAGCACGTGGCGGCGATGTACGCCGGCGTGGTGGCCCCGCCGCTGGTGATCGGCGCGGCCGTCGGGCTCTCGCCCGGGCAGCTGAGCCTGCTCATCAGCGCGTCCCTCTTCACCGCCGGCCTCGCGACGCTCCTGCAGACGCTCGGCGTGTGGCGCTTCGGTGCGCGGCTGCCGCTGGTCAACGGCGTCACGTTCGCGTCCGTCGCGCCGATCCTCTCGATCGCGCAGCAGCACGTCGGCAACGCGCTGGGCGTCGTCTACGGCGCGACGCTCGTCGGCGGCGTGTTCGTGGTGCTGGCCGCACCGTTCTTCTCCAAGCTCACACGGTTCTTCCCGCCGGTGGTGACGGGAACCGTGATCACGCTCATCGGCGTCTCGCTGCTGCCCGTGGCCGTGCAGTGGATTTCGGCGCAGCGACCGGCCGCGCGGCCGAGCGGGTTGCTGCTGGCGGGCGTCACGCTGGTCGCGGTACTGGTGTTCACGCGGTTCCTCAAGGGTTTCTGGAGCCGGATCGCGCTGCTGCTGGGTCTGGTCGCCGGGACGCTGCTGGCGTGGCCACTGGGCGAAGTCGACACATCGACACTCAACCAGGCGCCCGTGTTCGGCATCGCGACACCGTTCCACTTCGGCGCGCCGGTGTTCGACATCGCGGCGATCGTGTCGATGCTCATCGTGATGCTCGTGGTCATGGCCGAGAGCACGGCCGACCTGCTGGCGCTCGGCGAGATCGTCGGACGGCCCACCACGAGCCGGACCCTGGCCGACGGCCTGCGCGCCGACGGGCTCGCCACCGCCGTGAGCACGGTGTTCGGCGGGTTCGCGTGCACGGCGTTCGCGCAGAACATCGGGCTGGTGTCGTTGACTCGGATGGTCAGCCGGTACGTGGTCGCGGCCGGCGGCGTGGTGCTGGTGGTGCTCGGCGCGCTGCCGGCCACCGGCGGGATCGTGGCGCTCGTGCCGCAGCCGGTGCTGGGCGGGGCCGGGCTGGTGCTGTTCGGCAGCGTGGCCGTGAGCGGCGTGCGGACGCTGGCGAAGGCGTCGTTCGAGCATCCGGGCAACGTCGCGATCGTGGCCGCGTCGTTGGGCGTGGGCCTGATTCCCATCGCGGTGCCGGGTTTCTACTCGGGATTTCCGCCGGCACTGCAGGTGGTGCTGAACTCCGGCATCAGCGCGGGCTGCCTCACGGCCGTGGTGCTGAACCTGGTGTTCGGCGAACGGTTGATAGAACGCTCTACCGCCCCGGAGCTATCCTCGGTGCCGTGACAGGCACGAAGGACCGCATCCTGGCCGCGGGCGCGGAGCTGTTCCGCCGCGGTGGCTACACCGGCACGGGCGTGAAGCAGATCGTCGAGAAGGCCGGCGCGCCCTTCGGCTCGCTGTACCACTTCTTCCCCGGCGGCAAGGAACAGCTCGCCGAAGAGGTCATCCGCACGTCGGGCATGGAGTACGCGCAGCTGTACGACCTCTTCATCGCCCCGGCGCCCGATGTCGTGAGCGGCATCGAAGCCTTCTTCGCCGCCGGCGTGACGACCCTGCTGGACACCGACTACGTCGAGGGCTGCCCGATCGCCACGGTGGCGCTCGAAGTCGCGACGACGAGCGAACCGCTGCGCCAGGCGACGGCCGACGTGTTCGCGGCGTGGATCGACGCGGGCACGGAGAAGTTCGCCGCGTTCGGCCTGCCGGCCGAGCAGGCGCGGGTGCTGACGATCGCCCTGATCACGAGCCTGGAGGGCGCCTTCGTGCTGGCGCGCTCGATGCGTTCGCCGGAACCGATGGCGGTGGCGGGTGCCGCCGTGGTCGACGTGGCCCGCCGGATCCTGGGCGAGCTGGGGCACGACGGGAAGAAGCGCTAGCGGTACTCGGGCGTCCAGCGGGCTCGCCGGACCGTTTCGGCGAGGTTGTCGTTCGCCGGCGCAACGCCGTCCTGCACGGCCTGCTCGGCGACCGCGATGGCGATCCGCGTGGCGACTTCCGGCACGTCGTCCCACGCCGGCAGCAGGGGTTCGTCCGGGTCGGCGAGGGCGGGTGACGCCTCGCCGAGCGTCTTCGCGGCGACGCGCATCATCGCGTCGGTGACGCGGGTGGCGCCGGCGGCCGTGACGGCCAGGCCGATGGCCGGGAAGATGTAGACGTTGTTGCACTGCGCGACGCGGCGTTTCCGGCCGTCGCGCTCCACCGGGCCGAACGGCGAGCCGGTGGCGACGAGGGCGCGGCCGCCGGTCCAGAAGTCCAGCTCACGCGGGTGCGCCTCGGCGCGGCTGGTGGGGTTGGAGAGCGGGAAGATGATCGGCCGCTCGGTCTTCGCGGCTAGCTCGCGTACGAGGTCCTCGGTGAACGCGCCCGCTGCCGTCGAGAGGCCCAGCAGCACGCCGACGTCGACGTTGTGCACGACGTCGGCCAGCCCGGTGCCGGTCCAGCCCCGGGTTTTGGCGGCCGGCTGGGCGAACCGGCGCTGGCTTTCCGACAGGTCGGTGCGGTCGTCGGTCAGCAGGCCCACGATGTCGACGACCCAGATCCGCCCGGCCGCCTCGGCGTCGGACAGGCCCTGCGCGACCATCTCCTGGCGGACCATCTCCAGCACGCCGATCCCGGCCGAGCCCGCCCCGAGCATCACGACCTGCTGCTGGGACAGCGGCCGCCCGGCCACCTTCGCCGCGCCGTGCAGCGCGCCGAGCGCGACGGCAGCCGTGCCCTGGATGTCGTCGTTGAAGGTGAGCAGGCGGTCGCGGTAGCGCTCGAGGATGGGCTCGGCGTGCGCGGTGGCGAAGTCCTCCCACTGCAGCAGCACCTCCGGCAGCTCTTCGCGCACCGCCGTGACGAAGTCGTCGACGAACGCGTAGTACTCGTCGTCGCCGATGCGCCGGTGGCGCCAGCCGAGGTACTGCGGGTCTTCGAGGCGCTCGACGTTGTCGGTGCCGACGTCGAGCACGATCGGCAACGTGCGCGCGGGGTCGATGCCGCCGATCAGCGTGTACAGCGACAGCTTCCCGATGGGGATGCCCATGCCGCCGATGCCCTGGTCGCCCAGCCCGAGGATGCGCTGGCCGTCGGTGACCACGATGACGTCGACGTCTCGCCACGGCCGGTTCCTGAGCACTTCCCTGAGGTGTTCGCGGTCGGGATAGGCCACATACAGCCCGCGCGGGCGCCGGTAGATCTCGCTGAACCGCTGGCACGCCTCGCCGACGGTGGGCGTGTAGACGATCGGGAGCGTCTCCTCGAGGTGCTCGGCGAGCAGCCGGTAGAACAACGTCTCGTTGCGGTCCTGCAGCCCGCGCAGGAACACGTGCTTGTCCAGGTCGGCCTGCTGGCGCGCGAACTCGGCGTAGGTGTGCGCCACCTGCTCGCCGATCGTCTTCTCCGCGACCGGCAGCAGCCCGAGCAGGCCCAGCTCCCGCCGCTCGTCGTGGGTGAACGCGGTGCCCTTTGTGGTGAGTGGGTCGAAAAGGCGATCGTGTCCGCGGTCCGGCATGCGCGCTCCCCGTCTGATCCACATCGGACGTTCTGCCTCGACTCAACCACGGTGCCGTGTCGTCCGCCAGCCCGCCAATCACCAACCCGACACCACGGCACGGACTGCTTTCGCAGGCTCGGAACCGGCAATCGCGGTCCCGCTTGACCGCCACGGTGGACGAATACCTGAGATCGAAGGCGGCCCGGTCGACGGTGAGCGGGTCCGCGCCGCCGGTGGTCCCGCGGCGATGGCCGCACGGGCCCAGGTTCCCCGGTGTGCGACCGCCCGTCAGCGCGCTACCAGCGAATTCGCCGGGCCCTACGTCCCCGTCAGGTGTTCCGGCCTGACCGGCACCCGGGTGAGCGCCAGGCCCGTCGCGGCGCGGATGGCGGCGACGATGGCCGGGGTGGAGGAGATGGTGGGTGGTTCGCCGACGCCGCGGAGGCCGTAGGGGGCGTGGGGGTCGGGGCGTTCGAGGACGTCGATGGACATCGGGGGCATGTCGAGGGCGGTGGGGATGAGGTAGTCGGTGAAGGAAGGGTTGCGGACGCGGCCGGCGTCGACCTGGATTTCCTCCATGACGGCGAGGCCGAGGCCCTGGGCGGAGCCGCCCTGGATCTGGCCGAGGACGGCCTGTGGGTTGAGGGCGCGGCCGACGTCCTGGGCGCAGTCGAGGGCGACGACCTTGACCAGGCCCAGCTCCACGTCCACGTCGACGACGGCGCGGTGGGCCGCGAAGCCGTACTGGACGTGGGCGGTCCCCTGACCGGTGACCGGGTCGAGCGGATACGTGGGACGGTGGCGCCATTCGACCGTCTCGTCGAACGTGGAGGAGCCCAGCACCGACGCGAGATCCGCCAGCACCACGCCGTCGGCCGCGACGAGCTTGCCGCCGGCCGCGCGCGTCGAAGCGGGAAGCCCGGCCTGGGACAGCAGGCGTGCGCGCACGGCGGCGGAAGCGGCCTGCACGGCGCCGCCGGTCACGTAGCTCTGGCGCGACGCCGACGTCGACCCGCCGTTGCCGATGGAGGTGTCCATGGGCAGCACGGTCACCTGCTCCACGCCCAGCTCGGTGCGCACGATCTGCTGCATGATCGTCACGAGCCCCTGCCCGACCTCGCACGCCGCGGTGTGCACGGTGGCCGCGGGCTCGCCGCCGACGAGCTGCAGCCGCACGCGCGCGGTGGAGTAGTCGTCGAAGCCCTCGGAGAAGCAGACGTTCTTGATCCCCACGGCGTACCCGACGCCGCGTACGACGCCTTCGCCGTGCGTGGTGTTGGAGACGCCGCCGGGCAGGTGGCGCAGGTCGAACGAGCGCGCGGCGGGCAACGGCCTGGCGCGCAAGCGGTCCAGCAGCTCCGCGACGGGCGCGGCCGAGTCCACGACCTGACCCGTCGGCATCACGGCACCCTCGGTCATCGCGTTGCGGATGCGCAGCTCGACCGGGTCGAGGCCGCACGCGGCGGCCAGCTTGTCCATCTGCGACTCGTACCCGAACGCCGCCTGCACCGCGCCGAAGCCCCGCATCGCGCCGCACGGCGGGTTGTTCGTGTAGGCACCCCAGCAGTCGACCGCCACGTTGTCCACTGTGTACGGTCCGACGCCGAGCGTCGCCGCGTTGGCCACCACCGCACCGGTGGACGAGGCGTACGCGCCGCCGTCGAGGAACAGGCGTGCGCGGACGTACACGAGCCGGCCGTCGGAGGTGGCGCCGTGCTCGTAGTACATCTTCGCCGGATGCCGGTGGACGTGGCCGTAGAAGGATTCCTCGCGGTTGTAGACCATCTTCACCGGCTTGCCGGTGTGCAGCGCGAGCAGGCAGGCGTGCACCTGCATCGACAGGTCCTCGCGGCCGCCGAACGCCCCGCCGACGCCGCCGAGGGTCAGCCGGACCTTCTCGACCGGCAGCCCGAGCGCCGCGACGATCTGCTGCTGGTCCACGTGCAGCCACTGCGTCGCGACGTACAGGTCCACGCCACCGACCGTGTCCGGCACCGCGAGCCCCGACTCCGGCCCGAGGAAGGCCTGGTCCTGCATGCCGACCTCGTACACGCCGGACACCACGACGTCGGCCGGCACGTCCGCCGAGCCACGCCGGATCCGCACGTGCCGCACCACGTTCCCGCCGTCGTGCAGCGACGGACCCTCGCCCCGCACCGCCGCCTCGGAGCTGGTGACCGGCGTCAGCTCCTCATATGTCACCTTGATGCGCTTCATCGCCCGCCGCGCCGTCTCCGGGTGGTCGGCGGCGACGAGCGCCACGGGCTCGCCCTGGTAGCGCACGACGTCGTCGGCCAGCACCGGCTGGTCGGCGTGCTCCAGCCCGTAGCGGTTGACGCCAGGCACGTCCTCGTGGGTCAGCACCGCGTAAACCCCTTGCACCGCAAGGGCTTCCGTGAGGTCGATCCCGATGATCCGCGCGTACGGGTGGGGGCTGCGCAGGGTCGCGCCCCACAGCATGTCCTCGTGCCACAGGTCCGAGGAGTACGCGAACTCGCCGCGCACCTTCACCGTGCCGTCGGGCCTCGGCGCGTCGGCGCCGACGCCGTTCGTGGTGCCGGTGGCCTGCGAAGTGGTGGTGGTCGTCATCGGTCCTCCCGCAGCCGGGCGCTCGCGGCGGCCAGGTCGCGGGCGATCACGGACTCGTCCTCCTCGCGCAGCGCGCCGTGCTCCACCACCGTCCGGCCGCCCACGAGCAGCCGCGCCAACGGCGGGGTCGCCCCCAGCACGAGCGCGGCTACCGGGTCGGTGATGCCCGCGTAGCTGAGCCCCGACAGGTCCCACACGGCGAGGTCGCCGAGCTTGCCGGCCTCGATCGCGCCCAGCTCGGCCTCTCGCCCGAGACAGCGCGCGCCGCCCATCGTGGCGAGCCACAGTGCTTCCCGGGTGGTCAGCGCCGTCGGCCCACCGCGTTGGCGAGCCTGCAGCAGCGCCTGGTGCAGCTCTTCGCCGAGGCCGCCGGACTCGTTGGACGCGGCGCCGTCGACCCCGAGGCCCACGGGCGCGCCGGCGTCCAGCAGGTCGCGCACGGGAGCGATGCCCGCGCCGAGGCGGCCGTTGGACGTCGGGCAGTGCGCCGAGCCCGTGCCGGTGGCGCCGAAGCGGCGGATCGCGTCGGGCGAGAGGTGGATGGTGTGCGCGAGCCAGACGTCACCCGCCAGCCAGCCGAGCTTGTCCGCGTACTCGGCCGGCGTGCAGCCGACCTCGGCCAGGCACTGGCGTTCCTCGTCGAGCGTCTCGGCCAGGTGCGTGTGGAGCCGCACGCCCTTGCGGCGCGCCAGGTCCGCCGCGCCGGTCATCAGCCGCTCGGTGACGGAGAACGGCGAGCACGGACCGACCGCGATCCGCAGGTGCGCGTCGGGCGACGAGTCGTGGAACCGGTCGATCACCGCCTCCGTGCCGAGCAGCGCGGCATCGGTGCCCTCGACGAGGTTGTCCGGCGGCAGGCCACCGTCGGACTCGCCCCGGTCCATCGAGCCGCGCACGAGGTGCAGCCGCACACCGATGCGCTGCCGGGCCGCGACGAGCGCCTCGACCTGGTCGCCGCCGTCGCGCGGGAAGACGTAGTGGTGGTCGGCCACGGTCGTGCAGCCGGTGAGCGCGAGCCGCGCCATCCCGGCGGTGCCGGCGGCGTGCGTGATCTCCGCGTCGAGCCGGCCCCACACGGGGTAGAGCGCGACGAGCCACTCGAACAACGTGTGGTCGGCCGCCATCCCGCGCGTGGCCCACTGGTAGAGGTGGTGGTGGGTGTTGACCAGGCCCGGCGTGACGAGGCAGCCGGACGCGTCGACGTGCTCCTCGGCGTCGCCGGTGAAGGTGCCTTCGCCGACTTCGGCGATCACGCCGTTGTCCACGAGCACATACCCCGAGTCGTACTCGGGGCCGCTGACCGTGGCGATCGCGGCGTTCTCGACGACCGTCCTCATGCGACGCCGCCCTTCACAACGGCGGCCGCGCGCACGGCGTCGAGGATCTTCTCATACCCCGTGCACCGGCACAGGTTCCCGGCCAGCGCCTCACGGATCTCCTCGTCGCTGGGCCGGGCCACGCGGTTGAGCAGGTCGTGAGCCGCGACCACCAGGCCGGGCGTGCAGAAGCCGCACTGCACGGCGCCGTTGTCCACGAAGGACTGCTGCACGGGATCCAGCTCGTCGCCCTCGGCGAGCCCTTCGACCGTCCGCACGGAGCGGCCCTCGACCTGGCCCGCCGCGACGAGGCACGAGCACACCGGCACGTCGTCGAGGTACACCGTGCAGGACCCGCATTCGCCCTGTTCACAGGCGTTCTTCGAGCCCGGCAGGCCGAGCCGCTCGCGCAGCACGTAGAGCAGGCTCTCGCCTTCCCACACGTCGTCGGCCTCGCGGGCCTCGCCGTTGACGGTCACGTTCACGCGCACGTGCGCTCACTCCCCCGGTGTTCCTCCCAGGCCCAGGTCAGCGTGCGCCGAGCGAGCACGGCCAGGGCGTGTCTGCGGTAGTCCGCGCTGCCGCGGACGTCGTCGATGGGTGCGGCGGCCTCGGCCACGAGCTCGCCGAAGCGCCGTTTCAGCGAGTCCGCCAACGCCGCGGGCGCGTCCCACGGCAGCTCGGCGGCGAGGAACTCCTCGGCCGCGCGGGCCCGGCGCGGGGTGGGTGCGGCGGACCCGACGGAGGCGCCGACCTCGCGCTTCGCCGGTCGCAGGTTCACCGCGAAGGAGCAGACGGCGATCACCATCGCGTTGCGCGTGCCGACCTTCGCGAACTGCTGCGGACCCGCGTGCGCGGGCAGGTGGACGGCGGTGATCAGCTCGTCGGGCTCCAGCGCGTTGCGCTTCACGCCGAGGTAGAAGTCCTCCGCCGGGAGCAGCCGTGTCCCCCGGACGGACGCGACCTCCACGCGCGCGCCGAGCGCGAGCAGCACGGGGTGCGTGTCGCCGGCCGGTGACGCGGCGCCGAGGTTGCCGCCGACCGTGCCGCGGTTGCGGATCTGCGGCGAACCGACCGTGCGCGAGGCCATCGCCAGCGCGGGCAACGGTTCACCCAGCTCGGTGATCACGCGCGAATAGGGCACGGCCGCACCGAGCCGGACCGTGCGTTCCGAAAGCGTGCTGCCCGACAAGGTGCCGTCCGAAGTGGACCACTCCGCCAGCTCCGCGACACCGGTGAGATCGAGCAGCGCGGCCGGGCGGCGGTGGTCGAAGTTCAGCTCCACCATCACGTCCGTGCCGCCGGCGATCGGTACCGCGTCGGGGCGTTCGGCCTTCATGGCCAGCGCCTCGGCCAGATCGGCGGGTCGCAGGAAATCCACGCTCGAGCTCCTCCCCACGGGCTGATGCCCCAGTACACGCCGAACGCGCCCGCGCGGCAACGGTGCCCCGCCATGAAAGCCGCCCCAGCGGAAGACCACCCGTTTGTGCTTTCCTACAAGTCTGATGACGACCGTGAGAACCCTGCTGGACCTACCCGGCCTGCGCCCGCACCCGAGCACCGCCGAGGACCTGCTCGACCGGGCCGTCACGCGGATCTACGTGACCGAGCTGCCGGACCCGGGCCGCTACCTGACGGCGGGCGAGCTCGTGCTGTCCGGGCTGCTGTGGTGGCGCGGGCCGGGCGACGCCGAGCCGTTCGTGGCGGCGCTCGCGGCCGCGGGTGCCGCCGCGCTGGCCGCGTCGGGCGCCGACGCCGGGGGCATCCCGGAAGACGTCATCGACACGTGTGCCCGCCACGGCGTCCCGCTGCTGGAGGTGCCACCGGACCTGTCGTTCGCCGTGGTCACCGAACGTGTGGTGCTCGCGCTCGCGGCCGCCGCCGACGGGGCCCGCAAACGCTTGCTCACCGCCGCCGCGGAGGACGCGCCACTGGAGGAGCTGCTGGCTCGCGCGGCCGAAGAGCTGGGCACGGCGTGCTGGGTGCTCTCGGGCGTGCCCCGCGTGGTGGCCGGCACGGCGCCGCTGCCGGTGTCGGCGGCCGAGCCCGTGCGCCAGTTCGCCGCCGCCCGCGCCCGGCCGACGGCGGCGGGCGGCCTGACCGTGCTGCCGGTGGAGAGCCGCCACGCGGTGCCGTGGCTGCTCGCCGTCGACGGACCGCTGAGCACCGCGCAGACCGAGCTCGCCGAGGAGCTGGCCGGGTTCGTCGGGTTGGCCCGCGCGCGGTCCCGGCGGTCGCCGGCACCGCTCGGCGGGAACGTCCGCGCGGTCGCGCTGCGGACGGCAGACAGCGAGGAGGCCGACGACGTGCTCGCCGAGCTCCTGGCCACGACAGGCTCGGCCCCCTTCCCCGAAGCGATCCCGCCCACCGGCAGCGGCGACCACACCCAGGCGCTCGCCCTCGTCGCCGACGACGGTTCGTGGCCCGCCGGCTGGGCCGGCGACGCGGTGACCGCTCTGTCCACAGTCGAACCTCTGCTGCGCGCGACGCGGATCCTCGCCGGTGTCAGCGATCCCGTGCCCGTGGCGGAATCCCGCGGCGCGTTCGAAGTGGCGCGCCACGCGCTTTCCCTTGCGGCCGACCGGGAAGGCGATGTGGTGGTCGTGCCCGCCGCCGCGCTCGGCGTGCACCAGCTGCTGCTCGCCGGCACGTCCACCGACCTGCGCGCCGCGTTGCGCCGGCGCCTGCTCGGCCCGCTGCTCGACTACGACGCCGAGCAGCACTCGGATCTCGTGCGCACGGTGCGTGTGTTCCTCGAATGCTCCGGCTCCCCCACGCGCGCGGCGAGAACCCTGCACATCCACGTGAACACCCTGCGCTACCGCATCGGCCGCGCCGCCGAGCTGCTCGGCGTGGACCTCACGGACTTCGTCGCGCAGGTCGACGTCTACCTGGCGCTGACCTCGGAGTCCTGAACCGCCGTGAAGGGCACCTTCAGGGAATCAGGTGCCCTTCACGGACTTGCGGTCAGAGAGCCTTCGCGGCCCGATCCGCGACCAGCTTCAGGAACCGGCCCGGGTCGGCCAGCTCGCCACCCTCGGCCAGCAGCGCCATGCCGTGCAGCAGCTCCGCCGTCTCGGCCAGCGAACCGTCGGCCGGGTTCTCCGCGAACGCCTTGCGCAGCCCCGAGACCAGCGCGTGATCCGGGTTGAGCTCCAGGACCCGCTTGATCTGCGGCAGCTCCTGGCCCATCGCGCGGTACATCTTCTCCAGCGTCGGCGTCATGTCGCCCGAGTCGCCGACGATGCACGACGGCGAGGTGGTCAGCCGCGAGGAGAGGCGGACCTCCTTGACGCTGTCGGTGAGCGTCGCCGACATCCACTTGAGCAGGTCCTCGTACTCGGCCTTCTGCTCGTCGGACGTCTCGTCGCCACCGAGGTCGACCTCACCCTTGGCCACGGACTGGAACGGCTTCTCCTCGAACCCGCCCACGCCGTCGACCCACATCTCGTCGACCGGGTCGGTGAGGATGAGGACCTCGTACCCCTTGGCGCGGAACGCTTCCAGGTGCGGGGAGTTCTCGATCACCGTGCGCGACTCGCCGGTGAGGTAGTAGATGTGCTCCTGGCCTTCCTTCATGCGCGAGACGTAGTCGCGCAGGGAGGTCGGCTTCTCCGCGTGGTGCGTGGATGCGAACGACGAGATCTCCAGAATGGCCGGGCGGTTCTCCGGGTCGTCGAGCAGACCCTCCTTGACCGCGCGGCCGAACTCGCGCCAGAACGTCGCGTACTTCTCGGCGTCCTCGGTCATCATCGTCTTGATCGTGGAGAGGATCTTCTTCTCCAGGCGCCGCCTGATCGCGCGGATCTGGCGGTCCTGCTGCAGGATCTCGCGCGAGACGTTGAGTGAGAGGTCCTGCGCGTCGACGACACCCTTGACGAAGCGCAGGTAGTTCGGCATGAGCGCTTCGCAGTCGTCCATGATGAAGACGCGCTTCACGTACAGCTGCACGCCGCGCTTCGCGTCCCGCATGAACAGGTCCATCGGCGCCTGCGACGGAATGAACAGCAGCGCCTGGTACTCGAACGTGCCCTCCGCCTGCATGCGGACGGTCTCGAGCGCGTTGTTCCAGTCGTGGCTGATGTGCTTGTAGAACTCCTGGTACTCCTCGTCGGAGACTTCCGACGACGGGCGGGCCCAGAGGGCCTTGCGGGAGTTGACGGTCTCGAACTCCGGCGCGGCCGGCTCTTTCGCGGCTTCCTCGGTGCCTTCTTCGGCGGCGTCGAGGGGGCTGGGCTGCTTGGCCATCCGGACGGGCCAGGTGATGAAGTCGGAGTAGCGCTTGACGATCTCGCGGACCTTCCACTCCGACGTGTAGTCGAAGAGGTGGTCCTCGTCGTCGGCCGGCTTGAGGTGCAGGGTGACCGCGGTGCCCTGCGGGGCGTCGGCGACCGGCTCGATCGTGTAGGTGCCCTCACCTTCGGATTCCCAGCGGACGCCGTCGGTGGTGCCGGCTTTGCGGGTGGTGAGGGTGACCTTGTCGGCGACCATGAAGCTGGAGTAGAAGCCGACGCCGAACTGGCCGATGAGGTCCTGCGAGCCGGCCGCGTCCTGGGATTCCTTGAGCTTGCGGAGGAACTCGGCGGTGCCCGATTTCGCGATGGTGCCGATCAGGTTCACGACGTCGTCGCGGCTCATGCCGATGCCGTTGTCGCGGACGGTGAGGGTGCGGGCGTCCTTGTCGAGGGTGAGCTCGATGTGGAGGTCCGAGGTGTCGGCTTCGAGGTCCTTGTCGCGGTAGGTCTCGAGGCGGAGCTTGTCGAGGGCGTCCGAGGCGTTCGAGATGAGCTCGCGGAGGAAGATGTCCTTGTTCGAGTAGATCGAGTGGATCATCAGCTGGAGCAGCTGGCGGGCCTCGGATTGGAATTCGAGGGTTTCGGGTTGTGTCGGTTGAGCGGCTGCTTCTTGAGACATGGTGTCGCGTTTTCCTTTCCCACCCCACACCAGAAAGACGGCCGCGAGCCTACCTGGGGTGGGTTGGGTGGGTTGGGGGTGTTGGGCTTCGCGGGGTGGGTTGGGGTGTGTGTGGGTCGGGGCCTCGCGGGGCGTGTTGCGTTGGGAGGCACCCCGAAGCTGGATTGTGTTGACGGCCGGCGAGCTGTTGTCAAGGCGGGAAAGCGTGCCTTGACAACAGCTCGCCGGCCGCAAAA
>NZ_JBFAQX010000020.1:0-161794 GCF_040678995.1 Amycolatopsis sp. NPDC049253 | reverse complement strand
ATCCGCTCATGCACCCGATCCAGCTGATCCATCACCACATCGACCACCACCAGGATGATCTACCACAACACCACCAACTGCCGTTGCAGTACTAGACGGCGGCCGGGTTGGCGGCCAGCCGGGAGAGTTTGCCGAGCTTCGGCCGCAGGACCGTGTCCACACTCCACACGGATCCGGCGGCCGCGTAGTACAGGCCGAGCGAGGCGAAGATGTAGCCGACGGACGGGCCGAGGTCCGTCATGCCCGGCGCGTCCCACGGCAGATGGAAGCCTTCGGCCGCCGACCAGATCCCGAACGAGAACACCGCGCTGCCGAGGAACACGAGGTTCGAGAACGCCCCGAAGATCAGCCCGAGGGCGATCAGCGTCTCGATCACCGCCGTGCCCACCGCGAACGCCGCCGGGCTCCAGCTCGCGACGGTGTGCCACAGCTCCAGCCACTGGTGCACCACGGGGACGGCGATCTTGTCGGCCTTGCCCAGCTCCTTGCCGAGCGTCTGACCGTGCACGAAGCCGGGCAGCCACTTGAACGTGGCGTCGATCGCCCACACCACGCCGAACACGATCCGGGCGGCGGCAGCAGCGTGCAGCCGCCGGAGGGTGGGAGACACGGAACCCGCGACAGGCACGGCTTGAGTGACAGGGGTACTCACGGCGAAGGTCCTTTCCGGACTCAAGAGGACTGCCCGGCAGGTCGGGCAGGGTGAGCTTAGGCAAACCTAAGCGGTTGTCGAGAGTGGTGTTCGTCTCGGCTTGTGCGATGAACCCGAGGGGATGTGTCGCCGTATGTCTGGGATTTTTCGGTCATAATGGTGCGATTCGGACTATTTCGTGCGGCACAGTTGATCATTTACCGTGGTGGTTTCAGCTCCGGATGCCACCTTTTCGAATATCTGGGTTAATTCATCCCTATGACGGTTTTGCGTGCCACTGGGATTTGCCCGTGGTGTCGCAAAGAGGCCGACCGCGCCTTTGGTCGAACGGTTACCCCGAATCGTGACCGAAATGGCGTAACCGCCGGCCCACCACGGCGATATGCGGATGAACCAAGGACCTTCCGGGGAGATTGCATGCGCAGAACCACTTTCGTCGTCGCCACGGGCTCCGCACTGGCGCTCGTGCTGACGGGCTGTGGTGCCAAGGGCCAGAACGGGACGGCATCGGGCACCGGTGACAAACCGGAGCTGAGGCTCGCCGCACCGTTCCAGAATGTGCTCGAACTGTCGGCCGCCTCGAAACAGGGCGCGCAGAAGTCGAAACGGCGAAAGTCTCGCTCGTGGCGAACGCGGCCGGCAAGACGGTCACGGCCCAAGGCGACTACTTGTTCCAGCCGGGCGACATCGAGCTTTCCCTGACCGAGACCGTCGAAGGCCAGCAGGTCGGGTTGCGGATCGTCGACAAGACGCTGTACGTGAAGATTCCGCCGGCCGAGGCGAGCCAGATGGGCACTGACAAGGCGTGGCTCAAGATCACGCCGGGTGCCAACGATCCGTTGTCGCAGGCGATATCGGGCAGCATGGGGTCGACCTCCGAGGCGAGTGACCCGACCGAGCTGCTCGACCGGATCGGCGAAGCCGGCCGGATCGTCAGCTCCGACCAGACCACCCTGGACGGCGAGAAGGTGAACCACTACAAGGTGGAGCTCGACCTCGACAAGGCGCTGGACAGGTTCACCACGTTGATGCCGGCCGCCACCAAGGCCAAGGTCGAGCAGCAGGTCAAAGGCAAGCACATCATGCTCCCGACCGAGCTGTGGATCGACAAGAACCAGCTCCCGCGCCAGATCACGATGGACGAGACCGCACTGACCCAGGCCGAAGGCACAGGCGCCGGCCTGGGCAAGACCACGCTCGACTACAGCGACTGGGGAACTCCCGTCACCATCACCGCTCCCCCGGCCGACCAGATCGCTGGTCTGAGCGAAATCGCGAAGAAGCTGGGCGGCTGAACTTTTCCACCGCTGCGAAGGGCTCCTCGACAACCGTCGGAGCGCCCTTTGTGCTACTGCCGGTGGTACCGATCGCAAGGAGCGGCCGGCGGCTCCGGCCGCAACGATCGTTCGCGAGAGACAGGTGGGCCACCTCCACGGGGTCGGCTCACCGAGCAGGCCCGGTCGGCAGGTCGAGGAAAGCCAGCAGCCGCAGGACTCCGGCCAGGTGGTCGAGGTCGTGCCAGAGCGCGATCACGTCGTGTGGTCCGCGATGGGCCGCGGCGGTCACTTCGGCGAAGTCGTCGCTGCTCTGGCCGCAGTCGAGGTGCGCTTCGGGACTGCGGTGATTGTCGAACGCGGCGGCCAGGTCGACGTTCCAGTAGTAGTCGACCGGCACATCAGCCAGGTTGATGCGATCGCCGAATCGGCGCTGTATCTCGTCCAGCAGCAGGGAACAGGTCTTGCGGAGGTCGGCGAGTTCGAGCACGGGACTTCTTTGCGTCACACGCACCATCTTTCCTGAGACCGGATCACCCCCCTGCGGATCCCGTGGGTCAGGACGCGGCGACCTCGCCCGGCAGCGTGCCGTCGAGGTCGGTGAAGGCGTAGTGCGTGGCGAGGTCCGTGGTGGTGTGGACGCGGCCCGAGCGGGTGAGCACGGCGGGGTCCGCCGCGAGGGCTGCGACGCCGCGGCCGACGAAGCGCGGGGACTCCGCCGCGGCGAGGTCGAACTCGCCGGCGCCCGGGATGTCCAGCACGGTGCGGCCGTCGGGGGTGGCGCGGCCGGCGAAGGCGAGCAGTTCGGTGCGCACGAGGCCCGGCCAGATCGAGACGGCCGCGACGCCGCGGTCGCGCAGTTCCAGCGCCATGTCGGCGGTCATCTTGTCGACCGCGGCCTTGCCGACGCCGTAGACGGTGTTCTGCTGGTACGCCGCCGCGCCCGAGGACGAGATGTTCGCGATGAGGCCGCCGCCCGCGGCGAAGAGGAGCGGGGCGGCGAACACGCTCGCCACGTAGTGCGAGCGCGCGCCGATGCCGAGGACCTCGTCCCACGCGGTGAGCGGCAGGTCCCAGAACGGCCGGTTCAGCCAGGCGGCCAGATCGGGCGCGGAGAAGACGTTGTTCACCAGCACGTCGAGCCGGCCCGCTTCCTCGGCGACGCGCGTGAAGACCGCCTCCACCTGGGCGTCGTCGTGGTGGTCGCAGCGCACGGCGATGCCGGTGCCGCCGAGGGCGGTCACCTCGGCGGCCGTCTCGGCGAGCGTGCCGGGCAACGGCCCGGGTTCGGCGGTGCGGCCCGTGACGTACACCGTCGCCCCCGCCGCGCCCAGCTCGAGGGCGATGCCCTTGCCCACGCCGCGCGTCGCGCCCGTCACCACCGCGATCTTGCCCGCCAAAGCTCCGTTCATGATCCCGATCCAACCCCCGCCGCCGGATCTCGGCGAACGCACGGTCCACGAAGGCACGGCTCACACCGGACCCCGGCGAGATGCCGAAGCGCGAAGGCGCCCTCGCCCATGCGCGCCGACCCGCAGGGCCCCGACGTCGCGCTTCCGGCCCACCGCACCGAACCAGGGCAAGGGCCGACTTCATGGCCGCGTTTCAGGGCCGGCCACTCCGGACCAGCGGCAACCCGCCGAACCTCGGCTGCCCCCGAGAAACCCGCCGTTTCGGCCCACCCAGACGACAGCGGGGCCGGTCCACCTCGGACCGGCCCCGCCGCTGCCACGAGAACCTCAGTACCGGAACTGCTGCAGCTGCCTCCCGTCGTACGAAGGCACCCAGCCGGTGCGCGTGGCCGGGTCGAGCTGCACCGAGCGTTCGGTGAGCGAGTTGTACTCGCCGCCGAAGGGGCTCGACACGAAGTTCAGCCCGGACACCACCGACACCTGCTTGCCGGTCGCCAGGTCGATCACCGCGAGCTGGCTCGTCGCGTTGTTGTCGGTGATCACGCCGCCGACCTTGCCGAACTGCGAGATCACCGGCGGCGTGCGGAACGCGACCAGGCCGAGGTGGTGCACCCCGTCCACGGCGAGGAACGCCGCCTGCTGCTGGCGCACCGTGTAGGACTCCCCCGCCGTCAGCGTGTCGCCCGCGATCGCGCCCAGCGAGGTGGTGCCGACGATGTTGAGGCTCACCGAGCGGTACACCAGCTGGTACAGCTTGTTCGCGCCGTCGTCGTAGGCCATCGCGTTCGCGCAGATGCTGCCCGCGCCCGACAGGGTCGTCGCGCCCGAGTCGAGGTCGACGCTCGCCATCGAGGCCGCGCCGCCGCCGAAGCAGATCGGGCCGCCGCCGGTGCGCGCGAGGTAGACCAGCCCGGTGGCCTGGTCGAGCTCGATCATCTTGAACGCACCCGCCACCGCACCCGGCGGGTCCGCGAGCAGCGGCGTGCCGAGCGCGCCGTCGGCCAGCGTCAGCGGGAGGACGAAATCGGTGTTGTCCGCCGTCCGCTTGGCCAGGATCGCCGCGCGGTGCCGGGTCGCGTCCACGCGGCCGCCTTGCACCGAGAAGCCGTCCGCGGTCACGGAAGCCACCTGCTGCAACGACGTCGTGTCGTAGGTGTCCAGCGTCCACCCGGCACTGGTGAAGTGCAGCAACGCCAGCCGGTGCGCCGAAGCGTCCGCGCCGAGCACCTGGTAGCCGCCGTCGCCGGACGCGTCGGACGTGAGCACCCGCCCGTATGTGCCCTTCACGGCGTCGTACTCCTGCACCGACTCACCGCCGCCGGGCGTGCGCAGCGCGGCGTACGACAGACCCTGGGCCGCCGCGGCGAAACTCGTCACCACGGCGTTGCCGGGCGCGTAGCCGTCGTCGACCGCGAGGAACGACGTCGGCGACGCCTGGCCGAGCACCTTGCCCTGGCGGTCGGTGGCGAGCACGCGCACGTCGTAGGCCACCGAACCGCCCAGCCCGAGCTTCACCGCATCGAGCTTCGCGACGCCGTTGCGCGCCGGAAGCTGCTGGTACGCCACGGATCCCGCGCTCGGGCCGCCCTGGTCGCGCCGGTCGCCGTTGGCGTTGGTCACGGTGTTGAACGAGTTGTACAGCGTCGGCGCGGGGGCCGACACCTCCACCGCCGCGCCCGTCGCACCCGGCACGCCGCGCACGTCGTAGCCGAGCGAGAACGCCGGTGCGGCCCGGGTGATCTCCGCGAAGTGCCCGGAGGTCCCGCCCGCGGTGAGGATCGGCGCGTCGGGCCGCTGCGCCGCGCCGCCGACGCGGATCGCGGCGAACTCGCCGTACGTCGGGTCACCGGCGGTGCCGGTCACCGACCGCTGCACGATCCCGATGCCGTAGATCCCGGCGCCGCCGGCGAACGCCGAAGCCGGCACGACCACGTCACCCGAGGTCGCGGTGATCGGCGCGACGAACCCCGTGCCGAACAGCGGCGCGTTGACCGGGTTCCAGTGCCCCAGCGTGGACACGACCACCTGCGGGTTCGACAGGTTCCGCACGCCGGTGAGGTCGTAGTGCACCCGCACGTCCTTGCCCACGGCCACGGTCGCCGGCGCCACCGGGGCGAGCGCCTCGGCGAAGGTGCCGTCGGTCGGGCCGAAGGTGAGCGTCTGCGGTGCCGACGCCACCACACGGTGCCCCGAGCGGACCTCGAAGGTGACGGGCACCGTACGGTCCTCTGTGGACACCACCGGAAGTCCCGCTGCCGCCAGGATTTCCTGGGGGCTCAGCCGCACGGCGGGCACGGTCGAGGTGAACTCGTGCCCGTGGACGTTCACCGCGTAGGTCGCCTTCGCCGGGGCGCCCACCACGTCGGCGCCGACGGTGACCGGGCCGACCAGTCCCTCCCCGGTGCCACCGGTGTCGAGGTCGATGCGGCCGCCGTCGGCGTTCTCGGTGAAGGAACCGCCGAGCCCGCCCTCGGTCACGCGGTGCGCCACGGAAACCCTCGTGATGGCGGGGTCGCCACGACGATCACCGAGCACCGACTGCACGGCCGCGGTCACGTCGATCTGCGGACCGACCGTCACCGGCCGGTCCATCTGCGGCGGCGAAGCGACGGGCCGCGCCGTGTGCTGCAGGACCGTGCGCACGTCGGCCGGGCTCAGCGAGCGGCCGGCCAGCTTCGCCGCCTGCAGCACCACCGCCGCCGCGGCCGCGGTCATCGGCGCGGACGCCGAAGTGCCGCCGTTGAGCACCGGCGTGACGTCCTGCGCGCCACCGCGCTGTGTGTGCTCCACGACGAGAATGCCGTCGCTGGGCGCGGAAACGTCCACGCGCGTGCCGAAGCCCGACGAGAAGTTGGCCCCGCCGTCGGTGCGGGTCGTGGCGAAGGTCGGGTTGTGCGCCGCCGCGCCGCCGGCCTGCTGCGGCACGGCGAGCGTGTCGTCGAGGGTGGTGCCGCCGACGGCGATCGCGCCGCTGTCGAGCACCTTCGTCGGCGTGGTGGAGAACTGGTCGTCCGCGATGTCGGTCGTGGCGCTGGCGTCCTTGGTCACGTCGGTGGGCGTGCTGCCGCCGTCCGGGCCGACCGCGGCCGGGGTGTAGAGGCGCGTGCCGTCGTTGGAGGAGATGGTGACCACGATGTGGTACTGCTTCACGATCGTCGAGATCACGGCCTGCGCCACCGGGTCGTCTTCGAGGTAGCGGCCCGGGAAGCCCGCGCTGTCGGTGCCGACACCGAGGCTCGCGGTGATCACGTCCGGCCGCGGCTGCTGGCGCGCGGCGGCCAGCAGCGCCACGGAGATCTGGTCGAGCGTCGGCTCCTGCGGCACCACCAGCCGGTACTGCGCGCCGGGCGCGATGCCGAGCAGGTCCGTGAAGCCGTCGCCCTGGGCGCCGGCGCGCTGCGTGTCGTGCGGCAGCGGGGCCATCACGCCGAAGTCGAGCAGCACCTCACCGAGCGCGGGGTCCTGGTTTTCGACCGAGCCCAGCGGGTCGAGCCGGCCCGAGGAGTCGGCGGTGTAGGTGGGGATCAGCGGCATCGACGGCACGTCGAGGTAGCGCTGGCCGCCCTGCACGACGGTGGTCGGGCCGTAGTTGCGCACGTAGCTGTCGCCCGCGTCGGCCATGCCCTGGTCGGTGAGGTCGCCGAGGGAGACGTTGGTGATGATCTCGCCGCTGCCCGGGAGCTTCCCGTGCAGCAGGCTGTACGCGCCGAGCGCGTCGGTGGCGCCCGCGTTGAGGTAGCTCTGCGCCGACGACGTCACGCCGTAGTTCGAGGGCACGCCGGTCGGCGGTTTCTGGTGCGCCTGCGGCAGTTTCGCCGCTTTCACCGCCGGCTGCGGCACGGGCACCGGGCCGGTGGACATCGCCGAGACGCGGCCGTCGGGCTGCGCGCTCACCACGCCGGGCGTGGCGGCGAGCTTCTGCACGGCGGCATCGGTGTGCTTGTTGTCGGCGAGGTGCACCAGCACGGTCTTGGCCAGCGCGGGCACATCGGTGACGTCGGGGAACACCGGTTCGACGGAGGTCGCGCCGACCGCGGCCAGCGCCGCGTTGACGCCGTTGTCCGATGTCTTGGCCGCGCGGCGACCGGCCGTGAGCGGGGCACCGGTCACGGCGGTGGAGGCGGCGAGCTGCACGAGGACGTCACTCGGCTGCCCGGGCGCGGCGCTCTGGGTGAAGGCGGCGCGCACGGCGTCGTCGGTCGGCGCCAGCGAGCCGAGGGCGGAAGTCCCCTGCGGCAACGCGAGCACGGTCTTGCCGAGTGTCTTGCCGTGGGCGTCGGTGCGGGTCGCGGTGCCGTCGGCGTCGACGGTGATGGCGCCGCCGTCGGGCATCGCGACGTGTCTCGACGGTGGTGGCTGATCGGGCTCTCCTGCCGCGGTGGCCGGTGCGACGGCGAGACCGGTGAGGGTCACGGCCGCGGTGACAGCGGTCAGGACACGGCGAAACGGGATCGTTCGGGCGCGGGGCACCTGGCTCCCTTTCGGGTCGGGGGGACGGGGAGTTCACAGGGGTCGGGGGGTGGGGAAGCACTGAGCGGTCGGCCAGTGATCGGATCAACTTCCCAGCCGCGCCCGCTGTGGCGCAAGATAGCCACCATGACCAATAGTCGCCAGGTGGCGGGTTCCCGCCAGCAGCTTCGGGACCTCGAAGCGCTCGGCGTCCCGGCCACCGACGCGCGCGTCTACACGGCGCTGCTCGGCCATCCGCGCACGCGGGCCGTGGACCTGGTGGAACAATGCGGACTTTCCGCCCAGCAGGTGGCGCGGGCGCTCTCCCGGCTCACCGCGAGCGGCATGGCGAGCCGGGTGCCCGGACGCCCGGCGCGTTACCTGGCCGCGGCCCCCGACATCGCATTGGGTGCGCTCGCGGCCGAACGCGCGGCCGAGCTGCGCAGCGCCCGCGCGGCGATCGAGGACCTCATGGCCGTGCACCGCGAAGCCAGCCGGTTCACCCATCCCGCCGAGCTCGTCGAGGTCGTGACCGGCGCGGAGAACATCGAGGTCCGCGTGCGGCGGCTGCAGGACGAGGCCCGCACGCAGATCCGCGGGCTCGACCGGCCGCCGTACGTCAGCGCGCCCGGGGAGAACCTCGACCCGGAACGGCAGCGGCTCAAGGCCGGCATCGTCTACCGCGTGATCTACGACCGCGAGGCGATCGCCGTCCCCGGCCGGCTGCAGAACGACATCCTCGTGAGCGGCACCGACGGCGAACGCTCGCGGGTGCGCCCCCAGCTGCCGATCAAGATGGTGATGGCCGACGAGGAGGTGGCGGTGATCCCGATCAGCTCGTCACCGCACGTCGTCGACGCGGCCTACATCGTCCATGCCTCGGCCTTGCTCGACGCGCTCGTCACGTTGTTCGAAGCGGAGTGGGACCGTGCCGTGCCCATCGCAGAGGCCCTCACCGACCCGGCGCCGCACCGTGATCCCGAGACGACGACGCTGCTCACCTTGCTCGCCGCCGGGCAGACCGACGCCGGCATCGGCCGCGCGCTCGGCTGGAGCCCTCGCACGACGCAGCGGCGCGTGCAGCGGCTGATGACCGAGCTCAACGCCACGACCCGCTTCCAGGCCGGCATGAACGCGAAAGCCCGCGGCTGGCTGTAGGTCCACCGTGGGCGACTACGGGGTCAGGGTTCCGGCCCGGGCCGGGTTTCCCGCCGGCGCAACGGAAAACCCCGGCCCGGGCCAGGTCCGGTCACCCCGCGGCGAGCTGGTTCCGGAGCTTCGCCCGGCTCGCCGCAAGTCGAGCCGGGCGAAGCCGCGGAGATCCGCGCCGCCCGATCTCCGCCCGCCGCAGCGGCCCGAATTCGCGGAGGCGTCCGGTGGCGTGAACCGCCCAGGTGAGACGTCCGAAGTGGACGCTCAGCTCACGTGCACGTAGTCGACCACGAGCTGCTGCGGGAACTGCGTGCCACCGTCCGGGTCACCGGGCCAGTCGCCGCCCACGGCGAGGTTGAGGATGAGGAAGAACGGGTGGTCGTAGACCCACTTGTTGCCGTTCAGGTCGGCCGGCGTGCGCGTCTCGTAGGCGTTGCCGTCCACCGACCACACGATCTTGTTCGTGGACCAGTCCACCGCGTAGGTGTGGAAGTCGTCGGAGAAGTTCGGGCCGTTGTAGGCCGCGCCGATGCCGTTGGCGCCCGAGTACCCCGGGCCGTGGATCGTGCCGTGCACGGTGGTCGGCTCCTTGCCGATGTTCTCCATGACGTCGATCTCGCCGTCCGTCGGCCAGTTGCCGCCGCCGAGCATCCAGAACGCGGGCCACATGCCCTGCCCGCGCGGGAGCTTCATGCGGACCTCGACGTGGCCGGAGCTGGTGGAGAACTTGCCGGACGTGTTGAGCCGCGCCGAGGTGTACTCGCACGGGCCGTACCAGCAGTTGTTGCCCGAGCTCTCCTTCTTGGCCGTGATCACCAGGTGACCCTGGCCGTCGAGCGCCGCGTTGGCCGCACCGGAGGTGTACCACTCGCGCTCGTGGTTGTTCACGTTGTCGCCGGTCTCGTAGTTCCACTTCGAGCCGTCGGCCGGGCTGCCCGCGGGCCCGTCGAAGTCGTCGGTGAACGTGGCGGCCGGGCTCGCCGGAGCCGCGTTGCCGGCCGGTGTCGCCGTGAGCGTCACGGCTCCCGCCACCGCCAGGGCCGCCGGGATCGCCAGCAGCCGCCACCGGGCGGACGTCTTCAGAGACTTCATCGTCGTCATCCCTCGTCGCTCGAGGGGCGGCCTGGCGGCGCCACCCCCGGTTTGTTGTGGATGGCAACAAAGCTAACCCGACCGGTTGTTCACCGGCAAGGATTAACGTGAGGAATTTTCCGACAGCCTCATTCGACGGTAACCGAGGCCTCCTCCAGCAACCACAGGACGCCGTTCGGCGGCAGCTGCAGCACTGCCGACGCCGGCAGGCCGTGCCACGGCTTCGCGACCGCCTCGACCGCGCCCAGGTTGCCGACCCCGGAGCCGCCGTAGACCTCGGCGTCGGTGTTCAGCAGCTCGGTCCAGCGCCCGGCGGCGGGCAGGCCCACGCGGTAGTCGTGGTGCGGCACGCCCGCGAAGTTCGCGATGCACGCCAAGCGCGACCCGTCGGAGCCGATGCGCAGGAAGCTGAGCACGTTGCCGGCCGAGTCGTTGGCGTCGATCCACTGGAAGCCCTCCGGCCGCACGTCGCCGCTGAAGAGCGCGGCGGTGGACCGGTAGATGTCGTTGAGCCGGCGCAGCAGGTCCTGCACACCGCGGTGCAGCGGCTGCTCCAGCAGGTGCCAGTCGAGCGAGCGCGACTCCGACCACTCCTGCGGCTGCCCGAACTCGCCGCCCATGAACAGCAGCTGCTTGCCCGGGTGGGCCCACATGAACGCCAGCAGCGAACGCAGCCCCGCCGCCTTGTTCCAGTCGTCGCCCGGCATCCGCTGCCACAGGGAACCCTTGCCGTGCACCACTTCGTCGTGTGAAAGCGGCAGCACGAAGTTCTCGCTCCACGCGTAGACGAGCGAGAACGTCATCTCGTTGTGGTGGTACGCGCGGTGGATCGGCTCGTGGCCGAGGTAGCGCAGCGTGTCGTGCATCCAGCCCATGTTCCACTTGAAGCCGAAGCCGAGGCCGCCGAGGTGCGTCGGCCGCGTGACGCCCGGCCACGCGGTGGACTCCTCGGCCACCATCACCACGCCCGGGTGCCGCCGGTAGACGGTCGCGTTGAGCTCCTGCAGGAACCGGACGGCGTCGAGGTTTTCGCGGCCGCCGTACTCGTTGGGCAGCCACTCGCCGTCCTTGCGCGAGTAGTCGAGGTAGAGCATCGACGCGACGGCGTCCACGCGCAGGCCGTCGAGGTGGAACTCCTCCAGCCAGTACAGCGCGTTGGCCACGAGGAAGTTGCGCACCTCGTTGCGGCCGAAGTTGAACACGAGCGTGCCCCAGTCGGGCTGCTCGCCGCGGCGCGGGTCCTCGTGCTCGTAGAGCGGGCTGCCGTCGAAGCGCGCGAGCGCCCAGATGTCGCGCGGGAAGTGCGCGGGCACCCAGTCCACGAGGACGCCGATCCCCCGCTGGTGCAGGTGGTCCACGAGGTGGCGGAAGTCGTCGGGCGAGCCGAAGCGCGAGGTCGGCGCGTAGTACGACGTGACCTGGTAGCCCCACGAACCGCCGAACGGGTGCTCGGCCACGGGCAGGAACTCCACGTGGGTGAAGCCGGTGTCGGTCACGTAGTCGGCGAGCTGGTCGGCCAGCTCGCGGTAGTCCAGCCCGGGCCGCCACGAGCCGAGGTGCACCTCGTACACGCTCATCGGCGCGTCGGCCCAGTTCGTCGCCTCACGGCGCGCGGTCCACTCGTCGTCGGCCCAGGTGTAGGCCGACTTCGTGACCTTCGACGCCGTCGCGGGCGGCACCTCGGTCGCGAACGCCATCGGGTCGGCCTTCTCGTGCCAGTGCCCGTCGGCGCCGAGGATCCGGA
This sequence comes from Amycolatopsis sp. NPDC049253, assembly GCF_040678995.1. Taxonomy (NCBI): domain Bacteria; kingdom Bacillati; phylum Actinomycetota; class Actinomycetes; order Pseudonocardiales; family Pseudonocardiaceae; genus Amycolatopsis; species Amycolatopsis sp. NPDC049253. The sequence goes on along the minus strand of NZ_JBFAQX010000020.1, from coordinate 150,019 downwards.
ACTTGTAGCAGGAGCCGACCGGCACGCCGGGCACGAACAGCTCCCACACACCCGACGAGCCGAGCGAGCGCATCGCGTGCCCGCGGCCCTCCCAGCCGTTGAAGTCGCCGATCACCCGCACTCCGCGCGCGGTCGGCGCCCACACCGCGAACGACACGCCTTCGACCGCGCCGTGAGGCGTGTCGTAGTCGCGCACGTGCGCGCCGAGGACGTCCCACAGCCGTTCGTGGCGGCCCTCGCCGATGAGGTGCAGGTCGAGCTCGCCGACCGTGGGCAGCCAGCGGTACGGGTCGTCGGTGACCACGGTGTGCCCGTCGTAGTCGACCTCGAGCCGGTAGTCGCCCGGGTGCTCGGGCAGCGGGGCCGCGAACAACGCGTCGGCCACGCGTTCCAGCGGGAACCGCCGGTCCCCCGCCAGCACGGAGACGGACTTCGCCCCTGGCAGCAACGCGCGCGCGACGACGGTGCCGGGGCTCGTGCTGCCGATGCCCACCGTCCCCTGGGCGTGCACGCCGAGCACCGAGTGCGGGTCGTGGTGCGAGCCGGCCAGCAGCCGGTCGATGTCCTGCGGGGACGGAGCCGCCGCGGGCAGATCCCGGGAAACCGCGTTCACGTCTTCACTCACCTCCGTGGGCGATGCGGGCGATCGCCGCCAGGGGCACGGCCAGCCAGTCGGGCCGGTTCGCGTGCTCGTAGGCCACTTCGTACACCGCTTTGTCGAGTTCGAACGCACGAAGCAGCTCTCCGTGCTCGCGCGGGTCGCCGATCGGGCCGGCGGCCCCGGCGTACCCGTCGCAGAAGGCCGTGCGGTTGCGGCGCGCCCATTCGAGCGCGCGTTCGGTCAGCGCCGGGTCGTCCGGCTGGCCCACCAGCAGCTGCCGGGCCGCGTAGTCGAACGAGCGCAGCATGCCCGCGACGTCGCGCAGCGGCGACCGCAACGCGTGCCGCTCCTCCAGTGGCGCCGCCGGCTCGCCCTCGAAGTCGAGCAGCAGCCAGCCGCCGACCGTGCGCAGCACCTGGCCGAGGTGCAGGTCGCCGTGGATGTACTGCATCGAGATCCCCGGCCGGCCCGGCGGCAGCTCGCGCAGCGCGTCGAACACCTTGTGCAGCGCGGGCACGTGCTCGCCCAGCTCCGGGACGTCACGCGCGATCCGGTCGAGCCGCTCGGTCATGCCCGCCACCGTGCGGTCGAGCTCGGACTCGTCCACCGGGTGCGCGCCCAGCGCCGCCGCGAGATCGGTGTGGACGTGCGCCACCGCCGCGCCGAGGCGCTCGGCTTCGCCGGCGAAGTCGCCGCCGACCTCGTCGGGGCGCAGCTCGGGCTCGGCCATCAGGTCGCGCACGCTCGTGGTGGCCATGGCCCAGCCGTCGACGGCGTCGGGCAGGAACACCTGCAGCATCGCGATCGTCGCCGGCTCCCCGGCGAGCTCGCCGGTGATCGAGCCGACGACCTCGGCGATGTGCTCGCAGCCCGCCTTCTGCAGCGCGCGGTGCAGCAGCAGGTCCTTGTTCGTCCCCGGGCTGAGCTTGCGGAACAGCTTGAGGATGTACTGCCCGCCGTACACCAGCGAGGTGTTGCTCTGCTCGGAGGTGATGGGCCGGGCGCGCAACCCGCCGGTCAGCCGCGCACCGGGCTCGTGCTCGAACACCAGCGGGCCGACGCGGTCGCCGGCCACCATGTGGTCCAGCAGCACCGCGGTCAGGTCCGCGTCGCCGCTGGCCTCGTAGAAGTTGAGGCCGCCGTCGGCGCCGATCCACGCCGAGGACGAGATCTCCGGCGGGTGCGACCGGCGCCCGACCAGCAGCTGGTAGGGCTCGGACCGCTCGCCCTGCACCACCTCGACGACCACGTGCAGCAGCTGCGGGTCGCCGTCGACCAGCACCGTGGACGCCAGGGCGCGGACGGCCGTGATCGGCCGGTCCTTGCCCGCGAACCACCGCTGTGCCGGAAGCCAGGACGGCAGCTCGGCGACGAGCTGCTCGACCAGGTGCCCGTGGTCGCTCAAGGCACTCACCTCATTTCGCCTTCGGCTTCCCGCTCGAGGAGCTGGAACCAGTAGAACCCGTGTCCGGGCAGCGTGAGCAGGTACGGAAGTTCACCGACCTCCGGGAACCGCACCCCGCCGGTGAGCTCCACCGGCACCGAGCCGCGGTGCCCGGCCAGGTCGAGCTCGACCGGCTGCGGGAAGCGCGACAGGTTGTTCACGCACAGCACCACGTCCTCGCGCCCGTCCGGCCGGCGCCACTGGCGCTTGTACGCCAGCACGCTCGGGTTGGAGCCGCCGAGGTCCACGAAGTCGCCCTCGGCGAACGCGTGGTGCTGCTTGCGCACCTCGATCATCCGCCGCGTCCAGTTCAGCAGCGACGACACGTTGTTCGACTGGGCCTCGACGTTGAGGGCCTCGTACCCGTAGACCGGGTCCATGATCACCGGCAGGTAGATGCGGCCGGGGTCGCAGGAGGAGAAGCCGGCGTTGCGGTCCGGCGTCCACTGCATGGGGGTGCGGACCGCGTCGCGGTCACCGAGCCAGATGTTGTCTCCCATGCCGATCTCGTCACCGTAGTACAGAACGGGCGAGCCCGGCAGCGAGAGCAGCATCGCGGTGAAGAGTTCCTGCTGGTTGCGGTCGTTGTCCAGCAGCGGCGCCAGGCGCCGGCGGATGCCGATGTTGGCCTTCATCCGCGGGTCCTTGGCGTACTCGGAGTACATGTAGTCGCGCTCTTCGTCCGTGACCATCTCGAGCGTGAGCTCGTCGTGGTTGCGCAGGAAGATGCCCCACTGCGTGCCGCTCGGGATCTGCGGGGTCTGCAGCAGGATCTCCGAGATCGGGAACCGCGACTCGCGCCGCACCGCCATGAAGATGCGCGGCATCAGCGGGAAGTGGAACGCCATGTGGCACTCGTCGCCGCCGACGTCCGGGTCGCCGAAGTACTCGACCACGTCGGAGGGCCACTGGTTCGCCTCGGCCAGCAGGATCCGGCCGGGGAACTCGTCGTCGACGACCTTGCGGCAGCGCTTGAGGAACTCGTGCGTGCGCGGCAGGTTCTCGCAGTTGGTGCCCTCCTGCTCGAACAGGTACGGCACCGCGTCGAGCCGGAACCCGTCGATGCCGAGGTCGAGCCAGAACCGCAGCACGTCGATCATCGCTTCCTGCACGGCCGGGTTCTCGTAGTTGAGGTCCGGCTGGTGGCTGAAGAAGCGGTGCCAGTAGAACTGGCCGCGCACCGGGTCGTAGGTCCAGTTCGACGTCTCGGTGTCGACGAAGATGATGCGCGCGTCGGCGTAGCGCGAGTCGTCGTCGCTCCACACGTAGTAGTCGCCGTACGGGCCGTCCGGGTCCGAACGCGACTGCTGGAACCACGGGTGCGCGTCGGAGGTGTGGTTGAGCACCAGGTCGGTGATCACGCGGATGCCGCGCCGGTGCGCCTCGCCGAGCAGGTACACGAAGTCCTCGACGGTGCCGAACTCCGGCAGCACCGAGCGGAAGTCGCTGATGTCGTAGCCGCCGTCGCGCAGCGGCGACGCGTAGAACGGCGGCAGCCACAGGCAGTCGACGCCGAGCCACTCCAGGTAGTCCAGCCGGCTCGCGAGCCCGCGCAGGTCGCCCGTGCCGTCACCGTTCGAGTCGGTGAAGGCGCGCACGAGCACCTCGTAGAACACGGCGCCCTTGAACCAGTGCGGATCGCGCGGTGCCTCTTCGGCGTGCGCGAACTCGTCCGCCTGCGGTTCCACGAGCAGGCCCTCGGCGGTCATCGCCTCGCCCGTGTGGGGAACACCGTCCAGGCCCAGAGCTGCGTCGGGCCGGCTCTCGTCGTCCATCAAACTCCACCTCGTCCCGCGTCCGGCGGTACGTTCGATCGTCCCTGCCGCGTGCCGTGCGTGCAGGGTGGCTGGAAAAATCCTTCAGAGACCCGGTTATCCCGCGAGCCGGCGGCGGACCGCGACGACGTGCGCGACGGCACGCCACGGTTCGAGCCGGACGAAGTTGGCCTGGCCCCAGTCCCAGGTCTCCCCGGTGACCTCGTCGTGGGCGATGAGCCGCTCGTGCCAGTCGAAGCCGAGCGACTCCAGGTCGAGCCACAGGGTGCCTTCCTGCGCACCGTGCGGATCGAGGTTCACCACCGTGACGACGGTGTCGCCGGTCGCCGGGTCCTGTTTGGAGTAGGCGAGCAGCGCGCCGTTGTCGACGTGGTGGAACCGCAGGGTGCGCATGCCCTGCAATGCCGGGTGGATCTTGCGGATCGTGTTCAGCTTCGTGAGCCACGGCTCCAGCGAGCGGCCTTCGGCCAGCGCGCGCTCGAAGTCGCGTGGACGCAACTGGTACTTCTCCGAGTCGAGGTACTCCTCGCTGCCCTCGCGCACCGGCTGGTGCTCGTAGAGCTCGTACCCGGAGTAGACGCCCCACGTCGGCGACAGCGTGGCGGCCAGCGCCGCCCGCAGCGCGAACATCCCGGGGCCGCCGTGCTGCAGCGACTCGTGGAGGATGTCCGGGGTGTTCACGAACAGGTTGGGGCGGCCCTCGTTCCAGTGCTCGACCAGGTCGGTGCCGAACTCGGTCAGCTCCTCCTTGCTCGTGCGCCAGGTGAAGTAGGTGTAGCTCTGGGTGAAGCCGAGCTTCGCCAGGCCCCACAGCCGCGCCGGACGCGTGAACGCCTCGGCCAGGAACAGCACGTCGGGGTGCGCGTCCTTGACCGACTGGATCAGCCACGCCCAGAAGTCCGGCGGCTTGGTGTGCGGGTTGTCGACCCGGAAGATGCGCACCCCGTGCGACACCCAGTGGAGCACGACGCGGAGCACCTCGTCGTAGATGCCGCGCGGGTCGTTGTCGAAGTTGACCGGGTAGATGTCCTGGTACTTCTTCGGCGGGTTCTCGGCGTAGGCGATCGTGCCGTCCGGGCGCGTGGTGAAGAACTCCGGGTGCTTGAGGACCCACGGGTGGTCGGGCGCGGCCTGCAGCGCGAGGTCGAGCGCCACCTCCATGCCGAGCTCTTCGGCGCGGGCGACGAAGGCGTCGAAGTCGTCGAACGTGCCGAGGTCCGGGTGGATCGCGTCGTGCCCGCCCTCGTCGGCGCCGATGGCCCACGGCGAGCCGACGTCCTCGGGGGTGGCGACGAGGGTGTTGTTGGGGCCCTTGCGGTTCACTCGCCCGATCGGGTGGATCGGCGGCAGGTACACCACGTCGAAGCCCATGCCCGCGACCCGGTCGAGTGAACGCGCCGCGGTGGCGAACGTGCCGTGGACGGCCTTGCCCTGCTCGTCGACCCCGCCCGTGGAGCGCGGGAAGAACTCGTACCAGGATCCGAAGGCCGCGCGTTTGCGGTCGACCCACAGCTTCAGCGGTTTGCCTTTGGTGATCAGTTCCCGCACGGGGAATTCGTGCATCAAGTGGCGCACTTCGGGCGAAAGCGCGGCGCCCACCCGCGCGCCGAGATCGCGGCCGGTGTCGCGCAGGTCCGTCGCCGCGCCCGCGAGCAGCGCGCGCTCGCCGCGACGCTCGGGCCGCCGGGACACGCGCTCGAGCAGCCGCGCGCCGTTCTCCAAGTCGTTCGCGAGGTCCTCGGGTCCTTGCCCCGCAGCGATCTTGACCTCGACGGCGTGTTCCCACGTCGCCCACGGGTCGCTCCACGCGTCTACCCGGTAGGTCCACAGTCCCTCGGTGTCGGGCACGATCACGGCGGCGAAGAGATCCAGACCCTTGCCGCGCTCGGCCATCCGCGTCTGGCGCGAGACCCGGTCGCCGGGACCGCGCCACGCGACGGTGGCCGCCACGGCGTCGTGCCCCTCGCGCCACACCGTGGCGGAGACCGGAAAGTGTTCTCCCACAACGGCTTTCGCCGGGTACCGACCGCAGCTGACGGTCGGGATGACGTCGTCGATACCGAGCCGGCCGGTCATGGCAACGCCCCTCTTGGCTGTGCTGATTTCCGTGCGAACGCGAGCACGGTCAGTGTGCCTGATTCCCTCAAAGCCCTTGACAGCGGGGCCTTTTACGGTTGTACCCGCCACCCGGTCGGGCGAAACGGATCCGTCCGGGCGGACTTTCCGCCCGTTCCCACACGTGCGGAGCGGGTGCAACTCGAACGGCGGAACAATCACCCGAGCCTGTTTTTCGCAGTTCCCCCGTAACACAGAAGTCGAACAACGTTCACAGTTCTCCGTGCGAGTCGACGACCCGACGGGACCCGGACCGGACTGTCCACAGTGGGCGCCGGACACAGCACCGCGCCGCCGGTCCGGGGTCTGTCTCCCCCGGTCCGGCGGCGCGGAGTGGTGGTGTCCGGCCCGGCCGGCGCGGACTCAGCCGACGCGGGCCGGCAGCGCGGCGAGGATGTCCTGCACGCGCTCCTTGGCGTCGCCGAAGAGCATCTGGCTGTTCTCGCGGAAGAACAACGGGTTCTGGACGCCCGCGTAGCCCGGCGCCATCGACCGCTTGAACACCACGACGTGGCCGGCCTCCCAGACCCGCAGCACCGGCATGCCGGCGATCGGGCTGCCCGGGTCTTCCGCCGCCGACGGGTTCACGGTGTCGTTGGCCCCGATCACGAGCACGACGTCGGTGTCGGCGAGGTCGTCGTTGATCTCGTCCATCTCCAGGACGATGTCGTAGGGCACCTTCGCCTCGGCGAGCAGCACGTTCATGTGCCCGGGCAGCCGGCCGGCGACCGGGTGCACGCCGAACCGGACGTTCACGCCCTGCGCGCGCAGCCGCCGCGTCAGCTCGGCCACCGGCGACTGCGCCTGCGCGACCGCCATGCCGTAACCCGGCGTGATGACCACCGAGCTCGCGTTCGACAGCAGCTCGGCCACCCCGGCCGCGTCGATCTCGCGGTGCTCGCCCGTGACCTCCGCCGGGCCACTGGTCGCCGGCGCACCGAAGCCGCCCGCGATGACGGAGACGAACGACCGGTTCATCGCCTTGCACATCACGTAGGACAGGTACGCACCGGACGAGCCGACGAGCGCGCCGGTGATGATCAGCAAGTCGTTGCCCAGCAGGAAGCCCGACGCGGCCGCGGCCCAGCCGGAGTAGCTGTTGAGCATCGACACGACCACCGGCATGTCGCCGCCGCCGATCGAGGCGACGAGGTGGACGCCGAGCGCCAGCGCCAGCACCGTGACCACCACGAGCAGCCACGTGGCCGGGGCGATCACGAAGAACACCGTGAGCACCGCGAACGCGACCAGCGCGCCGAGGTTGAGCACGTTCTTGCCCGGCAGTTGCAGCGGCGCCGACGGGATCCGCGCCGACAGCTTCAGGTAGGCGATGATCGAGCCGGTGAACGTCACGGCGCCGATGAACACGCCGATCACGACCTCGGCGTGGTGGATGCCCAGCAGCGACCCCACGAGCTCGGTCTGCGCGGCGTTCCCCTCGACCTCGAGGAACCCGTTCCAGCCGACGAGCACCGCGGCGAGACCGACGAAGCTGTGCATCAGCGCGATCAGCTCGGGCATGCCCGTCATCTCGACCACGCGCGCCCGCCACACCCCGATCGCGGCGCCGATCACGAGCGCGATGAGCAGCAGCGTGATGCCGAGGCCCGACGCCAGGCCCAGCGCGGTGGCCGCCGTCGCGACCAGCGCGATCGCCATCCCGGCGATCCCGAACCAGACCCCGCGGCGCGAGGTCTCGTGCTTGGCGAGCCCCGCGAGGCTGGCCACGAACAACAGGCCGGCGATCAGGTACGCCGCCGACTCCCACGTTTCAGCGTGCACTGGTCGCTCAGCTCCTCGAGAACATCGACAGCATCCGGCGCGTCACCAGGAAGCCACCGACGATGTTGATGGCGGCCAGCAGCACGGCGGCCGCGGCCAGGACGGTGGTGGCGATCCCGCCGACGGCGATCTGCAGGATCGCGCCGACGACGATGATCCCGGAGATCGCGTTGGTGACCGACATCAGCGGCGTGTGCAGCGCGTGGTGCACGTTGCCGATCACGTAGAAGCCGATCACGATGGCGAGCACGAACACCGTCAGGTGCCCGGCCAGCTCGGGCGGCGCGAACGCCGACGCCAGGAACAGGACCACCGCGCCGAGCACCGCGACCGTCGCCCGCGCCCACGGCGAGCGGGGCTTCTCGGGTTCCGGCGCCGGGGCCGGGGCGGCGGGCGCGGCCTGCGGTGCCGCGCTCACCGACACCTTCGGCGGCGGCCACAGGACCTCGCCGTCGCGGACCACGGTCAGCCCGCGCTGCACGACGTCGGAGAAGTCGAGGGCGAGCCGGCCGTCCTTCTCCGGTGTGAGCAGCTTCAGCAGGTTGACCACGTTGGTGCCGTAGAGCTGCGAGGCCTGCGCGGGCAGCCGGCCCGGCAGGTCGGTGTAGCCGATGATCGTGACGCCGCCCTCGGTGGTCACGACCTCACCGGCCTCGGTGCCGGCGACGTTGCCGCCCTGCGCGGCGGCCATGTCGACGACGACGCTGCCCGGCTTCATCGACGCGACCTGCTCGGCCGTGAGCAGCTTCGGCGCGGGCCGGCCCGGGATGAGCGCGGTCGTGATGACGATGTCGACGTCGGCGGCCTGCTCGGAGTAGATCTCCGCCGCCCGCTTGTCGTAGTCCTCCGAGGTCGCCTTGGCGTACCCGTCGGTGCTCGCCTCCTGCTCGACCTCGACGGCGAGGTACTCGCCACCGAGCGAGCGGACCTGGTCGGCCACCTCCGGACGCGGGTCGGTCGCGCGGACCACGGCGCCCAGGCTGTTGGCCGCGGCGATCGCCGCGAGCCCGGCGACCCCGGCTCCCGCGACGAGCACCTTCGCCGGCGGTACCTTGCCCGCCGCGGTGACCTGGCCCGTGAAAAACCGGCCGAACACGTGCGCGGCTTCGATCACGGCCCGGTAGCCGGCGATGTTCGCCATGGAGCTGAGCACGTCCAGCGACTGCGCGCGCGAGATGCGCGGAACCGCGTCCATCGCGAGCGCCGTGACGCCGCGGGCGGCCAGTGCCGCCAGCCGGTCCGGCTCGAGGGCGGGCGCCAGCATCGACACCAGGGTCGTACCGGGGCGCAGTCTCTCCATCTCACCCGGGTCGGGCGCGTTGACGGTGACGACGACGTCCTCGTCCCACACCGGATCGGCCGACACCTCGGCGCCCGCGGACAGGTAGGCCTCGTCGTCGAACCCCGATCGCACGCCGGCCCCGGACTCCACCACTACGCGGTAGCCCAGGCCGATGGCCTTGCGCACGGTGTCCGGCGTCAGCGCGACGCGGGTCTCGGTTTTCGTCGACTCCGCGACCAGTCCGATTCGCAGACCGGGCTCGGATCCAGTGCCGTCGTCGCTCATGCACTTCTCCTCGGGGATCTCCACGGTGGATTTCAGCATCCAACGATCCGGATGACGAGGGGGATTCCGGCGTTCCGGGGTGAGAGTGATCTCTTGACCGATTTCTGCGAAATCTCTTGATCGATGCACCTCGGGAACGCCGGACCCCCGCCCTAAAGCGGCTGGGGGCCCGGCACGAAGTCCCGCGGCGCTCGGAGCAGCTGCAGCGACCGGGCCGCCACCACGATGCGCGTCTTCGGGTCCAGCGCCCCGACGAACGCGGGGCTGCCGTCGGCCGTGCCGGTGTCCAGTGTGGGTTTGTACGTCGCACCGTACTCGGGTCCGGGCAGCACCACCTCCACATCGTCCTCGCCGGCGTGCAGGATCAGCAGCCACGAGTGGTCGGTGACGAGCTCACCCTCGCGGTTGCGGGCCTGGGAGTTGGACCCGTCGATCCACATGCACAGCGTGCGGCGGCTCTCGTCGAACCAGTCGATCTCGTCGAACTCCTCGCCGTCGGGCCGGAACCAGACGAGGTCCGGTTTGCCGGTGGGCGTGGTGCGGCCTTCGAAGAACTCCGGCTGGCGCAGCGCGGGGCTGCTCGCGCGCAGGCGCACCACGCGGCGGGCGAAGGCGAGCATCGGCTCCGACGCGGCCGAGGGCGTCCAGTCGACCCACGACGTCTCGTCGTCGAGGCAGTAGGCGTTGTTGTTGCCGCCCTGGGTCCGCCACATCTCGTCGCCCGCGACGAACATCGGCGTGCCGGTGGACAGCAGGAGCGTGGCGAAGAGGTTGCGCGCCTGCCGGGTGCGCAACGCGACGATCGCCTGGTCGTCGGTCTCGCCCTCCACGCCGTGGTTCCACGAGCGGTTGTCGGTGGTGCCGTCGCGGTTGTCCTCGCCGTTGTCCTCGTTGTGCTTTTCGTTGTAGGACACCAGATCCCGCAACGTGAAGCCGTCGTGCGCGGTCACGAAGTTGATCGACTGCCACGGCCGGCGCAGGTTGTGGTCGTAGAGGTCCGACGAACCCGAGAGCCGGTAGGCGAGGTCGCGCACGCCCGTGACGCCGCGCCAGAAGTCGCGCAGGGTGTCGCGGTAGCGGCCGTTCCACTCGGCCCACTGCGCGCCGAAGTCGCCGACGCGGTAGCCCTCCCCCGTCGCGTCCCACGGTTCGGCGATGAGCTTGCACCGCGACAGCACCGGGTCGGTGGTGATGGCCGTGAGCATGGTGGAGTCGCGGTCGAACATGCCGCCGCGCGGGCGGCCCAGCGTGCTCGCGAGGTCGAACCGGAACCCGTCGACGCCGAGCTCCTGCGTCCAGTACCGCAGCGAGTCCGTCACGAGCCGGACCACGGTCGGCGAGCCCGAGTCGAGGGTGTTGCCGCAGCCGGTGATGTCGGCCATGTGCCCGCGTTTGGTGTGCAGGTAGTACGCCGGCGCGTCGAGCCCGCGCAGGAACAGCGTGGGCCCGTCGGGGCCGCCCTCGCAGGTGTGGTTGAAGACGACGTCGACGATCACCTCGATGTTGGCCGCGTGCAGCGCCGCCACCATCGTCCGGAACTCCTCGATCTCCCGGCCGGGTTCGCTCGCGTATCCCGGGTGCGGCGCGAAGTAGCCCAGCGGCGAGTAGCCCCAGTAGTTGTGCCGGCCCGCGCGCACCAGCGACGGCTCGTCGGCGAACGCGTGCACCGGCAGCAGCTCCACGGTGGTCACGCCGAGCCGGGTGAGATGCTCGATCGCCACCGGGTGCGCGAGACCCAGGTAGGTGCCGCGCAGCGCTTCCGGGATGAACGGGTGCAGCTCGGTGAACCCCTTCACGTGCAGCTCGTAGATCACCGACTCCTCGAACGGCACCTCCGGTTTCACACCGGTGTCCGGCCCGCCGGGCGAGGTGACCACCGAGAGCGGCACGCTGCCCAGTGAGTCCACAGTGGACGCGGGACCGCGGTCCGGGTCGCCCACGAAGCCCTGGGCGGCCGCGAGGTCCGTCAACCGGCCGCTGATCCGGTGCGCGTACGGGTCCACGAGCAGCTTCGCCGGGTTGCAGCGCAGCCCTCGTCCGGGGTCGTACGGGCCGTGCACGCGGTAGCCGTAGCGCTGCCCCGGCGTGACGCCCGGGACCAGCCCGTGCCACACGCCGAACGTCCGCTCGGTCAGCTCGATCCGGCGCTCGGTGCCGTCGTCACCGAGGAGGCAGACCTCCACGGCGTCGGCCACCGCCGAGGTGACGGCGAACCGCACCCCTCCGGCTTCCGGGTGAGCGCCGAGCGGAAAGGGGCGGCCGGCCAGGACCTGGGTGTCGGAAGCGGGTCGTGTTGCCATGGGGAGATCCTCCCAAACCGGCCGGTCCCGCGGGTCCGGCTACCCGGTTGAACTTTCCGGGGAAAGCACCGGATTTCCCGCGTAAACGCCGGTCAGGAGGTGGCCACGAGGACGAAAGACGCGCCCGGAAGCCGCACGGATTCACCGGCATGGTCGAACTCCGGCGTGTCCCAGGACGCCAGGACCTCCCCCGGCGTCCCGACCAGTGGGACGGTGGCCGCGGTTTCGCCGAAGTTGCAGACGAGCCTCAGCGCGCCGCGGTGCAGCACGAGCCACGAATCGTCGGGCGCCGCCCGCACCACGAACCCGTCGAGGGTCGGATCGGCCAGCTCCGGCCGTTCGCGCCGCAGCCGGATCAGCGTGCGATAGGTCCGCAGCATCTCCTGGTGCGCCGGCCGCTCCGGCTCGGACCAGTCCAGCCGCGACCGCGCGACGGTCGCCGGGTCCATCGGGTCCGGCACGTCGGCCTCGCCCCAGCCGTGGCGGCCGAACTCGCGCCGCCGGCCCGTGCGCACGGCCTCGGCCAGCTCGGGGTCCGGGAAGGAGGCGAAGAACTGCCACGGCGTGCTCGCCCCCCATTCCTCGCCCATGAACACCATCGGCGTGTACGGCGAGCAGAACACCACCGCGGCCGCGGCCGCGATCCGGCCCGGCGCGACGGTGGCCGAAAGCCGGTCGCCGATGGCGCGGTTGCCGATCTGGTCGTGGTTCTGCAGGTACGCCAGGAATCGGTGGCCAGCCACCTTCCGCGTGTCCACCGGGCGGCCGTGGGTGCGCTCGCGGAACGACGACCAGGTTCCGGCGTGGAAGAACACCTCGCGCAACGTTTTCGCGAGCGCGCCGGGCGCGGCGAAATCCGTGTAGTAGCCCGTGGTCTCGCCGGTGATGCGCACGTGCAGGCAGTGGTGCAGGTCGTCGGACCACTGCGCGTGCACGCCGTGGCCGCCACCTTCACGCGGGGTGACGAGCCGGGGGTCGTTCTGGTCCGACTCGGCGATCAGGGTGAGCGGGCGGCGCAGCGCCGCGGACAGCTCGCCGACCTCGGTGGACAGCTCCTCCAGCAGGTGCGTGGCGCGCTTGTCGACCAGCGCGTGCACGGCGTCGAGCCGCAACGCGTCCACGTGGAAGTCGCGCAGCCAGCCGAGCGCGTTGTCGAGCACGTAGCGGCGCACCTCGTCGGAGCCGGGGCCGTCGAGGTTGAGGCCGGCGCCCCAGTCGGTGTGGCCGGCGAAGTACGGGCCGAAGCGGTCGAGGTAGGCACCCGAGGGGCCGAGGTGGTTGTAGACGACGTCCAGCACCACGGCGAGCCCGCGGGCGTGGCAGGCGTCGACGAAGCGCTTGAGGCCGTCCGGCCCGCCGTAGGGCTCGTGCACCGCGCCCCACAGCACGCCGTCGTAGCCCCAGCCGGCCGTGCCGTCGAACGAGTTCACCGGCAGCAGCTCGACGTGCGTGATGCCGAGGTCCACCAGGTGGCCGAGCCGCTCGATCGCCGAGTCGAACGTGCCGCCTTCGGTGAAGGTGCCCAGGTGCAGCTCGTAGACGACGCCGCCGGGCAGCTGACGGCCCGTCCAGGCTCCGTCGGTCCACTCGAACTCGGCGTGGTCGTACTTGCGCGAAGCCCCGTGGACACCGGCCGGCTGGCGCAGCGAACGCGGGTCCGGCAGCGGTTTGTCGTCGTCGCCGAGGAGGAAGGCGTAGTCGGTGCCGGTGACGTCGGCCTGCCACCAGCCACCGGCGGTTCGGCGCATCTCGTGGTCGGCGCCGTCGACACGCACCCGCACGCGGTCCGCGGCGGGCGCCCAGACGGTGAACATTCAGGAATCCCCTCGCACCAGAAGAGCCACCGGGTACCGGTCGAACAGCGCGGCGGCCCGCGGCGCATCGCCGAGCGCCCGGCCGGTCAGCACGTCGGTCCAGACACCGTCGGTCAGCGGCAGCACGGTGTCGCGCCAGCCGCCGGCCTTCTCGAGCCCGACGGGCAGCCGCGTCACGGCCACCGCGAGGTCTTCCCCGCGCTGGAACGCCAGCAGGTGCTCCGCGGCCGCGCCCTCGGCCTTCAGCGGGCGGTAGCCGGTGAACAGCTCGGGCCGTTCGCGCCGCAGCGTCAGCGTCCGGTGGACCACGAGCAGCTTCGCGGCACCGGTTTCGTCGACCTCCGGCTGCTCGCCGGCCAGCACGCGCTCGAGGATCTCGCGGCGCACGCCGTAGTCGACCTCGCGCCGGTTGTCCGGGTCCACGAGCGAGAAGTCCCACAGCTCGGTGCCCTGGTAGACGTCGGGCACGCCCGGCCCAGCGAGCTGCACGAGCTTCTGGCCCAGCGAGTTCACCCAGCCCGGCCCGCGCAGCTTCCCGACGAGCTCCTCGACCTCGGCCACCAGCTCCGCGTCGCCCAGCACCTGCTCGGGCCACGCGGCGACGGCCTGCTCGAACGCCTCGTCGTGGTCGGTCCAGGTGGTGCGGAGCTTCGACTCCTTCGCCGCCTTGTCGAGGTAGTCGCGCAGGCGCTCGGGCGCGATCGGCCACGCCCCCACGAGCGTCTGCCACGCCAGCAGGTTCAGCGCCGGCTCGTCGATGCCGCAGCGCTTCGTCCAGCGGCGAACGGCGTCGCCGAACTCCTCGGCCAGCTCGGACAACGCCGCCTGCCGCGCCCGCGTGTCCTCGGAGCGCTTGGTGTCGTGCGTGGTCAGCGTGGTCATGCTCGCCGGGCGGCCGGCGGCGCGGCCCGCGGCCCGCCGGTGGAACTCCGCGGTGGAGAGCCCGAACCGGTCCGGGTCGCCGCCGACCTCGTTGAGCGCGGCGAAGCGGGTGAAGCGGTAGAAGGTGGTGTCCTCGGTGCCCTTGGCCACCACCATGCCGGACGTCTGCTGGATGCGCGTCGCCAGCTCTCCGCCGGGTTCCGCGCGGACCTGCGTGTCCAGCTCGGTCAGGGCTTCGTCCAGATCGGGCCGGCGCGACCGCGCGCGCTCCACGGCGCCCGTCCACTCGGCGGCGCCCTCCGGCAGGTACGAGCGGTAGACGCCGAAGGCGATCATCACCTCGGCCACGGCGGCGCGCGCGGCGTCCGGTTCCACACCGTCGACCAGGCCGGCGATCCGGTGCACCTCGGCCACCAGGATCCGGTCGGTGACCAGGCGCCGCGCCTCCTCTTCCACCGCGAGGTAGTCGGTGCGCCCACCCAGCTCGCCCGCGAGCTGCGTGAACGCCGGCTCGGCGGCCGGGTCCACGAACACGCCCGTGATCTCGTTCAGCGCGTCGTAGCCGGTGGTGCCGTCGACGGGCCAGCTCTGCGGCAGCGCTTCGCCCGGGTGCAGGATCTTCTCGACAACCAGCCACGCGTCGGGCGCGCCCGCGCGCAGCCGGCGCAGGTAGCCGCCCGGGTCGGCCAGGCCGTCCGGGTGGTCCACGCGCAGGCCGGCGACGTCGCCGTCGGCCACCCAGCGCAGCACCTCGCCGTGGGTCTCGGCGAACACCTCGGCCTTCTCGACCGTGACAGCCGCGAGGTTCGTGATGTCGAAGAAGCGGCGGTAGTTCAGCTCGGCGTTGCCGCGGCGCCAGCCGACGAGCTCGTAGTTCTGGCGCGCGTGCACCTCCTGCGGCGTGCCCCCGCCGGTGCCGGGCGCGATCGGGAAGCGGTGGTCGTAGTAGACCAGTTCCTCTCCCTCGACGGTCAGCTCGGCGACGGCCGTGTCCTCGCCCAGCACGGGCAGCAGCACCTTGCCGCGGCTCCAGTCGATGTCGAAGAACCCGGCGTGCTCGGAGGCTCGCCCGTGGCGCAGCACGTCCCACCACCAGCGGTTGAGCTTCGGGACCTCGACGGACATGTGGTTCGGCACGATGTCGACCACGAGCGTGAGCCCGGCCGAGGCCAGCCGCGTGACCAGCACCCGGCGGGCTTCCTCGCCGCCCAGCTCCGGCCGCGCGCGGGTCGGGTCGACCACGTCGTAGCCGTGGGTGGAGCCGGTCGTCGCGTCGAGCACCGGCGACGCGTAGAGCGCGCCCGCGCCGAGCGAGCGCAGGTAGTCGACGATGCCGGCGGCGTCGGTGAAGGTGAACTCCGGGCGCAGCTGCACCCGGTACGTCGAGGACGGCGCGTTCACTCCTGCTCCTCCCGGCCGGTCCGCTGCAGCACCACGAGCGACCGCGCGGCGAGCGTGTGCTTGCCGCCGCCGGGCACCGGGTCCACATCGGACTGTCCGACCTGGCCGGTAGCCGTGTCGACGACGACCGTCCACTCGGTGCCGTACCCGTTGGCGGGCAAGGTCATCGCGATGTCCTCGTAGTGCGCGTTGAACGCGAGCAGGAACGACTCGTCGACCACCGCCATGCCGCGCGGGTCGAGGTCGGAGATGCCCTCGCCGTTGAGGAAGATGACCACGGACTTGCCGAAGCCGTCGTCCCAGTTCTGCTCGGTCATCTCCTCGCCGGCCGGGGTGAACCAGGCGATGTCGCCGAGCTCCTCCCCCTTGCGCACCGGCTTGCCCTGGAAGAACCGGCGGCGCCGGAACACCGGGTGCGCCTTGCGGAACGCGGTGAGCGCCGCGGTGAACTCGACGAGGTCGGCGTTCTCCTTCGCGAGCGCCCAGTCCATCCAGGACAGCTCGGAGTCCTGGCAGTAGGCGTTGTTGTTGCCCTGCTGCGTGCGGCCCAGCTCGTCGCCGTGCAGCAGCATCGGCACGCCCTGGGACAGCAGCACGGTGGCGAGCAGGTTGCGGCGCTGGCGGGCGCGCAGCGCGAGGACCTCCTCGTCGGTGGTCGGGCCCTCCACGCCGCAGTTCCACGACCGGTTGTCGTCGGCGCCGTCGCGGTTGTCCTCGCCGTTGGCTTCGTTGTGCTTCTCGTTGTAGGACACCAGGTCCTCGAGCGTGAAGCCGTCGTGCGCGGTGACGAAGTTGATCGACGCGAACGGCCGGCGGCCGTCGTCCTGATAGAGGTCCGAAGAACCCGTGATCCGGGAGGCGAACTCCCCCAGCGTCGACGGTTCGCCGCGCCAGAAGTCGCGCACGGTGTCGCGGTACTGGCCGTTCCACTCCGTCCACAGTGGCGGGAAGTTGCCCACCTGGTACCCGCCGGGCCCGACGTCCCACGGCTCGGCGATGAGCTTCACCTGGCTCACGATCGGGTCCTGCTGCACGAGCTCGAAGAACGTGGACAGGCGGTCGACGTCGTAGAACTCGCGCGCCAGCGCCGAGGCGAGGTCGAAGCGGAACCCGTCCACGTGCATCTCGGTGACCCAGTAGCGCAGCGAGTCCATGATCAGCTGCAACGTGTGGGGGTTGCGGACGTTGAGCGAGTTGCCCGTGCCCGTGTAGTCCATGTAGTACTTCGGCTCGTCCTCGACCAGCCGGTAGTACGCCTCGTTGTCGATGCCGCGCATGGACAGCGTCGGGCCGAGGTGGTTGCCCTCGGCGGTGTGGTTGTAGACGACGTCGAGGATCACCTCGATGTTGGCCTCGTGGAGGGCGCGGACCATGCCCTTGAACTCCTGCACCTGTCCGCCCTGGCCCGGCATCGCCGCGTAGGCGTCGTGGGGCGCGAAGAAGCCGATGGTGTTGTAGCCCCAGTAGTTGCGCAGGCCCTTCTGGTCGAGGCCGTGATCGGTCACGAACTGGTGCACCGGCATGAGCTCCACCGCCGTGACGCCGAGCTTCTTCAGGTGCTCGATCACGGCGGGGTGCGCGAGGCCGGCGTACGTGCCGCGCAGGCGGTCGGGCACGAACGGGTGCGTCATCGTCATGCCGCGCACGTGCGCTTCGTAGATCACGGTCTCGTGGTAGGGCGTGCGCGGCGCGCGGTCGTTGGCCCAGTCGAAGAACGGGCTCACCACCAGCGAGTACGGCACGTGCCCGGCGGAGTCCTGGTCGTTGCGTTCCTCGGGGCTGTCGAACTGGTACCCGAACAGGGCCTCCGACCAGTCGACGCCGCGGGAAAGCGCCTTGGCGTACGGGTCGATCAGGACCTTGTTCGGGTTGCAGCGCAGGCCACGCTCGGGGTCGTACGGGCCGTGCACACGGAAGCCGTAGCGCTGGCCGGGACCGATGCCGAGCAGGTAGCCGTGGTGGACGAACCCGTCGACCTCCTCCAGGCGCGAGCGCGTTTCCGTGCCGTCCTCGTCGAACAGGCAGAGCTCCACGTACTCGGCGACTTCGGAGAACAGGGCGAAGTTCGTGCCCACCCCGTCGTAGGTGGCGCCGAGCGGGTAGGGCCTTCCGGGCCAGGGACGCACGGGACTCTCCTTGGGGGACATCGGTTTGTCGGGTTACTCGGGGAAGACTGACTTACCCGCGCGGGCGGGTCTCGAACCACGAAAGCCGGCCCGGGCGGCTACGGGAGCGGACGGGCGGCCTTGAGCGGGGCGATCGCCGCACGCACCCGCGCGTCGGCGAAGAACCCGTCGACGCTGACGGGGAGCGGGATCCGCCAGTTAGGGTACTGGTCGACCGTCCCGGGCAGGTTGGGCTGGCGCCGTTCGCCGACCACGTCGGCCGGTGAGGTGAGCACCAGGCGTGACGCCGCCGAGGCCAGGAGCGTGTGCAGGGCCACCACCTGGTCGTCGGCAGGGATGCCTTCGCGCGCAACGAGATCGAGCAGCGCGCCGCGTTCGGCCGCCGCCTCCGTGTATTCCTGCTCCACGGGCCGGTCGAGCAGGCCCAGCTCGGCGCGGACGCGCACGTGCTCCGCTTCGAGCCACCCGGACACGGTGGGCAGGTCGTGGGTCGAGATGCTCGCCATCGCGTGCGGGTCCCACTCCGCGGGGCGGACGAACGGTTTGCCCGGTGCGTCCCAGTCGCGCTGGAACCACAGCACGGCGGAGCTCAGCACGCCGCGCTCGTGCATCGTCTCGGTGACGATCTCCTCGACCGTGCCGAGGTCCTCGCCGACCACCACGGCGCCGGCGCGGTGGGCCTCCAGCGCCAGCACGCCGAGCATCGCCTCGGCGTCGTAGTGCACGTAGGTGCCGCGCCCGGCGGGCTCGCCCGGCGGGATCCACCACAGCCGCCAGAGCCCGGCGATGTGGTCCACGCGGATGCCGTCGGCGTGCTGCAACACGCCGCGGATGACGTCGCGGAAGGGCGCGTACCCGGCCTCGGCGAGCCGGTCGGGCCGCCACGGCGGGAGGTTCCAGTCCTGGCCCTGCTGGTTGAACGCGTCGGGCGGCGCGCCCACGCGCACGCGGGCGGCGAAGACGTCGCGCAGCGCCCACGTGTCGGCGCCACCGGGGTGCACGCCGACGGGCAGGTCGTGCACGACACCGACGGTCATCCCGGCCTCACGCGCCGCGAGACGGACCTCGTCGAGCTGCTCGTGGCACAGCTGCTGGAGCCAGCCGTGGAACTCGACGCGGTCGGCCAGTTCGGCGCGCGCGGCGGCGACCTCGGGGCTCGCCGGGTCGCGCAGGGTCTCGGGCCAGCCGCGCCAGTCGGCGCCGTGCACCTCGGCCAGCGCGCCGAACGTCGCGAAGTCGCGCAGGTCTGCGTCGAGCTCGACGGGCCGCGGGTGGTGCGGGCGCAGCAGCTCGAGCGCGGTGCGCTTGGCGTCCCACACGGCGTCGTAGTCGATGAGGTCCGGAACCGCGTCCGGGGCCAGCGCCAGCACCTTCGTGCGCGTGACCTCGTCGGCCCGGGCGAACGCCTCGGTGTCGGTGACCCGCAGGTACACGGGGTTCGCGAAGCGGCGGCTCGACGGCGAGTACGGCGAGCGCTCCACGGGGTGCGCCGGAGCGAACGCCTGCACCGGGTTGACCAGCAGCACGCCGGCACCGAGCTCGGCGGCCGAGCGGGTGGCCGTGGTGCGGAGGTCGCCGAAGTCGCCCATCCCCCACGACCCGGCCGAATGCAGGGCGTAGAGCTGCAGCATCCAGCCCCACGCGGCGGGCACCTCGGGCAGCTTCGCCGGGACCACGGCCAGCGGCACCCGGCGCTCGCCGGCCACGACGTGGTGCCAGCCGAGCGGCAGGTCGGCCGGCAGCACCGCGCCGACATCGCGGGCCGTGCCGTCCTCCAGCTCGACGGTGACCTCGCGGCCCAGCTCGCGCGTGTCACCGGCGCGCACGACGATCGTGGGCGGCAGCTCGGCCGACGCCCGCGCCGCGCGGACGCGCTCCAGGGCCCGGCGGATCGACTCCTCGCTCGAGGCGTCCACGTCGAACTGCGCGAGGACGGCGACCACCACCTCGGCCTCGACCTGGACTTCCACGCGGTCGGAGTTCTCGTAGTGGGTCGCCACGCCGTAGGCGGCGGCCAGCTCGGCCAGCTCGGGCGAAACGTCGGGGGTCGGTGATCCGGAGGAGGTCGGGCTCTGCACCGGCCCAGTCTTGCGGCCCGCGCCGGGGCGCGCCAATCGCCCCGCCGGGCGGCACCCGAATGCCGGATGCGTACAGCGGTGACCGGCCAGTCGGGGGGCGTGCCGGCCGGTCACCGCCACACCCACCGAGAGGACATCCGGTGAACAGAATGACGCGTGGTGGCGCACTTCACTATTTCGGGTGAAGTGCGGCCCGCTCAGCGCGCGAGCGAGCCCGGGTACAGGTATTGGGCCGGCGGGATCACGGAGCTGTGCGCCCACGCCGTGAAGAAGCCCGATAGGTCCTGCCCCGCCTGCGCCGACGCGAAGTGCTCGAAGTCGGGCCAGGACGCGTTGCCGTCGCGGTGCGCGGCGATCCAGTGCTTGAGCAGGCCGGAGAACTTGTCGTCGCCCATCGTGCGGCGCAGGGCGTGGAGCATGAGCGAGCCCCGATCGTACAGCGCGTAGTCGAGCGGGCGGTCCTTGCCCGGGTCGTAGATCGGCACCTGCCAGTAGGCGGCGTCGCCCGCGTTCTGCTCGACGATCGAGCGGTAGCTCTCGTCGAGGTCGGCCCCGCTCTCGGCCTCGTCCCACAGCTGCCCGGCGTACTGGGCGAAGCACTCGGCGAGGCAGCCGTCGCGCCAGTCCGAAAAGGACACCGCGTCGCCGAACCACTGGTGCGCCAGCTCGTGCACCGCCGAGGCGTCGAAGAACGCGCCGTCGTAGGTCGGGCGGGTCTGCGTCTCCAGTGCCAGGCTGCCCTCGGTGGCCTCCGGCGCCACGACGATCGCGCCGGTCGAGTCGAACGGGTACGGGCCGAACGTCGTGGTCAGGAAGCCCATGATCTTCGGCAGCAGCGCTTCGGAGTCGGGGATGATGCTCGTGTTCTGCCCGTATGCGGTGATCACGGGCGTGCCGTCGGCGAGCTTCGCGGTGTGCACGGTGAACTTGTCGATCGCCATCGTCGTGGCGTAGGAGACGATCGGGTGGTCCTCGTGCCAGCGGAACGTCGTGTGGCCGGCGTTCGTGGTCGTCGGGCCCGGCAGCCCGTTGCCCACCACCGTCCACCCGGTCGGCACGGTCGCCTCCAGGTGCAGCGCCGCCTTGTCCGACGGGTGGTCGTTCAGCGGGAACCACGCGGTGGCCGAGTGCGGCTCGCCGCTCACGTCGATGCCGCCGCCCACGAGCCGGTGCCAGCTCGCGCCCACCGGCTTGCCCGAGTACACGACGCGCACGGCGAAGGTGCTGCCGCGCCGCACCCGCGCGCGCGGCGTGATCACCAGCTCGTGCGCGCCCGACCGCGCGATCGCCTTCGCCGGCACGCCGTTCACGGTCACCGCGGAGACCGTGAAGCCCTCCAGGTCGAGGTCGAACCGGTCGAGGTCCTGGTGCGCGGCCGCGTGCACCGTGGTGTCGCCGCTGAAGGAACCGGGGTCCGCGGGGTCGTAGGACACCTTCACGTCGTAGCGCGAGACGTCGTAGCCGCCGTTGCCGCCCTGCGGGAAGTACGGGTCACCGACGCCGTCCGCGCCGATCGTCGACGGCTGCGCCATGCCGAGCGCCGCCGCTCCGCTCGCGACGAGGGCGAGCGCCTTGTACCAGCTCATGCTTTGTCCTTCAGGGTTCCGGGGTGGAGGTAGGGCTCGGGCGGGATCACGGTGCGGTGAGCCCACGCGGTGAAGAAGCCGGTGAGGTCGTGGCCGTACTCCTGAGCCGCCAGGTGCTCGAAGTCGGCCCAGGAGGCGTTGGCGTCGCGGTGCCGGGCGAGGAAATCACGCAGGGTCCGGAAGAACACGGCGTCGCCGACGGTGCGGCGCAGCGCGTGCAGCATGAGCGGGCCGACGGTGTAGGAGCCGCCGTAGAACCCCTCGCCCGGGTCCGCGAGGGGGATCTTCCAGAAGTCCGGGTCGGCGGCGGCGCCGGTGAGCGCGGCGCGGTAGTCGGCGTCGAGGTCGTGGCCCTCCTTCGCTTCCCGCCAGAGCCATTCCGCGTAGGTCGCGAAACACTCCTTGAGGCAGATGTCCGACCAGCGCGCCACCGAGACGCTGTCCCCGAACCACTGGTGCGCCTGCTCGTGCACGATGTCGGTGAACCGCTCCGCCGGCACCCCGCCCGGGTACACGGGCCGCTCCTGCATCTCGAACCCGCCACCGGTGTCGCCGGGGTAGAAGATGCCGCCGGCCGAGGAAAACGGGTACTTCCCGAAGCGCGAGGACAGAAACCCGAGTACCTCGGGCAGGCGGTCCTCCGACGGCTTCGCGGCTTCCGCCCCCGCGGTGTACGCGTCGACGACCGGGGTGCCGTCGGCGAGGTGTCCCGTGTGGACGGTCATCCGGTCGATCACCACGCCCGCCAGGTACGAAGCCACGGGATGGTCCTCGGTCCACGCGAACGTCTTGCGCCCGCCACGCACCACGGGCGGCGCGGGCATGCCGTTGCCCACCACGGCCCAGCCCGGCCGGTCCGGCATCGTCACGGCGAGGTGGAACGTCGCCTTGTCCGTCGGGTGGTTGTTCACCGGGTACCAGCTCGACGCGGAGTGCGGCTCGCCGAACGCGTGCACCGCTCCCGCGGCGTCGGCCGTCATCCAGAAGAAGCCCGGCGCGCCCTGGTAGCGCACCCGCACCCGGAACGACTGCCCGTGCCGCAGGGGTCGGGCGGGCGTGATCACGAGCTCGTGCTCGCCGGTGCGCGTGAAAGCCGCGGGCGCGCCGGCCACCGTCACACTCTGCACGGTGAAGCCCTCGAGATCGAGGTCGAAGCGGCTCAGGTCCTGGGTGGCGACGGCGTCTGCCGTCGTGTCGCCGGTGAGGAAATCGGGTTTCGCCGGGTCGTAGTCCAGCGCGACGTCGTAGTGGCTCACGCGGTAGCCGCCGTTGCCGTCCTGCGGGAACAGCGGGTCGCCGGCACCGTCGGACCCGGGACTCGGGGCGGCGACCGCCGTGCTCGAGGCGAGCACGAGGATCGAGCCGGTGGCGACCGCGGTCGCCCACACTCTCTTCAGCACCGCGCCAGGCTGGCAGAGCGGCGGGACGAACCGGTCAGGAACTTGTCAGGGTCGGATGAGGGTTCCGTGATCGAGTTTGCCCGCGAGCCGCCCGAGCCAGGCCACGACTTCGGCCGGCTCCCGGTCCGGCAGCCCGAAGATCACCTCCGTGACCCCGGCCTCTTCGAGCCGCGCGAGGCCTTCGGGCTCGGGCCGCGGCCCGAGCGCGGCCACCTCCGGCTCGCCGCGGCGGCCCTCGGCACGCCAGATCTCCCGCAGCAGCCCGACGTTCTCCTCGATGTCCACTTCGGACGGTGTGGTGAGCCAGCCGTCGGCCGAGCGCGCGATCCAGCGGAACGTGCGCTCGGTGCCGGCCGCGCCCACGAGCACGGGAACCCGCTCCTGCACCGGTTTCGGCCACGCCCAGCTCGGGCCGAACGCCACGTGCTCACCTGAGTGGCTCGCCACCTCGTCGGTCCACAAGGCACGCATCGCGTCGAGGTACTCGCGCAGCACGGTGCGGCGCTTGCCCGCGGGCACACCGTGGTCGGCCAGCTCGTCGGTGTTCCACCCGAACCCGACGCCGAGCGTGACTCTCCCACCGGAGAGGTGGTCCAGCGTGGCGATCGCCTTGGCGAGGGTGATCGGGTCGCTCTCCACCGGGAGCGCGACCGCCGTGGCCAGCCGGATGCGCGTGGTGACCGAGGCCGCGGTGGCGAGCGAGACCCACGGATCCAGCGTGCGCAGATATCGGTCGTCGGGCAGGCTCGCGTCGCCGGTGCGCGGGTGCGCGGCCGTGCGCCTGACCGGGATGTGCGTGTGCTCGGGGACGTAGAACGTGTCGAACCCGGCCGATTCGGCCGCCCGCGCCGCCGCCGCGGGAGTGATCCCGCGGTCGCTCGTGAAGAGCACGATGCCGTATCTCACGACTCCCGACAGTATTAGAACGTGTTTCAGTTTGCAACGAAATCCGCCTGACCGCCGGAAGTGTTCTACAGTGAGCAGGTGGCCTTCGGGCCACGGAGCACCGCACCACCCATCCGGTTTGGCGATTATTCCTGGAAAAGCGTCGCTTGACGTGGGGCAGGCCGTGGTACTGAACTGGTAGGGCGATCACCCGGCCCGATCCGTCCTGAGGAGGGGGTCATGCTTCCCCATCGTGACCGCAGCGCACTGCGGAAGATCGAAGAAGAGCTGGCCGCGAGCGACCCGGACTTCGTCGCGGCCCTGAGCGCCGGCGCCCCGCCCGTGCGGTCGCGCACGTGGCTCACCACCTTGATCCTCGCCGACGTCACCGTGGTGCTGATGATCGTGGTCGGGCTGCTGGCCGGCAGCACCGGCATGTTCCTGTGGGGCCTCGTCATGGTCCCGGTGCTCGTGTGGATCCACCGGTCGATCCTGGCGCGCAAGCGCGACCACACGGCCGACGACGCGAAGGCGTAGCGCAGGCTCAGAGCATCGCGGTGATGTTCGGCCGGCCACCGAGCAGCGCCTTGCCGTAGATCTCGTGGTTCACCGCCGGTTGTGCCATCGCGTGGGTCAGTGCGAAGTTCGCGTCGCGCCAGATGCGCTGCAGCGGGTGCGCGTCGGCGAACCCTCCCGTGCCGTGCGCCGCAACGAGGATCCCGATCGCGTCGACGACGCTCTGAACGGCCAGCCCGATGTCCCCGTGCACCCGCGCCCGCGCCAGTTCGGTCATTGGTTCACCGCTCGCAAGCGCCGCGTCGACGTCGTCCGCGGCCCGCGCGGAATACAGGTGCGCGGTGTCGATTTTCAACGCGGCTTCGGCGAACCGCACCTGGAACACCGCCGAGTCGGCTTGGCGCGCGTAGGCGGTTCCAGTCACACCTTTTGCCGACGCGGCGTCACGCACCAAGCGCAGCGCGGCCCGGCCGAGCCCCAGCTGCGGCGCGGCCAGCACCACGGTCAGGTACGGCGCGAACACTGAAACACGTTCCAGAAGCGTGGCCGTCCGCACGACGCGGTGCTCCGGCACGAAGAGCTCGTCCGCGACCACGGTGTCACTGCCCGTGCCGCGCATGCCGGCGACGGCCCACGTGTGTTCGATGCCGTAGTCGGCCGCCGGCACGAGCGCCATCGCGGGTTCGCCGCGCTCCCCCACGGGGATCCCCAGCAGCGCCCAGCTCGCGTGCGCGATCCCCGACGCGTACGGCCAGCCCGCCGACGCGGTACCCGCCGGGCATCCGCTCGGCCCGGGCGGTCGACGCGAGCGCGCCCGCGATCTTCGCCTGCGCGTCCGCCCCGAAAACGTCCGCCCGCGCTCGGTCCGGGAAGAGACTCACCACCCACGCGCACGCGTTCACGAGCGTGAGCACCCACGACGTCGCGCCGTCCGCCTCGCCCGCTTCCGCGCCGACGTCCAGGAGCGTGCGCAGGCTCGCCTCGTGGCCGCCGAAGCGCCGCGGCGTCCCGAGCCGGACCAGGCCGGCCCCGGCCAGCGCGCGCACGGCCTTGCCGGTGAGCCTCCGGTCGGTCTCCCCTGCACGGCCTCGGCGGTCAGCAGCGGCCGCAGCTCCCGCACCCGCGCGACAAGATCGTCCACGGCTCCAGTGTGCCCGCGCGCCTCACTTCCCGGCCACAGCACGCTCCAGCAGCGGCGTGATCCGGTAGGGCACCATCTCGCGCATCACGAGCGCGTTGTGCGTGCGTTCCACGCCGGGGATCTCGAGCATCTGCCCGGCGATGCGGTAGAGGTCGTCGGCCTCGCGGGCCACGACGTGCACCAGCAGGTCGGACTGCCCGGTCAGCCCGCGCACCTGCAGCACCTCCGGCACGGCGGCCAGCGCACGGCCGACCTCGTCGAGCAGCCGCTGCGTGACCTGCACGGTCACGAACGCCGTGAGCGGGTAGCCGAGCGCGGCCGGGTCGATCCGGTGCTCCACCGAGCGCAGCGAATCGCCCTGTTCCAGCCGCGCGAGGCGGCTTTGCACCGTATTGCGCGAGAGCCCGAGCTCGTCGGCCAGCGCGACCGCGGTGGCGCGCGGGTTGCGGTTGAGCGCGAGCAGGATCCGGGCATCGGTGGCGTCGAGCCGCTGGCCACTGGGCATGGTGCGCAGTCCTCTCGGCGCCTCGAGGCGCGATTCTGGGCGTTCTGCTCACTGAACAGACCATCGGTTGTGCAGCATACCCAGCTCTGTTGGACTGAAGACCACGTTACGCCCAAGTAGATCGCAGAGAGGTCGTTGCCGTCGTGAGCAGTCCAGCCGCCGAGCGCACACCGGGAACCGCAGTGGACACGGAAGTCCTGCGCGAGGTGCAGGACCGCGTGCTCTGGCTTTCGACCGCGATCATCGACCACGCCAACCGCGTGCGCCCCAACCCGACCGGCCTCAAGGTCGGCGGCCACCAGGCTTCCAGCGCGTCGATGGTCTCGATCATGACCGCCCTGTGGTTCGCGCGGCTGCGCGCCGAGGACCGCGTGTCGGTGAAGCCGCACGCCTCCCCCGTGCTCCACGCGATCAACTACCTGCTCGACGGCCTCGGCGAGAAGTACCTGACGTCCCTGCGCGAGTTCGGCGGCCTGCAGAGCTACCCGTCGCGCTCGAAGGACCCCGACCAGGTCGACTACTCCACGGGCTCGGTCGGCATCGGCGCCACCGCGCCGATCTGGGGCGCGCTGGCGCGGCGCTACGTCGAGTCGACCACCGGCGGCGCGGGCACCGGCCGCCAGTACTCGCTCGTCGGCGACGCCGAGCTCGACGAGGGCGCCGTCTGGGAGTCCATCCTCGACCCGAACGTACAGGAGCTCGGCGAGGTCGTGTGGATCGTCGACCTCAACCGCCAGTCGCTCGACCGCGTGGTGCCCAACATCGGCGCCACGCGCCTGCAGGGCATGTTCGACGCGGCCGGCTGGCAGGTGCTGACCGTCAAGTACGGCCGCCTGTTGCAGGAGCTGTTCGAGCGCCCGGGCGGCGAAGCCCTGCGCCGGCGGATCGACGACATGCCCAACCCCGAGTACCAGCGCCTGCTGCGCTGCACTCCGGCGCAGCTGCGCGAGCGCCTCGCGTCGCCCGAGCTGGCGCCGCTGCTGGACAACCTCGACGACGAGACGCTGCACGCGGCGATCCGCAACCTCGGCGGCCACGACCTGTCGGCGCTGCTCGACTCGTTCGACGCCATCGACGACCGCCGCCCCACGGTGATCTTCGCCTACACGGTCAAGGGTTTCGGCCTGGCGAGCGAGGGCCACCCGCAGAACCACTCGTCGCTGCTCACGGCGGACCAGCTCGGGCAGCTCGCCGACCGCGTCGGCACGTCGGTCGACGACCCGTGGCACAAGTTCCCCGAAGGCTCGGCGGCGGCCCGGCTGTGCGCCGAGACCGCGGCGCGGCTGCACCGCGAACCCGTCGTCGCCCACGAGGTCCCGGCCATTCCGGCCGACATCGGCCGGACGCCGTCGGGCCGCACGACCACGCAGGCGGCGCTCGGCCGCGCGCTGCTCGACCTGACCCGGGAAGCGCCCGAAGCCGCGAAGCTCGTGGTGACGCTGTGCCCCGACGTCTCGTCGAGCACCAACCTCGGCGGCTGGGTCAACAAGGTCGGCGTGTGGTCGCCGCAGGAGCGCGTCGACTGGTTCGCCGACGACCCCGAGACGATCCTGCACTGGCGCGAGCGGCCCACCGGCCAGCACCTGGAGCTGGGCATCGCCGAGGTGAACCTGGTGAGCGCGCTGGGCGAGCTGGGCACCACGTGGTCGCGCTGGGGCCGGCCGCTGCTGCCGATCGGCGTGCTCTACGACCCCTTCGTGGAGCGCGCGCTCGAACCGTGGTCGTTCGGCATCTACGGCGGCGGGCAGTCGATCCTCGTCGGCACGCCCTCGGGGGTCACGCTGGCACCGGAGGGCGGCGCGCACCAGTCGGTGACCACGCCGTCGGTCGGGCTCGAGCAGCCGGGCTGCGTCACCTACGAGCCCGCGTTCGCGATCGACGTCGAGTGGACGCTGCTGGCTTCGCTGGCGCGCCTCGGCCGGCCCGACGGCACGTCGGCGTACCTGCGGCTCTCGACCCGGCCCGTGGAGCAGTACCTCGCCGCGGTGCCCACCGACCCGGCCGCGCGCGAACGCCGGCGCCGCCAGGTCGTGGCCGGCGCCTACCCGATCCGCACGGCCGCGGTCGCGCGTCCGGACGTGACGATCGTGGCGATGGGCGCGATGGTCACCGAGGCGCTGGCCGCCGCCGACCGCCTCGACGCGCTGGGCAAGCACGCCGACGTCGTGTGCGTGACGAGCGCGGGCCTGCTGTTCCGCGCGCTGCAGGCGCGCTCGGGCCAGGACACCGCCGACACGTGGATCCTCGACTCGGCGCTGCCGTCCGAGCGTTCCGCGCCGATGGTGACGGTGCTCGACGGGCACCCGCACACGCTCGCGTTCCTGGCCGGCGTGCACCGCGTGCGGGCCGCGCACCTGGGCGTGACGCGGTTCGGGCAGTCGGGCGACCTGGAAAGCGTCTACCGCCACCACGGCATCGACACCGACAACATCATCCGCGCCGCGCTGGACGTCGCGGACTGACGCGCTCGTCGCCCGCGGCCGGTCAGAGACCGCCGCGGGCGACGAGCTGGCGCACGATCACGTCCTGCTGGATCTCGTTGGTGCCCTCGCCGACGATCATCAGCGGGGCGTCGCGGAAGTAGCGCTCCACGTCGAACTCGGTTGAGTAGCCGTAGGCGCCGTGCACGCGAATGGCGTCGAGCGCCACCTCCATCGCGACCTCGGAGCAGAACAGCTTCGCCATGCCGGCCTCGAGGTCGGAGCGCGCGCCGGAGTCGTACTGCCGCGCGGCGTGAAGGATGAGCTGGCGCGCGGCCGTCAGCTTCGTCGCCATGCCGGCGAGGTGGTTGCCCACGGCTTGGTGCTGCCAGATCGGCTTGCCGAACGACTCGCGTTCCTGCGCGTAGCGGAACGCGTCGTCGAACGCGGCGCGGCCCACGCCGAGCGCGCGCGAGGCGACCTGGATCCGGCCGATCTCCAGGCCACGCATCATCTGCGCGAAGCCGCGGCCCTCTTCCCCGCCCAGCAGCGCCGACGCGGGCACGTGACAGTCCGAAAAGGACAGTTCGCACGTCTCCACGCCCTTGTACCCGAGCTTGCCGAGATCGCGCGAGACCTCGAAGCCGGGCACCTTCTCCATCAGCAGCACGCTGATGCCGCGGTGCTTCGGTTCGGCGTCGGGATCGGTCTTGCACAGCAACGCGACGAGGCCGGCGCGGCGCGCGTTGGTGATCCACGTCTTCGTGCCGTCGACCACGTAGCCGTCGCCGACGCGGCGGGCGCGCGTGCGCATCGCCTGCAGGTCGGAGCCGCCACCCGGTTCGGTGAGCGCCATCGCGGCGCGCAGCTCGCCGGTGGCCATGCGGGGCAGGTACTTCTGCTTCTGCTCTTCCGTGCCGTACATGAGCAGCAGCTTCGCGACGACGGTGTGGCCGCCCATCGCGCCCGCGAGGCTCATCCAGCCGCGGGCGAGCTCCGCGGTGACGAGCGCGTAGCACGGCGTGGACACCTCGACCTCGCCGTAGGGTTCCGGGATGGCCAGGCCGAAGACGCCGAGCTCCTTCATGCGCTCGATCAGCGCCTCGGGGTAGGTGTCCGAGTGCTCGAGGTCGCGCGCGACGGGGCGCACGTCGCGGTCGACGAACTCGGCCACCGTGTCCACAATGGCCTGTTCCTCGGTGTCGAGCTCCGCCATCACGCCTCCGCCGCGATCCGGATCAGGGAGCGGGCGCCCTGGCCCGCGCGCATCCGGTCGAACGCTTCGGGTACTTCGTCGAGGGAAATCCGGTGCGTCACCAGGCTTTCCAGGTTCAGCTCACCGGAGCGCACCTCCTCGGCCAGCACCGGGATGTCGCGGTCGGGGTCGGAAGCGCCGTAGACGGTGCTGGTGAGCGTGCGCGCGAAGTGGAAGATCTCCAGCGGGTTGAAGACCACCTCCTGGTCGCGGCGCCCGACGCCGACCACGGTGCAGTGCCCGCCGCGGCGCACCGAGCTCCACGCCGTGCGGATCGTCGCCGCCGCGCCCACGCACTCGAAGGCGTGGTCGGCGCCGCGGCCCTCGGTGAGACCGCGCACCTGCTTGGCGAGTTTTTCCTCGCTCAGCAGGAAGTGCGTCGCCCCCGCCGCGCGGGCCAGCTCCTCCTTCTCCGGCGAGACGTCCACGGCGATGATCGGCGACGCGCCCGCGAGCTTCGCACCCAGCACCGCGCACAGCCCGATGCCACCGAGGCCGAGCACGAGCACAGACTGTCCACTGCGGACCTTCGCGGTGTTGCGCACGGCGCCGACGCCCGTGAGCACCGCGCACCCCATCAGCGCCGCCAGGTCGAGCGGCACCCCGTCGGGCAGCGGCACCACGGACTTGCCGGGCAGCACCGTCTCCTCGGCGAAGCCGCCGACGCCGAGCACCACGTTGAGCGGCTCGCCGTCCACCTCGCCGCGTGGCAGCGTGGTGATGCCTTCGATCGTCGAGCACAGCCACGGTTCCCCGGCCTGGCAGAACCAGCACTCACGACACGCGGCGGCCCAGTTGAGCACGACGCGGTCGCCGGGCTTCACGTGCGTGACCTCCGCGCCGGTCTCGGCGACGATGCCCGACGCCTCGTGCCCGGGCACGAACGGGTACTGCGGCTTCAGCGTGCCGTCGACCATCGAGAGGTCCGAGTGGCAGACGCCGGCGGCGGCGATCCGCACCCGCACGTCGGCCGGCCCGACGGGCGGCAGGACGATGTCGCGGACCTCGGGCACGGCACCCGGCTCGCGCACGACCACGGCTTTGACCACGGTGTCTTCTCCTTCGTCGCGCTCGAGAACCGGCTCAGAGCTGGATGGACTTGATCTCGGTGAACTCGTCCAGCGCCGGGCGGCCCATCTCGCGGCCGACGCCGGAGGACTTGTAGCCGCCGAACGGCGCCAGCGGGTTGTAGGCGCCGCCGTTCACGTCGATCTGGCCCGTGCGCACGCGGCGCGCGAACGCCAGCGCGCGGTCCTGGTCACCCGACCACACGGCGCCGTGCAGGCCGTACTTCGAGTTGTTGGCGATCCGCAGCGCGTCTTCCTCGTCGTCGAACGGGATGATCGACAGCACGGGACCGAAGATCTCCTCCTGCGCGATCGTCGAGTCCGGGTCCACGCCCGCGAACACCGTCGGCCGCACGAAGTAGCCGGTGCCGAGTCCCTCGGGGGTTTCGGCGCCGCCGGTCACCAGCGTCGCGCCTTCGGCCACCCCCTTGGCGATGAACTCGCGCACGCGCTCACGCTGCGCCGCCGACACCAGCGGGCCGAGCTTCGTCTTCGCATCCAGCGGGTCGCCGGGGGTGAAGCCTTCCGCGAACTTCTTCGCCAGCGCAACGGCTTCCTCGTGCTTCTCGCGCGGCACGAGCATGCGCGTCCAGGCTGTGCAGGTCTGGCCGGCGTTGAGGAAAGCGTTGGAGACGCCCACCTTCACGGCCGTGGCGAGGTCGGCGTCGTCGAGGATCACGTTGGCGGACTTGCCGCCCAGCTCCAGCGTCACGCGCTTGACCGTGCGCGCGGCGACCTCGGCCACGCGCGTGCCGGCGCGCACGGAACCGGTGAACGACACGACGTCGACCTCCGGGTGCGCCGCGAGCGCCTCGCCGACCACCGGGCCGAAGCCGGTGACCAGGTTGACCACGCCGGCCGGGAAACCGGCCTCGTGGACGGCGTCGAACAGCTGGTAAGCGCTCAGCGGAGCGACCTCGCTCGGCTTGACCACCACGGTGCAGCCGGCGGCCAGCGCGGGCGCGATCTTGCACGTGATCTGGTGCAGCGGGTAGTTCCACGGCGTGATCGCCGCGACGACCCCGGCGGCCTCGCGCACGATCAGCGAGTTGCCGACCTTCTCCTCCGGCGCGTCTTCGCCGAGCAGGTCCACGTAGGTCTGCACGTCGGTCTGGGGCAGCGCGGCCTGGATGCGGGTGGCGATGCGCAGCGGCGTGCCGACGTCGCGCGCGATCGTCTCGCCGATCTCCTCGGCGCGCTTGGCGAGTCCTTCGTGGAGCTTGCGCAGCAGTTCCGCGCGCTCGGCCCGGGTGGTGGCCGACCAGGCCGGGAAGGCCTCGCGCGCCGCCCGCACCGCGCGGTCGACGTCGTCGGCCGAGCCTTCCGGGATCCGCGCCTGCACCTGTTCGGTGGCCGGGTTCTCGACGGCGATCGTGGCGGCTCCCACCGCCGGGACCCACTCACCGCCGATGTACAGCACGTTGCGCTCCTGCACCGAGTCTCCTTCGACCGGGAATCGCCTTCGCGGCGGATTCTATAGAAAACTCACGCGCCCTGCCCAGTACGGATTCGTCACTCCCCCGCGAGGACGCCCTGCGCCGCGAGGAAGTCGACGAGCAGATCGCCGGCGAGGCGGATGTGCGCGCTCATCGCGGCCCGCGCCGGCGCCGTGGCCCCTTCGCGCAGCGCGGCGAGGATCGGCTCGTGGCCGTCGCGTGCGGCGAGCGGCCAGCCGGGGATGTCGGCGTAGGCGGTGAACGGCACGTACCGCAGCGTCAGCGACAGCATCCAGGTGAGCTTCGGTGCGGCCGCGGCGTGGTTGACGCGGCGGTGCAGCTCGAAGTCGGCGCGTTCGGTGGCATCGAGATCCCCGGCGGCCACGGCGCGTTCCAGCTCGTCCTGCAGCTCGGCCAGTCCGGCGAGGTCCGCGGCGGTGAGCCGTCCCGCCGCCCGGGCCGCGAGTTCGCCGGAGAGGTAGGCCTGCGTGTCGTAGAGGTCGGTCACGTCCTGGCGCGTCACCGGCACCACGCTGAAGCCGCGGCCGGGCCGGAAGTCGACCATGCCCTCACCGGTAAGGGACATCAGCGCCTCGCGCACCGGAGTGGCGCTCACGCCGAGCTGTTCGGCGAGGTGCTCCGTGCGCAGCCGTTCGCCGCCGCGCACGGCTCCGCTCATGATGAGGTCGCGGACCTGCTTGGCCACCCGCGGGCTCAGCCGCTCCCCCGGCTGCCGCGTCTGTCCGGCTTCTGCCACGAAACGACCACCCTGCGGGGCTCCGGCGACGATTCACGCCATCGTAGCGCCGCACGATCCGCCGTGCGGCCGCTACCGCGCGGGCGCCACCCCGCCTACCGTTCGCCGCATGGAAACCCTCGACGCCGGCGGGCAGCGGATCGCCTACCGCACCAGCCCCGGGTCCGGCCCGGCCGTGGTGTTCGTGCACGGCAACTCCTCGTCCTCGGCGGCGTGGGCACGCGTGCTCGACGGCCCCTTCGGGCGGCGGTTCCGCGTGCTCGCGCTCGACCTGCCGGGCCACGGCGAGTCCGCACGCGCGAAAGACCCGGCCACCTACTCGATCCCCGGTTACGCCCGCGTGGTCGCGGACTTCGCCGAAGCGGCGGGCGCCGGCGACGCCGTGCTCGTCGGCTGGAGCCTCGGCGGGCACATCGCGCTCTCGGCCTCGACGCGGCTGCCCGGCGTGCGCGGGATCGTCGTGCACGGCACGCCGCCGATCGCGTCGCCGGCCGACCTCGCCACGGCGTTCCTGCCGAACCCGGCCGTCGCCACCGGGTTCACCGGCGAACTGTCCCGAGAGGACGCGACGGCGTACGCCCGCGCCCAGCTCGCGCCCGGCTCGCCGCCGGCGGTCGACGAGGCGGTCGCGCACATCCTCGCCACCGACCCCGAAGCGCGCGCGGCGCTCGGCCGCAGCCTGCAGACCGCCGAGAACGCCGACGAGCGCGCGATCGTCGCCGGCGCCCGGGTGCCCGTGGCGATCCTGCACGGCGCCGAGGAGCAGCTGGTGAACCTCGAGTACCTGCGCACCATCACCTCGCCTCGGCTCTGGCGCGGCGAAGTGCAGGTGCTGCCCGGAGCCGGCCACACGCCGCAGGACGAGACCCCGGAGGCGTACGAGGCGGTGCTCACCGCTTTCCTCGACGATCTCCCGTGATCCGGATCACGCGGAGAACCCTCAGTCGTCACCCGGGCGTCTTGCCCGGCAGGTCCCACTCCGGAGGACCGTTCGGCTGGTGTCCGAAGTGGACACCCGGGGAGGGACAACACCGTGGGGAACAGGAAAGTGGTACTGGTGGCGGCCGTGGCCGGGGCGGTCGCGGCGGCGGGCACGATCGGGATCACCACCGCGTCGGCGAGCGGCGACCGGCCGCCGGAGGGCGCGCGGGCCACCGTGCACGTGAGCCCCGACCCGGCCACCGCGCGGGGCCAGGAAGTCGCGATCACCGGCAACTGCGGGGGCGGCACCGGGCTGAGGTCCGTGCTGGGCGGGCTGCCGGACCACCCGGCGCTCGTTGACATCCGCGTCGTCGACCCGGACCCGGCGCACTACCGGGCCACCGCCCGTGCGTCGGACCAGATCGGCTCGGGGGTCGGGCCGGTCCTGGTCGACTGCGGCGGCGAAGCGGGCGTGACACTGCTGGTGACGCGCTTCTGAGCCGGGCCCGGGGGATCCCGGCGGCGGGATCCCCCGGGCCGGCACCCCGGTTCAGTGCCCGTTCGAAACCACTGTGAGGTTGCTGTGCATCCGGGCGCTCGGCGTGCTTTGTGCCCGAAAGCGTGCTGACCTGAACGGGTGGTGATCAACGTTTCCCGGGCGGTGCTGGCGGTGTCGGCCGCCGCCGTGCTGGTGCTGACGGGCGGCGCGGCGGTGTCCACCTCGGTCGCGGACTCCGACGGGCTGCTCGGCGGCGACCCCGTCGCGAGTGCGGCCGTGCCCGAGACCCCGGCACCCACGCCCGCGACCGCGGCCACCGACGCGGTCGGCGCGTTGTTCTCCGGGGGCAAGCACTTCTGTTCCGCCAGCGTGGTCCACAGCCCGGCCGGCGACCTCGTCCTCACCGCCGCGCACTGCCTCGGCGGCGGCACCGCCGGCCTCACGTTCGAACCCGGATACCACGACGGTGTCGCCCCCTACGGCAGCTGGACGGTGACCGCCTCGGCCGTGCCCGCGGGCTGGACGGCCTCGGCCGACCAGGACCTCGACTTCGCGTTCCTCACCGTCACGCAGCCCGGCACCGCCGCGTCGCTGGAAAGCCTGGCCGGCGCGAACCGGCTCGGCGTCGACCGGGGCTTCACGAACCGCATCACACTCACCGGCTACCCGGACACGGCCGATGCCCCGGTCGTCTGCGCGAACACCACGACCCGGTCGGACACCTACCAGCAGCGCGTGGAGTGCCCTGGCTTCCCCGACGGCACCAGCGGCGGCCCGTGGGTCACGGCGGCCGACCCGGCGACCGGGCTCGGCACGGTGATCGGCGTGATCGGCGGCTACGAACAGGGCGGCGACACCCCGGACGTGTCCTACAGCGCCTACTTCGACAAGGACATCCAGCAGCTCTACGACTCCGTCATTGCTGCGCCCGCCAGGTAACAACCAGCACAGTCGCTTGTGAGGACTGACTCCCGCCAGCTAGGTTGCTTTTGCCAACCGAGTCGACGGGAGCCCCGCTCATGTCCCCAGCCCCGGTCCGTCCCGGCGCGGTCCTGCTCGTGGTCTCGGCCGCGACGTTCCTGGCGAGCCTCGACCTGTTCATCGTGACGGTCGCGTTCCCGGCCATCCGCGTGGCGTTCACCGGCGCAGATCTCGCGACGACGTCGTGGGTGCTCAACGGCTACACCGTGCTCTTCGCCGCCTTCCTCGCCCCGGCGGGCCGGCTCGCCGACCGCTACGGCCGCCGGCGGCTGTTCCTGCTGGGCGTCGCGGTGTTCACCCTCGCCTCGGCCGCGTGCGCGGCGGCGACGTCGATCGAGCTGCTCGTGGCGTTCCGCGCCCTGCAGGCGGTGGGCGCGGCGCTGGTGATGCCGACCGCGCTGGCCCTGCTGCTCACCGCGTTCCCGCCGCACCGGCGGTCGATGGCGGTCGGGGTGTGGGCGTCGATCGGCGCGGTGGCGGCGGCGCTCGGCCCGCCCGTCGGCGGCCTGCTGGTGGAAGCGTCGTGGCGCTGGGTGTTCCTGGTGAACCTGCCGATCGGGGTGCTCACGCTGGTGTTCGGCCCGCGGGTGCTGCGCGAGACACGCGACGGCACCACCGGCGTCCCCGACTTCCTCGGCGCGCTCGGGCTGCTCGTCGGCGTCGGGGCGCTGGCATACGCGCTGGTCGAGGCTCCCGACCGCGGCTGGGGTTCGCCGGCCGTGCTGATCGCGTTCGCCGTCGCCGCGGTGGCGCTGACGTGGGTTCCGTGGCGCTCGGCGCGGCACGCCGTGCCGGTGCTCGACCTGCCGGCGCTGCGCGTGCCGACGCTGTGGCTGGCGTGCCTCGCGGTCGCCGTGTACTCGGCGGGCTTCGGCGCGATGCTGTTCGGCAACGTGCTGTTCCTGACGTCGCAGTGGCACGACTCGATCCTCGTGGCGGGCCTGTCGCTGGCGCCCGGCCCGCTCGTGGTCGTGCCCGTGTCGCAGCTCGCGGGCCGGCTCGCGCACCGCACGGGCCCCGGGCCGGTGATCGCGGCCGGCGGCCTGGCCATGGCGCTCGGCGTGACGGTGTGGCTGCTGCGGATGGGGTCCGAACCGGCGTACCTGACGGCGATGCTGCCCGGCCAGCTCCTGACCGGCGCCGGCGTCGGCCTCACGATGCCCAGCGTCTCGGGCATCGTCGCCACGGTCCTGCCCGCCGCCCGCTGGGGCGCGGGGTCGTCGATGATCAACACCAGCCGCCAGATCGGCACGGTGCTCGGCACGGCCGTGCTCGTCGCGATCTACGCCGGCACGCAGGACCTCGCGGCCTTCCGGCGCGGCTGGCTGCTCATCGTGGGCACCGGCGTCGCCACGTCCGTGGCCGGCCTCGCCATCGCCGCCCGGCGGCGCACGGACCACGTACCCGAGAGCGCGCCGGAGCCCACGCTCGCCACGCGAACTTGACGTGGAGCGGGCTCCTCACCGCCCCGTTCGACCTCGGCGGCGCGCGTGCCTACGCCGACGCCGTCCTCACCTCCGGCCGCGGCATCGACCTGTTCATCGGCAGCGCGGGTGTGATGGCCAACCCCGCTGGAACGCGTCGGCCCCGGCGGGGAACGGCGGTTCGCGAATCCGGCGAGGCGGGCTAATACCGCTGCGCGTACCAGGTCGGTGGCTCGCCGAACATGCTCTTGAAGTCGCGGATGAAGTGGCCCTGGTCGGCGTAGCCGAGGTCCGCCGCCAGCGCGGCCCAGTCGATCGCCCCGCCGGTGGCCATGCGTGCGGTCACCTCGTGCAGGCGGTAGCGGCGGATCACCCACTTGGGCCCGATGCCCACGTACTCCGCGAACAGCCGTTGCAGCCCCCGCATGCTCAGCCCCAGCTCGTCGGCGAGGCGTTCGACCCTGGTCACGGCCTTGTCCTCGGCGATCAGCTCGACCGCGGCCACCGCCTGGCGCACCCGGGGGTCGTCGTCCGGCAGGTGTTTCAGCAGGAACGCGTCCACGGTCGGCACGTCGAGCGTCGTGGGCAGGCCGGGGCCGAACACGTCGGCCGCCGGGACGACGCGGTCGGTGATCGTCGAAACGGAGGCACCGAGGAACGAGCGGAAGCCGCCCGGCCGGAACGCGACGCCGAAGACGTGGTCGCGGCCGCCGAGGACCTTGATCCGGTAGCCGCTGCAGACGCCGTTGACGTCCGCGCGGCCGCTGCCGAACGACAGGTGCACGTTCGGATAAGGCACGATCTTCTGCCGGTAGGGCTCGGCGTAGTCCCAGCGCGCCTCCCAGTACCGCTCCACCCAGGGCGCGAGCGCCGGCGACGGGTCGTGGAACGCGTGGCGCTGGTACCTGGTCCACGCGCTCCGCAGCTCACGAGCATCCCGCCCCACACGGCACAGTGTATGTCGCCTTTGTTCAATACCGCTCCGGTCCGCGCCGCCTAGCGTCGCCGCCATGTCACACCTATCCCACGCGGCCGAGGCCATGGCCGCAGTCGCCCGCACCATCACCGACGACCAGCTCGCCAACAAGACTCCGTGCACGGAGTACGACGTGCGGGCACTGGTCAACCACCTCCTGTTCTGGGGCCCGTCGCTCGCCGGCGCCGGCCGCAAGGAGTCCGTTCCGCAGCCGGCGGCCGCCGAGTCCGATGTGGACCTGACGGCCGGCGACTGGCGCGGCCGCCTGCTCGCCCTGCTGGACGACATCGCGTCGTCGTGGGCGCCGCCGAGCGCCTGGGCCGGCGAGACGACCATGGGCACGCCGCACACGCTGCCCGCGCCCGTCATGGGCGACATGATCGTCGGCGAGCTGGCCGTGCACGGCTGGGACCTGGCAGCCGCGACCGGGCAGCGGCTGGAACTGCCCGCCGACCTGCTGGCGCACCTGCACGACACGGTGTTCGCCGGCGTGGAGCAGGGGCGGGAGATGGGCATGTACGGCCCGGAGGTCACCGTGCCGACCGACGCACCCACCTTGGACCGCATCCTCGGCCTGACCGGCCGTGATCCCGCCTGGACGTAGTCTCCGACCGGTGAGGCAACCGCGGCCGGCCCGGCGCGGACGCCCGAGAAGGCCCGCGCGATGGGCGAGCTCACGGGCAGGTCGACGGACGAACCGGTGGAGTCCGGTGAGTTCGTCGATGCCGCCGGGCTGGCCGCGCCGGAGCACTGAGGTCGGTCAGTGCTCAGCCATCCCCCCGGCGGAGTTCCTGCGCTGGGGGGATGGTGCGGCGAGAATGCGGACCCACAGGACAATCGCGAACACGAACGCATCGCCATCGGCCCCACCGCCGAGCACAAAGTCAGCGCGGACGGGCACTTCTCCGGCCGTCGCCGACGAGCCCTGGCACTTCTCCGACCGGAACCAAGGCAGCGTCACACTCACGATCAGCCGGCTCGACTGACCACGACCTGAATCCAGAAGCAGTCGAGCATCTGCGCAATCCCCGTGGACCCGACACGACCGCCAAAGGCGGCTTTCCGCGGAGCTGACCGAGATCGACAGGTTCGCAGGCTGAACCGAGTTCCGAAGTGGACGGTCAGCGCGAGCTGGGCGGAGTGGCCGGCACCTGGTGCAGCGTCAGGTTCGGCCCGACCGACGGGTCGGCCGTCCACGCGCCCGACTCGGCCGTCCAGGACTGGCCGGCGAAGGTGACCTTGTCGACGCCCACCGTGGCGGCGCGGGCGACCAGCCAGGTGCTGATGGCCCAGCCCTGCGTGGCCGGGTGGGCGCCGCTGAGGCGGGCCGTGCCGAGTTCGGCGTTGGCGGTCGCGACGAGGTTCGAGCGGGCCGGGCCGACGGTGATGTTGCGGCAGGTCAGCGCGGCCGGGATCTGGCCGGTCAGCGCGTTCGCCGCGGCGCGCGCGACGGGTTCCCACTGGGCGTAGGCGTCGGGCGCGGCGGAGCGCTGCACCGCCTGCGCGGCCTCGGTGATCGGCATCGACTCCCAGCCCGAGAGCTTGGCGAGCTTCTCGTAGAACGCCGTGGCCGCGTAGACCGGGTCCTGCAGCTGCGCCGGCGTGCCCCAGCCCTGGCTCGGGCGCTGCTGGAACAGGCCGACCGAGTCGCGGTCACCGCCGCTGAGGTTGCGCAGCTTCGACTCCTGCAACGCCGTGGCCAGCGCGACCGTGACGGCGTGCGCCGGCAGCCCCTCCTTCGAAGCCACCGCGGCGATCGTCGCGGCGTTGCTCATCTGGTCGGGCTGCAGCGTGTACTGCGTCGGATCCTGCTGGCCCGGCTCCTGCGGCACCGTGACCGTGCACCCGGGCGTCGCGACGTCGCTGCTTCGCGACACCACCACCACGACGACGACCACGGCCACGAGGACCACGACGACCGCAGCGATCGCCGCCTTGACCCCGCACCCGCGCACCCGTCCTCCCCCACCCTTCTCACAAGACCTGTTCGGACAATTCTGCCCGGAGGACCGGTAGGGCCCGTGTGTGGGTGAAGGAGGACGGGCCGGGATCACTTGCCGTCGGCGGCACCCAGGAAGATCGGGTTGGACATGGCGACCATGGCGTTCGGCGTGGTGGTGTTCGGGCCACCCGACGGGCGCCGCACCTCCACGCGCACCCACCGGCTGTAGCGCGGGTAGGTCGTCCACGTCACGGTGGCGGTACCGCTGTCGGGCACCGTCTCGACGTGCTCGGGG
The DNA here is from genome assembly GCF_040678995.1 of Amycolatopsis sp. NPDC049253. Lineage (NCBI taxonomy): Bacteria > Bacillati > Actinomycetota > Actinomycetes > Pseudonocardiales > Pseudonocardiaceae > Amycolatopsis > Amycolatopsis sp. NPDC049253. The sequence continues at coordinate 110,128 of NZ_JBFAQX010000020.1, read as the reverse complement.
CCGAGCTGGTCGAGGAAGGTGACCGTGGTGCCCGGCGCGCCGGTCACCGTCGCGCTCACCGCGACCGCGGTGCCGGTGCCGGCCGTGAGCCGCTCGCCGATGCCCGCGCTGCGCCCGCCGCCGGACGCGCCGAACTCGAGGTTCACGTCCTTCGACTCGGCCAGCCACGTCCGGCCCGCCTTCAGGCCGGCCAGCAGGTCGGCGCGGCCGAGGCTGTCCGCCTTCACCACGGTGTGCGGCAGGGCGACGATCTGGTCCGGATTGTGCGCATCGGAGTCGCCGATCGCGGGGATCCAGCGGCCGCCGCGCAGCAGGCCGTCCCAGTGCGTGACGCTGGCCTCGTCGTCCTGGGTCCACGGGCCGTTCCAGACCTCGACGAGGTCGGCGATCTCGTAGGCGAACTCGTACGTGCAGCCGAAGCAGTTCGCGAACGGGTGCGCCGCGGTGACCAGGCCGCCCGCGCGGTGCACCTGGTCGGTGAAGCGCCGGAAGTCCGCCGCGTCGGATGCGCGGTAGCGCCAGTCGATCCAGGTGCCGGCGGGCAGGCCGATCGCGGGCCAGTGGCCCGAGCGCGTGGTGACCTCTTCGCCGTTGAGGATCAGCAGGTCGTCGGTGGCGTAGTCGCCCCAGATCAGCTGCGAGCTCTTGGTGTTGTGGTCGGTGGAGACGATGAAGTCGAGCCCGGCCGCGCGGGCGTCGGCGACGAGCTGGTCCGGCGTGCGCTTGCCGTCGGAGTGGACGGTGTGCAGGTGGCAGTCGCCGCGGTACCAGGACTTGCCGCGCTGGCGGGCCGGCGCCGTCTCCGGCGCGGGGTTCGGCTTGAACGGCTTGTCGTCCGCGCCGAACGTCAGCGTGATGTCCACGCGGTAGTTCATGCCCTGCGGCGCCACGGTGTACGGGCCGAGGATCACGTGCCAGCGGCCCTGCTTGATCGGGCCGGCGAGGTACCCGGGGGTGGCCTCCGAGGCGCTGATCGAGAAGCGGTCGCGGAACCCGCCGGACCAGCCGCGGAAGCCGCGCGCGTTGCCGAGGTCGTGCCCCTCCGGCCCGAACATGCCGATGTCACAGGCGTTCCCGCGGACGCCGGCGGGCACGGCCGGCCGGTCGTAGGAGTAGACGACATCGATCTGCTTGACCCCGCGGGGCACGTCGACGGGCAGGTAGTACCAGTCCGGCACGTCGGGCTTGAAGGTGCCCGTCACCGTCTTGGTCTGCTGCGTCGTGCCCGGCGCGGGAGCCGCGAACGCGACGCCGGGCAGCATGCCCATCGCCGCTCCGGCCGCCACGACACCACTCACACGCAACAAGTTACGCCGGCTGAGATCGCCAGGGGACATGCGTTCCTCCGCATAGGTCGAAGACGGCCCGACGCTAGGGGAGGCCCGGCGCCGCCATCAACGACGCGCGGGTGAACACTCGGCGACCCGGGCTATTCGTGCGTTCCCGCGGGGAAACCACCGGCCAGCCAAGTGGTCCAGGCCACTTCCGGGTCCGCCGGGCCGTCGAACACGTGCGCCGCCACGGCGACCGGCCAGCCCCACGCGTCACGGCCGTAGACGCGGTGGAGCGCGCCGGCCGTCCGGATGCCGAGGAAGCGGTCGGTGCGGTAGTCGATCACGCCGTCGATCGGCGTCGGTCCCGCGGCCACGACCCGGTCGCCGACGGCCGCGTCGCCCACACCGAGCGCGTCGCACACCGCCGCGAACCCGCCGTCGGCCGAGGACTCCGGCGCACCTGCCGACACGTACGTCGCGTCGCGGCCCGCGAAGTGGCGGACGTACTCGGTGAGCGAGTGGTAGTAGAACTTCGTGTGGTGCAGGCACGAGTCGAGCTGCACGTCGTGGTCCTCGCCGAGAACCGAGCGGTGCCGGTAGCGCAGCAGCGTGCCGGCTCCGCGGGGCTCGAGATCGTAGTCGAGCTGGTTGAACCACCCGTCGGCGGAGTCGGCGCGTGTCACGAACCGCCGCGCCGGGTCCCACTCGACGACGGTGCCGCCGGCCGGCGTCAGGCCGCGCTCGGCACCGCCGGGCCGTGGCTCGTAGGCGATCTCCCACAGCCAGCCGCCGGTGTGCGCGGTGAACGCGTCCCACACCTGCTCCGGCGTCCCCGCCAGCACGCCTTCCCACCGGACGTCGATCTCGGTGCCCATGGCGTCTCCTTCGCTCCGAGGGGACGCTCGGTGCGCCCCCGTCACGGACACGTCGGAGGGGCCGGGCGCGCTTCGACAAATCGGCGGGAAATTCTTCAGGCGGGTTTGCGCGGCCCCCGGTACGGCAGCGTCTGGCTGTAGACGACGTTCGTGGTGGTGCTCCCGAACTGCGCCAGCTCCCCCATGAGCTGCTCGAGGTGCTCCATCGACGTGGCGGCGACCTTGAGCGTGTAGCAGTCGTCGCCGGTGGTGCGGAGGCATTCGAGCAGCTCGGCGCGTTCGGCCAGCAGCCGGTGCAGCGGGTCGTGGCGGTTGCCGGGGAACTTCAGCCGCACCACCGCCAGCACGCCGAACCCGACCTTGCCGAGGTCGACCTCGGCGCGGTAGCCGGTGATCACGCCGAGGGCCTCGAGCCGCCGCACGCGCTCGGTGGTCGCCGACGCGCTGAGGCTCACGCGTTTGCCCAGCTCGGTGAGCGCGAGCCGGCCGTCCTGCTGCAGCTCGGCGAGGATCGCCCAGTCGGTGTCGTCGAGAGTCTCGGCCATTCCCGCAATCTACCGGCAGATCCACGGCCATCGGGTCGATATGCCGGACGGAATCCCTTCACCGGCCGAGTCCGCGCGGATAGCGTTGGTGGCGTGCGACTCGGTGTGAACATCCCGAACTTCGGCCCCGGCGCCGACCCCGGCGTGCTGCGCGCGTGGGCGCAGACCGGTGAAGGGCTCGGTTACGACCTGCTGATGGTGTCCGACCACGTCGCCATCACGCCCGACGTGGCAGCTCAGTACCCCGCACCGTTCTACGAGCCGTTCACCACGTTGTCGTGGCTGGCGGGCGCGACGACGGACGTGCGGCTGGGCACCACCGTGCTGATCCTCCCCTACCGGCACCCGCTGCTCACCGCCCGCATGGCCGCGAACCTCGCCGACCTCAGCGGCGGCCGGTTCGTGCTCGGCGTCGGCGTCGGCTGGGCGCGCGAGGAGTACGCGGCGCTCGGCGTGCCGTTCGAACGCCGCGGCGCGCTGACCGACGCGCACCTGGCGGCCATCCGCGCCGCTTGGGCCGACGAGGAGGACTACCGGGCGGGCCGGGTGCCCGTGTGGGTCGGCGGCGGCAGCGACGCCGCCTTGCGTCGTTCGGTGCGCTTCGGCGACGCGTGGCACCCGCTGCGCTTCCGGCTGCCGTGGGTCCGCGCCGCCCTCGGCCGGCTGCGCGACCTCGCCGAGGCCGAGGGCGAACCGGTGCCCGCGTTCGCGCCGCGGATCGTCCTGCGGCTCACCGACGCGCCGCCCGCCGACCGGCTCGCGGGCGAGGGCACGCTGGAGCAGATCGTGGGCGATCTGGAGGAACTTCGGCGGCTCGGCGCCGAAGACGTGGTGTTCGACCCGTTCTCGGGCGACCCTGAAGAGACCCGGCGGCCCTCGGCGGCCTGGCGGGCGCTCGCGGCCGTCGCGGACGCCTGGAAGCAGCACTCCCTCGAAAGGGGACCACGATGACCCAGGCCCTGCTCCGCCGTGCGATCGAGCTCGCCGCCACGGCGCGGGCCAGCGGGAACCCGCCGTTCGGCTCGCTGCTCGCCACCGCCGACGGCAAGGTGCTCGTCGAGGAGTGGAACACGTCGCTCACGGACCACGACATCACCGCGCACCCCGAGCTGAAGCTCGCGCGCTGGGCTGCGCGCGAGCTCAGCCCCGAGACGGCCGCGCTGACGACGATGTACACGAGCTGCCAGCCGTGCGGGATGTGCACGGGCGCCATCGAACGGTCAGGACTCGGCCGGGTGGTCTTCGCTCTGTCCACGCAGCAGCTGGCCACCCTGAAACCACCCGCGCCCGGCGCGAGTTTCGAACTGCAGGGCCCCGCATTGTTCGACGAAGCCCGCCTGCCCGTGGACGGTTATTACCACTGAATTGCAATTGAGCGGCAACCCGGCGAATATCAGCCTCGGGTGGTGATCAATTCTCTTTTTCCGGCTCCCCGGCCGACTTCCCGCCGTACGGGAACACAGGCCAGGAGCAGGGAAACAGCCACGACGCCCAGGAGCACGTGGCCGGCGAGGGCACACAATCCGCACAATGCGGTCCATAGGACGATCTTCATTCACCGAGTGTAGGGCCGGTCCACAAAACGGGCGGAAAACTTGGGAAAGACTTAGGGTTCCCATTCGGGTGCACCCGGGAACGTAGGCAAGCCTCAATTTCCCGATACGCCGCGGGTACGGGAAGATCACCCCGTGCCCGCTCCCGGAACCAGTGCCCTCGTCGTCGAGCTCCCCGCCGCGGCCGGCCTGCTCGAGGCCGCCGCCGCGATCAGCCCCACGCTGGTGCGCCCCGGCCTGCCCCCGCACGTCACGGCGCTCTACCCGTTCCTGCCCGCCGCCGAGCTCACGGACGAGGTCGACGCCGCCGTGACCGCGCTGGCGGCCGCCCACGAGGCGGTCGACGTCGCACTGGGCGACGTGGTGGCCGCCCCCGGGTTCGTCGCCGCGGCGGCCCCGGCGCTGCAGCCGCTCGCCGACACCGCGTGCGACCGCTGGCCCGGCGTCCGGCCGTACGGCGGACGCTTCGGCCCGCACCCGCCGGCCCACCTCACGATCGCGATGGGTGGCAGCGACGAGCAGAACACCGCGGTGACGCGGGCCGTGGAGCGGCTTCTGCCGCTGACCGCGCGCGCCGAGGCGCTGCACCTGGTCGTGCTCACCGAACAGGGCTGGCAGCTCCGGCTGACCGCTCCGCTCGCAGCGCCCGCGCGATAGCCCGCAGCCGCGCGACGTCGGCCGCGAACGCGGTGTCGCCGCGGAGGTCACCGGCCGGACCCGCCACCGCGTCACCGCCGCCTCGCCGCAGCAAGCCGGCCGCGGCCTCGGGCGGAGCCGACGGCGGGATGCCGGCGAGCAGCAGGCCGTCGTTGATCTCGCTCAGCACCGTGAGCAGCCGCTCGCGCCCGGTCGCGCCCGCGCGGCCGAGGCGGACGACGTCGGGGAACCGCCCGGCGAGGTGCTCGCGCAGCGGGCGCAGCTCGGCCCGCGTCCGTGCGTCGCGCACCGCGCGCCCGGCCGCGGGGATCGCGGGCACGGTCAGGCCGACCACGATCAACAGCACCGAGATCGCCGGGAAACCCACGGCCAGCGCGCAGTCGACCGTCGAGAACGCGCCGCGGCAGACCACGGCGACGGGGTGCTCGGCGGTCACGTCGGCGACGAGGTCCACGATCTTGCCCGCGAGGTAGGCCAGCGCGAACACGCACGCCACGAGCATCAGCCCGAGCCCCACCCGCAACGCGCCGGCGCCCGCACGGACCGCGCCGGCCGACACGATCGCGATGTCCACCACCGCGAACCCGAGGTAGAGCGTGTAGACCACGACGTAGGCGACCAGCGTCGGGTTGGTCCGGTACAGCTCGTCGAACAGGCCGATGCCCACCGGCAGCCCGCGGGTCGAGAAGAACGCCACCACGAGCACGACGAGCGCGACCACGAGCGCGGCGAGCCGGCTGCGGCGCCGTTTCCCCGCCACACCACCGATTTCGGCGACGGTGACCTCGATGCCGTACGCGGCCACCATCGTCGCGAGGTTCGACAGCAGCCGTCCGAGGCTCGGGTAGATCCGGCTTTCGATCGCCTGCGCGCTGTCGGCCAGCAAGAACAACGCGAGGCCGAGCGCGATCAGGCTCGTGGCCAGCCCGGCGCCCGCGCCGGTGCGGCGCGCCCGCACGGCGCGCCACGTCCCGGCGGCCACGGCGACGAGCCCGACCCCGAAGAACAGCGCGTCGATCATCCGGCCGCTACCCGAGCAGCGACGCGAGCCGCCGCGCGCGATCGGCCGAGCGCCCGGACGCACCGGGCCGGAGCGGTTCGCCCTCGGCCGTCGCCGCGCTCATCAGCAGCACCGCCATGAGCTCCGCCTCGTACTCGTCGACGTCGGTCGTCACGCGCGTGAGCAGGTGCGCCAGCGTGTGGGCACTGAGGTCGGGCGCCAGCGCCGCGGCCTCCGCGTCGGACATCACGCAGGACCCGCGGTGCTCGCACAGCAGGTGCGCGAGCTCGTGCGCGATGATGTGGTCCTGGTGCAGCGGCGAGGTGCCGGCCGTGTAGGCGATGAGGTCGTAGTCCGCGCGCCGCTGCCAGGCGCCCGAGGGCCGGCCCGGCTCGTACGCCACGGCCACCAGGTCGATGTCGCGGCCGCGGCGGCGTTCCAGCTCGTCGACCCACGCGTTCATCGACCACGGGCGCGGCGGGGGCACGTCGCGCAGCAGCTCGCGCACTCGGGTGCGGGCGCGCTCTCTCAGGCTCGGGTCGATGACCCCTCCCGGTGCGCTCGGCGGCTGGACCAGCCGGGTGCACCGCGGCGCCCCGGCGATGATCAGCATAGCTACTCGGGCTTGCGCCCGCGGCGGGTGCGCTCGTGCCCGGCGTCGTAGCTGTTGAGCTGGTCCACCAGCGCCGACACGGTGTCGCGGTCGCGTTCGGAGAGCCGCATCGCGCGCTGCGCGAGGTCGCGGGCGCCCGTGTCGCGCCACGCGACGACGTCGGCGATCTGCCCGTCGACGCGCTCGGCCACGTCGTCGTCGAAGAAGTAGGTGACGGGCACGCCGAAGAACCGCGCCAGCGCCTGGATGTGCGAGCGCTTCGGGTCGCGCCGCGCCCCGACGGCGAGCTGCTGCACGTGGGTGGCCGACATGCTCACCCCGGTGAGCTCCGCGACCCCCTGCGCGATCTCGCGGTAGGAGTAGGGCTTGCGGTCCGGCGGGTGCACCGTCGCGATCAAGTGCGCGAGCCGCTCGGCGAAGCTGGTCTCCTCGCCGGGACCACTCACCGTGTCCCCGGTGTCCGGCGTCCCGGTCATCAGTCCCCCAACCGTCCTCCGCTCGTGACGACGTGAAGCATAGCTGTCACGAAAACTTGACATCGACCGTCCCGTCAACGCTACACTCCGGCGCACGGGATGTCGCGAAAACGAGACGGGCGCCCGCGTGTGATCACTGGGGGTGGCCACACGCGGGCGCCGGGAGCGAGCGGACCTACCGGACATCCGGGACCGATCGCCCCGGCCGCCCTCGTCCGCTGTCCTGGCTCACAGGCTGCGGAGGTAGGTTGTGCGCCATGGTGCTGCAGAACGGTCCTGAAAGGACACCCGTCGTCGTCACCGGTGGCAGCGGCTTCATCGGCCGCGCGGCCGTGCGCGAGCTGCGCGATCGCGGCTACCCCGTCACCGTCGTGGACCGGGTCCCGTACGTCACCGAAGACGAGGGCGTGCGCGTGGTCACCGGCGATCTGCGCGACGCGGAAACCCGCGAAGCCGCCGTCACCGCGGGTACGGGCGCCATCGTCCACCTCGCGGCGCTCACGTCGGTCCTGAAGTCGGTGGAGCTGCCCGACGACACGTTCACCGAGAACGTCGCCGTGACCCACGGGCTGCTGGAGCTCGCGCGCGAACGCGAGGTGCAGACCTTCGTGCTCGCCTCCACCAACGCCGTGATCGGCGACGTCGGAACGTCGACCATCACCGTGGACCTGCCCACGCGGCCGCTCACGCCCTACGGCGCCACGAAAGCCGCGTGCGAGATGCTGCTGTCGGGCTACACCGGCGCGTACGGCATGACGACGTGCGCCTTGCGGTTCACCAACGTCTACGGCCCCGGCATGTCGCACAAGGACAGCTTCGTGCCGCGCATGATGCGCGCCGCGATGGCGGGCGAGGGTGTGCGTGTGTACGGCACGGGCGAGCAGCGCCGCGACCTGGTGCACGTGGACGACGTGGTGCGCGCCATCGCGCTCGCGCTCGAAAGCGGCTACAGCGGCCGCGCCATCGTCGGCGCCGGCCACTCCGTGTCGGTGCTGGAGATGGTGCAGACCGTGCGCGACGTGACGGGCGCCGAGCTGCCCGTGGAGCACGTGGCCGCGCCGAAGGGCGAGATGCCCGCGGTCGTCGTCGACGTGTCCGCCAGCGCCCAGACCATCGGCTTCACCCCGGCGATCTCGCTCGCCGACGGCCTCGCCACCGCTTGGAAGTACTTCTCGGAACTGGACCTGAAAGCGACCCCGTGAGCCTGTTCCTCCGCCGCCACGCCTTCCTGCTCCTCCTGCTCGTCGCAGGCGCCGTCCTGCGCGTGCTCACGTGGGTGGCCTACCGGCCGGCGCTGCTGTACATCGACTCGTACCGGTACCTGGACAACCTGCACGCGCTGCGCGCCGACCAGCTCAACCCGATCGGCTACGACCTGATCCTGCGGCCGCTGCTGGCGGTCGGCGGGCTGTCGTGGGTCGCGGCCGTGCAGCACGTGGGCGGGCTGGCGATCGCGGTGGGGATCTACGCGCTGGCCCGCCGGCTCGGCGCGCGCCGCTGGGTCTCGGCGCTCGCGACGGCGCCGCTGCTACTGGACGCGTACCAGCTGCAGATCGAGCAGAACATCATGTCCGAGGTGCTGTTCGAAGCGCTGCTGCTGGGCCTGTTGTGGCTCCTGCTGGCGAAGGGCGCGCCGAACTGGCGGCGGATCGCGCTCGCGGGCCTCGTGGTCGGGTTCGCCGTGCTGGTGCGGCTGATCGGCGTCTCGCTCGCGGTGCCGTTCCTGCTGTACGTGCTCGGCGCCGGCAGCTCCTGGCGGACGTGGCGCGGCTGGCGCAACGCCGGCATCGGCGTGCTGGCGATGCTCGTCGTGATCGTGCCCTACGCCGCGGAAGTCAAGGCGCAGACCGGGAAGTGGGGGCTCACCGGTCCCTCGGGCAGCATGCTCTACGGGCGCACCGCCGCCGTCGCCGACTGCGCGAACCTGCACCTGGCCCCCGAGGTGCAGGTGTTCTGCCCCACCGAAGACGTGTCCACGCGACTGGTGGACAACTACACGCACGCCGACCTCGACCCCGCGTGGCCGGGCCCGCTGCCGCCGGGCGCCGACCGGGCCGCGCTGGCGCACGAGTTCTCCGTCGACGTGCTCAAGGTCCAATGGTGGGACGTCGCGAAGGCGATCCTGAGCGACTTCTCCAAGAGCTTCCGGTTCACGCGCAGCACGGCGATCAACGACGTGCCGATCGACCGCTGGCAGTTCCAGCAGACCTACCCGGAGTGGAACGAACCGGCCGACATCGCGATGATCACGCAGCAATACGACGGCGTGAACCCGAGCGTGAACGAGCCGATCGCGACTTTCCTGCGCGACTACCAGATCAACGGCGGCTTCGTGCCCGGCGCCGTGCTCGGGTTCTTCGCCCTGCTTGGCCTGCTCACCTTGCTGCGCCGCAAGAAACCGCGCGACAAGGCCCGCGCCGGTGCGCTTTTCGCAGCAGGTGGCGGGCTGTTCCTCCTGTTCGCGTCGGCGGTCTTCGAATTCTCGTGGCGCTACCAGATTCCGGCGCTCGTGCTGCTGCCCGTCGCGGGGGCGCTGGGCTTCACCACGCTCACGGCCGCGAGCCGGCGGCGCCTCGCCGCGTACCCGGACTCCGTGGATGTCGGCGCGGTCAAGGATTTCGACGACCGGCACCCGGGCGCGAAGCTGTCTGAGCTGACCGTGGTGATCGCCGCCTACAACGAGGCCGGCGGAATCGGCCAGGTGCTCGAGAAGATGCCCGACGAGTGCCTCGGCCTGCCGGTCGACGTGCTCGTGGTCGTCGACGGCGGCAGCGACGACACCGCCGCCATCGCCGCGGAACACGGCGCCTACGTGTGCGTCGCGCCGAGGAACCGGGGACAGGGCGCGGCTTTGCGCCTCGGTTACCACCTCGCGGCCGACCGCGGCGCGCGCTACGTCGTGACGACCGACGGCGACGGGCAGTACGACAACAGCGAGATGGCGGAACTGGTCGCACCACTGCTCGACGACACCGCCGACTTCGTCACGGGATCGCGGCGGCTGGGCCACGAAGAGGCCGACAGCCGTATGCGCTGGCTCGGCGTGCGCGTGTTCGCGTGGCTGGCTTCGGCGCTCACGTGGCGGAAGATCACCGACACGTCCTTCGGTTTCCGGTCGATGCGCGCAGAGCTCGCGTGCGCAGTTGCGCTCAACGAGCCGCAGTACCAGTCTTCGGAATTGCTGCTGGGAGTCACCGCGCGCGGCGCCCGGGTGCTCGAACGGCCGATGAGCATGCGGCTGCGCAAGGCCGGCAAGAGCAAGAAGGGCGGCAGCGTGGTCTACGGCGCGAACTACGCGCGGGTCATGACGGGGACGTGGTGGCGGGGGTACGTGCTGCGCCGCGGGCGAACACGAAGCGGTCGAGCATCGTGAACTTCACCACGAAAACCAAAGCGTAACTGAACACGTACGCACCGTCGATCGAAATGACCCACCAGGCGTGCGGCAGGTCGAGCGGCGCGAGCAGGTGGCCGGTGAGCGTGGTGAGCCCGACGGAGGCGAGCCCGCCGAGCGAGATGACGACGACGTAGGGCAGCAGCTCGCGCCCGACCTCCGGCTTGCCGCGCCGGCCCCAGACCCAGCGGCGGGTGAGGAAGAAGTTCAGCACCGCGCCCGCGGCGAACGCGAACGCGCTGGCCAGCCACGGAGCACCGCCGATCGCGAGTACCGTGAGCAACGCCGCCTGGCTGAGCAAAGTCGCCGCGACCGAACTGGTGGCCGCGCGGAAGAACCTGCCGGCGAGGCGACGCCGGGGCCGGGGTGAATCCTCCGTTGTGCGAGGCTCCACCGGGTTGGTTACCGTCGTCATGTCCCCCAGTCTCCCCTCGGGCCGATCGGCCTGCCGTCCGGCCCCCCGACACACAGTAGATTCACAGCTGTCTGCCAGGTGATCATCAGCACCTGGTCGATAGGTTCGGACGTGTTCAAGGCGTCATGTACAAAGAGGAATCAGCGTGCTTGTCGCGTAAACGATACGGAAAGGCTCTTCAATGCGAGTGCTGGTTCTCGGCGGTGACGGCTACCTCGGCTGGCCCACGGCATTGCACTTGTCGGACAAAGGCCACGAAGTGGCTGTTCTGGACAACTACGCCCGCCGCAAGTACGACGTAGAGCTCGAAGCCGAGAGTCTCGTCCCCATCGAAGACCTGCCCACGCGCATCGCGGCGTGGGAGGAGGTGTCGGGCAAGAAGATCGCGCTGTTCGAGGGCGACCTGTGCGACGCCGAGTTCACCTATTCGGCCGTGCGCGACTTCGCTCCCGATTCGATCGTCCACTTCGCCGAGCAGCGCTCCGCGCCGTACTCGATGATCGACCGCGAGCACGCCGTCTACACGCAGCAGAACAACGTCGTCGGCAACCTGAACGTGCTCTACGCGATCGCCGAGATCAACCCGGACATCCACCTGGTGAAGCTCGGCACGATGGGCGAGTACGGCACGCCCAACATCGACATCGAAGAGGGCTGGCTCGAGGTCGAGCACAACGGCCGCAAGGACCGCATGCTCTACCCGAAGAAGCCGGGTTCCTTCTACCACCTGTCGAAGGTGCACGACTCCCACAACATCGAGTTCGCGTGCCGCATCTGGGACCTGCGCGCGACCGACCTCAACCAGGGTGTCGTGTACGGCCAGCAGACGGCGCAGACCGCGCTCGACCCGCGCCTGGCGACCCGGTTCGACTACGACGCGGTGTTCGGCACCGTGCTGAACCGCTTCGTGATCCAGGCGGTGCTGGGTCAGCCGCTGACCGTCTACGGCAAGGGCGGTCAGACCCGCGGCCTGCTCGACATCCGCGACACCGTGGAGTGCATCCGGCTCGCCGTCGAGAACCCGGCCGACCGCGGCGAGTTCCGCGTGTTCAACCAGATGACGGAGAGCTACTCGGTCGCCCAGATCGCGGAGATCGTGGCGAACACCTTCCCCGGCCCGGTCCAGATCGAGAACCTGGACAACCCGCGGGTGGAGCAGGCCGAGCACTACTACAACGTGAAGCACACGGGGCTCGTGGAGCTGGGTCTGCAGCCGCACCTGCTGTCGGACACGCTGATCGAGTCGTTGTTCGACATCGTCGGTTCGAACAAGCACCGCGTGAACGACGAGCGCATGCGCCCGACCGTGCGCTGGCGGGGTGCGGTCAAGTCCTGACCCCGTTCGCCGCTTTGGCACCCTGAAACGCCGGATCGCCGTTGCGCGGTCCGGCGTTTTTCATCGCGGCCCGGCAGGTGTCGGAAACTGTCGGTGGTGGATGAGATGCTTCTCCGGTCAGCCCCTCACGGGGGTGGGAAACACGGAGCGGCAAGGGAAACGTGGCCGAACAGGTGGCAGCGCGCTGGAGTCCCGAGCAGGTCGCCGGGCTCGCGCCGGACCCGGCGTCGGCCAAGGCCGGGCGCGGGCTCGCGGTACCGGCGAAGTGGTCGGGCGCCGGCGCTTCGGCGCGGGCGGTGTGGGGTTCGTGCAAGGGCAGTGGCGCGAAGCCCTACCGCACGGTGGTCGAGCTGGCGGGGCCGGCGTTCAAGTGCACGTGCCCGTCGCGGAAGTTCCCGTGCAAGCACGCGCTGGGGTTGCTGCTGCTGTGGTCGGCGGAGCAGGTGACTTCCTCCGCCGAGGAGCCCGACGTCGCCACGTGGCTCGCGGAGCGTGAGGCGCGGGCATCGCGCGCGGAACGCAAGCCGGACGCGCCGAAGGACCTGGAAGCCGCGGCGAAACGCGCGCAGGAGCGGCTCGCGCGCGTGACCGCGGGCGCGGCCGAGTTGCGTGGCTGGCTGACCGATCGCGTCGGGGCCGGTCTCGCGAGCTTCGAGAGCAGTGGTTTCGCGGATGGCTCGGGTTCCGGCGGCGGCGCCGAGCAGCTGCGCGCGGTGGCCGCACGGATGATCGACGCCCAGGCCCCCGGCCTGGCGGGCGGGCTGCGGCGCGCGGCCGGCCTCGTCGGGCGCGGCCGCGACTGGCCGGGTGACCTGCTGGCCGAGCTGTCGCTGCTGTACGTGCTGGCCGGCGCGGCCCTTCGCCTGGACGAACTGCCCGCGCCGCTGGCCGAAACCGTGCGCACGCGCCTGGGGTTCTCGGCGGGCACCGCGCAGGTGCTGGAGTCGGGCGAACGCGTCGCCGACCAGTGGCTCGTGACCGGCGCGGTCGACGACGAACAGGACAACCTCCGCACCCGGCGCACGTGGCTGCGCGGCCGCCACTCCGGGCGCGTGGCGCTGGTCCTGTCCTTCGCCCCGCCGGGGCGCCCGTTGGACAGCTCCCTGCCTCCCGGCTACGTCGTTCCCGGCGAACTGGCCTTCCACCCGGGCGCGCTGCCGTTGCGCGCGCTCGTCGCCGACCGCACCGAAGCCGTGCCGACGCCGGTCCCCCGCGGCGACACCGTCGCGGACGCGTTGGCGGGGTTCGCCGAGGCCCTCGCCGTGGACCCGTGGCTCGACCGCTGGCCCGTGCTCCTGTCCGACCTCACCCCCGCCCGCCACGACGGCGGCTGGGCCCTGTCCGATGTGGACGGTGCAGCCCTGCCCCTGCTGCCGGGCGTCGACCCGTGGCCCCTGCTGGCCCTCGCCGCCGAACACCCGGTGACCCTCGCGGCCGAACTGACCCCGTCCGGCCTGCGCCCTCTGACCTGCTGGCACCCGAACGGCGTGGTGCGCCTGTGACCTCGACACTGTGGAAGACCCCGGAAACCTTGGCACCACACGAAACCCTGCCCACGGCACGTCGCCCCGCTGTGCCGGCGGCGCCGCCTTCGCGCCACGCGAACCCGGTCGCGCCAAGGCTTCGCCCGAACGTCGCGACCGGCGCACTGTTCCGGGTGCGCCCGGCCAATCGGCGCAGGCCGGCAACGCACCCCGCAACCACGTGCTCGACCGACGCCGGTCACCGTCGCGCAGGCACGGCCGGACAAGGCGTGCCAACGAACCCGACCAAACAACCCAGGCCGGCAACGCACCACACAACCACGTGCTCGCCCCAGGCCCAGCCCCATCCGACGACCACGGCCAGACAACAAGTCCCGGCGCGACCGACGAATCGGTGCAAGCCGGCAACGCACCACACAACCACCTGCTCGACCAAAGCTCAGCGCAGTGCAGCGAGCACGGCCGGACCGCAGCTCCCGACGCGCCCGCTCCGGTCAACCGAGCCGACCCCCCGCCCGGAAACGCACCTCCCGCACCCGTGCTCCACACCGGCGACCAGCGTCCCCACCGCGCCAACCACCCCCGCAAGTCGGGGCGTATGCCTGCCGTCGCGTCGTGGTCTGACGGCCGGGGCGGTGGTGGGCCGATGAAGGCATGGGAGGACCTCGTCGGCACGGCGCTGCTGGGCACGCGCCGCCGGGGTCTGGACCTGAGCGGGTTGCCGGCCGACGTGCGCGAGGTCGTGGGCGAGGCCGAGGACCGGGCGGACGCCGTGCTCGCCACCGCGGCGTTGCTCACCAACTACCGCCGGGCGGGCCGGCTGCCTGTCGCGAACGCGCGCCGCGAAGAGCCGGCGAAGCCCGACGGGCGGCCGTTCGTCCCGCCGCTCGCGCGGGAGCGGCTGGCGCGGTTGCTGCACGCGAACCGGCCCGAGCTGCTCGAGGAGTGGCTGCACACGGCGGCCGGGCGGGGGTTCCGGGTGAGCCCGGAGCTGCTGCCGGCGCTGGCGGACGCGGCGCGGGCGCGGGTGTCGTTGCGGGCGCCGCTCGCGGAGGTGGCGGGGCCGGTCGGGGCGTGGCTGGGCGAACGCAACAGCGACTGGGCGTTCCTGGTCGCCGAGGTCGAGGACGACGGCGACGACGCCTGGCAGTTCGGCACACCGGCGCGGCGCCAGGCGTGGTTCGACCGGGCGCTCGCGAAGGATCCGGCGGCGGCGCGCGCGGCGCTCACGGCCACGTGGCGCACCGAGCCGGCCGACCTGCGCGCCGCGTTCCTGGGGATGCTGGGCCGGCACCTCACGCGGGACGACGAGCCGTTCCTCGACGCCGCGCTGGCCGATCGGGCGGCGGCGGTGCGCGACACGGCCGTGCGGCTGCTCGGCGGGCTGCCCGACACGGGGCTCGGCAAACGGATGGCGGCGCGGCTGCGGGAGTGCGTCACCGTGCGCAGCCGGGCGCTGCGGGCCGACGTCCTGCAGGTCGCGCTGCCGGGGCCGGACGACTCGCTGGTGCGCGACGGCGTCCGCGTGCCCCACGGACCGGGGCAGGACACCGCGCGGCTGCGGGCGGTCATCGCCGCCACTCCCCTGGCGTTCTGGGCGGAGTTCGGCACGCCGGGTGACCTCGTGGGCATGCTCGTGGAAGGCTGCCCGCTCGCCGTGGTGCGCGAAAGCTGGGCCACGGCGGCGATCCGGCAGCGCGACGAGGCGTGGGCGCAGGCGCTCGTGGAAGCCGAACCCGGCGGCCGGGCCACGGCGGCGCTCGTCGGTGTGCTCGCGCCGGAGAAGCAGGCCGCCACCGTCGCGAAGCTGGCGCGCGGCCTGAAGGTCGAGGCGCTCACCCGGCTGATCCTCGACCTGCCGCAACCGTGGTCCGAGGAGCTCGGCCGGGTGCTGCTCGACTGGGTCGGCGCGCAGCAGGACCACCGGCTCGTGGCCCACGCCGCCGCGCTCATCGCCAAGGCCGTGCCGCCGGCTTGCCTGCGCCACCGCCTGGCCCTGATCCCCCAGCCCGGCGAAGCCGCCCCGTGGCGGCGCGCCGTGGCCGAAACCCTGACTTTCCGCCGCGAAATGCACGAGGAGCTCTCATGACGTCCGCAGTCCTCCGGCCCCACGCCGAGCAGGAGTACGCCGGTGAACTGGCCGCGCTGGCCGCGGCCGACGACCGCGCCAAGCCGCCGTCGTGGCTGCTCTCGCCCTGGGCCGTGGTCACGTACCTGCTGGGCGGCACGCTGCCCGACGGCACCGAGATCAGCCCGAAGTACGTCGGTCCGCGCCGCCTGATCGAGGTCGCCGTCGCCACGCTCGCCACCGACCGCGCGCTGCTGCTGCTCGGTGTGCCGGGCACCGCGAAGACCTGGGTGTCGGAGCACCTCGCCGCCGCCATCAGCGGCGACTCCACGCTGCTGGTGCAGGGCACGGCGGGCACGGCCGAAGAGCAGATCCGCTACGGCTGGAACTACGCGCGCCTGATCGCCGAAGGCCCGAGCGAGCAAGCGCTCGTGGAGAGCCCGATCCTGCGCGCCATGCGCGACGGCAAGGTGGCCCGCCTCGAGGAGCTCACCCGCATCCCGGCCGACGTGCAGGACTCGCTGATCACCGTCCTGTCGGAGAAGACCCTGCCCGTGCCCGAACTCGGCACGGAGGTTCAGGCGCGCCCCGGCTTCACGCTCGTGGCCACCGCGAACAACCGCGACAAGGGTGTGAACGAGCTGTCGAGCGCGTTGCGCCGCCGGTTCAACACGGTGGTGCTGCCGCTGCCGGACACCGCCGAGGCCGAGGTGGAGATCGTCAGCCGCCGGGTCGCGCAGCTGGGCGCCTCGCTCGCCCTGCCGGCCGAAGCCGCCGAACTGGCCGAGATCCGCCGGGTCGTCACGGTGTTCCGCGAACTGCGCGCCGGCCGCACCGAGGACGGGCGCACGGCGGTCAAGACCCCGTCGGGCACCCTGTCGACGGCCGAGGCGATCAGCGTGCTCACCGGCGGGCTCGCGCTCGCCGCGCACTTCGGGGACGGCGTACTGCGGGCGCAGGACGTCGCGGCCGGCATCCACGGCGCCGTGGTGAAGGACCCGGTCGCCGACCGCGCGATCTGGATCGAGTACCTCGAGACCGTGGTCCGCGAACGCGACGGCTGGGCGGACTTCTACCGCGCGGGGCAGGAGATCAGCGGATGACCACGCACCTGCTCGGGATCCGGCACCACGGGCCGGGTTCGGCTCGGGCGGTCGCCGCAAGGCTCGCCGAGCTGGAGCCCGACGTGGTGCTCATCGAGGGCCCGCCCGAAGCCGACCGGCTCGTGGACCTGGCGGCCGACGAGGACATGCGGCCGCCGGTCGCGTTGCTCGCGTACGCGGCCGAGGACGTGTCGCGCGCGGCGTTCTGGCCGTTCGCGGTGTTCAGCCCCGAGTGGCAGGCCCTGCGCTACGCCGCGGAAGCCGGGGTGCCGGTGCGGTTCTGCGACCTGCCGGCCACGCACCAGTTCGCGCTCGGCGACGAGGACCGCGTGCCGCGCACCGACCCGCTCGCCGAGCTGGCGGCCGCGGGCGGGTACGACGACCCCGAGCGGTGGTGGGACGACGTCGTGGAGTCGCGGCGCGGCGGGGAGTCGCCGTTCGAGGTGATCGCGGACGCGATGACCGCGCTGCGCGAGGACGAACGCCCGGCGGACCTCCACGAACAGCGCCGCGAAGCGTACATGCGCGGCGTGCTGCGCAAGACGCGCAAGGAAGGCTTCGAGCGCATCGCCGTGGTGTGCGGCGCGTGGCACGTCCCGGCGCTGGCCGATCCCCTGCCGCCGGCGAGCCACGACCAGACCGTCCTCAAAGGACTGCCGAAACGCAAGGTCGTGTGCACGTGGGTGCCGTGGACGCACGGCCGGCTCGCGACGGCGAGCGGTTACGGCGCGGGCGTGCGCTCGCCCGGCTGGTACCACCACCTGTTCACCACGGCCGACGACGTCACCGCGCGCTGGCTCACCGCCGTCGCCGGGGTGCTGCGCGAGGAGGACCTGCCGGTCTCGACCGCGCACGTGATCGAGGCCGTGCGGCTGGCCGAGACGCTGGCGGCGCTGCGCGGCCGCTCCTCGGCGGGCCTGGCGGAGGTCGACGCCGCGACGCGCTCGGTGCTGTGCTCGGGCGACGACGTGCAGGCCGACCTCGTCACGCGCAAGCTCGTGGTCGGCGAACGGCTCGGCGAAGTCCCCGAATCCGTGCCGCAGGCTCCGCTGGCGGCCGACCTGATCGCGACCGCGCGCCGGCTGCGGCTCAAGCGCGAGCCGGCCGCGCGCGAGCTCGATCTCGACCTGCGCACGCCCGGCGGCCTCGACCGCTCGCGGCTGCTGCACCGGCTGCGCCTGCTCGACATCCCTTGGGGCACCCCGGAAATCTCGGCGACCCGCAGCAAGGGCACGTTCCGAGAGACGTGGACGCTGTGCTGGGAGCCGGGCTTCGAGGTCGACCTGGTCGCGGCCGCCGTGCACGGCACCACGGTCGCGTCGGCGGCGTCCGCCCGGGTGCGCGAGGCCATGGCCGGCAAGCCGCCACTCGCCGACATCACCACGGCCGTCGAGGGCTGCCTGCTCGGCGGCCTCGGCGACGCGCTGCCGGAGGTGCTGACCGCGCTGGACGTCCGCGCGGCGGCCGACACCGACGTCGCCGACCTGATGACCTCGCTGCCCCCGCTGGCCCGGTCCACCCGCTACGGCGACGTGCGCCGAACCGACACCGCGCAGCTGCGGGAGGTCGCGGACCGCCTGCTCACCCGCGTGTGCGCCGGGCTGCCGCCGGCGGTCCACGGCATCGACGACGACGCGGCCCGGAAGTTCTGCGACCTGATCGACAACGTCCACGAAGCCACGACCCTCCTCGGCGACGCGGCGCGCGAACGCTGGCTCACGGCGCTGCGCAAGCTCGCCGGCCGCGACTCCCTGCCGCCGCTGCTGGCCGGCCGCATCGTGCGCTTGCTGCACGACGCCGACCTGTTCGACAGCGCGGAGGTGGAGCTGCGGCTCGGCCGCGCGCTCACCCCCGGTGTCGAGCCGGCCGCGGGCGCGGCCTACGTCGAGGGCTTCTTCGCCGGCGGCGCGCTCCTGCTGGTCCACGACGAGCGCATGCTGCGGGTGGTCGACACCTGGCTGGGCACCATCCCGTCCGCCGTGTTCACGGAGGTGCTTCCCTTGCTGCGGCGCACTTTCGGCGCGTTCGCGGGACCGGAGAAACGCGCCATCGGCCAACGCGCCGCCACCCTCTCCGGCGGTGCCCCCGCGGCTCGCCTCGCCGCCGACGAGCTGGACGAGGTCCGCGCCCGCAGTGCCCTGCCCGTGCTCGCGACCCTTCTCGGAGCAGCGTCATGACCACCCCGGACCTCGATCGCCTGCGCCGCTGGCGCCTCGTGCTCGGCGGCGGCGAAGACGGCACCGGCCGCTCGCTGTCCGAAGAGGACAGCGGCCTCGACGCTGTCCTCGCGGCGCTCTACGACCGGCGCGACGAGCCCGTCCGCTCGGGCGACCGCCGCGGCGCGACCTTGAACTCCTCGGCGCCGCGCGTGGCCCGCTGGCTCGGCGACATCCGGCGGTACTTCCCGGGTTCGGTCGTCCAGGTGATGCAGCGCGACGCCGTCGACCGGCTCGGCCTCACCCGCATGCTGATGGAACCGGAGCTGCTGAGCGCGGTCGAGCCCGACGTGCACCTCGTCGGCACGCTGCTGTCGCTCAACGGCGTGCTGCCCGAGGAGACGAAGGAGACGGCGCGCTCGGTCGTGCGCACCGTCGTGGCCGAGCTCGAACAGCGGCTGGCCGAACCCACCCGCGCGGCGATCCGGGGCGCGCTCGACCGGGCCGCCCGCACGCAGCGCCCGCGCGCGGCGGACATCGACTGGGCCCGCACCGTGCGCACGAACCTGAAGCACTACTCCCCCGAGCTGAAGACCATCGTGCCCGAGCGGCTGGTCGGCTTCGGCCGGCGGCAGCACAGCGTGCAGCGCGAGGTGATCCTGGCCGTGGACCAGTCCGGGTCGATGGCCGAGTCGGTGGTGTACTCGGGCCTGTTCGGTGCCGTGCTCGCGTCCATGCGGGCGCTGAGCACGAAGTTCGTCGCGTTCGACACGGCCGTGGTCGACCTCACCGAGCACCTCGACGACCCCGTCGAGCTCCTCTTCGGCACCCAGCTCGGCGGCGGCACCGACATCAACCGCGCCATCACCTACTGCCAGGGCCTCGTCGAACGCCCCGAGCAGACGCTGCTGGTGCTCATCAGCGACCTCTACGAGGGCGGCGTGCGCGAGGAGCTCCTGCGCCGCGTCGGCGAGCTGGTCGGCTCGGGCGTGCAGGTCGTGACCCTGCTGGCCCTGTCGGACTCCGGCGCGCCGTTCTACGACCACGAGAACGCCGCCGCGCTGGCCGAGCTCGGGGTGCCGGCCTTCGCGTGCACCCCGGACCTGTTCCCGGAGCTGATGGCCGCGGCCCTGCGCCGCGAGGACCTCGGCCGCTGGGTGAGCGCCGCCACCGCGAGCGGGGATTAAACCGACCGGTCATCTGGTTGAAGCAGACAGAACGAGACTTCGAAGAGAGGACGGGTAACCATGAAGGTTCGCGCGTCGGTCAGGTCGCTGGCTCGCCAGCAGGGGGCGCAGGTCATCCGCAGGCACGGCAAGATCCTGGTGATCAACCGTGACAACCCGCGGAACAAGGCTCGCCAGGGCTGAGCAGCACGGCGTCGGGCGCCATCCACCTCAGGTGGGTGGCGCCCTTCTTTTATGCGCTCAGCGTGCGCTCGGCCGTGCGCTCAGACCGGCGTCGGGATGCGCTCGTCCGCCCGGCGAAAGGCCATGACCCCGTCGTCGAGCCGGTTGAGCCGCATGTCGGCCAGGTCCAGCAGGTAGTTCTGGCGCATCACCCACGGGCGGCGGCCGCCTTGTTTCGGCAGGGCCGCGGTGGCGCGTTTGATGTAGCCCGACATCAGGTCGACGACCGGGCGCAGGCCCGTGGTCGGGGCGCGGCCGGGGTCGGGGGCGCAGGCGACGTAGCCGTGGCGGTCCATGTGCGAGATCAGCCGGCAGACGTACTGGGAAGCCAGGTCGGCGCGCAGCGTCCACGAGTTGTTGGTGTAGCCCACGCACCACGCGAGGTTGGGGATGCCGCCGAACATCATGCCCTTGTAGACGAGCTGCTCGCCCGGGTCGATGGCACGCCCGTCGACGGTCAACGCGACCTGGCCGAACGCGACCATCCGCAGGCCGGTCGCGGTGACGATGACGTCGGCGGGCAGCTCGCGGCCCGACTCCAGCCGGATGCCGTCCGGGGTGAAGCGCGTGATGTGGTCGGTGACCACGTCGGCCTTGCCGCTGCGCAGCGCGCGGAACAGGTCGGCGTCGGGCACCAGGCACAGGCGCTGGTCCCACGGGTTGTAGTCGGGCACGAAGTGCGGGTCGACGGAGATGGACGGCGGCAGCTGCTTGGCCACGCCGTCGCGCAGCACCGCGGCGGCGCGCTCGGGCAGGCGGCGCATGAGCTGGAAGAACAGCGTGCCCATCACGACGTTCTTGCCGCGCACCAGCCGGTGCGCCAGGTTCTCCGGCAGTACGGCCCGCAGACGGTCGGCCAGCGCGTCGGCTCCGGGGCGCGCGACGACGTAGCTCGGCGAGCGCTGCAGCATGGTCACCGAAGCCGCTTCGGGCGCCATCGCCGGGACCAGCGTCACGGCCGTGGCGCCGCTGCCGATCACGACGACGTTCTTGCCCGCGTAGTCCAGGTCCGCGGGCCAGTGCTGCGGGTGCACGATCTCGCCGGCGAAGTCCTCGCGGCCCGGGAAGTCGACGACGTGGCCGCTGTCGTAGCTGTAGTAGCCGCTGCACAGGTACAGGAACGAGCAGGTGAACGTGACCGTCGAACCGTCGTGCTCGGCCTCCACCGTCCAGTGGGCGTCGGCCGAGGACCAGGAAGCGGACACCACGCGGTGCCCGAAGCGGATGTGGCGCTCGACGCCGTAGGCCTCGGCCGTGGCGCGGATGTAGCTGAGGATCGAGGGGCCGTCGGCGATGGCCTTCGGGTCCTTCCACGGCCGGAACGGGTAACCGAGCGTGAACATGTCCGAGTCGGACCGGATGCCCGGGTAGCGGAAGAGGTCCCAGGTCCCGCCGATCGAGTCGCGGGCCTCCAGGATCGCGTACGTCTTGCCGGGAGTCCGCAGCTGGAGGCGGCACGCCGCCCCGATCCCGGACAACCCCGCACCTACCACGAGGACGTCGACGTGCGTGGCGATCGTGATCACTCTCCCCGGCTCGAGCGTGTTCCCGAGATCATACCGTCGGAATGCCTTCTTCGGCCCGGCCCGGGCAGAACGAGGTTCGGAAGTGGGGCCCTGCCGGGCCGGGCGGGGAATCACCGGCCCGGCAGGGAAACCAAGGGTCAGCGCGGCAGGTTGACCACCTGTGTCGCGCCGAAGGTGCCCTTCAGCGGCACCTCCACGGTCTGGCGCCGCACCGTCACCCGGACGCTGTCCTGCGACTGGGTCGGATCCGAGACGGCGAGCTGCCAGCCCGCGCCGCTGCGCCCCAGTGCCACCGAAGCCGGACCTGAGACAGTCACCTCATCCACAGTATCCGCCTTGTAGAAGTTCGCGAGGAGTGTGTTGTCCCACAGCCGAATCGCCTGAACGGCGGCTGTGTTCGCCCGCACTCGCCACGCGAGCACCGAAGCGACGGTGTTCACGACCGAAGCCGCGGGCAACACCGCATACGCGTACTTCGCGTCCGACGGCTTCACTCCGTGCTCGATCACGAGCTTCTGGTAACGCCGCGTGTACGGATCGGTCGTGCCCTTGGTGTTCGCGCCCGTGTCGATGTCGCGCCACGCGCCGGTGCGGTCCTCGCGCAACGCGGTCACGTCGGCCTTGTCGAGCAGCACGTAGCCGGCGACGTCATCGAGGTGCAGCCAGTGCGGGTTGCGCAGCGTCGTCGAGCGCCCCGGCGCGGACGAGACGAGCCGCGCGTCGGCCAGCAACGTGCCCCGGCCGTTCTCCCCCAGGTTGCGGTTCTCGATCGTGGTCCGCACCTGCCGGCCCGACGTATCGGTGATCCCCGCGCCGAGGCAGACGACGCCCGCCGGCGTGAAGAACCACGACTTCTTCGCGGTCAACGTGCCGTCGAGCGACACGAAGTCCATCGCGTACCCGCCGTGGCGCGCGTCCCAGCGCACGCCGCCGACGTGGGCCCTGGTCGACATCGGCGTGGACTGCAGCGCGCCCGTCGGCCCGGCCTTCGTCGTGGCGCCCGGCAGCAGCAGCGGGTCGACGGTCGGCCAGTAGGCGTCGGAGTAGTGGCCTTTGGCGTTCGGCAGGAACAGGTAGAGCACGCCGTCGCCGACGTACCAGCCGTGCTGGTTCATGCCGTTGATCGACTCGTAGCGCGAGATCCGCGTGGACCCCACGGCGAGCGAGCTCGACCAGCCCTCGGTCACGTGCAGCATCCGGTCCTGCTGGCCGAAGATCCGGTGCGTGGCCGTGATCGGCGTCGGCCGCACGTGGGTCGCGAGCATCTCCTGCGCGAACTCGATGCCCGGCGTCGCCACGAGGTCCGGGCCCGGCGCGAACCGCTCCGGGTCGGGGATCTCCAGGAACGGCGCGTACGTGCCTTCGGAGATCCACTTCGCAGCGAGACCCGACAGCTCGGCCTTGGCCGCACCGGTGGCCGCGCGCGCCAGCACGAGTGTGGCGACGGTGAGCTGGTGGCCGATGTCGTGGCCGGTCTCGCCCTGGCGCGAGAGCATCCGCCCGCGCACCGGCTCCATCAGCGCGCCCGCGTAGACGAACGGCGCGAAGGTGTCGGGCACCAGCGCGTAGATCTTCTGCTTGAGGTCCTCGGGGAGGGTGTACTCGGTGCCCTCGGTCACGTGGATCGCGCCGGAGAGCGCGGTCAGCAGCACGATGCCGTAGTGCCCGGGGTACGGGATGGTGTCGTGCTGGATGAACGAGCCGTCGACGTGGAAGCCGTCGCTGCCCGACTTGTCGAGTTTGGCCACGAGGCTCGCCGCGCCGCCGCCGGCGACGTCGGTGAGCGCGTCGATGCCCGTCCTGATCCACGCGGTGTCGCCGATGAGCGCGCCGGAGACGATGGAGATCAAGGCCTTGTCGGCACGGTTGGCGCCGGTCTCGACGGTGCCCGGGCTGTTGGCCCGCACGTTGGGGTTGCCCACGAACCGCTTGATCGGGCTGACGTAGCGCGCGAGCTCGTCGGCCGTCAGCTCGCCGGCGACCGTGACGAGCGTGTGCAGCACGTAGTACGGCACACCGATCTCGTAGGTGTACCAGTTGCCGATCTCGCCGACCTGCGGGTTGTACTGGCTCGCGTAGATCAGCTCGAGCGCCTTCTTGATGCGGTCGAGCACCTGCGGGTCACCCGAGAGGGTGCCGCCCGGCGTGCCCCAGTCGACGGCGATGGCCCGAAGCCGCGCGTACATCGACGTGGTGTAGTCGCTGCCCGGCCCGAGCGGCAGATCGGTCCACAATGGACCACCGGTGACGGTCATCGTGTCGTTGTAGGCCTTCGCGACGCGGCCGAGGTTCTTCAACGCGGCCGTGCGCTCGGGCGAGGGCCGGTTGATCCCGGTTTGCAGCTCGCGGTAGCCGGCCACGATCGCTTTGAGCGGATCGGCGGGCGCGGCACCCGCCGGCGCGGCGGGCGCGGCACCCGCCGCGAACGCCGGGTGCGCGGCGGCGGTCAGGGCCACCGAGGCGGCCGCGACGGCGCCGCCGCGCAGGGCAGTTCTCCGGTTTACGGGCATGACAATGCCTCCCAGGATCAAGACGTCCTTGGCTTGCGGGATTTTCGGGGACCTGACAGTGCCGATCGTTGCCGATCCGACCACAGTCACGGTCGAATGGCTTCGTAGCAACGATTACGTGCCGCGTGGGGTCGGCCTGCTTTTGGCCGGATCGGCACCAGGAGAATTCAGTTGTGGTTACTCGGCGGAGAAACGGTCAGCGCGCTCCGTCCGTGCGCCGCGGCAGCTGCCACGGGTTCTGCTCCTGCAGCGGCTCGGGCAGCAGCGCGTCGGGGAAGCCCTGCCACGCGACCGGGCGCAGGAACCGCTCGATGGCGGCGGTGCCGACCGACGTGGTGGTGGGCGCGGTGGTGGCCGGGTAGGGGCCGCCGTGCTGCTGCGCCCAGCTCACCGTGACGCCGGTGGGCCAGTCGTTCCACAGCAGCCGCCCGGCGAGGCGGGTCAGCGAAGGCAGCAGCGGGCGGACGTAGTCGGCCTCGTCCTCCTCGCCCTGCACCGTCGCGGTCAGGCCCGGCTCCAGCGTGTCGAGCACGCCGATGAGCTCGTCGGCGTCGCTGTAGGTGACGATGAGCGACGCGGGACCGAAATGCTCCTCGCGCACCGCTTCCCCGCCGGCCAGGAACTCCTTGGCCGTGGTGGAGAGCAGGCTCGGGGTGAACGACTCGCCCTGGTGCGTGCCGTCCACGACCGTGGTCACGCCCGGGGCCTGGCGCAGCTCGGACAGTTTGTGCGCGAAGCCCTGCGCGATGCGCTCGTTGAGCATCGGCTGGCCCGCGACGGCGCCGACGGCCTCGCGCAGCGCGTCGTCGAGACCGTGGCCCTCGGGCAGGAACAGCAGGCCCGGCTTCGTGCAGAACTGGCCGGCACCGAGGCTGAACGATCCCGCGTACGCCTTCGCCACGGCCTCACCGCGCCGGGCGACCGCGCCCGGGGTCACGACGACCGGGTTCACGCTGCCGAGCTCGCCGTAGAACGGGATCGGCGTGGGCCGCGAGACGGCGATGTCGAACAGCGCGCGCCCGCCCGGCACGGAGCCGGTGAACGACGCGGCCTGGACGCGCGGGTCCTTGAGCGCGGTCACGCCCTGCTCGAACCCGTGGATCACGGCGAACGCGCCCGCGGGCGCGCCGGCGGCGGCGAGCGCCCCGACCACGATCTCACCCGTGCGCGTGGACAGCTCCTCGTGGCCCGGGTGCGCCTTGAGGATCACCGGGCAGCCCGCGGCCAGCGCGGACGCGGTGTCGCCACCCGCGACGCTGAAGGCGAACGGGAAGTTGCTGGCCGCGAACACCAGCGTCGGGCCGATCGGCACGAGCACGCGGCGGATGTCGGGACGCGGCCCCATGGGCCACTCGGCGTCGGCGTGGTCGACGGTGGCTCCCAGGAACGCGCCGTCACGCAGGACCTGGCCGAACAGGCGCAGCTGGAACGTGGTGCGGGCGAGCTCGCCCTTCAGGCGCGGCGCCGCGGGCAGGTGGGTCTCGGTGTGGGCGAGGGCGATCAGCGCCTCGGCTTCGGCGTCGAGAGCGTCGGCGGCGGCTTCGAGCCAGCCGGCGCGCTCGGCGGGAGTGCTCGCCGCGAACGGGCGGGCGGCCGCGGCCGCGGCGGCGAGGGTGCGCTCGAGCTCCGGTGCGGAGGTTTCTCGGCTCATGGTGGAACGTGTCTCCTCGGTGGATCGCTCAGGTTCAGGCACGGTTCAGGGCAGGCTGCGTGCGGCCGCCGTGGCCGCGTGCAGGTCCGGCCACCGGCCGGGACCCGCCAAGCCCAGATGGTAGAGGTGCAGCTCGGCCGCGCCGGCCTTGCCGAGCTCGGTCACGTACGCCTCGATGTCGGGCACCGGGCTCGCGGCGACGGCGGTGATGTAGCTGCCCACCGCCACATCCTCGGGCAGCGCCCGCCGGGCCGCGGCCACGGCGTCGACGCTGCCCTGGCCCGGCGCCCAGTTCTGCAGCACGACCACCGCGGCGTCGCCGGCCGCGGCCGGTGTGAGGCCGGGCAGCGCGCCGGTGACCCACGGGTCGAGCGCGCCGTGCAGCACGATCCGCGTGCCCGGGGCCAGCTCGGCGAGCACGGCGGCGCGCAACGCGTCGGTGGCACGCCGGCGCCCGGCGAGCACGGTGTCCTTGAGCGCGGCCGGCAGCCGGTCCTCGGTCGCGGTGAGGTCGGCCGCGCCGAGCAGCCGGCGGACCTCCGTGCGCAGCGTCCGGCGCACCTCGGCGGCGTCGAGACCGGTCCAGCCTTCGGCGCACGCCTCGCAGCAGCAGATCGACAGCAGGCGCGCCGTGGCGGGCGCCCACACCCCGTCGGTCTTCTCGTGCTGGTGCTGGTGCACCGCGCCGAGCGGGCCGCAGGCCTCGAGGATCACCGACGAGAGTTCCAGGCCCGCGACGGCCTCCGCGGCCAGCGTCGCCGCGTACTCCCGCACGGCGGGCCGGGCCGGGCACAGGGCCCACGGGTAGGACTCGCCGAAGCAGTTCTGCACGGTGTGCTGCGGGAAAGCCGTGCCCAGCTGCGAATTGTGCGTGAGCACGATCCAGGCGGCGGCGGGGATCCCCGCCGCGTTGAGCAGGCGCACGGCGTCGCCGCCACTGTCGGGCTGCGTGACCCAGTCCGGAGTGGACGGACGCAGTTCCCTGCCCTGCCAGGCTTCTTCGCGCACGGGCCGGTAGCTCGCCGCCGTGCGCGCGATCACCGAGGTGCGCTCGGCGGAGTACGGCGTGGCGGCCCGGGCGCTGTGGTAGGTCAGCGCCACGGCGACCTCGTCCACCTCCAGGTCCTGCGCACGCTCCACGAAGCCGGGGTCGTCCAGGACGTCCCAGGAGTAGGCGTATCCGGTCACCTTCACGGCGTCACCACCTCGCCGTGTTGGGTTCGAAGCCGGGCACGTAGGAGCGCATGTAGGTCACGTCGTCCCGTTTCGTCAGTCCACAGCGGACGTAGTCCTCGTGCGCGCGGGCCAGCGCGTCCTGGTCGAGCTCGATGCCCAGGCCCGGCTTGTCCGGCACGGCGACCGCGCCGTCGGCGAACTCCAGCACGCCGGGCACGATCACGTCGGTGGTCTTCCACGGCCAGTGCGTGTCACACGCATACGTCAGGTGCGGTGTCGCGGCGGCCACGTGCACCATCGCGGCCAGGCTGATGCCGAGGTGGCTGTTGGAGTGCATCGACAGCCCGACCCCGAAACTCTCGCACAGCACCGACAGCGCCTGCGTGTCGCGCATCCCGCCCCAGAAGTGGTGGTCCGACAGCAACACGCCGATCGCGCGGGCGCGGAAGGCGGGCTCGATGTCTCCGAAGTTGACCACGCACATGTTGGTGGCCAACGGCATGCTCGCCTCGGCCGCGACCCGCGCCATGCCCTCGATGCCCGGGGTCGGATCTTCGAGGTACTCCAGGACACCGTCGAGTTCGGCCGCGACCCGGACGCTCGTGTCGACGGTCCATGCCGCGTTCGGGTCGATCCGCAACGGATGACCGGGAAACGCCTCCGCCAGCGCGCGGATGCCCTCGACCTCCTCCTCAGGCGCGAACACCCCGCCCTTGAGCTTGATCGAGCGGAACCCGTACTGCTCGACCATGCGCCGCGCTTCGCCGACGAGCGCCGCCGGCGTGATCACCTCACCCCAGGAATCCACCTCGGCCCCGACGTGAGCGCCGTACTTGTAGAACAGGTACGCCGAGAAGTCCACGGCGTCGCGGGCCTTGCCGCCCAGCAGATCGACCACGGGTCGGCCCAGCACCTGCCCCTGCGCGTCCAGGCACGCGACCTCGAACAGCGAATACACGCTCGCGATCGTCTTGCGGATGGAGAAGCCGCCGATCAGCCCGTGCTCGTCGGTCAGCACCGTCCCGGCCAGCACCCGCGTGACGATCCGCTTCAGCCCCGGCAGGTCGAACACATCGTGCCCGGCCAGCTCCGGCACGACCTTGCGCACCTCGCCGAGAAACGCCGCGTCACCGTAGGACTCGCCGAGCCCGACGACACCGTCGTCGCACACCACCTGCACGACACTGCGCAACGCGAACGGCTCGTGCACCCCCATCACGTTCAGCAGCGGCGGGTCCGCGAACGCGACGGGCGTGAGCACCACATCCCGGATCTTCATCGGCTCTCGATCCCCTTGAGCACCTCGAACCCGCGCTCCACGATCCCGCCGAGCCGGTCGATCTGCTCGGTCGTCGGCTCCACCAGCGGCGGCCGGACCGTGCCGACCTTGTCGCCGCGCAGCCGGGCGGCGGCCTTGACCAGCGACACCGCGAAGCCCGGCGTCTCGTCGCGCAACGCCACCAGCGGCAGGTAGAACCCGGCCAGCAACGTGTCCATCACCTCGGTGTCGCCCTCGGCCAGCGCACGGTGGAAGCGGTGCGCGATCTCCGGCGCAAAGCAGTGCACCGCCGAGGAATACCGGGCCACGCCGATCGCCGCGTACGCCTTCGCGGAGACCTCCGCGGTCGGCAACCCGTTGAAGAACAGGAAATCCTCGGACCGCTGCGTGCCCAGCGACCGGATCGTGGTGACGATGCGCGTCATCACCTCCGCGTCGCCGTACCCGTCCTTGAGCCCGACGACCGACGGGATGTCGAGCAGCCGCGCGGCCGACGGCGCCGTGAACACCCCGGTGCTGCGGTGGTACACGATCACGGGCACCGACGTGTCGGCCACGGCGAACCGCACGAAATCGACCAGCCCCGCCTGCGGCCCGGAAACCAGGTACGGCGGCAGCAGCAGCACGCCGTCGGCGCCACCGGCCTGTGCCGCGGCCACGCCCGCGCGTGCGGCGGCCGCGCCGCCACCGGCCCCGATCCACACCGGCACGCGCCCGGCCACGACTTCACGCGCCCGCGCCAGCAGCGCCGCGATCTCGTCGGGCGACAGCGAGGAGAACTCGCCCGTGCCGCACGCGACGAACAACGCCCCCGCGCCGGCGGCCACGTGGCTCTCCACGTTCTCCGCGAACCCGTCGAGGTTCACCTCGAGGTCCTCGGTGAACGGCGTCAGCGGGAACGCCAGCAGGCCGTCCAGCTCGATCTTGGGCTGTGCCATCAGTTTCTGCTCTTTCCGTCCTCGTCGGGGCGTCCGGGTGGCGTGCCCGGCCACGGGTTCGACGATCCCACCGCCGCCGTCTCCGCGCTCGAGACCACCCCGGTGTTCACATTCTTGAATGGAGTCTGTTATGCTGATTATGTTCATCCATAAGAATGCTGTTCGGGACGCTAATATGGCCGGAGTCACAAGTCAACGGCCCGGTTGGAGGACGCACATGGCGCAGAAGCCGGCCACCGCGGAGCGGATCGCGACGCCCGGTGCGGAGACCGCGGGCGTGAAGTCCGCGCGGCGCGCCATCGACCTCATCGAAACCTTCGCGGCCAACGACGTGTGGCTGTCGCTGTCCGACCTGCACGCGCGCACCGGCTTCCCGCGCTCGAGCCTGCACGGCCTGCTGCGCACGCTCCTGGAGGCGGGCTGGCTCGAAGCCGACGCCAACACCGCGCGCTACCGCCTCGGCGTGCGCGCGCTGATCTGCGGCACCGCCTACCTCGACCGCGACGCGATCGTCCCGTTCGCCACCGAGGCGCTGGAGCGCATCCGCGAGAAGACCGGGTTCACCGCGCACTTCGCCCGCCGCAACGGCACCGAAGTCGTGTACCTCGAGACCCGCGAGTCGCAGCACTCGACGCACCTCGTCTCGCGCGTCGGCCGTACGCTGCCCACCCACGCCACGGCGCTGGGCAAGGCGCTGCTCGCCGAGCTGACCCACGACGAGATCGAAGAGCTGATGCCGGCGAAGCTCCCGCCGCTCACGCCGCACACGATCACCACTCGCGAGCAGCTGCACGCCGACCTCGCGCGCACCCGCGAGGTCGGCTACGCCGCCGAGATCGAGGAAGGCACGCTCGGGGTCCGCTGCGTCGCCGCCGTGATCCCGTACCGCATCCCCGGCACCGACGCGATGAGCTGCTCGATGCCGGTCGGCCAGGTCACCGACGCCGACGTGCGGCGCGTCGGCGAGCTCCTGGCCGAGACGACCGCCGAGCTCGGGCAGCAGCTGCGCCGGGCCGGCATCCGCTGACCGCCGCCATTCCCCTGTTGCGAAGCGTTTCGAGAGGAACCCCATGGCAGACCAGCGCGTGCTGATCACCGGATCGGCAGGCATCGTCGGCACCCTGATGCGCCCGCGGCTGCGCAAGCCCGGCCGGGTGCTGCGGCTGCTCGACCTGGCCGAGCAGGCTCCGGCCGAGGCCGGCGAAGCCGTCGAGATCGTGACCGGCTCGGTCACCGACCGCGAGGCGATGGCGGCGGCCTGCGCCGGTGCCGACGCCCTGATCCACCTCGGCGGCCACAGCCGCGAGAACACGTGGGAAGCCACGCTCGACGTCAACATCAACGGCACCCACACGGTCCTGGAAGCGGCCCGCGAAGCCGGGGTCAAGCGGGTGATCCTCGCGTCGAGCAACCACGCCGTGGGCTTCCGCCGCAACGCCGACGCCGGTGAGGCCGGCCTGCCCGCGGACTCGAGCCCGCGCCCGGACACCTACTACGGCGTGAGCAAGGCGGCCATCGAGTCGCTGGGCAGCCTGTACGCGTCGCGGTTCGCCATGGACGTGATCGTGATCCGCATCGGCTCGTGCTTCGAGACGCCGCTGCCGCTCGGCCCGCGCGGGCTGACCACGTGGCTCTCCCCCGACGACGGCGCGCGCCTGTTCGAGGCCTGCCTGAGCACGCCCTCGCCCGGCTACCGGCTGGTCTGGGGGGTCTCGGACAACACCCGGCGCGTCTACTCGCTCGCCGAGGCCGAGGCGCTGGGCTACAAGTCCCTCGACAACGCCGAGGTCTACGCCGAGCAGCTCGCGGACAAGCCCGCCCCGACGGGTGCGGCCGCGGAGTTCGTCGGCGGGCCGTTCTGCACCGCTCCACTCGGGCAGTTCAACCCGCTCTGACCGCTGCCGTTTGCCCCTGAAGGCCCGCCGACCTGCCCGGCGGGCCTTCACACGTCCGGTGGAGCCGCGCCGGCGCCTACACTCGTGATGTCCGGAGACGGCGCGACGAGGAGGACGTGGGTGGGTGAGCTTTCGGCCGCCGACACCAACGGCATTCTCGCGCTGCCGTGGATCCGGCCCGAACGCACCAGCGCCGGTCTCGGCTGGGAGCACCTCTACCTGTCGAAGCAGCACGAACGGCCCCACCGCGGCCTGTTCGCCGCCGCCCCGACGCACCAGCTCATCCTGCACCTCGCCGGGCCCGTGACGGTCCGCCGCCGGGTCGGCACGCCGGGCGAGCAGAGCCGGCGCGTCCCGGCCGGCGGCTTGTTCCTGCAGCCTTCGCACGCGGACCTGTCGGTAGAGCTGGGCGGGGAGCTCGACACCCTGCACGTGTACGTCGCCGACTCGGCCGTGCAGGAGGCCGCGGGCACCGCCACCCCGATCCGGCTCTCGGAGGAGCTCGGCACCGTCGACCCGCTGCTGGAGCAGCTCCTGCTCTCCCTCGACGGCGTGGTCCGCGACTGGGAGCCGAGCGCCCGCACGTACGCCGACCAGCTGTGCGCCCTCGTGGCCACGCACCTCGCCCGCCGCCACCGCGCCGGCGGCACCACCGCCGAGCCGGCCCCGGCGGCGCCCGCCGCGTTGTCGGACCGGCAGTTCGACCGCGTGCGCGGGCTGATGGCCGAGCGGCTCGCGGAACCGCTGGGGCTGCCCGAGCTGGCGGCCGTGACGGGGCTGAGCGTGAGCCGGTTCGCCCGCCGCTTCAAGGCCCGCACCGGCCTGCCCCCGCACCAGTATCTGCTGAAGCTGCGCGTCGAGCAGGCCCGGCTGCTGCTGCGCACGTCCAGCGACCCGATCGCCGACATCGCGGCCGGCTGCGGCTTCTCGCACCAGGAGCACCTCACGCGGGTGCTGCGCACACAGCTCGGCACCACTCCGGCGGCCCTGCGGCGCGAGGGATAAGCGCACTCCGGGTGACGCGCGCGTTTCGTGCTGCCGGCGCGGCAGGAACGTGCAGGAAACCGGGCGGCGACATCCGGATACTCGAGGCACCCGCGTGGAAGGACCAACGATGTTCAGCTACACCGCGAACCCGGCCCGGGTCGTCTTCGGCAGCGGCACCCTCGCCTCGCTGCCCGACGAGGTGCGCCGCCTCGGCGCCACCCGCGTCCTGCTGCTGGGCAGCCCGCCACTGGCCGCGCCTGCGGACCGCGTCGCCGAGTCGCTCGGCTCGTTGCTCGCCGCCCGCTTCGACGAAGCCGCGATGCACACACCCGTGGACGTGACCGAGCGCGCGCTCAAGGTCGTGACCGAGAACGACGTCGACTGCGTCCTCGCCATCGGCGGCGGCTCGACGACCGGTCTGGCGAAGGCGATCGCGTTGCGCACGGATCTGCCGCAGATCATCGTGCCCACGACCTACGCCGGCTCGGAGATGACCCCGATCCTGGGCGAGACCGCCGACGGACGCAAAACCACCCAGACCTCACCCAAGGTGCAGCCCGAGGTCGTCGTCTACGACGTGGACCTCACCCTCAAGCTGCCCGTGCAGGTATCGCTCACCAGCGGCATCAACGCCATGGCCCACGCCGTCGAGGCCCTCTACTCCCCCGACGCCAACCCCATCGTCGACCAGTTCGCCCTCGAAGCGATCCGCCTGCTCGCCACCGCCCTCCCCCGCATCGCCACCGACCCCTCCGATGCCGACGCCCGCAGCGCAGCCCTGCGCGCCGCCTGGCTCGCCGGCACCTGCCTCGGCTCGGTCGGCATGGCCCTGCACCACAAGCTCTGCCACACCCTCGGCGGCAGCTTCGACCTCCCCCACGCCGAAACCCACACCGTCGTCCTGCCCTACGCCATGGCCTACAACACCACCGGCGCCCCCGACGCCCTGCGCCGCATCGCCGAGGTGCTCGACGTACCGGACGCCGCCACCGGCGTCTACGACCTCATCGCCGCCCTGCCCGTCCCCCACTCCCTGGCCGAACTCGGCTTCACCGAAACCGACATCACCCAGGCCGCCGAGATCGCCACCGCCAAGCCCTACCCCAACCCACGCGAAGTCACCCGCGACGGCATCGAAGACCTGCTGCACCAGGCCTGGGCCGGCACCCGCCCCACACCCGCCGAAGGCACCAAACCCGACCTGCGCAGCCTCACCACCGAGGTCGTGGACAGCTTCGCCGCCACCCCCGACCCGCGGCTGCGCGAACTCCTGCAAGAACTCGTGCGCACCCTGCACTCCTACGTCGTCCGCACCGACCTCACGCAGGAGGAATGGGAGTACGCCATCGGGTTCCTCACCCGCACCGGCCAGATCTCCGACGACAAACGCCAGGAGTTCATCCTGCTGTCCGACACCCTCGGCGTCTCCAGCGTCGTCGACGTCCTCACCAACTCCCGAACCCCCGACACCACCCCGTCGGCCGTGCTCGGCCCCTTCTACGTCCAAGGCCCGCCCGAGACCGCCCAGGGCGCCGACCTCGCCGACGGCCTGCCCGGCACTCCCCTGTGGACCGACGTCACCGTCACCGACACCCACGGCACCCCCGTGCCCGACGCCATCGTCGACGTCTGGCAGTCCAATGAGGACGGCTTCTACGACGTCCAACTCCCCGACGTCGACGGCCCCGTACTGCGCGCCCGCTTCCGCACCGACACCGAGGGCCGGCTGAAATTCTGGACGATCGTGCCCTCGGCCTACCCGATCCCGGCCGATGGCCCCGTCGGGCACATGCTCGACGCGGTCGAGCGCCACCCGTACCGCGCACCCCACGTGCACTTCATGATCGCCAAGCCGGGCTTCCGCACACTCGTGACCCAGCTGTTCGTCCGGGGCGGGGACTACCTCGACTCCGACACGGTGTTCGGCGTCAAGGACGGGCTGATCGTCGACTTCGCCGAGCAGTCCGGCCCCGCGCCCGACGGCCGCGAGCCCGAGCACGGCTGGCGCCGCCTCGACTTCACGTTCCGCATCTCCCCCGCCCCCGCGCACTGACGAGGACTCCCACCATGAACGAGTACGACACCGACGTCATCGTGGTCGGCAGCGGGCCGGCCGGAGGAACGGCGGCGCTGCTGCTCGCCACCTACGGCGTGCGCACGGTGCTGGCCACCAAGTACGGCTGGACGGCGAACACGCCGCGCGCCCACATCACCAACCAGCGGGCGATGGAGGTCCTGCGCGACCTCGGGATCGAGGAGCAGGCCCTGGCGCAGGGCACGCCGCCGGAGCTGATGGGCGACACCGTGCTGTGCACGTCGCTGGCCGGCAATGAGATCGGCCGCATCGCGAGCTGGGGCACCGGCGACCGCTCGGCGACCGAGTACGGCGCGGCGAGCCCGTGCCACATGATCGACCTGCCCCAGACCTACCTGGAGCCGATCCTCGCGACCAACGCCGCCGAGCGCGGCGCGAAACTGCGGCTGGACACGGAGTTCCTGGACTTCACCCAGGACGCCGACGGCGTCACGGCCCGGTTCCTCGACCGCGTGCGCGGCGACGAGTTCACGCTGCGGGCCCGGTACCTCATCGGCGCCGACGGCGCGCGCAGCCGGGTCGCGGAGCAGGCGGGGCTGCCGATCGCCGGCGAGACGGGCAAGGCCGGCAGCATGAACATCACGTTCACCGCCGACCTGGGCAAGTACGTGGCGCACCGCCCGAGCGTGCTCTACTGGGTCATGCGGCCGGGCGCGCACCTGGGCGGCATCGGCATGGGCCTGGTCCGCATGGTGCGGCCGTGGAACAAGTGGCTGCTCGTATGGGGCTACGACATCGCGCAGGCGCCTCCGGAGGTCGACGCGGAAGAGGCGACGCGAATCGTGCGCGACCTCATCGGCGACCCGGAGCTGGAGGTCGAGATCACCTCGACTTCCCTGTGGACGGTCAACCACAGCTACGCCACGCAGTACTCCAGCGGCCGCGTGTTCTGCGCGGGCGACGCCGTGCACCGGCACCCGCCGTCCAACGGCCTCGGCTCGAACACGTCCATTCAGGACTCCTACAACCTCGCCTGGAAGCTGGCGATGGTCGTGCGCGGCGAGGCGGGCGAACAGCTGCTGGAGACCTACTCGGCCGAGCGCGCGCCGGTGGGCAAGCAGATCGTGGACCGCGCGAACCTCTCCCGCGACCAGTTCGGCCCGATCTTCGAGACGCTCGGCATCACCGGCGACACCGACGCCGACGCCATCGCCGCCGGCCTGGCCGCGTGCGAGGCGCCGACCGAGGACGGGGCGCGCAAGCGCCGTCAGCTGGAGAAGGCCATCGAGCTCAAGCATTACGAGTTCAACGCGCACGGCGTGGAGCTGGACCAGCGCTACGCGTCGACCGCGGTCATCCCGGACGGCGCCGCGCCCGGGTCCGGCCGCGACCCGGAGCTGTTCCACCAGGCCACGACCACGCCGGGCGCGAAGATCCCGCACGTGTGGCTCGTCGGCTCTCACGGCCGCCGTGTGTCCACTTTGGACCTCGTGGGCCGCGGCCGCTGGAGCGTCGTCACGGGCCTGTCGGGCGGCTCCTGGCGCGTCGCCGCGGAGAAGGCGGCCGCGGAGCTCGGCCTCGACCTGCGCGTGGTGACCGTCGGCGCCGAGGGCGCCCGCGACTCCTACGGCGACTGGACCCGCACGAGCGAGATCGACGAGGCCGGCGCGCTGCTGGTCCGCCCGGACGGCTACGTGGCCTGGCGCCACTCGACCGCCGCCGCCGAACCCGAAGCGACGACGGCACTGCTGGCCGCGCTGCAGACGGTGCTGTCCCGCGCCTGAGCTCTCTCGCCGCTCGCGGGGTCACTTCGGTGACTCCGCGGGCGGACCGCGTTACAGGGCTTCGAAATCCATCGCTTCGTGCACGACGGCAGAAATGCCACCCGTTGTCCGATGGGACCGATGTCCGTGTGGACGACAGCGAGCATGGTGTTGTCGCCAAAGCAACACCATGCCAGCTCCCTTGCGGGGCGGCGGCAGGATGGCGGGATGGACAGCCCGTTGATGGTAGGACGCGACCACGAGCTGGGCCGGCTGGTCGATCTCCTGGCCGAAGTCGATGCCCACGGGACGGCGATCGCCCTCAGCGGGATTGCCGGGATTGGGAAGTCGGAACTGCTTGACCACACGCGGAAAGCAGCCACCGGCCGGGGCATGGTTGTCCTGAGCACCACAGGAATCCCCGTGGAGGCGAACCTCGCGTTCGCGGGCTTGCACCGGCTTCTCCGGCCGCTCCTCGCGCACGTCGACGCGCTGCCCACGGCGCAACGCGACGCGGTCAACGCGGCCTTCGGGATGGGTGAACGGACCCCGCCCGAGCCCTTCATGATCGCCCTCGGGGTCCTCGGGCTTGTCAGCGACGCCGCGACGCGCGCGCCTGTGCTGATCTGCGTCGAAGACGCTCACTGGCTCGATCGTCCGACCGCGGATGCCCTCGCGTTCCTCGGACGGCGCATCGAGTCGGATCCGATCGTTCTCCTGGCCGCCCTTCGCACCGGTTACGACAGTCCGCTGCGCTGCCCCTGGCTGATCCAGATGGAACTGGGACCGCTCACGCAGGAGGCGTCCCGGCAGCTGCTCGACCAGGTGAGCCCAGGTCTCACGGAGTCGGCCCGCAGCCGGGTGCTCGCCGCCGCCGAAGGAAATCCATTGGCGTTGCGGGAGCTCCCCGCGACACTCGGCCCGAGCGCCGACGCCGGGCTGGCGGCTTCCGGAGTACGGCAGGCCTTGAGTGAACGACTGGAAGCGGCGTTCGCGGCCCGCGTCACAGAACTCCCCGCCCCGGCACGAACCCTGCTGCGCGTGGCGGCGACCGCGGAGGACGGCACGCTGGCGACGATCCTCGAGGCTGCGGAGGTGCTCGACGGCGCGCCTCGCACGGTCGCGGATCTCGTGCCCGCGGTCCGGGCGCGGCTGCTCGTGATCGAGGACCAGCAAGTCCGATTTCTGCACCCGCTGATGCGTTCGGCGATCTATCAGGCGGCCACGGTCGCCGAGCGCCAAGCGGCCCACGCGGCGCTGGTCGAGGCGTACGCCGAGGACCCGGACCGCCGCGTGTGGCACCGGTTGGCAGCCGCGACCGGTACCGATCCCGACGTCTGCGCGGAGGCCGAGAAAGCCGCGCGCCGTGCTTTGCGCCGTGGTGCCGCCGCGACGGCGGCTGTCGTCTTCGAGCGAGCCGCCGCCGTCGCGCCGGACCCGGCTCGGCGCGGGCGGCTGCTGTTGGAGGCCGCCGCGGCAGCAAGCGACCAAGGACACGGCGAAACCGTCATCCGGCTGCTGGCGGAGGCGAGTCTGCTCGACTTGGGGCCGCACGAGCACGCACTGTGGATGTGGCTGGAGGAAGGCTTTCGGTCGGGACGTGTCGGCGACGCCGGCCGGGTGACGGAGCTGACGCGGACGGCGATGAGGATGGCCGAGCTCGGTGACCGGGACCTGGCCCTGAACCTGCTCGTGTCCGCGGCCTCCCGCTGTTACTGGGGCGATC
The DNA here is from genome assembly GCF_040678995.1 of Amycolatopsis sp. NPDC049253. Taxonomy (NCBI): domain Bacteria; kingdom Bacillati; phylum Actinomycetota; class Actinomycetes; order Pseudonocardiales; family Pseudonocardiaceae; genus Amycolatopsis; species Amycolatopsis sp. NPDC049253. The sequence continues at coordinate 72,284 of NZ_JBFAQX010000020.1, read as the reverse complement.
TCCGGGCCGATGGCCTGGAGGTGGTGCGCGCCGCCGACGCCATCGGGGCATCCCCTGGCGACCAACGGATGCTGTACATCCAGGTCTTCGCGGCGCCGATCGAACGCGGTGCGGTGGTGCTGCGCGAGCTCGGCAGAAGCGGCGGCCCCGACGATGCGCCAGGTCTGTATCTGCGGGGCATGGCAGTGTGTCTGGCCGGTGCGTTCGACAAGGCGCTGCCGCTGCTGGCTGCTTCCGCGGAACGCTTGCGTGGCCAGGGGCGGCTGCGCCTGCTCGCGCAGGTGCTGTCGATACAGGCCTGGGCCGCGCTGGAGGTCGGCGACTTCGCGGTCGCCCTGCCGGCGGCACAGGAGTCGCAGCGCCTGGCCGCGGAGGTTCGGCGGCCGCTGTGGGAGACCGGTGGACGGATCGCGGAAGCGACGGCCGCGGCACTGCGCGGTGACCAGCGAGCAGTGGAGACGCTCACCGCGGAGGCAAGCCGTGTGGCGCTGCCGATCGGCGCGGCGGCCTTGCTCAGCCTGGTGCAATGCGCCCGCGGCACGGTCGAACTCGCACGCGGACGGTGTCTCGAAGCCTACGAGCAGCTGCTTCGCATCTACCAGCCCGGTGACGCGGCGAGCCATCACCTCACCGCGTGCCACGTCATCGGTGATTTCGCCGAGGCCGCGGTGGGTAGCGGCCACCATGAGCAGGCGGTCGCGCTGGTGCGGCAGGTGGAACCCGGCGCGCGCCAGTCACCAGGGTCGTGGCTTCACATCCAGCTGGCCTACGCCCGCCTGCAGCTGGCTGCCGACGACAACGACGAAGCGGAGCCTCTCTTCGACGAGGCACTCAGGCAGACCGGGCCGGCCTGGCCGCTCTGGCGGGCACGCGTGGAGCTCGCCTACGGCAAGTGGCTGCGCCGGCGGCGAAGGCACCTCGCGTCGCGTGCTCCGCTGCGATCCGCCCGGGACATGTTCGACGCACTCGGCGCGACACCCTGGGCCGAGCAAGCCCATCAGGAGCTGCGCGCGGCGGGCGAGAGCAGCCCGCGCCGCCGGCTCGACGGGTTCGAAGAACTGACACCCCAAGAATTGCAGGTCGCCCAGATGGTCGCTCAAGGGTTGACCAACCGAGCGATCGCCCAGCGGCTCTACCTGTCACACCGCACGATCGAATCACACCTGTACCGCATGTTTCCCAAGCTCGGCGTGAGATCGCGCGTGGAACTGGTCACCGTCATGCATCGAAGGCTCGATCCGGTGGGCTGACTACTCGTAGGTAACCGTTTGCCCGGGTTCACGGAATGCAGTGATGTCACTGAAGAGACGGTCATCCGCCGGTGGATATAACAGCAATGTACTCGGCCGCTCAGTAAGGAAGTCGACATGACAGCGCTTGCATATTCGGTGTACGTCACACCGTCGAAGGCCGCTGTGTCCGATGATCTCCCGCCCGGAGAGCAGCAGCGCATGTGGTCCCCGACCGCGTCCACCCTGATCTACGGCGAGCGGGACGCCGTCCTGGTGGATCCGCTGATGACCATGGACGAGTCAACGGCCCTCGCCGAGTGGGTCGCCGCGACCGGCAAGAACGTGACGACCCTCTTCATCACCCACGCCCACGGCGACCACTTCTTCGGCGCTCCCGCCGTGCTGGAGCGATTCCCGGATGCCGAAGTCGTCGCCGCCCCCGGCGTCGCCGCGCGCATGGATGCCCAATACGGGCCGCAGTGGTTCGACGGGTTCTGGAACCCGCGGTTCCCCGGGCAGATCTCCACCCGCCGCGTCGCCGCGCGGCCCCTCGTGGACGGTGTGTTCGACCTCGAGGGAGAACAGCTCGAAGCGATCGAGCTCGGTCACACCGACACCATGGGCAGCAGCGCGCTCCACGTGCCGTCCCTCGGGCTGGTGGTGGCCGGCGACGCCGTGTACGGCGACGTGCACCTGTACCTCGCCGAAGCCAAGGACAACGGTTGGCGCGACTGGCTCGAAGCGCTGGACACCCTCGAAAAGCTCCAGCCCCGCGCGGTCGTCGCCGGCCACAAACGCGACGGCGACCCCGATGACCCGGACGACATCGGCCGGACCCGCCGCTACATCGAGATCTTCACTTCGGCGGCCGAGAAGGCCGACGGCTTCGCCGACCTGTACGAGGCCGTGCGTGCCCTGTATCCGGGACGGGTGAACCGCGGGGTCCTCTGGAACTCGGCCAAGTCCTACCTCGCGTAAGTTCCCCGGCCGGACGGGGTAGCTCTCCCCGTCCTGGGGCCGGCGAGTCCCACGTGGACATCCCGCACGTGAACGGGCCCGCTGCGATCGTCACGCAGTCTCCAACACCGCCGGCCTGCTTCGTTGCCGATCGCGCTCGGAATCTGCTCCGATCTCAGTCCTCGGATGACAACGCGCCACCTCGCGATGACGCGTTGTCGTGTGCGGCCAACGGATCCACACTTCCGCCCTGGCGCGAAACCCGGCTGCACGAGCGACTGACCGGCCCGAACCACATCGCCTTTCGCCACATTCTTTGCATTCTTCCGCCACAGAGAACGACCGCTGTGGCGGAATCAACAGCGCGTTGAGGACGCATGACCCACGGCATCCGAGTTCGTGCACTACGCCCCCGAAATCGAGACCATCGATCCCCATCTCGACGAGGTGCTGACCGAGGTCATCGACTTCGTGGAGAACAAGGGACGTGAATCACCCCAAGCCGAAGGTTCCGGCCGGGCGGTCCGGGCCGGGCCTCGGGTTCGCGATGAAGATGTTCGACGGACCTGGTGGACGACGAGCCGGACGCGACCACATTCGATCTCGTGCTCAAGAACATTCCGATCTTCCTGTGCAATACGGCGAAACACTACCTGTTCATCCAGGAGATCATCAACGACCTGCCGCGCTACCTGGCAGGTGGCATCGGGGGATTTACCAACTGCTGACGGATTTTCTCACCGGAAACGGCACACTCGATCAGCGGAACTGGGCATGGAACGAGCTGCTCGCGTTCGTCAGGACGGCGACACAAACGCCGGTGCGCAATCCGATGCTCAGCACGTACTGGTCGATGGGTGCCGTGCGTCATGGTGATTACATCGCCAAGGTTCGTGTCGCCCCAGCTGCGGAGAACGCCGCGCAGGTGATCCACAGGGACCTCGACCTCACCAGCGCACCCGACGTGTTCCATCCGACCCTGGCCGACGAGTTGCACGCACGCGCGTTCGATTTCGATCTCCAGCTCCAGCTGTGCAGAGGCCTCCACGCGATGCCCGTCAACGACTTGATCGTGGAATGGCCCGAAAAGCTGTCCCGTTCGTCACCGTCGGACGCGTGGTCGCCCTGCGCCGCGAGCGGAGACCAGGACGGTGGCGACCACGGAGGGCATGATCACGCCGGACCCGGGTCGACGCCGTTCGACGACTCGTGCGGCCTATGATCTTCGCGGCGCCGGTGCGGCCGAGTGGGCTGTCCGGTCGCGAGGAGCGGCCAGACCACGTCGAGTGCGGGGAGTTTCCGATGGTTGGGTTGTCCGTGCTCGAACTGGCCACGGTGGAAGAAGGGCGCCGCGCGAGCGAGGCGCTGGAGGCGGTGACCTCGGTCGCCCGCGGTGTCGACGAACTGGGCTTCCAGCGGATCTGGGTGGCCGAGCACCACGGCTACCGCTCGGTCGGCAGCGTCGCGCCGCCGGTGCTGGCCACGCACCTGGCCGGTGCGACGGCCGCGCTGCGGGTCGGGTCGGGCGGTGTGCTGTTGCCCAACCACCCGCCGCTGGCGGTGGCCGAGCAGTTCACGACCCTGGCCGCGCTGCATCCGGGACGGATCGATCTGGGCATCGGCCGGGGTCCCAGCACCACCGATGCCCGGGCGGTGCGGGCGTTGCGCGGGACCGACGAACCGATCACCGACGCCGCCTACCGCGCCGCCGTCGTCGAACTGCTCGGGCATCTCGCCGGAGAGGACGGCCCGAGGGTGCTGCCCGGGGCCGACGAGTCGCCGGAGCCGTGGCTGCTCGCGTCCAGCCCGGGCGGGGCCGCGATCGCCGCCGAACTGGGCCTGCCGTTGGCGATCGGCCACCACATCCGGCCGGGCAACACCATCGACGCGCTGACCCGCTACCGCGACGAGTTCCGCGCTTCGCGCTGGCGCGAGCAGCCGTACGTGATCGTCTGCGTGGAGACCTTGTGCGCACAGACCGACGAGCAGGCCCGGGAACTGGCGCGCCCCTCGGCACTGGCGATGGCCGGTGCGCTGCAGGGACGGGGCACCGAGGCCGAACTGCCGACGCCGAAAGAGGCGGAACGGCAGGAAATTCCCTCCGAGGTCGGCGACCGCCTGGCCGCGTTGCGAGAGACCCAGGCGTACGGGTCACCGTCGACGGTGCGTACGCGACTCACGCAGCTGGTCGAGCGGACCGGCGCCGACGAGCTGATGCTGTCCACACCGGTCTACGACCCGGCTGCCCGGCTCCGCTCGCTCGAGCTGGCAGCCACTGGTGCTCGCGACGAGTAACCGCGGGCGGTGAGGGAACCGGTCACAGCTCCGGCAGCGCCGGTGTCTCCAGCCAGGCCGTGAAGAACGGCCGCAGCGAGCGCGCCGCGAAGGCCTCGGCGGACGCGACGAACTCCTCCGTGCTCACCGTGGCGTGGCGGTGTTCCGAGGTCCACTCCTTGACGAGCGCGAAGAACGCCGGGTCGCCGATCTCGCCGCGCAGGGCGTGCAGCGTGAGCGCGCCGCGTTTGTACACGCGCTCGTCGAACATCCGCGCCACACCCGGGTCACTGATGCGCACGTCGGCCGGCTTGGCCTTCATGCGCGCGTGCCACGTCCGCGCCAGCGAGTCCGCCGACTGGCCGCCGGACTCCTCCGACCACAGCCACTCCGCGTACGTCGCGAAGCCCTCGTTGAGCCAGATGTGGCGCCAGTCGGCGACGGTGAGGCTGTTGCCGAACCACTGGTGCGCGAGCTCGTGCACGACCAGGCGCTCGTACGTGCGCCGGCCGTCGACGTGGTTGGCGCCGAAGATGGACATCCCCTGCGCCTCGATCGGGTCGTCCAGCTCGTCGTCGGTCACGACGACCACGTACTCGCCGAAGGGATACGGCCCGAACAGGCGCTGCAGCACGTCCATCATCCGGCCTTGGCGGCCGAAGTCGCGCCCGAACGCCCGGCGCAGCCGCGGCGGCACCGCGGCCCGCTGCGGCACGGTCGCCACCACCGACTCGACGCCGGTGCCCCGGCCGAAGCCCAGCCGCATCCGGAACGATCGCGCCTCGGGGTGCGAGAACCAGCCCGCGCCGGACCCGGCCACGAGCTCGACGTCGTCGTAGCGCCCGACCTGCACGCTCATCAGGTACGTCGCCGTCGGCTCCGGCCGCTCGAACACCCAGGTCGCGGTGCTCGCCGACTGGTAGCGCGACACGAGGTTCCCCGTCACCGCGACCAGGTACGACGACGAGGTCGTCACCGTGACGCGGTAGCTCGCCTTGTCGGCGGGGTGGTCGTTGCACGGGAACCACGACGGAGCGCCGATCGGCTGGCTCGCGACGAGCGCGCCGTCGGTGAGCTCGTCCCACCCGATGTCGCCCCAGCGGCTCGGCACCGGCTGTGGGTTGCCGACGTAGCGGACCTCGACACGGAACTCCGTGCCGGCCGCCATCGACCTGGCGGGCTTCACCTGGAGCTTCAGCCCGCGCCGGACGAACTTCGCCGGCCGGCCGTCGACGAGCACCCGCGAGACGCGGAACTCGCCGAGGTCGAGCGTCAGCCGCGACAGAGCCTGCGTCGCCACACAGGTGAGCACCGCGCTACCGCTGAGCCGGTTGGGCCCGACGCGGTAGTCGAGGTCCAGGTCGTAGTGGCGGACGTGGTAGCCGCCGTTGCCGTGACCGGGGAGGTACGAATCTGCGGAGGTTTCCGCGCCGGGTGCCGGCGCGGCAGCCTTCGAGGTCACCCGAGGAGAACCCCGCTTTCCGTGAGGTGGTCTTGTTCCAGCAGGATCGCGCGGATCTTGGCGCGCCGCAACGGTCGGAGGCTCACCGACGCCAGGTCGAGATCGGGTTGCCGAGCCAGCGCGTGTCGGCCGGCACCGCGTCGCCCCGTGTGACGAGCGAACCCGGGCCCACGGTGGTGCGCGCGCCGATGCTCGCGCCCGGCAGCACGATGCCGTGCGGGCCGAGCGTGGCGCCCTCGTCCAGCTCCACCCGGGACATGCTCATGATCCGGTCGTGGAACAGGTGCGTCTGCACCACGCAGCCACGGTTGATCGTCGCGCCGTCGCCGAGGCGGACGAGGTCCGACTCCGGCAGCCAGTACGTCTCCAGCCACACGCCGCGCCCGATCTTCACGCCCATGGTGCGCAGCCAGGCGGTGAGCAGCGGCGTGCCGCCGACCGAACCGATCAGCCACGGCACGGCGAGCGTCTCGACGAACGTGTCGGCCAGCTCGTTGCGCCACACGAAAGAACTCCACAACGGGTGCTCGATCGCGCGGAACTTCCCGACCAGCAGCCACTTCACCACGGTGGCGGTGAGCGCGGCGACGACACCGGCGGCCAGCAGCACCGGCCCGGCCAGCAGCGCGGCGATGCCGAACCCGTAGAGCGACGCGAGCGCCAGCAGCGAGAACGCGACGCCCACGCTGAGGGCGACCCCGCACATCACCGGCACGATCCGCAGCAGCTCCACGAACGCCCGCGCGGCCTTGAGGTGCAGCGCCGGGGTGTAGGTGCGGCTGGTGTCGGCGTCGCCGACCGCCCGGCGGACCGGGAGCGGCGGCATGCCGAGGTAGGACGAGCCCTTCTTGGCTTTCAGCGGCGTCGAGGACAGCACGCCCACGAGGCCGCGCTTCGGCACCGAACGGCCCGGCGCGGTCATGCCGGAGTTGCCGAGGAACGCCTGCTTGCCGATGCGTGCCGGCGCGACGTGCAGCCAGCCGTGGCCCAGCTCGTAGGTCGCGACCATCGTGTCGTCGGCGAGGAACGCGCCGCTGTCGACCTTCGTCATCTTCGGCAGCGCGAGCACGGTCGACGCCTCGACGTTGCGGCCGACCTTCGCGCCGAGCAGCCGCAGCCACACGGGTGTGAACAGGCTGGCGTACAAGGGGAACAGGCCTTCGCGGGCCATGCCCATGAGGCGCTCGGTGGCCCACACCTGCCACGCGACGCGGCCGTGGACCGGGTGGTAGCCCTCGACCATGCCGACGCCCAGCAGCCGCACGCCGGCCAGCACGAGCAGCGCGTAGGTGAGGAAGTAGGCGACGGTGGCGACCGGGGTGAAGATCAGGGCCTGCGCCACGGCGGCGCCCGGCGTCGGCGCGCCCCAGATCGCGGCGCCGAGCACGGCCACGCCCGGCAGCGCCGCGATGCCCGGCAGGAAGCCGAGCGCGACCGACGTCACGCCGTACACGGTCGCCCAGAACCGCGACCGCGGCGGGCGGCTGGCCGGCCACTTCAGCGCGTCCTTGGCGTCCTCACCCGAGTGGGCCGCGGGCGAACCCGCCCAGCGCTGCCCGGCCGGCACGGCGCCGCGCACGGTCGACCCGGCGGCGATCTCCGCGCCCTTGCCGATGCGGGCGCCCGGGAACAGGGTGCTGCGCGAACCGACGCGGGCCTCCGCGCCGATCCGGATCTTGCCGATGTGCACGAGGTCCCCGTCGACCCAGTGGCCGGTCAGGTCCACCTCGGGCTCCACGGCGGCACCGCGGCCCAGCTTGAGGAAGCCGGTGACCGGCGGCGGCGAGTGCAGGTCCACGTCCTTGGCGACCCGGGCACCGAGTGCCTTGGCGTACGTCGTCATCCACGAAGCGCCGGCGACGCTGTCCGCGCCGCTGAACTCCGCGAGCTTCTCGGCCGTCCACAGGCGCAGGTGCACGCTGCCGCCACGCGGGTAGCTGCCCGGGCGCACGCCCGAGAGCAGCACGCGCGCACCGCCGGCGGCGATCGCGATGCGGCCGGCCGGGCTGAACAGCACCAGCCACGCCAGCACGACCCACGCCCAGTTCAGCGTCGGCGCCCAGGCGACCCCGAGCAGCGACAGCACGTTCGAGGCCGCCGCCGCGAGCGTCGTCCAGCGCAGGCCGACCAGGCCCATGAGCGGGAGCATCAGCAGCGTCTGGATCACGCCCGCTCGACGCGGCGTCGGCGCGATGTCGCGGCGTTCGGTCTCCTGGCCGCTGAGCTTGTCGAGCATCGTGGCCAGCGACCCGAGCTTGGGGTGCTGGTAGATGTCGTTGACCGACACCTCGGGGTGGCGGGTGCGGATGCGCGCGATGAGCTGCGCGGCCGTGAGGCTGCCGCCGCCGTGGGTGAAGAAGTCGGCCTTCGGGTCCGTCACGGACACCCCGAGGATCTCCGACCAGCCTTCGGCCAGCCACGCCTCGGTGGCGGACAGGCCGGCGGCCCCGGCGTCCACAGTGGACAGCGGCCACGGCAGGGCGGCGCGGTCGACCTTGCCCGAGGTGCGCGTGGGCAGGTCGGCGATCACCGCGAGCAGCGGCACCAGCGCGGCCGGGAGCTGCTCACGCAGCCGGGTGGCGGCGTCGTCCGGGTCGAAGGTGGCGCCGGCGCTCGGCACGACGTACCCGACCAGGACCTGGTTGCCGGCCTTGGTGCGGCGGACCGCGGCGGCCGCGCCCTGCACTCCGGGCAGCGACTGCAGCGCGGCGTCGACCTCGCCCAGCTCGATGCGGCGGCCGCCGAGCTTCACCTGCTCGTCGAGCCGGCCGAGGAACAGCAGGCCCTCGTGCTCGGCGCGGACCATGTCGCCGCTGCGGTAGGCGCGCTGCCAGCCCAGCGAGGGCAGCGGCGCGAACTTCTGCGCGTCCTTCTCGGCGTCGAGGTAGCGCGCGAGACCGACGCCGCCGATCACGAGCTCGCCGGTCTCGCCCATGGCGACCGGCTCGCCGGCCTCGTTGACCACGGCCAGCTGCCAGCCCGCCAGCGGCAGGCCGATGCGCACCGGGCCTTCACCGGTCATCTGCGCGGCGCAGGCGACGACGGTGGCCTCGGTGGGGCCGTAGGTGTTCCAGACTTCGCGGCCTTCCACGGCCACGCGCTCGGCCAGCTCCGGCGGGCACGCTTCGCCGCCGAAGATAAGCAGGCGCACGTCCTCGAGCGCGTCGGCGGGCCACAGCGCGGCCAGCGTCGGCACGGTGGAAACGACGGTGATGCGCTGCGCGACCAGCCACGGGCCGAGGTCGACGCCGGTGCGCACCAGCGCGCGCGGCGCGGGCACCAGGCAGGCGCCGTGGCGCCACGCGAGCCACATCTCCTCGCAGGAAGCGTCGAACGCGACGCTCAGGCCCGCGAGCACGCGGTCAACGGGGCCGATGGGCTCCTCGGTGAGGAACAGCTGCGCTTCGGCGTCCACGAAGGCCGCGGCGGAGGCGTGCGTGACGGCGACGCCCTTGGGCTTGCCGGTGGACCCGGAGGTGAAGATGATCCACGCGTCGTCAGCCGGGCCGGGGCGGCCGTCACGGTCGCCCGGGGTACCGGCGACGGTGATGGTGCCGTCGGTGACGATCGCGGCCACGCCGGCTTCGCCGAACACGAGCTCCGCGCGCTCCTCGGGGTCGTCCGCGTCGACCGGCACGTAGGCGGCGCCGACGGACAGGGTGGCAAGGATCGCGACGTAGAGCTCGGCCGTGCCGGACGAGACGCGGACGCCGACGCGGTCGCCGAGGCCGACGCCGTGCGCGCGCAGGCGGCGGCCGTAGGCCTCGATCTCCTCGAGCAGCCGGCGGTAGCTCAGGGTGGTGGTGCCGTCGTCGATGGCGGCAGCGTTGGGGTGCTGCTCGGCCGTCTCCGTGAGGATCTGGAGCAGCGTGCGCTGGCTGGCGCCGAGGCCGGACCAGAACAGGGCGCGGTCGGCGACGGGCGTGCCGGAGGGAGCGTGGGTCACCTCGGCGACACAGGCGAGCGCGGAGGTTGCCTCGTCGGCGGCGAGGGCGAGATCGGTGGTGGGGGCGTGGTCGGCGGTGAGGGTCACCGGGCCACCCCGTCACGCCGCGTAGCCGCGGGTTTCGAAAAAAGGCCGTAAGGGATCGTACGGTGGGCGCGCAAGCCCATCACTCACCTTCCGCGAGCGTCATTCGGGCTGGCTCTCCGAATGAGGCGCCCGGTGCAGCCATCCACCATACGCGGAGGTGAACTCCAGATAGCGCAAGGGTCACGGTCGAGTGTCGGATGTCACCGGTTCCGCATTCGGTGACAGAGCGCGAAAACGCGCCGGGGAAGCGACCGCCCCCGGCGCGTCCGAACCGCGTCCCCCGGCGTCAGCGGCTCTTCGCGGCCTTGCCCCCGACCTTGGGTTTGGCCTTCTTCTCGCGCACCCGGACGTTCACCCGGACGGGACTGCCCTCGAAGCCGAACCGCTCGCGGAACTTGCGCTCGATGAACCGTCGGTAACCGGCTTCGAGGAAACCGGTGGTGAAAAGCACGAGCGTCGGCGGGCGGATGCCGGCCTGCGTGGCGAAGAGCACCTTCGGCTGCTTGCCGCTGCGCACCGGCGGCGGCGTGGCCGCGATGAGGTCCGAGAGCCACCCGTTGAGCTGGCCGGTGGGCACCCGCTGGTCCCACGACTTCAGGGCCGTCCGCAGCGCCGGCGCGAGCTTGCGCACGGACCGGCCGGTCAGCGCGGAGATGTTCACCTTCTCCGCCCACGGCACGCGGACCAGGCCGCGGTCGAGCTCGCGCACCATCGCGTGACGGCGGTCCTCGTCCACGAGGTCCCACTTGTTGAAGGCGAGCACGAGTGAGCGACCCGCCTCGACGACCATCGTGAGCACCCGCAGGTCCTGCTCGGACAGCGGCTCGGCGGCGTCGAGCATCACGATCGCCACCTCGGCCGCGTCGATCGCGGTCTTGGTGCGCAGGGAGGCGTAGTACTCGGCGCCGTTGGCGGAGTTCACGCGCTTGCGCAGGCCCGCCGTGTCCACGAACCGCCAGATCTCGCCGTCGAGGTCGACCAGCGAGTCGACCGGGTCGACGGTGGTGCCGGCGACCGAGTCGACCACCGAGCGCTGCTCGCCCGAAAGCTTGTTGAGCAGGCTCGACTTGCCCACGTTCGGCTTGCCGACGAGCGCGACGCGGCGCGGGCCGGTGCTCACGGTGCCGGCTTCGCGCGGCGCGGTGGGCAGGGCCTCGATGATCGCGTCGAGCAGGTCACCCGAGCTGCGCCCGTGCAGGGCGCTGACCGGGTGCGGCTCGCCCAGGCCGAGGCGCCACAGCGACGCGGTGTCGGCGAGCAACCGGTCGTCGTCCACCTTGTTGGCGGCCAGCAGCACCGGCTTCTTCGAGCGCCGCAGCACGCGGGCGACGGCCTCGTCGGTGGTCGTGGCGCCCACGGTCGCGTCGAGCACGAGCAGCACGGCGTCGGCCGTCTGCATGGCGATCTCCGCCTGCGCGGCCACGGAGGCCTGCAGGCCGGTCGCGTCGGGCTCCCAGCCGCCGGTGTCGACGAGCGTGAACCGCCGGCCGCCCCAGTAGGCGTCGTAGGCGACGCGGTCGCGCGTCACGCCCGGCACGTCCTGCACCACGGCCTCGCGCCGGCCGAGGATGCGGTTGACCAGCGTGGACTTGCCCACGTTCGGCCTGCCCACCACGGCCAGCACCGGCTGCGCGAGGTTCTCCTGCTCGGCGGCGCCCTCCGCCTCGATCTGCGCGTCGAGCGCGGCGAACTCGGTCTCGTCGGACCAGGTGCCGTCGATCTCGCCGACACCTTCGAACTCCGCCGACACACTGTCTCCCGCGGAGGCGGAATCAAACCCTGTCATTGCTTCCCACTTCACCTACGGCGAGCCGATTCGGTTCTCGGCGCGCCAATCGTCCAAAGTCTTCACGAGCCCCGCGAGCTGCAGGCGCAGCTCCTCGGTGCCCTCTTCCAGGCCGGTCCGGCCCGGGCCCACCTCCGGCGTGAACGGCTCCCCCACGAGGATGTCCACGCGCGGACGCCAGCGCCGCTTCCCGTCGGCGGGCTTCAACGTGCCCCGCGTCGCGACCGGCAGCACGGTCGCCCCGGCGGCGCGGACCAGCCACGCCGCGCCCTTCTCGGCCACGCCGACGTCGCCGGCACCCCGGGTGCCTTCGGGGAAGATGCCCACGACCCCGCCGGCCTTCAGCACGCCGGCCGCCGTCATCAGCGGAGTGCGGTCGATCTCGCCCCGCTTGACCGGGATCTGGCCGATCGCCCGCAGGAACCGCCCCGCCGCGCCCTTGAACATCTCGGCCTTGACGAGGAACGCCGAACGCCGCGGGAGCATTCCGAAGATCAGCTGCGGCTCGATCATGGAGCTGTGGTTGGCGATCACCACGACCGGGCCGGCGGCGGGCATCCGGTCGCGCCCGTGCACGCGGATCCGGAAGGCCGACCGCAGATGGTACCGGGCGAACACCCGCCCGGCGTCGTGCAGGAGGCCGTTCGCACCCTCGGGGAGAGCGCCACCGGTCATGCGCGCGCCTCGGCCTCGGCTCCGGCGGGGCAGTCGTCGAGCAGGCCGCGCCGGCAGGCCAGCTCGGACAGCGCGACGATCACCTGGTCGATCGACAGCTCCGACGTGTCGACGGGCACGGCGTCCTCGGCGGCGCGCAGCGGTGACGTCGTGCGCGTGGAGTCGAGGCGGTCGCGGCGTTCGACGGACCGGCGGGCCGCCTCGACGCTCGTCTCGCGCCCGGCGGCGGTGTCCTGTCCGCTGCGGCGCGCGGCGCGGACGTCGGCCGACGCGGTGAGGTAGACCTTGAGCGGCGATTCGGGCGCCACGACCGTGCCGATGTCGCGGCCCTCCACGACGATGCCGCCGGTGTCGGCCAGCACGTCGGCGATGATCCGGCGCTGACGGGCCACGAGCAGCTCGCGCACCTGCGGCACCGCGGAGACGGCCGACACGGCCTGCGTGACCTCCGGCCCGCGGATGTCGGCGGCCACGTCCTCGTCGCCGAGGCGGACCTCGGGGCGCTCGGGGCTGGTGCCGATGCTGAAGCGCACGTCGTGGGCGAGGTGGCCGACGGCGTCGGTGTCGGCCGGGTCGGTGCCCGCGCGCAGCACGGCGAGCGTCACGATCCGGTACATCGCGCCCGTGTCGAGGTAGCCCGCGCCGAGCCGGTCGGCGAGCTTGCGCGCGACCGTGGTCTTGCCGGTTCCCGACGGGCCGTCCAGCGCGACCACACCACGTAGGGCTCCCGTCACCGAAACTCTCCTCGCGTTCGTCGTGCTCTGCGTGATCGGCGTTCATTCTGCCCGCCGCCCGGCACGGCCGGTGAGGCGGCTCTGCCAGGGCGTTCGCCCGGGTCCGGCAAAGCTCGCGGCGACGCGTCCGGCCTGCGGGGCGGCGCCGGTCCGCCGCGGTCGCGCCCGTCACGCAGCCGCCGGTTCACGAGCAGAAAATCTAGCACTGCTAGACACTCTAGCGAGGATCCTCTAGCGTTGGCAGCAGTTCCTAGCACTGCTAGATTTCCGGAGGTCCCCCTTGATCGTCACCGCCTACGTCATCGCCGGAATCGTCGCGATCGGCATCATCTACGTGGGGCTCAGCTATCTGCTGGCGCCGGAGAAGACCGCCGCCGGCTTCGGCCTCGCCACGATCCCGACCGGCACCACGGCGTTCTTCCACATCAAAGGCGTCCGCGACATCGCGTCCGGCCTGGTGGTGGGCGCGGCGATGCTCGCCGGCGGCCCGCACGTCCTCGGCTGGATCCTGCTCGCCGAGGCCTTCATCCCCGTCGGCGACATGCTGATCATCCTGCGCCACAAGGGAAGCCGGGCGATCGCGTTCTCCGTCCACGGCGCGACGGCGGCCGTCATGATCGTGGCGACACTGCTGCTCGAGCTGTCCTGACCGCGGTCGGTCAGCGAGTGCGGTCCAGCCAGCCGCGGATGCGGTCGTTGAGCTCCTTCGGCCGCTCGACGAGCATGAAGTGGCCGACGCCCTCGATCAGCTCCGACTCGGAGCCGGGCCCGCCGAACTCGGTCACCCGCTCGACCTGGGCCGCGGTCATCCCGTGGCAGCCGTCGTGGGTGCCGTGCAGGTAGAGCAGCGGCTGGGGCGCGCTGCCACCCCACGCGGCGGCCTGCTCGGCCACCCACTCGGGCGTGCCGAACCGGGTCGGGTCGAACTGGCCCCAGTAGTAACCCAGTGCGGCGTGCAGGTGGTCGGGATCGGCGAGCGCGGCTCGCAGGTGACCCAGGTCCTCGTCGGCCGCGTAGCCGGGAGACCAGTCGCCCCAGATGTCGCGGATGAAGGCGAAGTCGTCCTGGCGGATCCGGTCTTCGATCACCCGCTGCATCTGGAAGTACCAGAAGTAGAAGCTGCGCTTGATCTGTGCGTAGGTACCCAGGTTCTCGCCGAAGATCTCGAACGGCGGGATGTTGAGGATCACCGCGCGGCCCCACAACTCGGGCGCCCGCCCGAGCGCACCCCACGCCCCCACCGCGCCCCAGTCGTGCGCCACCAGCAGCGCGTCCGGACCACCGCCGAGCGCCCGCGTCAGCGCGATCTGGTCGGCGACCATCCCGCTGGAGTGCACGAAGTGGCGCAGTGGCGGCAGTTCCGTCGGCGCGAACCCGCGCACAAACGGCGCGACCGCGTGGAACCCCGCCGCGGCGAGCGCGGGCAGCAGGTGCCGGTAGGTGAACGGCGTGTCCGGGAACCCGTGCATGCACAACGCGAGCGGGCCCTCACCGGCCTCGAGGTACTCGAACGTGATCCCGTTCGCGGTGACGCGGCCCCGTGCGAACTCGGCCATCGTGGCCTCCTCCCGCCACGGGAAACCCTAAGCGCGCCCTGCAGTGGTGCTCCAGACCTGGTGCGCGGCGGGAATTTCACCGGGCCGCCACGGTCGGCGACACGCGCGGTGGTCGTGACCACTCGTCTGCCGGAGCTCGCCTGAGCCTCGCGAATCGGACAATGGGTTACCGTGGCCGGTGTGAACGTGGAAGTGACTCCCCTGCCCGGAATCGGTGTCCGGAAGGACTTCGCCACGCGTGCGGGACGGCGCATCGGCGTCGTGACCCAGCGGGACGGCAAGATCGAGCTGATCGTGTCCAAGGCCGACGACCTCGACGCGTGCCTCGCCTCGCTGCCGCTCACCGCGGACGAGGCGGGCGCGCTGGCCAATCTGCTCGGCGCGCCGCAGCTCGTCGCGCAGCTGACCGAAGAGCACCGTGAGCTGCCCGGCATCCACACACGCCAGCTGCCGATCACCGAGGACGGGCCGTTCGACGGCCGCACCCTCGGCGACACGGCGATGCGCACCCGCACCGGTGTGTCGGTGGTCGCGGTGGCGCGCGCGGGCCAGGTGCACCCGTCGCCGACGCCCGACTTCACCTTCACCGCGGGCGACCTGCTGGTCGCGGTCGGGACGTCCGAAGGTCTGGACGCCGCCGCCAAGATCCTCAAGCAAGGCTGATGGACCACACCGCGCTGTCCCTGATCGAACTCGGCGGGGTCTTCTTCGTCCTGGGCGTGCTGGGCAGGCTCGCCGGCCGGATCGGGCTCTCCCCCATCCCGCTCTACCTCCTCGGCGGCCTGTGCTTCGGCTCCGGCGGCCTGATCCCGCTCACCGACATCGGCGACTTCACGCACCTGGCCAGCGAGATCGGCGTCGTGCTGCTGCTCCTGCTGCTGGGGCTGGAGTACTCGGCGGCGGAGCTGTTCACGGGCCTGCGCCGCTCGTGGACGGCGGGCCTGCTCGACATCGTGCTCAACGCACTGCCCGGCGCGGCCGTCGCGCTGCTGCTGGGCTGGGGCCCGATCGGCGCGATCGTGATGGCGGGCGTCACCTACATCTCGTCGTCCGGCATCGTCGCGAAGGTGCTCGGCGACCTCGGCCGGCTCGGTAACCGCGAAACGCCGGTGGTGCTGTCGATCCTGGTGTTCGAGGACCTCGTGATGGCGCTGTACCTGCCGATCCTCACCGCGATCCTCGGCGGCGTCAGCTTCCTCGGCGGCCTCGAGGCCGTCGGCATCTCGCTGCTGGTGATCACCGTGGTGCTGGTGATCGCGCTGAAGTTCGGCCGCTACGTCTCCGCGATCGTGGACAGCGACGACCGCGAGGTGTTCCTGCTCAAGATCCTCGGCGCCGCGCTGCTCGTGGCGGGCCTCGCGTCGGCGATGCAGGTCTCGGCCGCCGTCGGCGCGTTCCTGCTCGGCATCGCCGTCTCCGGCTCGACGGCCCACAACGCCACGCGCCTGCTCGAACCCCTGCGCGACCTGTTCGCGGCGGTCTTCTTCGTGGTGTTCGGCCTGAACACCGACCCGGCGTCGATCCCGCCGGTGCTCGGCTGGGCCGTGGTGCTGGCCGTGGCGACCACGCTGACCAAGGTCGGCACGGGCTGGTGGGCCGCGCGAAGACAGGGCATCGGCAAACTGGGCCGCGCCCGCGCCGGCGCGGCACTGGTGGCGCGCGGCGAGTTCTCCATCGTGATCGCCGGCCTCGCCGTCACCGCCGGCGCGGTCGACGGCGAGCTCGCCGCACTGGCCACGACCTACGTGCTCCTCATGGCCATCCTCGGCCCCACCGCGGCCCGCATCGTCGAGCCGATCGCCAAGGCTGTGCAACGGAAACCCCGGACCCAGCACAGCGAAGCACCCGCGTGAGCCGCGCTCAGCACCTATGACGCCTTACGGCGTCTGTGTCGTACGCAGGCTCTCGGTCAGCGCGTGCAGGGACTTGGCGCGGGGCAGTGCGTAGATCTCTTCCCTGACCCGCTCGGCCCCGGCGGCACCGTAGACGCGGCTCAGAAGGCTCGTTGCCTTGGCCAGCCGCTCCTCATCGGTCACAGGGACTTCGGGCGTACCACGCGGGTGGATGACCGTGCGGGAGACGACCCGGCCGTTGCCGAGCTCGACGCGCACTGTGCCGGCCCGACCGGTGGGCTTGTGCGCGTCGAGTTCGGGGTCGTGCGAGACGCTGATCCGGTCCATCAGTGGCCGGAGGGCGCCGAGGTCCAGCAAACCTTCGTCATCGAGCGCGCCGAACCGGATGGCCGCGGCCACCGTGGCCCGAGCGCTGAACCGGGCATCCAGGTCGTTCTTCGGCTCGGCGCAGTCGATCGCCATGCCCTCGTCGAAGATCCGCACGTCGACCCGGCGTACGTCGTCCTCGCCGAAGCGCTCCTCCGCCAGCAGGGCCGACACCGCGTCGTTCACGCCGTGCAAGTGCGCACACGAGGGGTGGAGCTTGAAGTAGCCGTTCACGATCTCATAGCTCGTCCAGGTCCCGTCCGCGACACCGTCGAGCATCGCCTCGGCGTGGAAGTCCTCGGCCAGGAACGGCCCGTAGAACGAGCTCAAGGCCCCGGGCCGCGCCGTGAGACCGGCCGCGGCTGCGCGGGCCACGTTGAGCGCTGTCGTGCAGGCCGTCGCGGGGTAGAGATGGTGGAGCGTGGCGCCGGTCGTGGTGGTCCAGCGGTCGAAGTGGAGACCGAGCGAGGCGGCGCCGTCGATGCTGGCCGCGACCGCTCGGTCATCGGCCCCGCTCACCAGCGAGGTCGCCGCTCCGGCGGCGCCGACGGTCACCCAGTTGCCGATGTCGTGGAGGTGGCCGGGCACGCCCCCGATGCCGAGCCCGATGCGAGCCGCCAGCTCGTAACCACCGACGAACGCGTTGAGGAACTCCCGAGCTCCCACCTGTCGCCCCTCGCCGAGGCCCAGCAGGACGGCGGCGACCTGGATGGCGGGGTGCCCCTTCATCCTCGAGTAGCCGTCCTGCCGCTGGAGCACCGAGATCGTGGCACCGTTCAGCAGCACGGCGTCCTGGACGCCTGCGCCACGGCTTTCCCCGAACACGGTGCTCGGTCCCGCGGCCGGCGCGACGGAGCCGCGCAGCGCCCGCATGTCCGGATGGGCGGAGCCGGCGGCCATGACGGCGACCGAGTCGAGCAGGAGGTCGAGCGCACTGACCTGCGCGGCCGCCGGAACGGTGTCCCAGGTCGTGGTGGCCACCGCCCGAGCCAGCTGTCCGACGACGTCCGCAGACGCCTCGGTCGGCCCGCCGTTCGTCGAACCGTCACTCACCATCGGAGTCCGTCCCTCCTGCCGGCCGGAGCAGGCGGGCGAGGCCGCCGAGGTTCGGGTGGGCCGGGAGCTCACCCAGCCACTCTCGCAGCGGGTGCACGAGTTCGGCCGACCTGCCGTGGGTGACCAGCTGGTCGAACTTCGCGTCGAGGACCGCCGCTGGATAGGGGTTGTCGAAGCCGCCCGGGGCACGATCCTCCACTTCGGACAGACGTCGCCCGTCGGTGGTGAGCACTTCCACGCGTGCGGTGCGAACGGCCGGCTGCACCCGGGTGTAGTCCGGGTCCTCGACGACCCGGATCCGCGAGGCCAGGGCGCGAACCTCGTCATCCGCCACGACGTCTCCCCGGTAGGCCTCCATCCCGTTGTGGCCGAGCACGGCCTGTACGGCCACGTTGTAGGGAATGGAGTGCTTGCCGGCGAACCCGTTCGCCGGGGCCGTCTCGTCGAGGCGCGTCGCGGGGGCGTAAGTGAAGACGGTGGCCTGCTCGATGTCGGCGCTCGTCACGCCGGTGCGGGCCACGAGCTTGCCCATGGCTTCGATGGGAGCGTGGTTCCAGCGGCTGCAGGCATGCAGCTTGAAGTAGTTCTCCAGGATCAGCCACCGCTGTCCGAGACCATCGCCGAGCACGGAGGGCTCGAAGTGCTCGCCGAGCACCTGGCCGTAGACGGTTTCCAAGGCAAGCGTCTCACCGGTGACGCCGCCGCGGGCGGCGTGCGCGCCCAGCACACCCGCGGCCGACGACGCGCCAGTCAGCAGATTGCGCACGGTGGCCCCCATGTTGGCCGCCCGCTGCGTCGAAGCGGGGGTCATCGCCGCCGCCACGCGAACGGCCTCGATGATCTCGACGAAGGAGAACCCCCGCAGCCGGGCGACGCCGGCGGCGGCTCCGACGACCATGGCGGTGCCGAAGGGGTGGACCGGGGCTCGGAGCGTCAGCGCAAGCCCGGCCCGCGCAGCCGTCTCGTAGGCAGCGACGAAGGCCACCAGGAACTCCCGGCCGCTGCTGCCCAGCTCCTCGGCGGTGGCGAGGACCGCGGGCAGCACATGCGCCGAGGGGTGGTTCGTCGCCCACTGGTTGCCTTCGTCGAGCTCGTAGGTGACGAACGCCTGGCCGTTGAGCAGCGCGGCCGCATAGGACGTCGTGCCCTCCC
Organism: Amycolatopsis sp. NPDC049253; assembly: GCF_040678995.1. Lineage (NCBI taxonomy): Bacteria > Bacillati > Actinomycetota > Actinomycetes > Pseudonocardiales > Pseudonocardiaceae > Amycolatopsis > Amycolatopsis sp. NPDC049253. The sequence continues at coordinate 53,148 of NZ_JBFAQX010000020.1, read as the reverse complement.
CGGTCGCCAGCACCGTTGCGGCGCCAGGGCCTCCGATGGCCAGTGCTGCCTGCGCCGCACCGGCCACCTCTTTCTCGGCGCCGGCGCCGAGGCCTGCTGCGACGGTGTCCGAGACGATGCGGACGGCCTGCTCGACGACTTCCTCCGGAAGGTCCTCGTAGCCGAGCCCGCCGACCCACTCGGCCGCTCTCTCCAGTGTCATCGCAACATCTCCTTCGGTCGATCGGAAACGGCCGGGACGGATCAGAGCCGGTGGGCGATCGCGTCGGCGAGGGCATGCAGGCTCCTGCCGTCCGGGAGCAGGTCCGCGGTCGTCAGGGCCTGTACCACCGGGTCGAGCACGTCGCCGGGAAGGAACGGCCCGACGTTGCCACGGAACTTCGCCACGATCTCGTCGACGGAGAGCGGATCGCTCGGGTTGCCCCGCGCGTTGCGCACCTGCGCGGTCCCCGAAGAGTCCGCGGTGACGACGGTGACCCGCGCCGGCCGCTCGGCCGGGAGCGCACCGGTGTACTCCGCCACCTCGACCAGCCGGACCTTGGCGGCCAGGTCCACGACGTCGAGCCGCTCGAACTGCCCGGGCAGGAAGCCGCCGGCGTCCAGGTGCCCGTCGACGACGACGGACGCCGCGCAGCGCGGCACCGAAAACCGTGCGTGCAGGTCGGACTCGCTGCCGAGGCTGTCGAGTGAGGCGGCGAAGGCGAACGTCTCGATCACGATTTCGGTGATGGCGGCCGGCTTCGGCGAGCCGGCGCGCACGAGTGCCTCCCGCAGCGCGTCCAGTGCCGGGTGGACCCAGCGGGCGCAGGCGTAGGGCTTGAGATAGCTGTCCGCGACCCGCCAGCGGTGGCCGAGCCCGCCGCCGATCTCCTCGGCATCCGCGTCGGTGGTGACCACGCCCCCGTAGAGCGTGGCGAGCAGCCCCGGGTCGGCCTCGTGGCCGGCGGCGGCCAGCCGGGCGGCGAGCGCGCCGTAGTAGGACCCGAGCCCGGTCCAGACGTTGCGCACCGTGCCGCCCTGCATCGGCACGGCCAGCGTGGCGGCCAGTGGCAGTGAGCCGGCCAGCTCGATGGCCCGGGCGGTGGTGGGCGCGTCGGCGCCGGTCAGCGCCGACGCCGCGACCGCGGCCCCGATGGGGCCGTGGATACCGTGCGGGTGCAGACCGGGGCGTAGTGAAGTGCCGGCGCCGAAGCGCAGCCCCACCTCGCAGCCCAGCACGAACGCGCGGACGGCGGCCACGTCGTCCACACCCTGGCGGCTCAGTGCGTGCAGCAGCGCCGGCAGCACGTGGGGCGCCGGATGTGCGGTCGGTACCGGCGGGATGCGGCCGCCGGCCGGGTGGAACGACCCACCCGAGTCGGCGTCGAGCCAGGTGGCCGCCGCGCCGAGCGCCGTCAGCCGCCCGAACGGGGCGGACTCGTCGGCGGCTTCGGCGCCGAGCAGGGCGCCGAGGCCGTGCACGGCCGGGTAACGCAGTCCGCCGAGCAGGGCGCCCAGCGAGTCCAGCAGCAGCAGCCGGCCGAAATCCCAGATCTGCGCGGGAATCGCTGCCGCGGGCGTCGAGGCGAACTCGCCGAGCGCATCGACATCCAGGTCCAAGGTCTCCATCCTCGCTCCTTCTTGCTCGGGTTGCTCGCGGTCGGTCCGCGGTGCCGGTACGAGACCCACTGGCGCACGTCAGCTCGCCGGCTGGGCCGTCGCCAGCCCGGCCCGCAGCGCGCCGGCCGTCTGCGCCAGCCGGCGCTCGACGCCCGCAGTGGCACCGGCGATGACGACCCCCTCGATGCCCAGAGTGGCAAGGGGCCGCAGCCGGGCGGCGAGGGCCGCGGGGTCGCCGGTCAGCACGAATCGGTCACGGATCAGCGAGTCGATCTCCGGGTCGGCGTCGCGGGCGCCCGCCGACTCCGAGGTGCCGTGGCGGCGGTAGTCGTGGGCCGAGGCCACCGCGGCGACCCGGGCGACGAGCTCCGGCTCGATGCCGTACCAGTCGGGCGACTTGGTGATCCGTGCCGCGCAGGAGCCCAAGATCGGGGCTGCGGCTGCTGCCGCTTCGTCGTCGGTGTCGGTCACCACCGCGCGCAGGAACAGCCAGCAGCGGACGTCGGTGCGCCGGGCCCGCGCGATACCGACGGCGCGTTCGATCACGGCAGGCTCGACGCCCACGTCGAGCAGCACCCCACCGAGGGTCGCGCTGGTCTGCTCGATGGTCCGTGGGCCGGACGCGGCGCCGAGCACCGGCCCGAACCCGCCGGGCAGCTGGGCCGACAGCTCGTCGAGTCGAGCGCGAAGCTGCTCCAGCAGGACGCGATAGGAAGAGAGCGACGGGATCGGGAGCCCCTCGTTGCGCAGCGAGCTCTCGCCCCGTGCGACCGCCAGCAACGTCCGGCCGGGGTGCTGGCCCGCAAGCGTCGCGAGGGCTTGGGCGACCACGCTCGGATGGTGCAACCCGAGCCCCATCACGCACGGCCCGGACAAGGCGGCCGTGGTGCGGGTCAGCACCTGTCCGGCCGTCAGGAACGGGTCCGGGAACAGCCGTGGGCTGTCCGCGAACCCGACACCGTCGACGCCGTCGCCCAGCGCGGTTCTCGCCGCGGCGAGATGGTCGAGCACGCCGCGCGGCCGGGCGAGGTTCAGCAGGAGCCTCGGCTCTGCGCCGCTCACCGGATCGACTCCAGCAGGTCCGCGACCGTGCCGGTGGCGCCGGCTGCCGGTACCGCGTGACCGGCCGCCACCGACAACGTATGCGCGACGCTGCCCGGCATCGGCGTGGCCACCTCGGCGGGGAGGGTGGCGGCGAGCCAGCCCGAAGCCGCACCGTGCCCTGCCCACAGGGGCGAGGAAGCACGCCGCTCCGGGCCGGGAGTAAGCACGGTGAGACTGGCCGCCAGGTCCAGAACCCGTTCCAGCCCCTCTCCCTCCGCAGGTCCGGCGAACGCCGCCGCCGTCGCGGCGCAGAGCGTCGCGAGGGTCGGTAAGGCGGCCGCCGGAGAGTCGTCGGTCAGGAGACCCGCGGCGAGGCTGCGCACGCAGCTGCCGGCGGCGACCGCGCGCGCGACGCGGTCGAGGCCGGCCGAGGCCGCGTCCGCGGCCGCCAGGGCGGCCAGCAGCGGAGCCCAGTCGAGGTCGGGGCGCGCACCGTCGAGCCGGGCTCCGTTCCACAGCAAGGCCGGATAGGTGGGCGCGACGAGGCCGGTGCCGAGCAGAGGGAAGCCGCCGGCCGTCGCGATCTCCTCGGCCCAGGACGCCAGCACACCCTCGGGTGCTCCGGCGGAGAGCGTGCGCAGCTCGCCGACCGCGATCGGCGCCGCGCCCTCCAGCGCGTAGACCGCGTGCGCGGCCCGCGCGAGCTCACCGGTGAGCCCTGGCGCCGGTGGGGTGAGGACGCCCGCCTGGGTCACGACCGGTTCCTGTCCACGGTGACGCTGTCGGTGATGAGGTAGAACCGGAAGTCCGTCCGACCGCCCGGTCCCCGCTCGGCGGGCAGCGGGTTGTCCGCGAACCAGTCGCGGTAGGCCTGATACGCCGCCTCGTCCGCGAAGTGCATCTCCGCGATCCGGTAGAACATCATGCTCGGCGGAACCGCGGCTGTCCCTCCCGACGCCGTCGTCACCGGACGAAGCACCTTGTTGAACACGATCCGGTCGAGGTTCGGGTTGGCGAGCAGGTCGGGCGCGTGCACGTCGAAAAGCCAGCGCTCGTACTCCTGCTCGCTCACGCCCTCGACGATGTCGTACCCCAGGATCGCCTTGATCACGTGTCTGTCCTCCGTGGTGTGATGGTCCAGCTGAACGCCTGCGCGCCCGTCCCGAAGCCCTCGATCCGGACCCGGCGTGGTTCGATCCGCACTCCGGCGAAGTTGGCGTCGAGGTCGGCCCGGTCCCGCAACGGCGCCTTCGTGTGGCCCGCGGCCCGCAGCCGCGTCGTGTGCCGGTCGTAGACCTCCCAGGTGGCCTTCGCGTCAAGCGGCCGCGCGACGCCGCGGACAAAGACCACCCGCGGGATCGTCAGGCCGAGGTCGAAGGTCCACGGCGAGTCGTTGACCGAGTCTTCGGCCGGCGTGCCACCCCAGATCGCCAGCACCCGGTCGTCGTGGCGGAGCTGCTCGACTCTGCGGTGGGTCCGGCGCTGCACCAGTTCGACGGCCCAGTCGCCAGTCAGGAACGCGCTGGTGGTCCGTCCGACCAGGGCGCCGCCCGCGCCGTGGGTGACCAGCTGGGCGAATCCGGCCTCGTGCCGCACGAAGTCCAGCGCCCGGGACCGGGCAGCCGCCGCGTCTGTCATGCCGTGGTGTCCGAGCCCGCGGCGCGGTGTTCCGCCGCCACGGCCGTGGCGGCGAGGTAGGCCAGTCCGAAGGCGGGCAGGAGGCCGTTGCCGGCCAGGTAGCCCGAGGCGCCGTGCCCCGAAATCCCGGCGGCCGCCCCACCTGAGGCGTAGAGGCCGGGAATGGGCCGGTCGTCGCCGTCGACGACACGCGCCGACCCGTCCACGACCAGGCCGCCCTGGGTGTGGAAGAGAGCCGGCACCACCTTCACCGCGGCGTACGGCGGCTCGAGCGGTGCCTCGTAGTCGCGGCCGAACCGGTCGGGGATCTCGCCTCGCGCCGCCCGCGCGGACTCGTCGAGCTCGGCGGTGACGGCATCTTCGGGCAGGCCCGTCGCGACGGCGAGCGCCCGCGCGTCGTCGGCCCACACTTCGGCGCCGGACTCGACGGTCTGCCGGAAGTCCGTGAAAGGCATGCACAGTTCGTGCACCCGGCGGTCGAACACGACCCAGCCGGTCGCCTCCGGCCGGGCCGCCAGGGAGGGGCCGAATTCGGAGTAGCCGGTGGTCTCCTTGGCGAAGCGGCGGCCCGTGGTGTCCAGCATGACGGCGCCGTGCATGATCGTGGCCCAGCCCAGCAGCGTCGAGGACTTCGCCGCCAGCGCTCCGTGGCCCTGATAGGCGTCCAGGAACTCGGTCGCGGCGCCCAGCCGGGAGCCGATCCGGAGCGCATCGCCGCGCGACGTTTCGCTGCCGTGGTATGTGGCCGTGGCGATCTCCGGCATGTGCTCGGCGACCAGCTCGTGATCGGCACCGTAACCGTTGGTGGCGAGCAGGACGGCCGGGGTCTCGATGCGCTCCTCGTCGGCGTTCGGGTCGGTGACCACGACCGCGGCGACCCGGCCCTCGGCGTCCAGCTCGACGTCGGTGAGCCGGGCCGGCACCAGGAAATCGATCCGCGGGTGGGCCCGCGCCTGCCGGGCCAGATGGTCGATGAGCACGGTGCCGTGCCGCTCGGGGATGGTGTGGCAGCGGTCCACGGAATGCCCCGGGTAGTGCATGTCGGTCATCAGCGAGATCTCTAGGCCGGCCTCGTCGGCCAGCCACTCGACCAGCTCGCCGCTGACGGCGGCCAGCGCACGGGCGAGCCGCTGGTCGCCGCTGCCCTTGGTCTTGCGGTCGACGTCGCCGGCGAACACCTCGACCGAGTCCTCGATCCCCTGCTCCCGCTGCCAGCGGCTGTTCACGCCCGGCACCATCGCCGTGCACATCGACGTGTTGTTGCCGCGAAGGAAGTGCTCGCTCGCCTCGACCACGAGGACGTCGAGGCCGAGCTGGGCGGCGCGAAGGGCAGCGATGAGCCCACCGCCGGCACCCGCGACGACGAGGTCGGGTCCCTGTGCGCTCATCGGCCCGCTCCCGCCGCGACCAGTTCGAGGGCGCGCAGCACGGGGTCGAACACCGGCACCGCCGAGGGGTGCGCTGGGTCGACGTCGACGGCGGAGCAGCCGTTGAGCAGCGTGCGGGCCCCCTTCGCGGCCAGTACCTCGGCCGCCTCGTCGAGGCGCTGCTGCCACCCCGGCCCTTCACTGATCGAGTCGAATGGCAGGTCGAGGATCTCGATCTGCCCGAGCCACCGCTCCCAGCCGTAAGCGGCCGCAACCCGGCGCATCTCGGCGGCGATGGCCTCGTTGCGGACCACCGCGCCCATCGGCGCCGCGAGCGCGGCCGCGAGGGCCAGGTTGAGCTTGAGGATGCCGACCACCGGACGGTCGGTCTCCTCTTGCAGCCGGGCGACCGCGGGGTCGAGCACGCAGTCGGCCATCAGGACGTCGTACCCCGCGGGGGCGGCGGCGAGGGCCTGGTGGACGTAGTCGTCCGAACGTGCGATGTCCTCGGCGTTGTCGAGCTGCTCGGGCGCACCCTGTGCCAGATCGTGCAGTTCGACGATCACGCCGGCCGGGCTGATGGCGTCGTAACGTTGTTGTCGCCGCGCGAGTTCCTCGACGCCGACGTGCAGGGGTGTGGTCGCGAAGATCCGCATGGGTGGTGGCTCCTCCTCGAGGACGGGCAGGGTGCGGCAGGTGAGGATCACGGAGTGGCGAGCACGCGCAGGACGTCTCGCACGCTCCTCGCCTCGGGCAGTGCGGCGGCGCAGTCGACCGCCCGCTGGAGCGCCGCCTCATCGCCCAGCAGGTCACGCAGCAGCACGAGAGTCCGCTCGTGGTCGAAGGGCTCGTGGGCGGCGTCGCCGACTGGGTTGGCGACCTCGTGCCGCAGGACCCGGCCATCGGTCAGCGTCAGCTCGACGGCCGCGCCGCGGGCGTCGGGCAGGCGGGCGTCGAACTCGGTGCCCGAGACGACCTCGACCCGCTCGGCCAGTGCGGCGAACCGGTCCTCCCGCGAGCGGTCGAAGCCGTCGGGAGCGACGCGGCCATCGAGCAGGGCGGTCGTCACCACGTAGGGAATCGAGAACATGGCGGCCAGCCGGTTGCTCCATCGGGTGCGGCTGAGCGCTGCGGCCATCGAGTACGTCGTGACCCGCACCCGGGTGATGTCGCTGTCGGCGAGCCCGTCCTGGTGCAGTCGTGCTCGCAACACGAGGGTGGCATCCGCGCTGGGGTGGGTGAAAGCGCACGAGGCGTGCCGTTTGAAGTAGCCGAGCCCGATGTCCCAGCGCAGGCCGAGCTGCTCGACCAGGGCGACCGGGTCGAACGTGCCGAGCAACCCGCCCAGGCTGTGGGCGGCGATGCCGGTGGCGTGCGCCATCCCGGCCTTGGCCAGTCGCGCGGCGGCGAGCCCGGCCACGTTGCTGGCGCCCATCCACTCGTTGCGCACCGCGTTGCCGTCGAGTGCCGCGGAGAAGGGCCCGGCGATCGGCATGCCGCTCGCGGTGTCGACGGCGGCGGCGATCCCTGCGGTGTCGAGACCGAACAGCTTGGCGCAGCCCGCGGCTGCGCCGGTGACGCCCCAGTTGCCGTGCGGGTGCAGACCCGGCGCGCCGCGGCTGGCGCGGCCGTACCGCGCGGCGACCTCGTAGGCGACGAGCAGGGCCGTCGCGGTGGCCGGACCGTCCGTGTCGAGCGCGCAGGCGAGTGCCAGGACCGCCGGGAAGCCGTGCGCGGCGGGGTGGCCGGCCGCGAACTTGTTGCCCTCGTCCATCTCCAGGCTCACCAGCGCCGTGGCGTTGAGCCAGGCCGCGGCCTCGACCGTGGTCTCGACCCCGGTCCCGAAGACCGGCACCGGTCCGGGTGAGGGCGCCCAGGCGCCCATGAGTGCGGCGCGCTCGGGAAGCCGAGCACCCAGGAACGTGACTCCGAACGTGTCGAGCAGGACCAGACGCAGCCGCTCTCGCACGTTCTCGGGTACGGCGTCCCACCTCAGCGCGCCGGCCCAGCCGGCGAGCCGGTCGAGGGCCTCGAGCGCCGCCTGCTGATCCGGGTCGAGCCCGACTTCGTTCGCTTGATCCGTACCGGGATCAACGGTAACCGTCTTCCCCACCTTCTCCGTCGTTTCGTTCACAGGCCGAGGTAGGCCTTCTTGACCCGCTCGTCGCCGGCCAGCTCCTTGCCCGGGCCTTCGAGCGCGATGGTGCCGCTCTCGAGCACGTAGGCCCGGTCGGAGATCGAGAGCGCCTGAGCGGCGTTCTGCTCGATCAGGAGAACCGAGACACCCGTGTCGCGGATGGCCGCGACGGCCTTCAGCACGTCCCAGGTCAGCTTCGGCGAGAGGCCGGTCGACGGTTCGTCGAGCATCAGCAGCCGCGGCTTCGCCATGAGGGCCCGGCCGATGGCGAGCATCTGCTGCTGGCCGCCGCTCATGCTCTGGGCCGCCTGCTTGCGGCGCTCGGCCAGGATCGGGAACAGCTCGAAGATCCGCTCCAGCTCCTGCGCCATCCGCACGCCGCGGCGCGTCCACGCGCCCAGGACGAGGTTCTCCTCGACGCTCATGGGGCCGAAGAGGTCACGATCCTCGGACACCTGCACGATCCCGCGCCGCACGATCTGGTGCGGCCGCAGCCCGGTCAGCGGCTCGCCGTCGTAGGTGACCGCACCGGAGAGCGCACTGATCAGTCCGCTGATCACGCGGAGCGTGGTGGTCTTGCCGGCACCGTTGGCGCCGACGACGGAGACCAGTTCCCCCGGCCTGACCCGCAGGCTCATGTCGTGGAGGATCTGCAGCTTGCCGTAGCCGGCAGCGATGTTGTCGAGCTCAAGCACCGGGCAGCTCCTGTCCGAGATAGGCCTCCACGACCGTCGGGTCCGCGACCACTTCCGCGGGCTCGCCCGAGGCGATCACCCGTCCGCGGTCGAAGACGACGACAGAGTCGGAGAGCTGCATGACGGCCTGCATGATGTGTTCGACGAACACGAGCGTCAGGCCCTCCGACTCACGCAGGCGGGCGAGCAGGTCGACGACGGGCGCCCGTTCGGCGGGCACCAGGCCGGCCAGGACCTCGTCGAGCAGCAGCAGCCGCGGACGGGTGGCGAGCACCCGGGCCAGCTCGAGCCGCTTCAGCGCAGCTGTGTGCAGCGAGTCGGACACCATGTCCGCCCAGGCCGCCATGCCGGTCGCTTCGATGACCTCGTGCGCGTGGTGATGGGCGCTGCGGTGATTGCCGCCCCGCGACAGTGCTGCCGCGACGACGTTCTCCCGGACCGTCATGGAGCCGAACGGACGCATCAGCTGGAACGTTCGCGCCATGCCGAGCCGCGAGATCCGGTGCGGCGACATCCCGCTCACGTCCTTGCCGAAGAGCTTCACATGGCCGGTGTCCGGCCGCAGTGCGCCGGCGATGACGTTGAAGAACGTCGTCTTGCCCGCGCCGTTCGGCCCGATGATGCCGACGATCGAACCTTCGGCGACGTCGATCTCGACCTCGCTGAGTGCATGGACGCCACGGAAGGACTTGCTCACGTCGCGTACTTCGAGAGCGGTGCTCATCGGCGCTTCCACCAATCGCGGATCGATCCGACGATGCCTTTGGGCAGGACGAGGGCGATCACGATCAGCAGGATCGAGTAGAGCACCACGTCCAGCCCGCCCCGGCCCGAGAGGAATTCCAGGAAAGCGGGCGGGTTGCGCAGCCAGCCGGCCGTCAGGTCCGAAAGCGGGCCGAGGATCAGTGCGCCGACGAGCGGGCCCCACAGGGTGGCGACGCCGCCGATGACCGCCGGGGCGATGGCCTGGACCGACTGGGCCTGGCCGAACGCGATGTCGGGATCGACGAACATGAAGTACTGCGCGTAGAACATGCCGGCGACGGACGTGATCGCCGCGGAGAGCGCCATCGTGGTCAGCTTGACCCGCATGACGTTGACGCCCAGCGCGTCGGCCGCGTCCTCGTTGTCGCGCACGGCGACCGTGTGGATGCCGGTGCGCGACCGAAGGTAGAACATCGTGATCAGCAGGCAGATCACGACCAGCGCGAGGCCGATGTAGTAGTACTGCGGCGCGTTGGCGGCGAACTGCAGCATCGACCACGAGTTGTCGGGCAGCAGCGGGACGTGGAACCCGGTGGTTCCGTTGACCCAGCTGGTGTTGGTCGCGAGCAACCGCAGCATCTCGGCGAAGGCGAACGTGGCGAGCGCGAAGTAGGCACTGCGCAGCTTGTAGCGGAAGGCGAGGTAGCCGATGCAGATGGCCACGAGTGCCGCCAGCATCGCTCCGACGACCAGCGAGATCCACGGCGACCAGCCGAAGTGCTCCAGGAGGTAGACGTCGGTGTACGCGCCGATGCCGAAGAACGCCGCGTGCCCGAAGCTGAACATGCCACCGTAGCCGCTCATCAGGTTCCAGCCGATCGCCATGATCGCGAAGATCAGCACCCGGACCGCGATGGTCTGGCTCGACTCGGGCAGGAGTGCGGGAGCGAAGGCGGCCAGGACGGTGATGACGACCAGGATGACCACGGACCGCTGGATCGACTGGCGGCGATTCCGGACCGCCGCTGATCCCGGTCGCGTCTCGGTGGTGATGGTCATGATGACGCGGCTCCGAAGATGCCCTGCGGACGGATCAGCAGGATGAGCAGGAACAGGATGAACACGCCCAGCAGGGGGCTCTGACCGGCGATCGCGACACCGCCCAGCTGCTCGACGAGGCCGACGATCACACCGCTGATGACGGCGCCCATCACGTTGCCCAGCCCGCCCATCACGACGACGACGAAGGCGAGGATGTTGAACTGGTCGCCGGCGGTCGGGGTGATCGTGGTGAACGGCGCGATGAGCATGCCGGCCGCTCCGGCACAGGCGGTGCCCAGGCCGAAGGTGACCGCGTAGACGAGCCGCACGTCGATGCCGACCAGTCCCGCCCCCTGCCGGCTGGCGGCGACAGCGCGGATCGCCCGGCCGAACGAGGTGCGCTCCAGCAGCAGGAAGACCAGCACGGCCAGTACCAGGGCGCCGCCGAGGGCGATGACCCGGGAGAGGTTGGCGACGGCGCCGAACACGTGCACGCCGGGGTCGCTCTTCAGGTTCGCCGACAGCGGGTCGCCGCCGAAGGCCAGCAGTAGGACATTGCTGATCAGCAGCGACAGGCCGAGGGTGATCAGCAGCTGGCGCTCGAGCGTGCCGCCCATCGTGCGGTTGAGGAGCAGGAGCTGGATCAGGACGCCGAGCACGAAGAGCCCGAGGATCGCGACCGGGAGGGCGATGTAGGGGTTCAGCCCGGCCTGGTGCGCCACCTCGTAAGTGATGTAGAGACCAACGGCGAGGAAGGCACCGTGCGCGAAGTTGACGATGTCGAGCACGCCGAAGACGAGGGTGAGGCCCATCGCGAGCAGGCTGTAGACACCGCCGGAAATGATGCCGGTGAGCAGCGCCTGGCCGGTGATGCCCATGCTGCCCGAGCGCAGCAGCGCGGCGATGAAGAGAACGACCAGCAAGGCGCCCGTCACGATCAGCGGCGTCGAATGGCGCAGGCTCAGCCGCGACGTGGCGCGGCTACCGCCCCGGAGGGCGGTCCCGTCCTTCGACGGAACCGTCCCTCCGGCGTTCGTCGGGCCGGTCACTGGCCCGGGTTCGCGGGGTAGACGGGGCTCTTGACCGCAGCGGACTGCGGATAGACCACGACCGGAGCACCGTTCTGGACCTGGGTCAGCACGGGCAGCGAGGTGGAGTTCTCGCCCTTGTCGCTGAACTTGATCGGGCCGTCGGAGAGAGTCAGCGGCGTCAGGCTGGTCTGTGCGATGGCGTCGCGAACCTTCGACGCGTCCGTCGAGCCGGCCTTCTCGAGCGCTGCCGCGATGACACGAACCGAGTCGTAGGCGAGGGCTGCGCCGGTGCGCGCCTCGTCTTTGTAGGTCGACTTGTACAGGGCGCTGAACGCCTTCGCGTCGGCGCTCTTGTCGTCGAAGTGGTAGTTCACGTCGAAGTACCCCTGGGAAGCCGAACCGGCGTCGGTCGGGAACTGCGGCTGGTCGAACGCACCGTCGGCTGCGCCGACCACGGCATCGAGGGCCGGCTTGACCGTCTGGATCGCCTTCGCGGCGAGGACGCCGTCGCGGTAGTAGCCCGAGACGACGAGGACGTTCGCGCCGCTCGCCTTGACCTGGGCGATCTGGGTGGTCAGATCGGAGACACTGGCCGCGTCATAGGTGATCTCCGGACCCATCTGGAGGCCGCTCTTCTGGGCCTCGGCCTTGAACGCCTGGTAGACCCCGGTGCCGAACGCCGTGGCCTCGTGCAGGTAGGCGACCTTGGTGACCGGGCGATTCGCCGCCTCGGAGATGGCCTTGACGTACTGGGCCGCGGTCGTGCCGAACCGCGAGTTCTGCGGCTGCATGCGGAACGAGTATTTGTAGCCGTGCGAGAGGATCGCGTCGTCGCCCGAGATGTCCATGACGAAGGGGACCTTGTTGCGCTCGGCGACGGCGGCGACATTGGCGCTCACGGCGCTCTGGTAGGTGCCGACCAGGGCGACGACGCCGTCACCGACGAGGCGCTGGGCCTCGCTCTGGCCGGTGTCCGGCGTGCCCTTGGTGTCGCCCCCGTCCAGCTCGAGCTTGGCGCCACCGAGCGCTTTGATGCCGCCGGCGTCGTTGATGGCCTTGATACCGAGCTTCACGCCGTTCTCGAGCTGGGTTCCGTCGCCCGCGTTGGCACCCGAGAGGGGGTGCAGGGTGCCGATCTTGATGACCTTGGCGTCCCCGCTCGAGCCGCCGCTGTCGCCGCCCGCACAGCCGGCGAGGAGGACGGCCCCGGAGCCGACCGCGGCGACCAGCTTCACGAAGGATCTTGTACGCATCCTGATGACTCCTGATCTTGATGAAGAGTGGCGCTGTGATCGTTCCGCTAATCGGAACGCCCCGATCAAGTTCCGCTGACTGTGGCATGTGGTCGTATTCACGTCAAGTGGCACATCGATGATTGAGGTCACGTGCACTGCACCCCCAAAGAGCCGAACTCCGGCCAGAGCGCAGGTTTCGCCTGGGCATTGACTCCCGACGGGACGGCAGCCAGACTTGTTCCGTCTACAGAAACGCAGTTGTTACAGTAGCTTCCGGCGGTGGCGGCCGGCCGCGCCCGTCCCGCGTGCGGCGCCCGCCGCGCGCCTGTGCCCCGGCTATCGAGGAGATCCCCGTGGAGAGCGCGTCACCGCCCGTGCCGACAGCCGGCGCCGGCCTCGCCGCGCGCCTGGGCACCTTCGCGGCAAGTATCCGCGAGCCCGCGGCCCCGGACGCGGTACGGCACCGGGTACGGGCGCTCGTCGCCGACGTAGTGGCGACGGCGGCCGCCGGTCTGGGCAGGCCCGACATCGCGGTTCTCCAGGCCACCTACGCGATCGGTGCCGGCCCCAGCAGCGTGCTGGGCCACCGGACGGGTTTCCCACCGGCCCAGGCGGCATTCCTCAACGCGATGCCGGTCGCGCGCGAGCAGCTCCAGGACGGGCACCGGCGCGCTCGCGGCCATCCGGCGTCCCACGTGGTGCCGGCCGTTCTCGCTGCCGCCGAGGCCTGCGGAGCCGATGGCCCGGCGACGCTGTCGGCAGTGCTGGCCGGCTACGAGACGGGCGTGCGGATCGGCCTCGCGATGGGCGGGACCCCGGCCGGGGTCCACGACATCGGGACCTGGGCGACGCTCGGGGCCGCAGCCGGCGTTGCCCACGTGCTCAGCGGTGGCGACGCGGAGACCATTGCCGGGGCCATCGACTCGTGTGCCGCGCTGACCACGGTGCCCGACGCGCCGGGGGTCTTCGACGGCTGGACCAGCCAGAACCTCTACCTCGCCTGCGCGGCACAGACCGCAGTCATCCACGGCCAGGCGGCCGCGGCGGGCCTCCGGGCGCAGCCGGGAACACTGGAACGCCACTTCGCCCGCTGGGTCGCGGCCGGCCAGGACGGATTCTCCGAGCGGCTGATCGCGCTGGTCTCCGCCGGCGACTGGACCATTACCCAGGGGTACCTCAAGCGCCACCCCACCTGCGCCCTGCTGCACGGCGTCAACGATGCCGTCGAGGACCTCGCGACCCGTCCTTACCGACCCGAAGAGATCGCCGCGGTCACGGTCCGCACCTACGCCGCGGCGGCCGCGTTCGACAACGTGCTGCCCCGCAGTGAAATGGCCGCCCGGTTCAGCATCCCGTGGAGCGTGGCCGCCGGTCTGGTCTTGGGCACACTGCGGACCCACGCGTTCGAGTCCGGCACCCTCCGCGTCACCGCGGTGCGGGATCTGGCGGCTCGGGTGCGGGTGGAGCACGACCGGACCCTCGACGCCGGGTATCCGGCGGGGCGCCCGGCCACGGTCACCGTGCGGTTCACCGACGGCACCCAGCTCACCGCGTCACGCGACGGCGCCCCCCGCGGCGACGGGCCTGACGCGGTCGACGACCCGGTGGTCGGTCAAAAGGCCGCGACGCTGCTGACCGACGCCGTCGGTGAGAGCGGGGCGCGGGCAGTGCTCGCGGCCGTGGCCTCTCTCGGCCAGGACGGCCCGATCCCGTTCGGCCTCGTGCTGCGCACGCTCGACGTACGACGGCCGTCGTGAAAATCGGCCCCGGCCGCACCGGCCGGCCCCCGGGCCCCTCGGGTATCGCGCCGGGGGCGCGATCCGCGGATCTGACGGGCGAACGTGATCTGCGCCGACCTTGCCTCGTGTCGTGAGGCCGAACTTGTCCGGAAGAAAAGGGGATCCTGTGGTTCGCGAACGGACGGTCGAGACTCCGGGAGGTACCGAGGCCGCGGACCGGGTCGCCGACGTCCTCCTCCTCTTCGCGCGGTCTGACAGTCCGCTCGGGGTATCCCAGATCGCCCGTGACCTGTCGCTCAGCAAGGCCGTCGTCCACCGGATCCTGCAGTCCCTGGTTTCCCGCTCACTGGCCAAGGTGGTGCCCGGTGGGTCGTCCTATGTGCTCGGACCGGCAGCGCTGGGTCTCTCGGCGCGGGCGTGGAGCCAGATCGACGTGCGCAGCATCGCCTCGCCGATCCTTCGTCGGCTGCGAGACACCACCCGGGAAACCACGACCCTCTCGGTGCTCGTCGGCAACGAGCGGATCTACCTCGACCAGTTCGAATCTCCCGAGGAGGTGAAGATGGTCATCGAGATCGGGCCTCGTTACCCCCTGCACTCAGGTGCTTCGAGTCGCGCGATCCTCGCCTTCCTCCCGCTCTCCCTCATCGACGAGGCGGTCCGCCAGCTGCTCGCGCGGCGCGCCGGTCTGGACGAGAACGCCTACCGCGACGGCCTGGACCGGGTACGCGAGCACGGATATGCCACGTCCATCAACGAGCGCAACACCGGCGCCGCCTCCATCGCCGCACCGTTCTTCGACTCGGCCGGCAACGTGATGGGCTCCATCAGCTCCTCCGGTCCGGCCTTCCGCTACGCGATCGAGGACCACGAGGAGCACGCGGCGCTTGTGGTCGAGGCGTCGCGCGCCATCACCCAGCGTCTGCGCGGCTGACCCAGCCCCTGACCCGACAGCCCAGCAGGAGACACCGTGCTGCCCCGCTCGTTCCTCTACGTTCCCGCCTCACGCCCGTCGCTGTTCGCCAAGGCCTCGACCGGGGCGGCCGACGCCGTCATCCTGGACCTCGAGGACGCGGTGCCGGTCGCCGAGAAGAGCGCGGCCCGCGGCGCGGTCGCCGCCTGGCTGGGCCGGGACCGCCGGGCCCCGGGAGCCGGGGGCGGCGCCCAGACCTGGGTCCGGGTCGACGCGGATCGGCTCGCCGATGATCTCGAAGCCGTCGTCCGTCCTGGCCTCGACGGCATCGTGCTGGCCAAGTGCTCCCCCATGTCCATGAGCGAGCTCGCCGCGCGGCTCGACGGAGCCGAAGCCGAGCAGGACCTGCCCCCGGTGCCCGTCGTCGGGCTGGTCGAGGACGCGGCTTCGGTGCTCGCCCTCGGCGAGCTCGCCGCCCATCCCCGCCTCACGACACTCGGCCTGGGCGAGGTGGACCTGCTCGCCGCCCTCCGGATCGCCCGCACCACCGCGACCGCCGACGCGATCACCCAGCTCAGACTCCAGGTCGTGCTCCACTGCGCCGCCGCGGGCCTCGCCGCACCGGTCGCGCCCACGTCGGTCGACTTTCGCGACCTCGACGCCTTCCGGCAGACGACCCGGGAGCTGGCCGACCTCGGCTTCCGCTCACGAACCGCCATCCATCCCGCCCAGGTTCCCGTGATCCACGAGGTGCTTGCCCCCACCGCCGAGGCGGTGGCCGCGGCGCGTGACGTCCTCGATCGGTTCTCGGCGGCCCAGGGGGGAGTGACGCTGGATGCCGCGGGACGGTTGATCGACGCAGCCGTGATCAGATCGGCCCGGGAGACGCTCGCACGCCGTCGGGATGACTGAGGGACCGGCCGGCGCCTCACGGCGCCGGCCGGTCCCTCTGTGAGATCTTGGCTATCGGTGTGTCAGGCCTGACCCGAGCGCTTCACGAACCGGCCCGTCGGGGTGCCGACGATCTTCTCCGCACGCAAGACTTCGGTGCCGCGGACCCAGGTGTCGGTCACCTTGGCTGTCAGCTCGAAGCCCTCGAACGGGGTGTACTCCTGCGTGGAGAGCGAGTCCTGCGCGTGCACGGTGTAGTCGACCGTGTCGTCGAGCAGGCAGAAGTCGGCGTCGTACCCGACGGCGAGATCACCCTTGCCGCGCAGCCCGAACCGCTCGGCCGGGCTCTTGGCGACGAGTTCGGCGATGCGCGGGTAGGACAGACCACGCTTGCGGCCTTCACTGACCATGCCCGCCAGCAGGTACTCGGTGCCGCCGAAGCCGGATTTGGCCACGAAAACGTCCTCGCGGGGCTCGCCGAACTTGGTCTCGTCGCGGCAGCACGCGTGATCCGAGGTGACCCACGAGAAGTGGCCGGCCAGCAGGTGTTCCCACAACGACTCGACGTCTTCGCGGGAGCGAAGCGGCGGGTTGACCTTGCCGCCGAGGTTGGCGGTCGTGAAGTCGGCGAGCAGGTGGCCGACCGTCACCTCGCGGCGGAAGTCGATGTGCGGGAAGGTCTCCTGCATCATCATGGCGGCCTCGATCGCCTTGCGCGAGGTCAGGTGCAGCAGGTTGATCTTGGGCAGCTCGGTCTCGTGGGCCAGGTAGGAAGCGATGGTGATCGCCAGGCCCTCCGAGTGCGGCGGCCGCGAGGCGCTGTACGCCTCGAGGCCGGTCAGCTTGCCCTCCTGCTCGACCAGCTTGGTGTAGGCCCGCATGATCTCCGCCGTCTCGCAGTGCAGCGACAGCGAGATGTGCTCGCGGTCGGCAGCGAACCGGGGGTCGCGACGCGCCTTCTCGATGCCCCGCATCACGAACTCGAAGTGGGCCAGGTCGTAGGACTCGTCCTCGGGGATCATGAGGAACGAGCTCTGGTCGCTCGAGCGGCCGTGCAGCCCGTGGCTGCCGTAGAACATGAAGATCTTGAACGAGGGCACCCCGAACTCCCCGATCAGGTCGGGGATCTCGTCGATGTGCTCCTTGAGGATCGGCGCCACGTGGAACGCGTAGTCGATGAAGGAGCGGCCCTCGGCGGCTGCCAGCACGTCGGGGAACACTTCGCGGTACGGCCCGGTCCGGTTCATGTAGTAGGCACCGGTGCGGATGTAGGTGATGCCGGTCGTGACACCGCCCTGCGCCGAGGCCTGGCTCTCCGAGCTGGCGTCCTCGCCGAGTTCGTTGTAGATGCCCCAGTGCTGGTGGACGTCCACCACACCGGGGAAGAGGTGCTTGCCGGCGGCGTCGACCGTCTCGGCTGCGCGCTCGGAGTCGATGCTCGGCTCGAAGGCGGCGAACTTGCCGTCCTTGACGGCGACGTCGAGGCGCTCGGGGGCATCGCTCGCGGGGCGCACCACCTGGGCGTTACGGATCACCAAGTCGAATTCAGCCATTTTCCCTCATCCTTCGGTTGTTCGTCCTACGTGCGGGCGGGGTCGTCGACCCTCGTCAGGGAAGCGAGCAGCTCCATGAGGTCGGTGCAGTCCTCGAGCGTGCGGCAGGCCGCCGCGAGTTCGTCGGCCCGATCGGGAGGCAGCACCCGCCGGGCGTTGTCGTGGAACTTGGCGGCCAGCTCTTCGAACGAGAGCGGTCGCTGCGGGCCACCGCGGTTCGTGAACACCTCGGCCACGACCTCGCGGCCGTCCTTGAGCCGCGCCGTGAGCACCGCGGGGAACTGGTGCGGGAAGATCTCCGTGCACCGCTCGTCGGCCGTCACGTCGACCTTCGCCATCAACGCTCTTCGCTCGGGGTCCTGCGCGAGTTCGTCGGTGTAGTCGTCGAGCCCGGCACCGAGACCGGAGCCGCCCAGCAGGCCGAGCACGACCGCGTAGGGACCGCTGAACTGGGCCATGTAGCCGGTCTGCGGCGTCCGCTTCACCTCGATCGGCTCCCCCACCGTGCGCAGGTTCTGCGCCGGTACGCCGAGCTGGAGCGAGACGATGTCCTCGACCCGTACGCCGTCCGCGCGCAGCTGCGCGGCGGCGTCGACGGCCGCGTGCGTGAAATGGTTCGCCGGATAGGGCTTGAAGAAGATGCCCGGGACCGACCACTCGGTCCCCAGCCCGTCGACGATGGCCGCCGGGTCGAAGATGCCGTGCAGCCAGGCCTGGAAGAAGCCGAACCGGCCCTCGAGCACCGTGGGCGGACCGGTCAGGCCGAGCTTGACCAGCTCCGCCGCGGAGACCGCCGCGTGCGCCGCCCACCCGCAGTGGATCCGCTTGACCGTGCCGCCGGTGCGGTTGGCCTCGATGATGCCCGAGGCCAGCGAGGCCGTGACGCCGAGCGCATCGACGACGGCTTGCTCATCGCCACCGGCGAGCAGCGTCGCCGCGACCGAGGCACCCATCGCGCCGCAGATCGACGTGGCGTGCTGGCCGTGCTCGAAGAAGACGGAGTTGTTGCTCGCCTGGTCGTAACCGGCCATGCCGAGCCGGACGCAGATCTCGATCCCGATCGCGACCGCCCGGATGAGCTCACGACCGTCCGCGCCGGCACGCTCGGCGGCGGCCAGTGCCGCAGGGACGACCGAGGCGCTCGGATGAAGGACCGACGGCAGATGGGTGTCGTCATAGTCGAGGGAGTGAGCGAGGACCCCGTTGACGAAGGCGGCCATGTTGGCGGGCAGCCGGCCGGGCACACCGACGGCCGAGGCGGCGCCCGTCCCGCCCTGGCTGCCGGCCCACTCCCGCGCGGAGCGGCTGGTTTCGAGCGTGCTGGCGGCGGCGGCGATGCCGAGGATGTCGAGCACCCGCATCTTCACGCTCTCCACGACCTCGGCCGGGAGGTCGTCGTAGGACGTGCCGGCCGCGAAGGCGCCGAGCTGCTGGGCCAGGGTCTGCTCGCTCACGCGGTACGCACCGCCAGCGGGCGCACCGGCGACCCGGTCGCGCCGTAGATGTTGAGCGGCACCAGCACGAGCGTGAACTCCGCCCACCCGCGGCCGGCCAGCTCCTCGAGGTCGAGCGCCTCGATGAGGTAGATCCCGCTCTCGACGAGCAGGACACGGTGTGCCGGCAGCAGCGCGTGCCCACCGCCGGGCGCGAGCCGCTCGAACGCGATGGTGTCGGCGCCGGCGGCGTGGATGCGCCGCTCGGCGAGCCACTGAGCGCCGGCCTCGCCGACCCCCGGGACTCCGGACGGCCCGCCCACGTAGGCGCCGCCCTCGGCGAACTTCGTGCCCCAGCCGCTGCGGATGAGCACCACGTCTCCCTCACCGACACCGCCGTCCGCGTTCTTGGCGGCCGCTTCCAGGTCGCCGACGGTGATCTCGTAGCCGCCGTCGAGGCAGCCGACTCCGTGCAGTCCCGCGATGTCGAGGAGCACACCCCGGCGGATCATCGGCGCGATGGAGTGAACGCCGAGCGCGTCGTACTTGCCACCGACCCCGGCCTGCATCGCGTCGACGCCGCCGAACATGAGCCCGTCGTGCGAGACGTGCGCCAGCGCGTCGATGTGCGTGCCCACGTGGCAGCCCATCGTGATCATGTCATTGGCGGCGCTGCCCCCGTCGGCACGCGTCATGTCGCCGTGGCGGCGCGGCAGGGTGTGCCAGAACTGGGGGTGGTTCGGGGACTGGGGCATGCCGACCCGCAGCTGTCGTCCCAGGTCGACCACGTCCAGCCCGCCCTGAACCGCGTTGAGCAATGCATCGGTCATCGGATGATCCCACTCTCCTTGAGCTCGGCGATCCGGCCGGCCTCGAGGCCGGCCTCGGTCAAGACTTCGTCGGTGTTTTCGCCCAGCCCGCGGCCGGTGAACCTGATCGCCCCCGGCGAAGCGCTCATCCGCCACATCACGTTGTGCTGCAGCAGCGGCCCGAAGTCGGCGTCGTCGACCTCCAGCAGCATCTGCGTCTCCCGCACGTGGGGATCCTCGACCAGGTCGCGGGCGTCGTAGACGGCGGCGATGGCGGCACCGGCCTCGGTGAAGGCGCTGATGACCTCGTCACGGCTGCGCTGCGCGATCCAGCTGCCGACGTAGTCGTCGAGCAGGTCGACGTGCGCCGCCCGGCCGCCGCCGGTGGCGAACCACGGTTCGCTGATCACCTCGGGATGGCCGACCAGCTCCAGCACCCGTTCGGCGATCCGCTGGGCGCTGGTGGAAACGGCCACCCACCCGCCGTCCGAGGTCCGGTAGGTGTTGCGCGGCGCGTTGTTGGTCGACCGGTTGCCATGGCGCTGCTCGACCTCGCCGAGCTGCTGGTAGATCGTCGGACCGGGCCCGACGGCTGCCATGATCGGCTCGAGCAGGCTCATGTCGACGACCTGTCCCTCGCCGGTCCGGTCGCGGTGGCGGAGCGCCATCATCACGGCCGACGAAGCGGCGATCCCGCAGATGCTGTCGGCCAGGCCGAAGGCCGGCAAAGTCGGCGGGCCGTCGGGCTGCCCGGTCAGCGAAGCGAAGCCGCTCATGGCTTCGACGAGCGTGCCGAAGCCGGCCCGCCCGGCGTAGGGACCGGTCTGGCCGAAGCCGGTGAGCCGCACGAGCACCAGCCCGGGGTTCTCGGCGAACAGCGCGTCGGGGCCGATGCCCCACCGCTCGAGGGTCCCCGGACGGAAGTTCTCGACGACGACGTCCGCCGTCTTCGCCAGAGCACGGAACACCTCGCCGCCGCGCTCGTCCTTGAGGTCGAGGGCGACGGTCCGCTTGTTGCGGCTGATCTCCTTCCACCACAGCGGGACGCCGTTCTTGCTCCGGCCGTGGCCGCGCATGTTGTCGCCGTTGCGCGGGTGCTCGATCTTGATCACGTCGGCACCGAAGTCACCGAGGATCTGACAGCAGAACGGGCCCGCCAGGATCGTGGACACGTCGAGCACGCGTAGTCCGTCGAGAGCTGCCGCTGAAGCCACTCGAACCTCGTTCCGTCAGAAGAAACACTCCATCTGGCGACGACTGTAGCCGGAACGGGCGTCCACCTGAAGAGGTCGAGTCGAATCTGCGGACATTGAGGCTATCCCCACATGCAAGCCCGACCTGACCGCTGTGATCACCCGCGGTCGGATCAATGACTTCCCTGTCGATCACGTTCCGCTTGCCGGAACGGCGATGGGGGGCGAGCACCCCGGGCCGGTAGGTGATCGAGCGGCAGGCCCACCACTTGCGCGGCCGGCGACCGGGAGGTGCGGCGGCTCGACGGCGCCGGCCTCGTCTGGCCGGCGCGCCACGGAGCCGTACTGGTCCGGCGGTGTCCGGTGGGAAGGAGAAGGACGGCCGCGCCGGGGCCTCGGCGATCCGGTGTCCCAACGGGACGAAATCGTCGGCGCGGCCTTGTCTCACCACGGGATCATGGCTCCCGGCAGAGCTGATGACGGGGCGATCGCAGCGCGACGCCGAGCCTCGCGCGTGTCGCAGCGAGGCCGGCTACGTGATCGGGCTCCAGCGTCTGGTCGCCGGCGACGGCTGGAGTCGCGCGACACGATCGGAAGGTGTGCAGCACTCGCGGGACGGGGCCGGGCTCAGAAGTAACCCTTCCCCGTCCCGGGCTTGAGCAACGCGGCAGGTGCGGGCACGGGCGGCTCCTGAACGAAGCCCGCTGTCGAGCCGCGGCGTGACCTCGTCCGTGCCGACCTCGGTTCAGCCCGCCGTGGGGCCACGGCGATCCACCGATGCGGCCGGTCGCCGCAACTTCGACCCGACCGGCTCGACGCCGCCGGCGAACCCGGGGCGTCGATCAGGTCGCCAGGGTGGAAGGCCGGTGTTTACAGGTCCACGTTTCGGTACAGCGAGCCGACCTCACCGCGGTTGAGGCGGCGGATCGTGCCGGGGCGCTGGGCGCCGAGCTGCACGTCGCCGACCGCGGTGCGCACCAGCTTGCGGACGGGGTGGCCGGTCGAGGCCATGAGCCGGCGCACGATGTGCTTGCGGCCCTCGTGGATCACGAGCTCGATCATGCTCCGGCCGGAGTGCATGTCCTTCACGCGGAACTGGTCGACCTTCACGATCCCGTCGGGCAGCTCCCAGCCGGCGCGCAGCTCCTTGCCGAGCCCGCGCGGCACGAGGCCCTCGACCTCGGCGAAGTAGGTCTTGAGCACGTGGTAGCTCGGGTGCATCAGGCGGTGGCCGAGGTCCCCGTCGTTGGTGAGCAGCAGCAGGCCCTCGGTGTTCTCGTCGAGCCGGCCCACGTGGACGACGCCGGGCGTCTCCTCCCAGCGGCCGCGCAGGTAGTCGCCGACGCACGGGCGGCCGCGGTCGTCCGACATCGTCGAGTGCACGCCCTTGGGCTTGTTGAAGGCGAGGTACACGAGGTCGTCGCGCAGGTTCACGCGCGTGCCGTCGACGTGGATCACGGCCTCGACCGGGTCGACGCGGCGGCCCAGCTCGGTGACGATCTGGCCGTCCACCTCCACCCGGCCTTCCACGATCAGGTCCTCGGCCGCGCGCCGCGAGGCGATGCCGGCCTGGGAGAGGACCTTCTGCAGCCGGACGCCGTCGGGGTGCTGGTCAGATGTCATCGATGGTGTCCACTTCGGGTAGCAGCGGAGCGATCGGGGGCAGGTCGTTCAGCGACGACAGCCCCAGTCGCTCCAGGAACAGCTCGGTCGTCACGTACAGCGTGCCCGTCGTCTCCGGGTCGGTGCCCATCTCTTCGATGAGGCCGCGGGCCAGCAGGGTGCGGATCACGCCGTCGACGTTGACCCCGCGCACCGCGGCGACCCTGGCCCTGGTCACCGGCTGCCGGTACGCGATCACGGCGAGGCTCTCCAGCGCGGCCCGGGTCAGCTTCGACCGCTGGCCGTCGAGCAGGAGCTTCTCCACGAACGGGGCGTACGTGTCCCTAGTGTAGAACCGCCACCCCTCGCCGACGCGCCGCAGGTCGATCCCGCTGCCCCGCTCGGTGAGCCGCTGCGCCATTGTCCGCAGCGCGACGGTGACCCGCGCCACCGGCTGCTCCACGGTCTCGGCCAGCATCTGCTCGCCCGCCGGCGAGTCGACCACGAGCAGCAGCGCCTCGAGCGCGGCCTCCAGTGCTTCGTCGGACGTCACGTCGGGCAGGTCGCTGACCGGCTCGACGCCCTCCTCCGAGTCCGGCTGCTCGGCTTCCGCCGCCGCCTCCCCCGGCTCGCCCTCGCCCGCTTCGCCTTCAGGCCCTTCGCCTTCGGACGCGGCGATCTCCGGGGCTTCCGGCTCTTCGTCGCCGGACTTATCGCCCTGCGAGTCGCCTTCCGCGGCCGCGACTTCGCCGCTGTCCGGCACGTCTTCGGTGCGCGACTCCCCGTCCGCCTCAGCCTCGCCGGCCGCAGCCCGCTCGCCGTCAGCGGGCGCCTCGGCGACATCGTCCGCCTCCGCTTCGCCCGGTTCGCCGGCCGCAGGCGTCTCGTCCTCCACCGCCGCGGCGGCCTGCTCGCCGTCCCCGTCAGCAGGTTCCCGGGCAGGGTCCTCGGCGACAGCGTCGTCCAGTCCCTCGGCCGGTGCCACGTTGACCTCGCGGTCCAGGTCGATCGCCTCCACACCGGCGCCTTGGGCGGCCGGCGCGCGGTCGTCTTCGGTGCTCACCCGTACTCCTCTTCGTCGGCGGCCGCGCGGTCGTGGGCCGCGGCGGCCGAGGCCTCCGCGACGCTGCCGCCGGTCCAGCGCACGTGGAGCTCGGCGAGCGCCTCGAGCTGCTCGAACTGCACCGTCGACTCGCGGTACAGCTCCAGCAGCGCGAGGAACCGCGCGACGATCTCCACGGTGTGCTCGCAGTCCTCCACGAGCTCCTTGAACGTGGCCTGCCCCGCCTCCGCGAGCTTCAACCGCAGCAGCGCCGCGTGCTCGCGCACGGACACGCGGCCCATGTGCAGGTGCGCGAGCGACACCGTCGGCGGCGGCTTCGGCTTGAAGACCGCCACGGCGATCTCCGCGAACTTCTGCGGTGTCACCCCGAGCATCACCTCGGGCAGCAGCCCGACGTACCGCTCCTCCAGCGCCACCGAGCGCGGGTAGCGCCGCAGCGCGCTCTGCTCCAGCTCGCCGAACAGCGCCGCCACCTGCTTGTACGCGCGGTACTGCAGCACGCGCGCGAAGAGCAGGTCACGGGCCTCCAGGAGCGCGAGGTCGTCCTCGTTCTCCACCTCCGCCGAGGGCAGCAGCCGCGCGGCCTTGAGGTCCAGCAGGGTCGCGGCGATGACCAGGAACTCCGTGGTCTCGTCGAGGTTCCAGTCGGACCCGAGCGCGCGCGTGTAGGCGATGAAGTCGTCGGTGACCGTGTGCAGCGCGACCTCGGTGACGTCGAGCTGGTGCTGCGAGATCAGCTGCAGCAGCAGATCGAACGGCCCCTCGAAGTTCTTCAGGCGCACCTTGAACTTCGAGGTGCTGAGCTCCTCGGCGTAGCCCTCCGGGATCGTCCCGCCGTGCACGGTCTCGTGCTCGACCGGCTTCTCCTCCTCGCCCGGCTTGTCCTCCGGGTTCGGAGTTTCGTCCTGGCCCGCGGTTTCGCCGTCGCCCGGCTGCTCCCCCAGGCTCGGAGTCTCGTCCGGGACGGGGGTTTCCTGCTGGATCGGCGTCTCGGTACCCGGGGCCGCGGCGTCCGGCTCCGGCTGCTCGGCCGATGCCGGTTCGTCCATCAGCCCTCGGTTCCGCCTTCGTCTTCCATCGCCTGCAATCGCTGGACCAGCACCGATTCTTCGCCGCGCTGGTCGAAGTCGGCGATCAGCACGGCCACGGCCTCGCGCACCAGGCGGCCGCGGTCGACCACGAGGTTGTGCTTGGCCCGCAGGTTCAGGCGGGTCTGCTCCATCGCGAGCAGCTCGTCGCCCGAGACGTACACGGTGATCTTCGCATCGTGCTTCGTGCGGCCGGAGCCGCTGCGCGCCGCGGCGCGGCTGAGCTGGTCGGCGTCCGCGCTCTTCTTCGGGAGCGGTTCGGCCGGTGCGGGGGCCGCCGGGCGATCGAGTGCCGGGCTGGCCGGGCTGGAGGTGAGGCGGAAGAGTTCCGACGCTCCGGGCAGGGAAGCGCGCCTGCTCACCGAGCGATCACCTCGCGAGCCAGCGCGCGATAGGCTGCCGCGCCGGCCGACTTGGGGGCCCAGGTCGTGATCGGCTCACCCGCGACCGTCGTCTCGGGGAACCGCACGGTGCGGTTGATCACCGTGTCGAACACGATGTCGCCGAATGCCTCCACCACGCGAGCCATGACCTCCTTCGAGTGCAGGGTTCTCGGGTCGTACATCGTGGCGAGAATCCCCGTGATGTCCAGTTTGGGGTTGAGGCGTTCCTGCACCTTCTCGATCGTGTCGATCAGGAGCGCGACGCCTCGCAGACTGAAGAACTCGCACTCCAGGGGGATGATCACACCGTCCGCGGCGGTCAATGCGTTCACCGTCAACAGGCCGAGCGAGGGCTGGCAGTCGACAAGAACATAGTCGTAGTCGTTCATGACCGGACGAAGGACCCGTAACAACGTGTGTTCGCGCCCTACCTCTGCGACGAGCTGGACCTCCGCCGCGGACAGGTCGATGTTGCTCGGCAGCAGGTCAACGCCGTCGACGCGGGTTTTGCGGAGCACGTCCTCGATGCCGACCGACCGCTCCATGATGACGTTGTAGACCGTCTGGTCCAGCTCGTGCGGCTGGATGCCGAGACCCACCGACAGGGCGCCTTGCGGGTCGAAGTCCACGAGCAGCACGCGGCGCCCGCACTCGGCGAGCGCGGCGCCCAGGTTGATGGTCGACGTGGTCTTGCCGACGCCGCCCTTCTGGTTGCACATGGCGAGCACCTTCGCCGGGCCGTGGTGGTCCAGCGGCGCCGGTTCGGGGATCTCGCGCAGCGGCCGGCCCGTGGGGCCGATGCCGCTCTCTTCGCGCTCCTTCGCGCGCGCCCGGGCCCGCTCGGCGCGGCTGAGACGGGGGCTGTCGGAGGGCTCGTCACCGTCGTGGTTCGCGGGGGTGGCGATGCGCGCCTGGGAGAGGCTCGCCGCGGCCGAACCGGCGGACGCGGCCGGGCGCTCCGGCTGGTTCGGTGTCGACATGGCGGGAAAGCTCCTTGTTTCGGCGTCCCGGGCAGCCTATGCGGGGAGTCGGAGCCCCGGCAAAGCGCCGCGCCGGGCCGGACGCGCGAAGTCACCACTGGTGGCTGATGCCCTCAGGTCCGTTCAGCCCAGTGCGCGCGGGTGCGCCGTGGCGTACACCTCGCGCAGCGTGTTGACCGTGACGAGCGTGTAGACCTGCGTCGTCGTCACCGAGGCGTGGCCCAGCAGCTCCTGCACCACGCGCACGTCGGCGCCGCCTTCGAGCAGGTGCGTGGCGAACGAGTGGCGCAGGGTGTGCGGCGAGACGTCGGCGGTGATCCCCGCGCGTTCGGCGGTGTCCTTGAGGACCTGCCACGCGCTCTGGCGGGAAAGCCTGCTGCCGCGGACGTTGAGGAACATCGCGGACGTGCCGCGCCCGTGCGCCGCGAGCACCGGGCGCGCCCGCACGAGGTACGCGTGGAGTGCCTCCACCGCGGGCCGGCCGATCGGGACGAGCCGCTGTTTGCCGCCCTTGCCGTCGAGCAGCACGGTGCGGTCGGTGTCGTCGACGTCGTCCACGTCGAGCCCGACGGCTTCGGAGATCCGGGCGCCGGTCGAGTAGAGCAGTTCGAGCAGTGCGCGGTCGCGCAGCGCGCGCTCGCCGTCGGGCGGCGGGGTCTCGAGGAGCTTGAGGACGTCGGCGACGGGCAGGGCCTTGGGCAGCCGCTTCGCCGCGGCCGGCGGACGGACCTCGCGCGCGGGGTCGTGCTCGGTGATGCCGTCGGCGTGGGCGAACTTGTGCAGCCCGCGCACGGCGACCAGCGCCCGCGCGGCCGACGACGCGGCCAGCGGCCGGTGCTCGTCGTCGCCTTCGCGCAGGGCCGCGCCGAACGACGTGACGTGCGCCGGCGTCACGTCCGGGAACCGCGTGACGTCCGCGGCGGCGAGGTGCGCGGCGTACCGGCGCAGGTCGCGGGCATAGCTGTCGAGCGTGTTGCGGGCGGTGCCGCGCTCGACCACGAGGTGGTCCAGGTACGCGGCGATCACGTCCCCCACCGCGGTCCTGCCCGTGCCCGTCACGGGGTCACACTCTAGGCCGCCGGGCCGTCCGTGCCCGCCGACGCGCGGCGGGCACGGACGGGCAGATCAGCCTTCCGCTCGGCGCCGGGCGAAACGGGTGGGCCGGTCCCGCCACGGCGCGTCGGCCGGACGGGCCTTCGCCGCGCCGGTGAGCACCGCGTGGGCGGCCAGCACGCCCGAGACGGTCGCGCCGTTCACCAGCTCGCCCGAGAGCGCCATGGCGACGGCCTCGGCGAGGGGGAACTTCTTCACCACGAGGTCGGCTTCTTCCTCGCCGAGCACCTCACGGTCCACTTCGGACAGACCACGCGCGAGGAACACGCGCACCACCTCGTCGGTGAACCCGGGCGAGGCGGCCACGTCGACGAGCGTCGACCACTCGTCCGCCGCCAGCCCGACCTCTTCCACGAGCTCGCGCTTGGCCGCGTCGACGGGGTCCTCCCCCGGCTTGTCGATCAAGCCGGCCGGCAGCTCCCACAGCCGGTGCCCGAGCGGGTGCCGGTACTGGTGGACGAGCGTGACCGCGTCCTCGGCGTCGAGCGTGAGAATCGCGACGGCACCGAGGTGCTCCACGACCTCGCGCTTCGCGGTCCCGCCGCCGGGCATCACCACGTCGTCGACCCGGAGGCCGACGACGCGTCCGATGTGGACGACCTGGGTGCCGGCGACGGTGAACTCGTGCGTGCCGGGCTCGGTCACCGGGCCGCCACGGGCGCTTCGGCGAGCTCCACCGGCAGCCGCTCGGCGACCTTGCGGTCCACCACGGCCTTCACGAACGCGCTGAAGAGCGGGTGCGGCCGCGTCGGGCGGCTCTTGAGCTCCGGGTGCGCCTGCGTGCCGACGAAGAACGGGTGCACGTCGGCCGGCAGCTCCACGAACTCGACCAGGCGGTCGTCGGGCGAGGTGCCGGAGAAGACGAGCCCGGCGTCGGAAAGCTGCTTGCGGTAGGCGTTGTTGACCTCGTAGCGGTGGCGGTGGCGCTCGGACACCTCGGTGGTGCCGTAGGCCTTCGCGACCTGCGAGCCCGGCTTGAGCTTCGCCGGGTACGCGCCGAGGCGCATCGTGCCGCCCATGTCGCGTTCGCCGGCGACGACGTCGCGCTGGTCGGCCATCGTCGAGATCACCGGGTGCGTGGTGTCCTCGTCGAACTCGGCCGAGTTCGCGTCCTTGATGCCGGCCAGGTGGCGCGCGCCCTCGATGACCATGCACTGCAGGCCCAGGCACAGGCCCAGCAGCGGCACGCCGCGCGTGCGGGCGTACTCGATCGCGCCGACCTTGCCCTCGATCCCGCGGATGCCGAACCCGCCGGGGATCAGCACGCCGTCCACATCGGACAGCACCGACGCGGCGCCCGACGCGGTCTGCGCGTCGTCCGAGGCGACCCACACGATCTCGACCTTGGCGCGGTGGGCGAACCCGCCCGCGCGCAGGGCCTCGGTCACCGACAGGTACGCGTCGGGCAGGTCGATGTACTTGCCCACCACGGCGATCCGCACCGTCTCGCTCGGGTTGTGCACCCGGTTGAGCAGGTCGCCCCACACCGTCCAGTCGACGTCGCGGAACGGCAGCCCCAGGCGGCGCACCACGTAGGCGTCGAGCGCCTCGCCGTGCAGCACCTTGGGGATGTCGTAGATCGAGCGCGCGTCCGGGCAGGCGATGACCGCCTCCGAGTCGACGTCGCACATCAGGCCGATCTTGCGCTTGAGGTCCTCGGGGATCTCCCGGTCGGCCCGGCAGACCAGCGCGTCGGGCTGGATGCCGATGTTGCGCAGCGCGGCCACGGAGTGCTGGGTCGGCTTGGTCTTGAGCTCACCCGACGGCGCGAGGTAGGGCACGAGCGACACGTGCAGGAAGAAGCAGTGGTCCCGCCCGACGTCGTGGCGCACCTGGCGGCACGCCTCGAGGAACGGCAGCGACTCGATGTCGCCGACCGTGCCGCCGACCTCGGTGATGACCACGTCCGGAGTGTTCCCGTGCTCGTCCGGACCGGCCGCGGCGGTGATGCGCGACTTGATCTCGTCCGTGATGTGCGGGATGACCTGCACCGTGTCACCGAGGTACTCGCCGCGGCGTTCCTTGGCGATGACCTCGGAGTAGACCTGGCCGGTCGTGACGTTGGCCTTGCCGTCGAGGTCCCGGTCGAGGAACCGCTCGTAGTGCCCGATGTCGAGGTCCGTCTCCGCACCGTCGTCGGTGACGAACACCTCACCGTGCTGGAACGGGTTCATCGTCCCGGGGTCGACGTTGAGGTAGGGGTCGAGCTTCTGCATCGTGACGCGAAGCCCGCGTGCGGTAAGGAGCTGGCCGAGGCTCGAGGCCGTCAAACCCTTACCGAGAGAGGAGGCGACGCCTCCGGTGACAAAGACAAACTTGGTAGCCCGCGACTGATGTCCCACGGGCCGCCAGCATATCGCACGCACGCCGATCCGCGCGTTCACGCCCGATTCCGGCGCGGCGGGGATGACGGGGAGCACCACGCTAGGCTTCGGTGCGTGACGGATGCGCACGAAAACCACTGGGCCGCGCCGGTCGCGGCGGCGGCACTCGACGCGCGGGTGCGCGTCCCTGGCTCGAAGTCGATCACGAACCGCGCCTACGTGCTGGCCGCCCTGGCCGGCGCACCCACGCGCGTGCGCGTGCCGCTCGACTCGCGCGACACGCGGCTCATGCTCGGCGCGCTGGCCTCGCTGGGCGCCCGGTCGGAGGAGACCGCCGACGGGTTCCTCGTCCACCCCCTCGGCGCCGGCGGCAGCAGCCACGGCGAGCCGGTCGAGGTCACGCTCGGCAACGCCGGCACCGTCGCCCGCTTCACGCCCGCGCTCGCCGCGCTCGGCGACTCCCCCGTGCTCTTCGACGGCGACGAGGCCATCCGCCGCCGCCCGATCGGCCCGCTGCTGGCCGCGCTGCGCCGCCTCGGCGTGCGCATCGACGACGACGGCCGCGGTGCCCCGCCCTTCACCGTCCACGGCGACGGCGGGGTGCGCGGCGGCACGGTCGACCTCGACTCGTCGGCGTCGAGCCAGTTCCTCTCCGCGCTGCTGCTGGCCGGCCCGGCCTTCGACCGCGGCGTGACCGTGCGCCTGGTCGGCGACGCGCCGCCGAGCGAGCCGCACATCGCGATGACGCTCGACATGCTGCACCGCTTCGGCGCGACCGTGGAGCGCGAAGGCGCGGAGTTCCACGTCGCGCCCGCGAAGCTGTCGTGTCCCGAGTACGTCGTCGAGCCGGACCTCTCGACGGCCGCGCCCTTCGTGGCCGCCGCCGTGGCCGCGGGCGGCACCGTGCGCGTCGCGGGCTGGCCGAGCACCACGACCCAGCCGGGCGACTGGCTGCGCGGGTTCCTGCCGGCTCTCGGGGCGTCGGTCCGGCTCGACGAGGACGGCCTCGCCGTCACCGGCGGCTCCCGCATCCCCGGGGTCGAGCTCGACCTGCACGAGGTCGGCGAGCTGACCCCGGTCGTCGCCGCGCTGCTGTGCTTCGCCGACGGCCCGTCGGTGATCAGCGGCGTCGCGCACCTGCGCGGCCACGAAACCGACCGGATCACCGCGCTGGCCACGGAGCTGTCCGCGCTGGGCGCCGACGTGTCCGAAACGGACGACGGCCTGCGCATCACACCGGCCCCGCTGCACGGCGGCGTCTTCCACACCTACGACGACCACCGCCTCGTCATGGCCGCGGCCGTGCTGGGCCTGCGCGTGCCCGGCATCTTCGTCGAAAACCCCGCCACGGTGGGGAAAACGTTCCCGGCGTTCGTCGAGACGTGGACCGGGATGCTCGGCTCAGGCCAGTAGCCGCTGCGTCTTCGGCTGTGCTTTCGGCCCCGCCTTCGGCAGGGCGTGCGAGATCGCCCTTGAGCCGGCTTCCGGATCGGGCTTCCGGATCGGCCGGGGCCGATCGGACTGCCCGATCCGGAAGCCGGCGCGATCTCGCTGGTGGGCTGCGGCCCAAGCTTGGCCGGGCGTAGGCCACGGCGCGCGGCCGCACGAGGGCGCAGGACGAGCGCGGGGCTCCCGCGCAGGGCTCGACGACCACCGTGGGAGCGTCGGCCGAGGGACCGGCCGGCTTCCGCGTGTGCCGCCGCCGGCCGTCGCGCCGTGCGGACCTCGCCGGGTTGGTCCGGGGGCGTGCGTCACCTTTGAAGTCGGGGTGGCCTCACCTCACGCGCGTCAGCCGAAGAGGGCTTCCAGCGTGACGCGGCGGTTCACGCGCACGTGCTCAGCGGCGAACTCCCGCGCCCGCGCCGCGTCGCCCGACGCGATGGCGGCCACCAGCCCGTGGTGCTCCTCGTGCAGGTCGGACCAGTGTTCGTTCTGGCTGGTCAGCCACCGCAGGCGGCCTTCGAGGGGCTCGATGAGCGTGGTGAGCAGGCCGTTGCCCGCGATGGCGACGATCTCGTCGTGGAACCGGCTGTTGAGCACCGCCGTGCGCGCGGCGTCATCGCGCGCGGCCGCCCGGGCCGCGTCGGCCAGCAGGCGTTCAAGGCGGCGCAGCTCGGGTTTGCCCGCCCGCGCGGCCGCGAGCCCCGCCGCCAGGCTCTCCAGCGCCTCGCGGACGTCGAACAGCTCCTCCACGTCCACGCGCGCGAGCGTCCGCACGACGACGCGGCGCGGCGACTCCACGACCACGAACCCCTCGGCCTCCAGGCTGCGGATCGCCTCGCGCACGGGCACGCGCGACACCCCGAGGTCCTCGGCGAGCTCCCGCTCCACGAGCCGGTCGCCCGGCTTGAGCCGCCCGTCCAGGATCCGTTCGCGCAGCTCCTCGTGCACGCGCCGGCGCGTCGCCGCGAGCGGCTGCCGATCGTCCGTGGTGGTCACGCACCGCAGTTTACCGGCGCGGGGTTGACTGAAGCGGATCTCGGAGCCATATTTGGGATACCAATTTTGGGATACCAAACTGCCCGGCACGTCGACCGGAGGGCCCCATGGCAGCAGCGCCGCTGACCGGAACCCCGCAGGAAACCACCACGCCGCACGACCCCGGCCTGTGGAACGAAGACCTCGCCCCGGCGAAAGACCGGCGCTGGAAGGTCTACGACATCTTCGCCCTGTGGATGTCGGACGTGCACAACCTCGGCAACTACACGTTCGCCGCCGGCCTTTTCGTGCTCGGCCTCTCGGCGTGGCAGGTGTTCACCGCGCTGCTGTTCGGGTTCGTGGTCATCTACGTCGGCATGAACCTGATGGGCCGCATCGGCCAGCGCACCGGCGTGCCGTTCCCGGTCGTCGCGCGCATCAGCTTCGGCACGTTCGGCGCCAACCTGCCCGCGCTGATCCGCGCGGTCATCGCGATCTTCTGGTACGGCATCCAGACCTACCTCGCGAGCGTTGCCGTCACGCTGCTGGTGCTGACGATCGCACCGGGGCTGAAACCGTTGACGGAACACGGTTTCCTCGGCCTGCACGCGCTGGGCTGGATCTGTTTCGTGGCCCTGTGGGCGGCCCAGGGGCTCGTGCTCACGCGGGGCATGGAGGCCGTGCGCAAGTTCCAGGACTGGTGCGGCCCGCTGATCTGGGTGGTGATGATCGCGCTCGCCGTGTGGATCCTCGCCGCCGGACACTGGCAGATCTCGCTCACCAGCAGCCCCGTTCGACTGTCCACAGGGGAACAGGTGCGCCAGTGGTTCGGCGCCGCCGGGCTGATCCTGTCCACCTACGGCACGCTCATGCTCAACTTCTGCGACTTCTCCCGCTTCGCCCCCGACCAGAAAACGGTGCGGCGCGGCAACTTCTGGGGCCTGCCGATCAACTCGACGGCGTTCGCGCTGCTGTCGGTGATCGTCACCGCGGGCAGCCTCCAGGTGTTCGGCGAGGCCATCACCGACCCGGCGGAGCTGCTGGCGCGCGTCCACAGCACCCCGGTGCTCGTGATCGGCGCCCTCACGTTCGCCATCGCCACCATGGGCGTGAACATCGTCGCCAACTTCGTCTCCCCCGCCTACGACCTCGCGAACATCTGGCCGAAGCGGATCACGTTCACCGTCGGCGGCGTGATCAGCGCCGTGGCCGCGCTGTGCGTGCTGCCGTGGAAGCTCTACTCCTCCCCCGTGGTCGTCAACTACTTCCTCGGCGGGCTCGGCGCGTTCCTCGGGCCGCTGTTCGGGATCATGATCGTGGACTACTACCTCATCCGGCGTCGCGAAGTGGACGTCGCGAAACTGTTCACGAAGGACAGTCCCTACCACTACCGCCACGGCGTGAACCCCCGCGCGCTGGCCACCTTCCTGCCCACCGCCGCGCTTTCGGCCGTGGTCGCGCTCGTGCCGTTCTTCGCACCCGCCGCGCCGTACTCGTGGTTCCTGGGCACGGCGACGGCCGGGTTGCTGTACTTCACCGTGATGCGCTCGAAGCGGGCCGCGTGATGCGCCTGCTCGTGACCAACTGCAACACGACCGGGGCGATGACGAAGGAGATCGAAGCCGGGGCGCGGACCGCCGCGAGTCCCGGCACGGAGATCTTCGCGCGCACACCGGCGTGGGGACCCGAGTCGGCGGAGGGCTGGCTCGACAGCTTCCTGTCCGCGGCCGCCGTGCTGGACCTGTTGCGCGGCACGGAAGAGCACTTCGACGCCGTGGTGCTCGCGGGGTTCGGCGAGCACGGCCGCGAAGGCGCGCGGGAGCTGCTCGACGTGCCCGTCGTCGACATCACCGAGGCCGCCGCGCACTTCGCCTGCCTGCTGGGCCGCCGCTACGGCGTGGTGACCACACTCGACCGCACGTGCGGGCTCATCGAGGACAGCCTGCGGACGGCGGGCCTCGCCGACCACTGCGTGGCCGTGGTCGGCACGGGACTCGGAGTACTGGAGCTGCGCGACGAGGGCCGCACCGAGTCGGCGATGCTCACCGCCGCCCGGCGCGTCCGCGACGCCGGTGCGGAGGTCCTCGTGCTCGGCTGCGCCGGGATGACGGGCCTCGACCGGCGGCTTTCGGCCGCGCTCGACGTGCCCGTGGTCGACGGCGTCGCCGCGGCCGTGCGCCTGGCGGAGTCCCTGGTGGCGCTGGGCCTCACGACCAGCCGCGCGGGGTCGTACGCGGCCCCGTTGCCTAAGCGGCGGCTGTGGCGGCCGCCCGCTTGAGCTCCAGGGGCGGCCGGCCCGTCAGCGCCTTGCTCCACGGCAGCCGCCGCAGCACCTCGACGAGCACCAGCGTCAGCGCCACCGTGGCCGGGTAGACGGCCACGGTCGTCCACGGCGCCCCCACGCCGTCGCCGACGAACGCGATCAGGGGACTCAGCAAGGCCAGGGCGAGCGGGTGCGTCAGGAAGATGGCGAACGACCGGTCCACCGCCCACGCCACCACGCGGCCACCGGGGCGCCCCGCGTCCGCCCAGCGCGTGCCCACGAGGAACAGGCCCGCGATGGCCGCGACGCACCACGGCACCAGGTAGGGCCGGAACGCGTCGCTCGCCAGCTCCGGCCACAGTCCGTTGTGGACACTGACGAAGTAGCCCGTCTCGGCGATGCCGAGGGTGACCACCAGCCCGCCGGCCACGAACCACCGGTGCCGGCGCACCCACGCCTGCACGGCCTCGAAGTGCACGGCCGCGACGGCGCCGAGGACCGAGTAGAACTGGTAGGGCAGCAGCGTGGTGAAGAACCGGGTGACGGTCGAGTACTCCACGCCTTCGGGCGGGTAGCTCAGGAACCACGTGACCGCGATCTGCACCGCGCCGGAGATCCCCAGCACGAGCCACGGCCGGCGTTCCAGCGTGCGCACCAGCTTCATCAGCACCGGGAAGAGCAGGTACACCTGCAGCGTCACGAGCAGGAAGTACAGGTGGTACCACGCCGTCCCGTTCGCGATCTCGATCCCGAGCGCGCGCAGCGCCGCGGCGGCGGACCCGACGGGCTGCTCCGCGGTGAGCAGCGAGTAGCCCCAGTAGAGCACCGACCAGACCATGTACGGCACCGCGACCAGCGGCACCCGCCGGCGCCAGAACGCCATCGGCCGCGGCGGGCGCGAGCGGTAGGAGAACACGAGCACGAACGTCGTCAGCGCGAAGAACGCTTCGCGCGTGAGGTGCAGCGGAGCCTCGATCGCGTCGGACACCACGTCCTGCGGGAAGGTCGTGGCCCCCAGCACGTGCATGAAGATCACCAGGGCGAAGGTGATCATGCGGTAGAGGTCGAGCTGGTACAGGTGGGCCGCCCGCGCCGGGGCCGCCGCGGGGGCGGGAGCGGTCTCGGTCGTGGTCATCGTGCGGCCGGGCACCCGGGTGCGGAGTGGATCATGCGACCACATTTGCCGCACTGCCTGTGAAGCAGCCATGAAGTGGCTGAGAACCCGCTTTACCGCAGGAAAACGGGCGTAGCGAAGATCACGTCCGTCCACGGACCGGGATCCGCAGCGCACCACGGTGGTACATACCGCTCAGACCCTGCGGATCCGCGGTCCCGAAATGGGAGTGCGAAGCGGGCGACGGCCGGCGTAGCGTCCGACGGCCATGGGCGATCAAGACGATCCGGCCGACGGCTGGTTTCCGGAGAGCGTGGCCGCGGGGTACGACGATCCGGGTGGCGCGAACGCGCCCGAAGTGGTGACCCCCGCGGTGGACGTCCTCGAGGATCTCGCCGACGGCCCCGTGCTCGAATTCGCCGTCGGGACCGGGCGGATCGCCGCCCCGCTGGCCGCGCGCGGCGTGCGGGTGAGCGGCATCGAACTGAGCCGGGCCATGGCGGCGCGGATCGCGAGCAAGCCGGGCGGCGACGCCGTCGACGTCACGATCGGCGACATGACGTCGACGCGGGTGACCGGTGAGTTCTCGCTGGTCTACCTGGTGTTCAACACGATCGGCAACGTGACCGCCCAGGACGCGCAGGTCGACGTCTTCCGGAACGCGGCCGCGCATCTGCGGCCGGGTGGGCTGTTCCTCGTCGAGGTGGGCCTGCCGGATCTGCGCCGCCTGCCGCCCGGGCAGGACACCGTCCCGTTCGCGGTGGCGCTCGAGGGCGAAGGCGCCGGCTACGTGGGGTTCGACCAGTACGACGTCGTGACTCAGGAGTTCACGTCGAACCACCTCACCGTGTCACCGGACGGAACGGGGCGGTTTCGCCGCATCTCCTTCCGGTACGTCTGGCCGGCCGAGCTGGACCTCATGGCGCGCCTCGCCGGGATGAAGCCGAAGCACCGCTGGGCGGACTGGGATCGTTCGCAGCTCACGGCCTCCGGCACCAAGCACGTGTCGGTCTGGGAGAAGAGCTGAAGCACTCCGGCTCCCGGCCGGGCGTCAGTCCGTCAGCCACGGCCGGAGCTTCTCGGGGTTGCGGATCACCCAGATGTGCTTGATCCGGTCGGCCACGACGTCGAACGCGTACACCGTCTGCGTGACGCCGTCCCGCCGGGCCACGAGCCCGGGCTGGCCGTTGACCGTGCGTTCGGCCAGCGTGGTGGTCCCGAGCGCGCGGTGGGCGAGCTCGATCCAGGCTCGCGCGATCTCCTCGCCGCCTTCGATCGGGTGCAGGAAGGTCAGGGCGCGTCCGCCACCGTCGGCGATCGCCGTGGCGCCGGGATCGAGCAGGCCGATCAGGGCGGTGATGTCCTTCGCTTCCCACGCCTGCTTGAAGTCCCTGACGACGCTCGCGTGCCGGGCCGCCGGGCTGGCGGGTGCCCGCGCCGCGCGGACGCGGCGGCGCGCCGAGGAAGCCAGCTGCCGGCAGGCCGCCGGGGTGCGCCCGACGATCTCGGCCACTTCACCGAACGTGTAGCGGAAGACGTCGTGCAGGATGAACGCCACGCGCTCGGCCGGGGTCATCGACTCGAGCACCACGAGGAAGGCCATGCCGACCGACTCGTCGAGGGTGACCCGGTCGGCCGGGTCGGCGCCGCCTGCCCGGCCGGGCCACCCCGCGGGTCCGGGCAGCGGCTCGGGGATCCATTCGCCCACGTAGGTCTCCCGCCGCGCCCGCGCCGAGCCGAGCAAGTTGAGGCAGATGCGGCTGGCGACCGTCGTCAGCCAGGCACCGGGGGACTCGACGGCGTCCTGCTGCTCCCGCGACAGCGCGTACCAGCGGGCGTAGGTCTCCTGCACGGCGTCCTCGGCCTCGGCCAGAGAGCCCAGCAGGCGGTAGGCGAGGTTGGTCAGGTGCCGGCGCTCGCTCATGATCGCGCTCAGGCTCGGTTCGGACGGGGTGGTCATCGTGGCGGCGGCTCCCTCGATCTCGTGCTGCCTTCAGCAGTACGACAAGACAGCGCCGCGGAATGTGAGCTCCGCGCGCCGCCTCACACTCCGGGGGCCTGTGTTGTCGAGCTGGTGAGACTCTCGACCACCACCAGGAGACGCCATGACCACCTCGGCTCCGTCGTTCACCGACCCGGCTTCCGCGCAGCGCCTGCAGCGCACGGCCACCGCGCTGACCGCGCACGGCTTCACCGTCGAAGTCCTCGACGACGTCGCCGCGGCCCGCACCCGCGTCACCGAGCTGATCCCCGAGGGCGCCAGCGTACTCACCGCGGCCAGCGAAACGCTGCGGTTGTCCGGCATCGACGACGACCTCAACTCCAGTGGGCGATACGAGGCGATCAAGCCCCGAACGCTGGCCATGGACCGCGCGACCGCAGCCGACGACATCCGCCGGCTGCGCGCCAGCCCCGACTTCCTCGTGGGCAGCGCCGCCGCGGTCACCGAAACCGGCTCGCTCGTGATCGCCTCCGGCAGCGGCAGCCAGCTGCCCGCGTCCTCCGGCGGCGCCGCCCGCGCGATCTGGATCGTCGGGGCGCAGAAGGTCGTACCCGATCTGGACGCCGCCCTGCGCCGCGTCGAAGACCACTGCCTCCCGCTGGAAAGCGAGCGCGCCCTCGCGGCCTACGGCTGGCCCAGCGCCGTCAACCGGTTGCTGGTCCTCAACGCGGAACCCTTCCCGGGCCGCGGCACCGTCTTGCTGCTGCGCGAAGCCATCGGGTTCTGAGGCGCGCGGTGCCCGATTGACACCGGCACCGCGCGCCCAGCAGAATTCGCGTCGCCACAGCCGCACCGCCGCCCGGTTGCCGTGGGGATCCTTGGCGTCCCCGGGAGTTCGAAGGGCGAAACAGTGCGAAGGCAGTTACGCGTTCTCGGCGCGACCGTGCTCACCGCGGTCCTCGCGGTGGTCCCGCTGAGCGGCACGGCGGTAGCACAGCCGGTGCCGCACACGATCGTGACGGACGGCAAGAAGCTGGCGCAGATCCGCGCCCAGCTGCGCGGCGGGCACGCCACGGCGGCGCAGCGGTCGGCGCTCGAGACCTTGCTGGGCAAGGCCGACGCGGCGCTGACCGCCGGCCCGTGGTCGGTGATGGACAAGCCCACCACCCCGCCGAGCGGCGACAAGCACGACTACCAGAGCCAGGCGCCCTACCAGTGGGCGAGCCAGCCGAAGACGCCGGACAACCCGCAGGGCTGCCCGTACGTGAACCGCGACGGCGAGCGCAACCCCGAGGCGGACGCGATCACCGACCACACCTACCGCATGGTGGCGTGGGACGCGATCTACTACCTCAGCACGGCCTGGTACTACACCGGCGACGCGAAGTACGCCCAGCGCGCCGCGCTCGACATCCGCACGTGGTTCCTCGACCCCGCGACGCGGATGAACCCGAACATGACCTACTCGCAGATCGTGCCGTGCAAGAACACGATCAGCGGTACGGGGATCATCGACTCCACGCAGTCGTTCAGCCAGCTGCTCGACGCGTTCGCGCTGCTCGACTCCGGCGCGCCCGGCTGGACCGGCCACGACCGCTCGGCGATCCGCGCGTGGCTCGGCCAGTACCTCACCTGGATGCAGACCAGCCCGCAGGCGAAGCTGGAGCTGGCCGCGACCAACAACCACGGCACGTTCCTCGACATGCAGAACGCGACCATCGCCGCCTACCTCGGCAAGACGGCCCAGGCGCGCAAGATCGTGACCGACGCGCTGCACAAGCGGTTCCCGGTGCAGTTCGACGCCGACGGCAACCAGCCGCTCGAGCTCACCCGCACGATCTCGTGGCACTACGTCAACTTCAACCTCACGGCGTGGGGCCGGATGGCGGAGGTCGGGCACACGCTCGGCGTGGACGTGTGGGGCTACCGCGCGGACAACGGCGCGACGCTGCGCAAGGTCGTCGACCGGCTCATCCCGGCGGCGCTGCACGGCGTGCCGTCGTGGCCCTACCCCCAGATCGCCCCGCTGGACCAGTCGATCGCCGCGGACATCTTCCACGCGGCCGCCGAGGAGGCCCACGACACCGACGCGGCGAAGGCGCTGCAGCAGATGCCGCTGCCCGCCGGCGGGGACACGTGGCCGGTACGCGTCACGTGCTTCCCGCTCGACCCGCCGCTCAAGTGACCCGCCGACCTTCGGCGGGCTTTTCCGGACGAAACACCCGATAGCGCCCACACCTCAAAATTGGTCTAGTCCAAAGTATTGACTCTCCCTGTGCGCTGGTTCACATTCTTCAAACGGGCCGGTACCGCTCAGGCAGTGATCCACACGTCGCGTCGGTCCTCCGCGCACTCCCCGGGCGCGGAGGACTGTTCGCCTGTGCGAGGGAGAACCCATGCAGCACAAGGTATCCAGAAGAGCCGCGTGGCTCTCGGCCGCCGCCGCGGCCGTGGTCGTCGGCGGGCTCACGACGCTGGCCGGCCCGGCCGCGCAAGGCGCGGCCGTCGCTCCGGCGGCGAGCGCGCAGGCCGCGGCGTCGGGCGGGCTTCGCGTCGCCTACTACGACCAGTGGAGCATCTACCAGAACGCCTACTACCCCAAGAACGTCGACGCGCTCGCGGGCAACCTCGATTACCTGATCTACGACTTCGAGAACATCGACCCGGCGAACCTCACCTGCTTCGAAGCCACGAAGGCGAGCGACCCCGACCCCGCCGGCGAGAACGACCCGAACGCGGGCGACGGAGCGGGCGACGCCTTCGCCGACTACCAGAAGTCCTTCGGCTCGGACATCAGCGTCGACGGCACGGCCGACGCGTTCGGCATGCCGATCGTCGGCAACTTCCACCAGCTGCAGGAGCTCAAGGCGCGCCACCCGAACCTCAAGGTGGTGCTCTCGCTCGGCGGCTGGACGTACTCGAAGTACTTCTCCGACGTCGCGGCCACCGACGCGTCGCGCAAGAAGTTCGTGAGCTCGTGCATCGACATGTTCATCAAGGGCAACCTGCCCTCGCAGGGCGGCTACGGCGGCCCCGGCACCGCGGCCGGCATCTTCGACGGCTTCGACATCGACTGGGAGTACCCCGGTTCGACCACGGGTCACCTCGGCAACCACGTGAGCGCGAACGACACGGCGAACTTCACCGCGCTGCTCAAGGAGTTCCGCACGGAGCTCGACGCGCTGGGTGGCAAGCACTACTCCGTCTCCGCCGCGCTGCCGGGCGGGCAGGACAAGATCGCGAAGCTGCAGACCGACAAGATCGGTGACTACCTCGACTTCGCCGACGCGATGACCTACGACATGCACGGCGCGTGGGACGCGACCGGGCCCACCAACTTCCAGGACCCGCTCTACGGCTCGCCGAACGACCCGTCCGGCACGATCCCGCCGGGCACCGAGAAGTACACGACGGACTCGGTGATCAAGGCTTACACGAAGGGTTCGTCCGCATACGGCATCCCGGGCGGCTTCCCGGCGAACAAGCTCACGCTCGGCATCCCGTTCTACTACCGCGGCTGGACGGGTGTGCCCGCCGGCTCGAACCACGGGCTCTACCAGTCGGCGTCCGGGCCCTCGGCCGGGAAGACGCTGAGCGGCAACGTGCCCGGCATCGCGATGTACAAGGAACTGAGCGGGATCGTCGACAACCCGGCGGACACGTTCTACGACCCGACCACGCAGTCGGCGTGGTTCTACGACGGGACGAACTTCTACGGTGGCTCGTCGGCGCAGTCGATCAAGGCCCGCACCGACTACATCCACTGCAACGGCCTGGCCGGCGCGATGATGTTCTCGCTCTACGACCTCGACCCGAACGCGACGCTGTTCCACGACGTCGTCAACGGGCTGGCCGGCTCCACGGCCGGCTGCGGCACCACGCCGCCGACGACGCCCACCACTCCGACGACGCCGACCACACCGACGTCTCCGCCCACCACCCCGACCACTCCGGGCGGCGGCTCGTGCTCGGCTGCGGCGTGGAGCGCGACGCAGGCCTACAGCGGCGGCGCGGTCGTCTCGTACAACGGGCACCAGTGGACGGCCAAGTGGTGGACCCAGGGCGACACCCCCGGCGGCAGCCAGAACGTGTGGACCGACAACGGAGTCTGCGCCGAGGGCGGTGGCCCGACGTCGTCCCCGGGCGGCGCCTGCCCGGCCGCGTGGAGCGCCACGCAGGCCTACAGCGGCGGCGCGACCGTGTCCTACAACGGGCACCAGTGGACGGCCAAGTGGTGGACCCAGGGCGACACCCCCGGCGGCAGCCAGGGCGTCTGGGCCGACAACGGCGCCTGCTGAGCGCAAATCGGCGGCGGGTCCGGATCTCTCACCCTCCAAGAGATCCCGGCCCGCCGCCGACGTGCGTGGTGCTAGTTCCCGGCCGAAGACCCGACGCCCGGCGCGGGGGCCTGGGCGTTGCCG
This sequence comes from Amycolatopsis sp. NPDC049253, assembly GCF_040678995.1. Taxonomy (NCBI): domain Bacteria; kingdom Bacillati; phylum Actinomycetota; class Actinomycetes; order Pseudonocardiales; family Pseudonocardiaceae; genus Amycolatopsis; species Amycolatopsis sp. NPDC049253. Next base: position 11,414 of record NZ_JBFAQX010000020.1, on the reverse strand, counting down.
CCGGTGCCGTAGCGGCCGGAGCCGCCGTCGAGCTGCTCGCGCAGCGCCAGCAGCGTCGCGACGCGGCCGGCGGCGGAGTCGACGTTGTCCACAGTGGACAGGATGGAGGTCGCGGAGGTGTCGGCACGGACCACGCCGATCGGGCCGGAGCCGTCGGCCGAACCCGGGTCACCGGCGAGCACGGTGCCCGCGCCGGAACGGTCGAGCTGCGTCGCGAACCGCGCGATGGTGGCCGCGCGGTCGCCCGCACCCTCGCCCGTCTGCTGCGAGCCGGTGAGCACGATCGCCAGCTGCGCCGGCTGCACACCCTGGCTGGGCTTCACGAAGCCGCCGTCGGTGAGGCCGCCGAGCGCGGCGGCCAGCTCGTCGGCCGTGGACTGCGGCTTCGCCGTGGACTTGTCCAGCAGCAGCACAGAACCGAGCAGCGCGCCGGCGAGCGTGCCCGAGTCACCCGCGGTCGGGAACTGCGAACCGGCCGGCTGCAGGCGCGTGACGACGTCGCGCAGCTGGTCGGCCTTCTCGGGGTCGGTGAAGGCATCCGTGAGCTGCAGCTCCCCCGTGACCGAGGCGCCGGACTGCTGCACCAGCTGCTTGATCGCGTCGCGGTCGGCCGGGCGCGCGTCCTCGGTGGTCACGAGCACCACCGTGCGCTTGTCGAGCGTGCCGGCCACGACCTTCGGGCCCATCGACCCGGCGAACGCGTCGGAGTCGGCCAAGCGCGCGTTGAGCGCGTTGCGCTGCGCCTCGAGGTCGGAGACCTGCGTGCCGAGGTCCTTCTTCTGGTCCGACAGGCCCGAGAGCAGCGAGCCGTTGAGCGCGGTGGAGCCCAGAACCACGCCGACGGCCAGCGCGAGGAAGCACGCGGTGATGGAAACGATGTGGTACCGCAGGGAAATCACGTGAAGAGCCCCTTCACCCAGGTCGTGAACGTGGTCCAGGTGTGCTGGATCCAGTCCAGGTAGACGGAGCCGACGTCGGAGACCAGCAGCGCGGCGACCACCACGACGACGGCGGCGAGGACGAGCAGCGCGACGGCGCCCAGGGACACCCGGCTGCGGTGCAGTGTCGCGACGGCCTTGCCGTCGACCAGCTTCGTGCCCAGCTTGAGCCGGGTGAGGAACGTCGACGGGTTCGAGCCCGACCGGCCGTGGTCGAGGAACTCCCGCAACGTGGCCTGGAACCCGACGGTGACGACGAGGCTCGCGCCGTGGGCGTCGGCCAGCAGCAGCGCGAGGTCCTCGGAGTTGCCCGACGCGGGGAACGTGACCGCGCCGATGCCCAGGTCCTGGATGCGCTGCACGCCGGGCGCGTGGCCGTCGGGCTGTGCGGGCACCACGACCTCGGCGCCGCTGCGCAGGGTCGCGGTGCCGATGCCGGTCGGGTCGCCCACGATCACGTCGGGTGTGTAGCCCTGCGCGCGCAGCGTGTCGGCCCCCGCGTCGACGCCGACGAGCACCGGCCGGTGCTCCCCGATGTACTTCTTGAGCTTCTTGAGGTCTTCGGCGTGGCCGTTGCCGCCCGCGACCACCAGCACGTGGCGGTCGCGCATCGGCAGCCGCAGCTCGGGCACGCCGACCCCGTCGAGGATCAGCGTGCGCTCGCGCCGGAGGAACTCGATGGTGTTGGCCGAGAACGCCTCCAGCTGCGTCGACATCCCGGCCTTGGCCTCGATCATCTGGTCGGCGACGCTCTCGGGCGTCTGCTGGTCGCCGGAGGCGATCTGCCGTTCCCCGATGTAGACAACGCCTTCGTGCACGCGCAGCTTCGTGCCGTCCTTGACCGTGCGCAGCAGCTCACCGCCGACCGAGTCGACGAGCGGGATGCCCGCGGCCAGCAGGATTTCCGGACCCAGGTTCGGGAACCGGCCGGAGATCGACGGCGACGCGTTCACCACGGCGGCGACCTCGGCCTCCACCAGCGCGTCGGCCGTCGCGCGGTCGAGGTCGAGCTGGTCGAGCACCGCCACGTCGCCGGCGCTGACGCGGCGCAGCAGCTCCCGGGTGCGGCGGTCGACCCGCGCGACGCCGGTGATGCCGGGGAGGGCTTCGTGGTTTCGCGCGAGCAGACCGGTGAGCTTCATGTGGCTGATGGTGACAAATTTGTGGGTGGGACGAGCGCCGACGCGCCGAAGGGGGCGTGACTCATTGTGGTGAGTCGTGTCGCCGTGAGCGTCGGTTCAGGGTTGGATGGTGGGTTCCGCGGCGGCGAACGAGAGGTTCAGCCAAGGACTGGCCGGATCTTGAAGCAGCAGGTGATGGACTCGCACGGCCGAGGTGTACTCCTCGCCGAACTCCTCCTCGTCCAGCGCGAGGGCCCGGCCCATGACGTAGCTCGCGGATAGCTCGGCCCATGACTGGTGGTAGCGACGCGCCACCGCGCCGGCCTCGAGCACCATCAGCTCGGCCGTGAGCGGATCGCAGTGACCCACCGCCAGACCCCAGCGCGCCATCGCGACCGCACGGGCGACGTCCCACCCGATCGTGGTGCCGACGACGCCGGAGGGTGGCAGCAACCCGTCGGCCCGGAAACGCTGTTCGTACCGCACGACGCGGCGCAGCACGTCGGTGAGCGCGGGCGCCTGCTCCTGTGCGCCGTTGTCCGCGCACCAGCGCACCACGAGCTCGGCCCAGGACCACGGATCGAGCCCCGCGCCGTAGCGGGCGCGCAGCACGAGGACGAGGTTCCCGGGCGTGAGCGTGTAGCCGGGGCCGACGAGGTCGTTCATCGCGGCCCGCCAGCCGGCCGCGTCGGACACGCCCCACCAGTCGCGCAGGCCGCGGACCTCGGCGACGTAGTCGTGGTAGCGCGCGTCGAGCACGTTCCACGGCTCGGCGGTGAGCACGGCCTGGTGGGCGCCGCAGGCGAGCGCGTGGGCCAGCGGGCCGTCGAAGTGCCCGTAGCGCGCGGTGTTGAGCCGCTCGACCTGCTGCTCGACCGCCGTGACGCGGTGCGGGTTCGCGTCGAGCCACGGCAGCACGGCCGAACCGGGCACGCGCCACTCGCCGAGGGTGCCGGCGTTGAACACCACCTGCTCGTCGGCGTCGACCCCGTGCAGGGCCCAGTCGAGATCGCCGCTGAGGAACACCACGTCGGCGCCGAGGTCGGGCAGGGCGCCGCGCGTGAACAACCGCAGCGAACGCTCACGGCAGCAGGCTTTGGCCGACGACCAGCCCTGCTCGCCCGCGAGCTTCTCCGCGTCTTCCCGGAGCATCGGCACGAACAGCTCTTCGTCGCCGAGCAGCCCGAGGAACCGGTCGAGATCGCCGTCGCGCCGAGCCCGGGCGAGCTCCGCCTCGACGTCGGCCACCGCGGCCCAGATCATGGAGTGTGGTCAGCCCTTCTTGGCGCGCTTGCGTTTCGGCTCGGCGGCGGCCTTGTCCTTCTCCGCCACGGCGAGCAGCTCTTCGGCGTGGGCGCGGCCGGTCTCGGTGCCGTCCATGCCGGCGAGCATGCGGGCCAGCTCCTTCACGCGGTCGGGCTGCTTCAGCGTCTTCACACCGCTTCGCGTGACGCCGCCGCTGGTGCCCTTGTCCACCACCAGGTGCTGGTCGGCGAAGGCCGCGACCTGCGGCAGGTGGGTCACCACGAGGACCTGGTGCGTGCGCGCGAGCCGGGAGAGCCGGCGGCCGATCTCGACCGCCGCGCGCCCGCCGACGCCGGCGTCGACCTCGTCGAACACCAGCGTCTGCACCGTGTCGGCGTGGGCGAGGACCACCTCGATGGCCAGCATCACGCGGGAGAGCTCACCGCCGGAGGCGGCCTTGTGCACCGGCAGCGGCGGCGCGCCGTTGTGGGCGCGCAGGAGCAGCTCGACCTCGTCGATGCCGTCCGGGCCGGCGTGGACCGCGTGGCCATCGATCGCGAGCGCCTGGCGGTCGCCGTGCTCGGCGGGCTTCTGCTCGACGGTGATCTCCAGCTCCGCCTGCCCCATCGCCAGACCGGAGAGCTCCTTGGTGATCGCCGACGCCAGCTCGGCCGCGGCCTTGCCCCGCGCCGCCGACACCGCGGTGGCGTGGTCGCCCAGCTGCACGGCGAGCTCGTCGCGGCGGCGGGCCAGCTCGGCGAGCGCCTCCTCGGAGGTGTCCATCGACTCGAGCCGGCGGCGGGCGTCGTCGGCCCAAGCCAGCACGCCGTCGACGTCGGCCGCGTACTTGCGCGTGAGCCGCTTCAGGTCGGCCTGGCGCGCCAGCACCTTCTCCAGCAGCGCCGGGTCGGCGTCGAGGCCCTCGATGTACCCGCCCAGCTCCGCGCCGACGTCGGTGAGCAGCATCGACGCTTCCTCCAGCCGCGGCACGAGCTCCCGAAGCGCCGCGTCCTCGGCCGAGGCCAGGCGGCGCAAGGCTTCGCCGACGAGGCCGAGCGCACCGGGCGCGTCGGGATCGCCGTCCTGCGAACCCGAGACCGCGACGTGCGCCTCGGTCGCCGAAGCGCGCAGCTCGTCGACGGCCATCAGCCGCTTGATCTGCTCGGTGAGCTCCACGTCCTCACCCGGCTCGGGCGCGACGGCGTCGATCTCGGTGAGACCGTGCTTGAGCAGGTCGGCCTGCTGCGCCATCTCACGCGAACGGGTGGAGCGCTCGGTGAGCTCGCCGATCACGGCCAGCCACTCCTCGCGCACCTCGCGGTAGGCGGTGAGCGGCTCGCCGACGTCGGAGCCCGCGAACCGGTCGATCACCGCGCGCTGCTCGCTCGGGCGCAGCAGCCGCAGCTGGTCGTTCTGCCCGTGCACGGCGATCACCTGCTCGGACAGGTCCGCCAGCACGCCGACCGGCACGGACCGGCCGCCGAGGTGGGCTCTCGACCGTCCGTCGACGGCCACCGTGCGCAGCGCGATCACGCTGCCGTCCTCGTCGATGTCCGCGCCCGCGTCGGTGACGATGCGGCTCGCGGTGTCGGCCTTGTCGAGGGTGAAGCGGCCCTCGACGAAGGCCTTGAGCATTCCGTTCCGGACCTTGGACGCTTCGGCCCGCCCACCGGAGAGCAGGTGCAGCCCGGTCACGACCATGGTCTTCCCGGCGCCCGTCTCACCGGTCACGACGGTGAAACCCGGGTGCAGTTCCAGCAGGGCGTCCTCGATGACTCCGAGGCCCTGGATGCGCATCTCGGCCAGCACGACGCCTACGGTAGCCGCCCCCACCGACCTTCCGTGCGCTCGACCGGTGCTAAACGTTCTTTTCCCTGGTCGAACACCTGTGCGGACGATTCGGCCCGGGCGTGTCACGGGTCACCTCGCGCGCCCGCACCCGGTCAGACCGAGCGGCCGCCCGTGCGTCGTTCGCGCCAGCTGCGCACCGGGAGGCCGAACTTGTGCACCAGCCGGTCGGTGAACACGCCTTCCCACAGCCGCACGAGCCGCACCGGCCGGCGGCCGCAGACGACGCGCACGAGCGAGCCCGGCGGCATGTCGAAGCTGCGCAGCCCGTCGCAGGTCAGGACGGCGCTCGGGCCCGACGGGTCGATCCCGACGGTGATCACGGAGTCGGGCGAGATCACCAGCGGACGCGCGAACAGGGCGTGGGCGTTGCTGGGCACCACGAGCAGCGCCTCCACGTCGGGCCACATGATCGGGCCGCCGGCGGAGAAGGCGTACGCGGTGGAGCCCGTCGGCGTCGCGCACAGCACGCCGTCGCAGCCGAAGGACGAAACCGGGCGGCCGTCGACCTCGATCAGCGCGTCGAGCACGCGTTCGCGGGAGAACTTCTCCACGCTGGCCTCGTTGAGGGCCCACGTGCGGTAGAGCTCGACGCCGCCGTGGGTCACGGTGACGTCGATCGTCATCCGCTCCTCGACCTGGTACTCGCGGTCGACCACGCGCTGCACGGCGTCGGCGAGCGCGTCGGAGTCGGCCTCGGCCAGGAAGCCGACGCGGCCCAGGTTCACCCCGAGCACCGGCACGCCCGCGGGCCGCGCGAGCTCCGCCGCGCGCAGCAGCGTGCCGTCACCTCCGAGCACGAACACGAGCTCCGCTCCGCGCGCGGGGTCGTCCTGCGGCGCGACGACGGTGCACGGCATCTCCATGCAGCCGTCGGGGTCGATGAGCTGACGCACCTCTTCGTCGGTCACGCGCAGCCGGATCCCGGCCTTGGTGAACCGCGCGGACACCTCGCGTGCGGCCTCCCGCGTGTGGTCCCGGTCCGGGTGCGCCACGAGAAGCACTTCACGTTCGCTGGTCACTGGGGTCCTTCCTGGACGGCGGCCCGCACGAGCCGCTCGACATCGTCCACAGTGCCATCGGCGGCCTCGGGTTCGCCGGGATCTTGACGCCGAAGATCCTGTCGCCGCAGCCACACGAAGTACTCGACGTTGCCGGAGGGGCCGGGCAGCGGGCTCGCGACGACCCCGCGCAGCGCGAGCCCCAGCTTCGCGGCTTCGGTGATGACGTCGACCACGGACCGCACGCGCAGCTCGGGATCGCGGACCACGCCGCCGCTGCCGAGGCGGTCCTTGCCGACCTCGAACTGCGGTTTGACCATGGGCACGAGGTCGGCGCCTTCGCGCGCGCAGTCGGCGAGCGCGGGCAGCACGAGCTTGAGCGAGATGAAGGACAGGTCGCCGACGACGAGGTCGACCTGGCCGCCGAGCGTCTCCGGCGTCAGGTTGCGCACATTCGTGCGGTCGAGCACGACCACGCGTTCGTCGGTCCGCAGCCGCCAGTCGAGCAGGCCGCGGCCCACGTCGGCGGCGATCACGGTCGCGGCGCCGTTGCGCAGCAGCACGTCGGTGAACCCGCCGGTGGAGGCGCCGGCGTCGAGGCAACGGCGGCCCTCGACCGTGAGGCCTTCGGGACCGAACTTCTCCAGCGCGCCCAGGAGTTTGTGCGCGCCGCGCGAGGCCCAGCCGGGGTCGTCCTCGTCCTTCACCACGATGGGCGCGTCGGACTCGACGCCGGTGGCGGGTTTGGTCGCGACCATGCCCCGCACGGAGACCTTGCCGCCGGTGATCAGGGCCGACGCCTGTTCCCGCGAGCGGGCCAGGCCACGGCGAACCAGCTCCGCGTCGAGGCGGGCCCGTTTGGGCACGCCGGTCAGACCCTGTCGATGCTGGACAGGGCCACGGTGAGCTCGGTGTGCACGGCTTCGAACCGGTCGACGTGCTCGGCGAGCGGCACCGAGTTCAGGTCGTCGAGGCCCGCCACGGCTTCCTCGATCCCCGCGCGGGGATCGATCTGCTGCGGGCCGGGTCCGGGGACCGGCGGAGGGCCCGGGACGGGCCGCGGGACGTTCGGGTGCACGAGCTCAAACTACCAGTCAGGCCAGCCGCAGCCCGGTCAGCGCCGCCTCGGCCGCGTCGCCTTCGGCGCGGACCTCGGTCACGCAGCTCGCCCACGCCGCGTGGCACAGCGCGCGCAGCAGGTCGAGGGCTTCACCGCCGCCGCGGACGGTCAGCACGTCGCCCTTCACGATCTCCCAACCCGGCCGGGGACCGATCTTCAGGTCCTCGGCGCGCTGCGTGAGCGCGGTCAGGTCGGCGGCCAGGTGCGTCGGCCGTTCGGCGGGGATCGCGGTGAGGAGACCGGCGGGCGTCGCGACTCCGGAGAGCACCGCGAGCACGTCCATGCCCGCGGCGACCGCGCCGGCGATGTCGGTGTCCAGCCGGTCGCCCACGACCAGCGGCCGGCTCGAGCCGGCCGACCGCGCGGCCGTCTCGAACAGCAGCGGCTGCGGTTTGCCCGCGACGACCGGTTGGGTGTCGGTGGCCGTGCGCAGCGCGGCGACCATGGACCCGTTGCCCGGCAACAGGCCCCGCTCGGTGGGCAGGGTCGCGTCGACGTTGCACGCGACCCACAGCGCGCCCGCGCGGATCGCCAGCGCCGCCTCGGCGAGGTCGGCCCACCCGGTCTCCGGCGAGTGCCCCTGCACGACGGCCGCGACGTCGTCGTCGACCTTCCGCACGCTGCCGAGGCCGGCCGCCTCGACTTCGGCAGCCAGCGAGTCCGTGCCCACGACCAGCACGCGCGCACCCGCGGGCAGGCGCTCCCCGAGCACCGCGGCGGCGGCCTGGGCGCTCGTGTGCACCTCGTCGACCACGGCGTCCAGGCCCAGTGCCCGGAGATGCGCCACCACGTCGACCGGGGCCTTCGACGCGTTGTTCGTGACGTACCGAACGGCCGCGCCGTGCTCCCGCACGGCCCCGACCGCCTCCGGCGCGCCCTCGATCACCTGCGAGCCGTGGTACACGGTGCCGTCCAGGTCGAACAGCACCGCGTCATAGCCCGCGAGGAGCGCGTCACTCATTCGACAGCTCCGCGGCCCGCTCGGCGGCGTCGGTCTCGTCTTCGTTGTCGGCTTCCGCCGCGTTGAGGAACCAGCGCACGGCCTCGTCCTTGCGCCCGGCGGCCACGAGGTTGTCCGCGTACGCGTAGAACAGGCGCGCGCTCCACGGGTCGCGCTTGCTGGGCACCAGGTCCGGCCCCTGCAGCGAGACGACCGAAGCGTCCACCTGCCCGAGGTCCCGCCGCGCACCGGCGGCGACGATCGCGAGCTCGACCTGCGTCGCCTTCGACAGCTTCGCCGTGTCGGTCTCCTTCGCCAGGTCCAGCGCCCGCTCCGGCCGGCCCAGTGCCCGCTCGGAGTCGGCGATGATGGCGATGTGCTCGTCGCTGCGCGTCATGCGCCGCACGGCGCGCAGCTCCGACAGCGCCTCCTGCCAGTTGCCCGCGTGGTAGGCCGCCAGCCCCAGCGCCTCCCGCACGATCGGCACGCGCGACGCCTTCAGCTTCGCGTACTTCGCGTGCTCCAGCGCCGCCTCCGGGTCGACGTCGATCAGCCCGCCCGCCGCGACCAGGTGCTTGCCGACGGTCTCGGCCAGCCCCTTCGGCAACGTCCGCAGCTCACGCCGCACCTCTTCGTCCAGATCGGAGTACTCGATGCCCTCCGGCAGCTCCGGCGCTTCGAGCAGCTCCCTCGCCAGCGCCGCGTCGTCCAGCGCCTCCGCACCGGCCCGCCCGCCGCGCACCGGCCGCTCGTCCCGCCGCGGCCGCGAGTCGCGACCCCCGCGCGCGTCGCGGTCGTCCCGGCGGGGGCGGTTGTCCCGGCTGTCCCTGTCGCGGCTGTCCCGGCCTTCGCGGAAGTCACGACGGGGACGGTCGCTGCCACGGTCGTCACGGTCACGCCGGGGGCGCTCGTCGCTGCCACGGTCACCACGGTCGTCGCGAGCGGACCGCTCGCCACCGTTGTGGTCGCGAGAGGACGGCCCGTCGCCGGTGCCACGGTCGCCGCCGGTCCGGCTGTCGCCCGAGGCGTCGTCGCGAGAAGACCGCTCGCCGCGCGCCGAGATCGCCGTGCCGTCGCCACCGTCTCGGCTGTCGCCCGAGTCGTCACCCTCGCGGTCGTCGTGAGCGGACTGCGCGCCACCGTTGCTGCCCTGGCCGCGGTCTTCACGCAAAGCGTCGTCGCGACTGCCGCGGTCACCGTTGTCTTGGCCCTGGGGCGCGGCGTCGTCTCGGTCGTCCCGAGCGGACCGTTCGCCGTCGACGCCGGCCGACTCGTCGGCCTGCGACCGTGCGGCGTCGCGCGAAGCCGGCTCCGCGCGATCGGAGTCGCCGTCAGCCGAACGCTCGGCGCGCGGTGCGGTGTCGCCCGCGCCGCCGTCGGCGGTCACGTCAGAGTGCTCGCCGCGGCCGCTGTCGCCGGGCTTCGAGAAGTCCTCGCGGTCGGCCGTGTCGCCGGCGACGAAGCCGTCGTCGGTGATGTCGAAGTCGTCGTCGGCGGCGCGGGTGTCGGCACGGTCGAAGCCGCGGGAATCGCCCGAGTCACGGCGGTCGCGGAAGCCGCCGCGGTCGTCGCGGTTGAAGGAGCCGCGGGTGTCGCGCGGGCCGTTGTCGCGGCGGTCGGAACCGCGCGGGCCGCCCCGATCGTCACGGCGGTCGGCACCGCCCCGGTAGCCGCCGCGGTCGTCCTTGCGGAAGCCGCTGCCCGAGCCGCGGTCGTTGCGGAACCCGCCGCGGTCGTCGCGGTCCCTGCGGAAGCCGGAGCCGCCACGGTCGTCGCGCGAGCCACCGCCGCGGAAGCCGCGGTCGTCACGATCCCTCTGGAAGCCACCCGGCCGGCGGTCGTCACGCGACCCACCGGTGCGCGGACCACGGTCGTCGCGGTCCCCCCGGTAGCCACCCGTGGTGCCCCGGTTGTCCCGGTCACCGCGGTAACCACCCGAGCCGCCGCGGTCATCGCGGTCGCCGCGGTAGCCGCCGGAAGTGCTGCCGCCGCGGTCATTGCGGAAGCCGGAGCCACCGCTGCCGCGGTCGTTGCGGTACCCGCCCGAGCTGCCGCCACTGCTGCCGCCGCGGAAACCGCCCGAGCCACCGCCACTGCGGAAGCCGGAGCCACCCCGGTCGTCGCGGGATCCACCGGCGTTGCCGCCCCGGAAGCCCGAACCGCCACGGTCGTCACGCGAGCCCGAGCCGCTGCCGCCCTTGTAGCCACCGCGGTCGTCGCGGGAACCACCCGAGCTGCCGCCCCGGTAACCGGAGCCGCCGCGGTCGTCACGGACGCCGGAACCGCCACGGTCGCTCCGGAAACCACCGGAATTGCGGTCGTCGCGGTCGTTGCGGAAACCGCCGCCGCGCTGGTCGCGATCGCCGCGGAAACCGCGGTCGTCGCCCGAATCGCGGTGGGGGCGGAAACCGCCGGAGCCCCGGTCGTCGCGGAAGCCGCCGCGGTTGTCGCGGGAAGCGCCGGAGCCACGGGAATCGCGGAAGCCGCCGCCGGAGCGGTTGTCGTTGCGGAAGCCGCCGGCCGAGCCGCTCGAACCGCGGTCCTCAAAGCGACGCCCGGACGCCGACTTGCCCTGCGGCCGGCCGGCGCGGTTGTCGTAGCCGCCGCGCGAGCCGCGGTCGTCGGAACCCGCGCGCGGGCCGCCGTTGCGGTTGCCGGCGTACCCGCCGCGCTGGTCACGGGGGTTGTCGCCACCTGAGGGCCGGCCCTGGTACCCACCACCGCGTGCGCCGCGGTCGTCCCGCCGGGGGCGTCCCTGGTAGCCGCCGTCACGCCCGCCGCGGTCCTGCCGCGCGCCATGCCGGTCTCCCCGGGGCGCGTCCGACCGGTTGCCGCGGGAGCCCTGGTCGCGGCGAGCCGACCGGCCGGACCCATCATCCTCTGAGTCACGTCGACCGAACTCGGACACCTGGCCTCCTGCCATAGAAAAATCTTGTGTTCTCACAAGCCACCCGCTACGGGGGCCGACTGACCATCCTACGGGGCCGTTCGGAGCACCCCACGCGCGCATGGCGCTCCGTCACGGGCACCGCACAGCACGCCACATAGAGATAGACCCCGGGAGAACCGCTTTCGCGTTCTCAACCGGGGCCTAACCCTGACATTTAGTTCGGCGGCGTCCTACTCTCCCACAACCCTTCGGTTGCAGTACCATCGGCGCTACCAGGCTTAGCTTCCGGGTTCGGAATGGGACCGGGCGTT